>NZ_JBEFNJ010000002.1:0-770847 GCF_051970285.1 Psychrobacter sp. ASPA161_6
TTACACACTAGTTACTTCCAGCTCGTCTTGATGAGGGCGTATTATAGACGCTTTAAATTCTGTGTCAACCATTTTACTGAAGGTTTTTAAATTAATTTTGCGATACCTATAATACTTTATATATTTCAATTATTTAGCTAAAAATTATTAAAAGTTGAAGTTAGATTCTAAACATAGTCTTTGGCGTTTAGCTCCTGTCTATTATAGATAAGCTAAGCCTACTTATAAATAAGCTCAGTCTGCCCCTCAAAAACTGTGAATCATTTTATTACGCTATGAAATATACAGTTCATCTGTAGCTACGGATCACCCCTATATTCATCACTCTTGATATTGATCACAGCGCACCTATATATAGAAGCTGACCTAATCCCTTGCTATCTAGTGTTTATAGACGGTTTTTGCTATAATAGCCGCTTTTATAACATTGCTTAAGAGCAGTTCTGCTTAACCTTAATATAGAAGGCAGCTTGTTTTCTATTATCGTGACGCGATTATATGTCTGCGCTTTTAAGTAATGCCTATCTCTTACAACATATCACAGTGGTTGGATATAATTGACGCAGTCTTACGGTTACATGATTGATTGTTGCAATCATCACTGCCAACGGACGCAAAAAGGTGAATAGATTATGGTAGCGATTACTTTACCCGATGGTAGCGTAAAACAGTTTGAAGGCAACACGACTGTCATGGAAGTGGCGCAAAGTATTGGTGCAGGACTTGCCAAAGCGACGGTTGCGGGACGTGTAGATGGTCAGTTGGTTGATGCCTCTGATCCAATTACCCGTGATGCCAAGGTGGAAATCGTTACCCCGAAAGATGCTGATGGTGTCGATATCATTCGTCACTCGGCGGCCCATCTATTAGGGCACGCAGTCAAGCAGCTCTATCCTGATGTAAAAATGGTCATCGGTCCAGTAATCGAAGACGGCTTTTATTATGACATCTATAGTGAGACGCCATTCACACCTGAGAATATGGAAGCCATAGAAAAACGTATGGTGCAGTTGATAAAGCAGGACTATGACGTCATAAAGAAGATAACGCCACGTGCTGAAGTGATTGAGATTTTTGAAGAGCGCGGCGAAGATTATAAGCTCAAGCTGATTAATGATATGCCCGGTGAAGAAGCTTTCGGTCTATATCATCATCAAGAATACGTCGATATGTGCCGTGGCCCTCACGTGCCAAACACACGATTCCTAAAAGTATTTAAATTGACGAAAATGTCTGGTGCTTATTGGCGCGGTGATGCTAAGAATGAGCAGCTGCAACGTATCTATGGTACAGCATGGGCGGATAAGAAAGATCTAAAAGCGTATATCCAGCGTATTGAAGAAGCTGAAAAACGTGACCATCGTAAGATTGGTAAAGCGCTTAATTTGTTTCATATGCAAGAGCAAGCACCCGGCATGGTGTTCTGGCATGCCAATGGCTGGACGATCTATCAAGTACTTGAGCAATATATGCGCAAAGTACAATACGATAATGGCTACGAAGAAATCAAAACGCCACAAATTGTTGATCGTAGCTTGTGGGAGCGTTCTGGACATTGGGGCAACTATGCAACCAATATGTTTACAACCTCAAGTGAAAACCGTGATTATGCGGTAAAACCGATGAACTGCCCTTGCCACGTACAAGTCTTTAATCAGGGTCTCAAATCTTACCGTGACTTGCCTTTACGTATGGCAGAGTTTGGCTCATGTCACCGCAACGAGCCTTCAGGCTCATTGCATGGTTTGATGCGTGTTCGTGGCTTTACTCAAGATGACGCGCATATCTTCTGTACGCAAGCGCAGATTCAGCAAGAAGTCGCTGATTTCATTAAGCTAACGCTTGCAGTCTATGAAGATTTCGGCTTCGATAACATTATTATGAAACTCTCGACACGTCCTGAAAAACGCGTCGGTAGCGATGAGTCTTGGGACTTTGCAGAAAAAGCTTTGGCCGATGCACTTGATAATTCAGGGCTTGATTGGGATTATCTGCCAGGTGAAGGTGCGTTTTATGGTCCGAAGATTGAATTCAGTCTAAAAGACTCGTTAGGTCGCGTGTGGCAGTGCGGTACCATTCAGGTTGATCCGAATATGCCAGAGCGTCTCGATGCGGAATTTGTTAACGAGCAAAATGAGCGCGAAGTACCTATTATGCTACACCGTGCAATCTTGGGTTCGTTCGAGCGTTTTATCGGTATCTTGATTGAAAACTATGCGGGTTGGATGCCAGTATGGTTGGCACCACAGCAAGTAGTCGTCATGAATATAACCGATAAACAAGGCGAAGCTTGTGAAAACGTGGTCAGTGAACTAAAAAATGCAGGTTTGCGCGCTATTAGTGACTTGCGTAACGAAAAGATTGGATTTAAGATACGAGAGAAAACATTAGAACGTATTCCCTATATGCTAGTATTAGGGGATAAAGAAGTCGAATCGGGCAGTGTTAATGTCCGTACTCGCGAAGGTGAAAACCTTGGCGTGATGAGCGTTCCTGAATTTATTGCATTAGTACAGACAGCTGTCGCTGAGAAAGGCCGACAGAACCCAAAAACAGATGAGGAGTAATACCTATTAAACAGTCCAACCGTTTGAACATCAACGAAGATATCAGTGCCAAAGAAGTCCGTCTGGTCAAAGAAGACGGTGAACAAATGGGCGTGGTCGATATCGACACCGCGATGAAAGCGGCACGTGAAGACAGTCTAGATTTGGTTGAATTGGTTCCTGAAGCTAAGCCGCCAGTATGTAAAATCATGGATTATAAGCATTTCCTCTATGATCAAAAGCAAAAGGCAAAAGAAGCTAAGAAAAACCAAAAGCAGACTCAGCTCAAAGAGATGAAGCTACGTCCAAGTACCGAAGAAGCCGATTATCAGGTAAAACTGAGAAAAATCGTTAGCTTCTTGGAAGATCAAGACAAAGTTAAAATTAGCATCCGTTTCCGCGGACGTGAAATGGCGCACCAAGATATTGGTCGCAAACAACTTGATCGTATCATTGAAGATACCGCTGATATCTCAAACGTCGAGCAGTACCCTAAGATGGAAGGTCGTCAAATGGGTATGCTGCTTGGACCAACTAAGAAAAAGTAATCTATTCGTTAGATGACTGTTAGTGGTGGCTGTGAGTTGACATAGTTGTAAGTCGACGTAGATATTTATAATCTTAACCATCAATATGCTGCGGGATATTGGTGGTTTTTTACTATTTAACCTTACAAATAATAGTGTCATAGACGGTTCCATAGATATATTAAACTGACCGTGATTTACAAAATCTGTCTTCTCAGTCTTTTAATTACAAGGTAGTCTAAAGGTCTAAGGTAGTCTAAAGGTCTGTTGTATATCCATTTCTTCCTATGCAAAAAACCCTGTGCAAATAAAAATTATTAAATGTATAAAGATACCGTGTACCACGACTATTGACGTTATTGGCCAAAAACACTGCCTCTCTCAGATATTATAGGAAACTTCATGCAAGAATTGACCCCACCCGAAAACGCCTCTACGCCAAGTATCTCTCTAACACCACCTGAACCGGTCAAAGAAATACAAAAAAGTGAAGCTGATCAGATGGTCAAGTTGGATGAAAACCAAATCCCAGAACTTGATGCCAAGGTCGATGCGTTCGTCGATCATGTACTGAATAACTCTGTACGTAGCGCTGAGTTTCAACAAAACGTGCAATCTATTCATAATTTGGGCAATAAAGAAATCCGCGAATCAGCACAAATATCCAATCGTATGTTAGCGTTGCCTGCGAAAAGCCTCAATGACAGCTTGTTCGATAACTCCCCTATTGCAAAATCATTGACTGAGTTACGCGGTATTGTCGAAGATTTGGATCCGAGCAAAAAAGAGCTGACCAGCTCGCGCAAGCTGTTTGGTCTCATTCCATTTGGCAATAAAGTACAAGATTACTTCCGCCAATATGAATCAGCACAATCACATATTAACGCGGTGGTCACCAGTCTATATAATGGTAAAGATGAACTGCTTAAAGACAATGCAATGATTGAGCAAGAAAAAATCAATATGTGGGAGCTGATGCAATCTATTCGCCAGTATGTCTACGTCGGCAAAAAAATCGATGAGCAACTAGAGCAAAAAGTCTATGCAATCGAAGCAACTGATCCTGAAAAAGCTCGTATTATTAAAGAAGAGATGCTGTTTTATGTACGTCAAAAAAATACGGACTTTTTAACCCAGTTGGCGGTTAATGTCCAAGGCTATCTGGCGCTTGATACCATTCGTAGAAACAATCTAGAGTTGATTAAAGGCGTAGATCGAGCAACCACAACCACCGTATCTGCGCTACGGACGGCCGTCGTCGTTGCACAAGCGATGACCAATCAGAAACTAGTACTTGATCAAATTACTGCTTTAAACAAAACAACAAGCAGTTTAATTGAGTCAACCTCAGCCATGCTCAAACGCCAGTCTGGTGAAATTCATGAGCAAGCAACCAGTAGCACTATTGAGCTTGATAAACTACAAAATGCCTTTAATAATGTCTATGATACGATGGATATGATCAGTAATTACAAAATTGAAGCGCTAGAAAATATGAAGCAGACGGTCAATACCTTGACCACTGAAGTCGATAAAGCACAAAAATATTTGGATAAGTCTAATCAAACGACAGTATTAGAAGTATCGAAAGAGATAGACAGTAATAAGATAACCAATAAATCAAGTACAGTCGATATCGACATTTGATTTTTTGATAGTTGTTGCCGATTAAAGATGACAACTTCCTGCTACCGAATACACTTAAGACAATTGACGCAAGATATTGCCATGTCGTTCGTGTTAAGATAGCCATTATTAATAATTTTAAAAATAGATACGGTAATTTATGAGTTGGAACGATCCAAACGCCTCAAGTGAGGCAAAAAAATATGACAATCCCATTCCTAGTCGTGAGCTGATACTCGGCACGATTAATGAGCATGGCGAAGTCACGCATCAACAATTGGCAAAAGCCTTTAATATTGATGATCCTGATCAGTTTGACGCTTTAGGCAATCGCCTCAAAGCAATGGCACGCGATGGACAAGTAAACCGCGAAGGTCGTCCTTATCGCTACCGCACAGTGACCAAGCAAGATATCGTAACGGGTACAGTATCTGCGCATCCAAAAGGTTTTGGTTTCGTGTTACTAAGCGACATGCCTGACCTATTCTTGCATGAAAAACAAATGCGCTGGGTCTTTAATGGCGATACCGTTGAAGCGGTTGGTACCTCAACAGATAACCGTGGTCGTACCGAAGGGCGTATCGTCGATGTCGTCGAACGTCGTCAAAATAATTTCATCGGTACGCTTGCGCGTGATGAAGATGGCTACTGTGTCGAGCTTGGCAGTCCCAATAACCATCAGCCGATTACAGTGACTGAAGAAAATGTGCAAGCTCTCGAAGTTAAGCAAGGCGCACCAGTCAAAGTAGATATTATCGACTGGCCAAATCAGCATGAGTTTGCTACAGGTAAAATCACTGAAGTCTTATCTGATGATAACGATCGTGAATTAATCATCGAGACTACCCTGCTCAACTACGACATTCCGTCTGATTTTAGTGAAGCGACGCTTAAACAGGCCAACGACTATAAAGAGCCGACTGAAAAAGATATAAAAGGTCGTACAGACTTGCGTGATTTACCTCTCATTACCATCGATGGTGAAGATGCGCGTGACTTTGATGATGCGGTATTCGCTGAAAAGCGCTCTGGTGGTAACTACCGTGTCTTGGTAGCGATTGCTGATGTGAGTCATTACGTCACCCCAAACTCGCCGCTTGATCAAGATGCTTACGAGCGTGGGACGTCAGTATATTTCCCACATCGTGTGATCCCGATGCTTCCTGAAGTATTGTCTAACGGTCTATGCTCATTGAACCCAGACCTTGATCGTTTGTGTATGGTTGCTGATATCAAGATATCTCGTGCAGGCAAGGTCACCGGTTATGATTTTTATCCTGGAGTGATTCATTCACAAGCACGCTTGACTTATAACCAAGTGAATGCCTATCTTGAGAATCCAAAAGATCCTAGTATCCCTGATTCATTAACAGGCAATAAAGCAGTCAAAAAATCTGTCGATACCCTGCATCAATTGTATGAGCTACTACTGCAAAAGCGTGAAGAGCGTCATGCAATGGAGTTTGAAACGGTTGAAACTTATATCAAGTTCAATGAAAAAGGTGGTATCGCAGCCATCTTGCCGCGTACTCGTGGTGATGCACATAAGCTTATTGAAGAGTGTATGCTGCTCGCCAATACCTGTGCTGCCAATTTTGCGCTAAAAAATGAGCTACCGGTCTTATATCGTAACCATGATAAACCTGATGGCGAAAAATCGTTACGTGTCCATGAATATGCGAAAAACTTTGGTTTAAGCTTCCCAGAAGAAAACCCAACGCAAGCGGATTACCAGCGGATTATCGAAGCCACCAAAGAGAGACCCGATGCGATTAGTATCCATAGCATGCTATTGCGCTCAATGATGCAAGCGAATTATTCGCCTGACAATATTGGTCACTTTGGTTTGGCTTATGACGAGTATAGCCACTTTACCTCGCCGATTCGCCGTTATCCTGACCTCATGCTGCATCGCGCGATTAAAGCAAAAGTAACTAAAAGTCAGCAGCCAGTGATGGACTTCTCTTTAGAAGGTGCTGGCACACAGACTTCAGATACTGAACGCCGTGCTGAAAAAGCATCGCGCTACGTAGAGTCTTGGCTCAAGTGTCACTATATGAAAGATCACGTCGGTGAAGAGTTCGACGGTGTGGTAACGACGGTTACTAGCTTCGGTTTATTTGTGACCTTAACTGACCTATATATCGACGGCTTGGTTCATATCTCTAATGTCGGCGATGACTTCTTTGTCTATGATGAGCAACAACAGCAACTCATTGGTAAAGATAAAGGTACGTTATTTGGCTTGGGCGATTTGGTCAAAGTAAAAGTAGCTGGGGTCAATATGGATCTGCTACAAATCGACTTTGATCTTAAAGCGAAGCTGCAATCTAGCGAGATGAATCAAACGAAAAAAGATCAGCCAAAGAAGAGCCCCGCTAGAAAAAGCAGTAGCCGAAACAATAAAGGCGCAAGCCAAAAAACCTAACTCTCAATAAAAACTGAACGTAATAAAAAAGGCTAAAGTTTATCTTTAGCCTTTTTTTTGTGCGCGATGAATAAGTGATAACTGGTCAACTACTGCGCGTCGCTCATCTGCTCTACGCGCTCTTGATTGACCTGCTCTGCTTGCTCTATTTGGGCAGTGGCATTATCAAGAATGGCTTTAGGCTGCTGCCCAAGAGGCTGGCTTGCGATATCGGTGTTGGTGTTCACGGTATCTTCAGAGCTGATAGCAGTAGCCGGTGATGTGGTAGTGGTGGTGCTACTGGTCGCCGCCGCTATCCGACTCTCATGGCGATTGCTGTTAAACATATTGAAACCAATTAAGAGAACAATACCAGCTAGGGCGAATATAATCAGATGCTTCATTTGCATAAAAATGTCTCGTATATTTTATATGATAACTGTCTTATACGTTTCACTGCATTTTTTATGCCTAGTTTTGAGGTTGCTTAGATATTTACTCTTGCGGACTATTATTACTCAACAAATCGGTCTCATCTGAACTTTCAGCAATTTCTTGTTCGACTTTTTCCATTAACTTTTCGTCAGGACGGGCGCTCAACACCTCTTCAGCATTACGTCCTTGTAGGATATATTTAGCGCGGGCTTTGGCTTGTTTTTTGTCTTTGTCATCAGCACTGCTATTATCGACTTTATTGATATCTATAGATTCTGGTGTCGTCGGTGTAATTGTCATATCAGCATTAGTCCCATTAGCTTGGTTAGAGCGGTTATTGCCTTGCAGATGTTCCAAGGCTTTTTCTAACTCATCATTAAAGCGTAGACGATAGATGGGTTCAGGGAGACTAAATCCTTCGTTTTCTAAGGCGTGCTTGGTTTCGCGTATAGCAATACTACGTGCCTTGGCAAAATCGGTTTCTGATTGATCCACCCAGATCTGAAACTCTAGAATAATATTGGAGTCACCAACATTGGTAATGACCGCAATGGCTTTGGGTTCATCTAAGACAAAATCCAGCTGACATATCGCATCGATACCAACTTTAATGGCCGCAAGCGGGTCGTCATTGGCATCGACACCCAACTCAAAGGTAAAGCGCCGTTCAGGGTTTTTGGTGTAATTTAGAATAGTGCCTTTAAAGACTTCGGCATTTGGGATACGTAGCTGATTGCCATCTAACGTCATTAAAATCGTCGCACGTGAGGTCAAACGCACCACAATGCCTTCTTGCCCGTTGATGACAATCTGATCACGAGCGCGAAACGGCTGACGAATACTCAGCATCAAAGAGGCGATGTAGTTTTCAATGGTATCTTTGACCGCAAAACCAACCGCGATACCGATGACTCCAGCACCGCCAAGTAGCGTGCCTAATATCGTCTCTGCCCCTATCAAACTCAGCGCCAAAATTAAACCAAAAATGATAAAGATTACTTTGACGGTTTGTGCCAACAGCTCAGCAACGAAAGGATTGGGCGTGAGCCGTTGCCACATTTTTTTTCGATTGGAGAACCAACTACCAAACCATGTGACCAATCCAAAGATAACAATGCCAACCAACAGTAAGGGCACGGCTTTGACTAGGTTTTTAACTTGCGTTCTAAGACCTTGGTAGACCGTCGTGACATTATCCTGAATATCCAGCGTTCGATTGATATTGTCCTCGACGGTGACTACATCCGTCAAACGATTGGTCAAATTAATGGCTTGTTGTGCCTTTTTTTCGTTGGGAGTTTCTCCTGCTAACGTCACAACGCCTTGAGTAACGCTGACACTGACCGCCTGCAGCCCTTCTATTTCAGAAAAAATACCGTTGATACGTTGACGAATGTCATTGTCTTTTAGAGGGGTAGGTGTGGTTTCGATTTGAGCATTGTTGGTACTCTCGCCACTAATCACGGGTGGATCGGCAGGAGGTGGCAAACTTTGTGAATCGGCTTCTACAGAGGTCTCGCCTTCTGTGGCAACAGGATTAGGCACTTCTTCTAGCGTACTCTCTATACCCAAGGCCGTCGTGACACTGGCTATATCTTCACCAGCAGCATAAGCGGGTAAAGTAAAAACGAGGCTTAGTATTAACAGCAGCTGACCCCATACCGTTAAAAACTTGCGTGTCATTAGGCGGTCAAGATAAGCGGCCATAAGCATCCTTTGCTGTCGTTACTGAGTTTTATTGCTCATTTTTATGACTGATTGTTATAAATAAGCTTTTACTGCTTATTTACGATCTAGATAAATCTGCGCCTCAGTTAAGCTTAGCGTACCTTCATATATAGCACGGCCAGTGATGATGCCTTCGATACAATCGCCATAAGGCTTTAATAGCTCAATATCTTTCATGTTAGTCACGCCGCCTGATGCAATCACTGGTAGGCCGCCTTCACGTGCTAGGTTGACAGTCTGCTCGACGTTGACGCCTTGCATCATACCATCGCGGGCAATATCAGTATAAACGATAGAGGAAACACCCACATCAGCAAAACGCTTGGCGAGCTCAGTTGCCTTGGTATCTGTGACATTTGCCCAACCATGGGTAGCAACCATACCGTCTTTGGCATCGATACCGACGATAATATGACCACCGAACTCGCGGCAAGCTTCAGCGACAAAATTAGGATCTTCAACGGCCTTTGTACCGATGATAATGTATGTCAGCCCTGCGGTAATATATTGCTCAATGGTATTCATATTGCGCACACCGCCACCCAATTGAATAGGCAGCTGCGGAAAAGCTTTGGCGATGTCGTTGACGACTTGCTTATGTACTGGCACCCCATCAAATGCGCCGTTCAAATCGACCAGATGTAAACGGCGCGCGCCCTCATTTACCCAACGTGCTGCTACAGCGACAGGGTCATCTGAAAACACCGTATCATCTTCCATACGGCCTTGTTTTAAGCGCACACATTTACCATCTTTTAAATCAATAGCGGGGATAATGACAGGGACAGCACACATATAGCATTCCTTATAAAACGTAATATTAAAAAATAAGAATAAACGGCAAAGTAAAACAATAAATCAGTTAAACAGTGATAAGCAAGCCTCATTCAACAAATGATCTGATAGAAATTGGCTCTCAAAATCGACTCACGATTATCTCAAAAACTTTATGATCGTGTAGTATGAATAAATAAAAATATCGATAACCATAACCATAAGTTTGAGCACTCGAAGGTACTAGCAACATTAGGTAAATTCAATTACTAACTGGCAATTTTAGGTCAATTTAGCGTATAATCCTAGGTAAATTTGTATTTGTTTCTAAGTGATAGTAACCATGTACTGTGCATTTTTATTCACTCATAAGTGAGCCAATGCTGCATGGCGGTCAGGATGAATCGAGCAACAGCCAATTGTGTTTGTAGATAATTGGCTGATATATTGTTGAACGGATGATATTAGAACTCTAAACAGGCAATCTGCGATAGGTTGATCTGCGCCATTACGCTCTAAATGACTATCTCGCTTGAATGATACTTTGCATTCATCGGTTATTTATTTGATTCACTCTTGTTTCTAAGCCCATCACTCTGGATGTACAAATTTTAAGATTTTAATAAATCGTATGGCAAAACTGTCTTTTTTAAAGCAATTACTTTTAGCAACCAGCTTTGACAATAGACTTTGATTGGATGATTTTGCCATACACCTTGGTAGCCAGTCGCCACTTTGGTAATTCGAATAAGACATTAACGTGTTGTTAAGGAGTCTAAGGTCAGCGTTAATACTCTTACTAGTAGTTATGATCCAGCGTTATATTTGAGCACTTTTTCTTCGCCTTGCTATGGGAAGAGATACATGAGGGCTTTATTAAATGACGCAGATGTTCATGCTACCGATATACCAAACAGGACGTCTGGTATCGTTTTAGACTATGGACTAAGTTTTCGCTTATGATTACCATCAAAAAAGGTTTGGATTTGCCCATCACTGGTGAACCCTCCCGCGAGATATCTGAGCACAGACCTGCCCATGTGGCACTCGTTGGCTATGATTATGTGGGTATGAAGCCCACAATGAATGTCAAAGAAGGTGACACCGTAGCAAAAGGTCAGCCCGTTTTTGAAGATAAAAAACGGGTTGGCGTTATCTATACGGCACCTGCTGCGGGTAAAGTTATCGCGATCAAACGCGGTGAGCGTCGTGTGTTCGAGAGTCTTGTCATTGCGGTCGATCCCAATGGTGAGGAAATAGACTTTCAGCGCTATGACTCCCAGCAACTGGCTGACCTAGACTCAGAAACCGTTGAAACCCAACTGCTCGCCTCTGGCGAATGGACGGCGTTTCGTACGCGTCCCTATAGCCGCGCTCCCGAAATCGGTGCTCGTCCGCATGCCATCTTTGTCACCGCGATGGATACCAATCCATTAGCGTTTGACCCGATGCTGCTGATTAATGAGCAACTGCAAGCATTCAATGACGGACTTGCGGTACTATCGACGCTCAGCCCAAAGACCTTTGTCTGCCATCATGGTGATGCCCAGTTGACGCCAGTTGCGAAAACCGCGGCTAATAATGTCACTGAGTATCATAGCTTTGCTGGCAAACATCCAGCAGGTCTGGCTGGCACACACATTCACTTCTTGCATCCAATCATGCGCGGCGTGAGCGTCTGGACGATTGGCTATCAAGACGTGATTGCGATTGGTAAATTATTTACCACCGGTCGCTTATATACACGTCGTATGCTTAGCTTAGCAGGCCCTGCGGTCAAAAATCCGCACCTAATCGCAACTGAACGTGGTGCTGATATCACAGCCTTGACGAAAGGTCAGCTGATCGATGGCGAGAACCGTATTATTTCAGGTTCAGTGCTGTCGGGTCGCCAGTCATTCTCGAATAGTGCCTATGTTGGTCGTTTCCATGACCAGATCAGCGTTTTACCTGAAGGTCATGAGCGTCCAGCGTTTCACTTCTTTAGTCCAGGTGCAAACCGTTTCTCAAAACTGCCTATCTATATTTCGCAGTTTTTTGGTGGCAAAAAGTATAACTTTACCACCACGAGTAACGGCTCACCGCGAGCGATGGTGCCTATCGGGGTTTACGAAGAGGTCATGCCACAAGACTATCTGCCAACGCAACTATTGCGCGCGTTAATCGTTGAAGACATTATCACGGCAGTAGACTTGGGCGTACTTGAATTGGACGAAGAAGATTTAGCATTATGCACCTTCGTTTCTCCTGGCAAATATGAATTCGGTGATATTTTGCGTGATAACTTGACGCGCATTGAACTGGAGGGCTAACCACGATGAAATTTTTACACAATATGTTCGATCGTATGGAGCCGTCTTTCACCAAAGGTGGCAAACATGAAAAATACTATGCCATCTTTGAGATGTTTGATACTTTTTTGCGTCAACCAAGCTCAACGGCATACGCGTCCTCACACGTGCGTGACGGTATTGATCTAAAACGCATTATGATTACCGTATGGCTATGTACGTTCCCAGCAATGTTTTGGGGTATGTACAACATCGGTCATCAAGCACTAACTGCTATCACTCAGCTTGGCTTACAACCTGAAGGCTGGCGTACCATCATTACCAGCATGGCAGGCTATAACCCAGACAGTATCTGGGCAAGTTTTGTCTATGGCGCGATGCAGTTTTTGCCAATCTACCTTGTGACCTTTGGTGTTGGTATTCTCTGTGAGATTATCTTTGCCGTAGTACGTGGCCATGAAGTCAATGAAGGCTTCTTTGTGACCTCGGTACTATTTGCACTATGTCTACCACCAGATATTCCTTTATGGCAAGTAGCCCTAGGTATTATCTTTGGTGTGGTAGTCGCAAAAGAAGTCTTTGGTGGTACGGGCAAAAACTTCTTGAACCCTGCCCTATCGGGTCGTGCGTTCCTATACTTTGCGTATCCTGCTTACATGTCAGGCGACTCAGTATGGACAGCGGTTGATGGCTTCTCAGGAGCGACACCACTTGGCCTAGCGGCACTTGGTGTAGTACCTCAGGATTTCGTCGATGTCTATGGTAATGCAATCACTTGGAGTGATGCGTTCTTAGGGAACATGCAAGGCAGTATCGGTGAAGTATCGACTTTAGCAATATTAATGGGTGCAGCAGTTCTACTATGGACGCGTATTGCCTCATGGCGCATCATGGCAGGTTGTGTGGTCGGTTTGATTGCTACGTCTCTTGTATTCAATATGATTGGCTCTAAAGACAATATGATGATGAGCTTGCCTTTTTACTGGCATCTAGTCATTGGTGGCTTTGCATTCGGTGCAGTCTTTATGGCGACCGATCCTGTCTCAGCTGCACATACTAATAAAGGCCGCTGGGCTTATGGTATTTTGATTGGTTTTATGACGGTATTGATTCGTGTCATCAACCCAGCTTTCCCAGAAGGCATCATGCTGGCCATTCTATTTGCCAACTTATTTGCTCCATTGTTTGATTATTTTGTGACTCAAGCAAACATCAAACGCCAAACCGCTCGGAGGGTTCGCTATGTCCAAGCCCAAAAGTAACAACGCGAAAACCATCAGCGTAGCGTTGACGCTATGTTTGGTGTGTTCCGTATTGGTCTCAGCAGTCGCGGTGGGTCTAAAACCAGCGCAAGTCGAAAATGCGCGCTTAGACCGCAACAAAAACATTTTAGTCGCAGCCGATATGTACGATGCTGAATCTGATACTGCTGACGACGTTGCTGAGCGATTCAAAGATTTTGAAGTAAAAATCATTGATTTGAATAAAGGCAATTATGTAGATGACGCCGCACTAAAAGCGGCAGGCATCCCTGATCGTAACGCTTATGACGCCAGCCAAGCCACCAAAAACAAAGCACTAAGCGATGACCTAGGTGATAACGATCCAGCCAGTATTGGTCGTAAACCTAAATACGCCAAAGTCTATGTCAAAAACGATGACGCGGGTAAGCCTGAGATGGTTGTACTGCCGATTCAAGGCTATGGCCTATGGGGTACGATTTATGGTTTCTTAACGCTCGAAAGTGACATGAATACCATCAAAGGTATCAGCTTTTATGAGCATAAAGAAACCCCAGGTCTTGGCGCTCGCATCGAAGAGCCGAAATGGCGCGCGATGTGGACTGGTATCCACTCATATGACGAAAACGGTGACGTGGCAACTGGCGTGACCAAAGCGGGCAATCCAAAAGATAACTGGGTTGATGGTATCAGCGGTGCGACGTTAACCAGTCGCGGTGTGAGCAACATGATTCAGTTTTGGTTGGGTGAGCAAGGTTATAAGCCTTACCTAGATTTGCTACGTAAACAGAACGGTAAAACGCTTGATAGCGTTGATGCCCAAGCGAGCCAGTCGATACAACCAGACAATAAGAGCGCTCAACCGACAACCGAACTGGCAGCGACCCTACCAGTAGCAAACGGCAAGGAGGCATAACATGGCTGACACTAAAAGTATTTTAACCTCGCCTATCTTTGATAATAACCCCATTGCTCTACAGATCTTAGGTATCTGTTCGGCATTGGCGGTGACGACCAGCATGGCCAATGCGTTGGTGATGTGTGTGGCGTTGACACTGGTAACGGCGTTTTCGAGCTTCTTTATCTCTATTATTCGTAAGCAAATCCCATCAAGTATTCGTATTATTGTACAGATGACCATCATTGCCTCACTGGTTATCTTGGTCGATCAGGTGCTAAAAGCCGTCGCTTATGATGTCAGTAAGGGTCTATCAGTCTTCGTTGGTTTGATTATCACCAACTGTATCGTGATGGGTCGTGCCGAAGCATTTGCGATGAGCAATCCACCCGTACCCAGCTTTTTAGACGGTATTGGTAATGGTCTTGGTTACTCTGCGGTACTGTTGTTTGTCGCGACTATCCGTGAGCTACTTGGCTCAGGTACATGGTTTGGTATCACTATCCTACAGCCTGTCACTGATGGCGGTTGGTATATTCCAAACGGTCTATTACTGTTGCCACCGTCAGCATTCTTTATCATTGGATTATTCATTGCCATTGTTCGTATTTGGAAACCAGAGCAGGTTGAAGAAGCCGAGTTTGTAATGAAGCCGCAGTCTAAAGGCATGGCACACGGAGGCGGTCACTAATGGGACATTATGTTAGTTTATTTATAACCTCAGTCTTTATTGAGAATATGGCGCTTGCCTACTTCTTAGGTATGTGTACTTTCTTGGCAGTATCAAAGAAGGTTTCAACTGCTATCGGCTTAGGTGTTGCAGTTGTCGTCGTAATGGCCATCACTGTGCCATTAAACAACTTACTATTTCAGTTCATCCTAAAAGACGGTGCGCTGGCATGGGCAGGTTTTCCAGATATTGACTTAAGCTTTTTGGGCTTGCTCAGTTATATTGGTCTAATTGCTGCGACCGTACAGATTCTAGAGATGTTCTTGGATAAGTTCGTTCCGAGTCTGTATAACGCCCTTGGGGTATTCTTACCGCTCATCACTGTCAACTGTGCCATCTTAGGTGGTGTACTATTTATGGTGGAGCGTGACTACAACTTTGGCGAATCGATGGTATATGGCGTAGGCGCAGGTTTCGGTTGGGCATTGGCGATTACCGCATTGGCCGGTATCCGTGAAAAGCTAAAATACTCAGACATTCCAGCACCGCTACGTGGTCTTGGTATTACCTTTATCACAGTTGGTCTGATGTCACTTGGCTTTATGTCTTTCGGCGGTATGTCAATCTAGACCGCTAAGCTTAAAAGCCTATTTAGCGATTTGACCTATTTAATTCATTTATTCGGTAGGGGTTCAGGAAAAACGCAATGACGTCTTTTCGCACCCCTACTCCATAGATTAAGGATACCTACCATGGATTACGCTACGGCGATTGGTGGCGTTGCTATGTTTACCTTGATCATCATGGGCCTTGTCGCCATTATTTTGGCGGCGCGCTCAAGACTGGTCAGTTCAGGCGATGTTACCATCCATATCAATGATAATCCCGATAATGACGTCGTGACACCCGCAGGTGGTAAACTGCTGCAAACACTGGCGAGCGAAGGTATTTTCTTATCTTCAGCCTGTGGTGGCGGTGGTACTTGTGCGCAGTGTCGTTGCCGCGTTATTGAAGGCGGCGGTTCTATCTTGCCGACTGAAGAAGGCTATTTTACTCAAGGCGAAATCCGCAATCACATGCGCTTAGCCTGTCAGGTAGCCGTCAAGCAAGACATGAAAATTGAGATTGACCCTGAGTTTTTTGATGTGCAAAAATGGGAATGCGAGGTTGTCTCTAACGATAACGTTGCTACCTTTATTAAAGAGCTGGTACTAAAAATTCCAGAAGGCGAAGAAGTTAACTTCCGCGCTGGTGGTTATGTACAGCTAGAAGCGCCACCGCATGAAGTGCATTATAAAGACTTCGATGTGGCTGAAGAATATAGAGAAGACTGGGAAAAATTCGGCATCTTCAACTATGTCTCAAAAGTTGATGAGCCGGTTATCCGTGCGTACTCAATGGCCAACTACCCAGAAGAAAAAGGCCTGATTAAGTTTAACATTCGTATCGCTAGTCCACCGCCACGTGGTCCTGACGGTATCCCACCAGGTAAGATGTCTTCTTGGACATTTAGCTTAAAGCCTGGCGATAAAGTAACGGTTTCAGGTCCTTATGGTGAGTTCTTTGCCAAAGATACCGAAACTGAGATGATTTTCGTCGGTGGTGGTGCAGGCATGGCACCAATGCGCTCGCATATCTTTGATCAGCTAAAACGTTTGAACTCTGATCGTAAGATTAGCTTTTGGTACGGTGCGCGCTCAATTCGTGAGATGTTCTATGTTGAAGACTATGATCAACTAGAAGCAGAGTTTGCGAACTTTGAATGGCATGTTGCCCTATCTGATCCACTTCCTGAAGACAATTGGGATGGCTATACTGGCTTTATCCATAATGTCTTGCTAGAAGAGTATCTAAAAGACCATCCGAACCCAGAAGACTGTGAATACTACATGTGCGGGCCACCGATGATGAACGCGGCGGTAATCGACATGTTACATAGCCTTGGTGTTGAAGACGAAAACATCATGCTTGATGACTTTGGTGGTTAAGCCGACTGGTTAGAGAAACACGATTAAATTAGTTCTAAAAAAAAGAGTCTCAATTGAGGCTCTTTTTTTGGCCTCGATTAAGTGCCAAGTTCAAATAATAAGACTACAAATCTAAATAGCAGATTACCTGCCCTCTCCTATATGATTGATTATTTATTGCTTTAAGAAAGGATTCTTATGAAAACCAAAGTGAAAGAATTAACCATTTGGATAACCGGTGCTTCTAGCGGTATTGGCGAAGCCTTAGCCATTGCTTTTGCCAAACGCGGTGCTCGGATTATTTTGAGTGGTCGTGATGAGGCAAAATTAGCAGCGGTCAAAAAAAGTTGCAAGCACAGCAAAAAACACATCATAGTGCCTTTTGATATTAGTGATGCCGAGCAAGCGAAAGAAGCTTATGACGCGGCTATCGCACAGACAGGAAAAATCGACTGGCTGATTAATAATGCTGGTGTCAGTCAACGCTCGCTTATTATGGAGACCAGTGAAGATGTCGAACGGCAAATTATGGAGATAGATTACTTTGCGCAAACCCGTCTGACCAGATTGGTATTGCCAGATATGATCGTACAAGGTGGCGGCAAGGTAGTGATGATATCAAGTGTGGCAGGCTTACTCGGTACGCAATATCGCGGCGCTTATGGGGCAGCCAAAGCCGCCTTGCATATGTGGGCGAACAGTTTGCGTGCGGAATTGCATGACCAAGGCATAGAGGTCGCGACGATATTTCCAGGATTTATCCAAACCAACGTTTCTATCAACGCGCTGACAGGAGATGGTAGCGCGCAAGGCACGATGGATGAGGCGACCAGTAAAGGACTGAGCGCGACTGAGTTTGCTAAACAGGTCGTGAAGGCGCTTGGTAATAATAAAGAATACATCATCGTTGGTGGCAAACAAGAAAAACTGGCAACAAGAGTCAATCGGGTATCACCGCCAAAACTTTATAAACTTATCCGTGAGTCACAAGTAAAATAAGCTGCTCAACCGAACGAATTGTCATTGAATAGTGCCTTCATTGGTATTTTTGAGCTCAAGGGGTGTAAAATAAGCATGGCTTGTTTTACACCCTACTCATTTTTGCGCCATACCGAAAATATTATGAATAATACCGAATACAGCTCATCTTCTAAAAAAACTATGAATCTTGCCCTATTTGGCATCATTGGTCTTGTCGGCACTTTAAGTATTAGTGCCTGCCAGCAAACACCAGACTATAATTCTCTGAGTGGTGAGACGATGGGCACAAGCTATCATATTAGCTATCAACTGCCCGATGATGCAGATGAAGCCGATATACAAGCAACGATTGATAAGCGTTTGCAGCAAATTAATGACAGCATGTCGACTTACCAGAGTGATTCAACGATATCTAAGTTTAATCAATTGGGTAGAGATATCCCTATTATTATCGACGCTGATTTTAGTCGCGTGCTCAATGTCTCACAAATCGTTTATGAACAATCTGGCGGTGCTTTTGATCCTACTGTCATGCCATTGGTCGATACGTGGGGATTCGGCAGCACTATGACCGTCGAGCGTCTACAAAGCCCGCCAACAGCACTTGAGATTGCCCAAGCAAAAGCATTGGTAGACTTTGAAAGCATCATAAAAGAAGATAAATCGATCTATAAAAGCAAAGATGGTGTTGGTCTAGATTTTTCTGCCGTTGCCAAGGGTTATGGGGTCGATGTCATCGCTGATGTGCTTAGAGACGATTATCAGATTCGTAATTATATGGTTGAGATCGGCGGCGAAATTGCGACCTCTGGCGTGAATAACCAGCAACAACCGTGGCAAATTGCGATTGATGCCCCTATTGAAGGCAGCACCGTCAGCGAACGCCAAACGATATCCGCCATTCGTCAACCTATAAACACTACCACTCAAATGCATCTAGCGACGTCTGGCAACTATCGCAACTCGATCGTTTTTGATGGTAAGCACTATAGTCACACGATCGACCCCACCACTGGCGAGCCTATCGTGGGCGGCGCCCCTTCGGTCACGGTTGCTGCAGACTCGGTCGCATTGGCAGATGCATGGGCAACAGCACTGACTGCCATGCCTTATAAAAAGGCACTGAGAGTCGCTAACGAACAAAATCTAGCCGCACTGTTTGTTGTATTAGCTGATGGTATCAAACCCAGTGATTCTTTGGACAGTATTGATGATTGGCAAATAGTACAGACATCGGCAATGAAAAACTTGCGAGCAGATAAACAACCGTAAATTTCTAGGGCGTGTCCTCATTTTTAAAATGAGGACACGCCCTAGTGTGATGCTATAAAGCACACCATAAGCATCAACGAGCGGCGTAAAAATTTGCTATACTATTAATAGGTTATCCCTATGGATAACTGCCCCATTTTTAAAACGAGGTCTCCTCTATGCTTAGCCAATTGCTTCCCATGCTTGCTATTACCTTTACCGTATTCGTCCTGTTCTTTCTGTTTATGGGCATCGGTTATATGGTCAAAAAAAAGCCGCTTAGAGGATCTTGCGGCGGTGTTGCTAAACTGATGGGTGATGAAAATTGCTCGTTTTGTGGCAATGATCCCAATAAATGCGACTCAATCATCGCAGAGCACCAAGAAAATGCGCTCAGAGCGGCTCAATTAGGCAAATCAGTCTAACAGCCATAGTTGTTACCATACGCTGGTAGTATTTGTGTCGCCTCTATTCTTATAATAGCGTCAAGTCCTTTAAAAGCGACTTGGCGCTATTTTTATTGTGCGATGCCATCTTTTATTATCGCCATCCCTTATTATCACTGTTCTAAAGCAGCAACTCGAGATAACGCTTCAAAACAATGTCTCAAATAAAGTTTCGAAGCAACTATACATACAACTTACTAACCTGCCTGCCGATTTAGCAAAGTCAGTCTAGAAAACTCGTATGGTTTACGCTCTATAGTCGCTACTAAATAAAATGGGTACACGACATTATGATGCGTGACTGGCAC
This sequence comes from Psychrobacter sp. ASPA161_6, assembly GCF_051970285.1. Classification (NCBI taxonomy): domain Bacteria; kingdom Pseudomonadati; phylum Pseudomonadota; class Gammaproteobacteria; order Moraxellales; family Moraxellaceae; genus Psychrobacter; species Psychrobacter sp. ASPA161_6. The sequence continues at coordinate 20,097 of NZ_JBEFNJ010000002.1, forward strand.
AAACTTTTCTTGCTTGCTGTGCCTACGCAGACAGAGGCTACGAAAAATTTATACCAGTCACGCTGTCTCTTTTTTATATTGACCTGACTATACAACGATCTCTCATTCTGATTTATGCTGTCGATTGCCGTCTAGGTACGTGTCTGGATAAATGCTCTTTGGTGTTATTTTACAAGCGACGATGTTTCGGCGCTGTTTTATAACGTGTTCTTTTTCATTGTCATCGTTGTGCTGCTATGTCTACCTCATCCAATCTATCCTCTTCATCCAACCTACCCTCCTCACGCTTCACTTTTTGGCTCGTCTTATGCGCCATGATTTTGCTCGCCACCAATATGCGTGCACCGATCGTTGCTCTTGGCTCTATTGCGCCAGTGGTACAAGAGGCACTCAATATTTCTGAGACGCAGATTGGTTGGCTAGGGGCAGTGCCCATGCTGAGCTTTGCGGTGGGCGCACTGATCGCACCATCCATTGGTAAGCGATTTGGGCTTGAGAATACGCTCATTGCGATGATTGGATTATTAACGGTAGGGATGGTTGTCCGTACCGTTATCCCGACTTGGTCTGGGTTTTTAGTTGGTACATTATTGCTGACCTTGGCTATCGGTTTTGCGAATACCTTAGCTGCTCCTGTTATTAAACAGCGCACGCCCAAGCATATTCCATTGATAACAGGGCTATTTAGTCTAACGATGACAGTAACGGCAGGTATTGTCGCAGGAGTGGTACTACCATTATCTGAGCAAGTGGGCTGGCAATGGGCACTGGGTGGATGGTCGCTATTGGGTATTTTTGCCATCGTTATTTGGATATTTTTACGCTTGCGTCTAGGCTCGTCTAGTCATCAAACGGTTGTGCTACCTACGTCCGAGTATTCAGAAATATCCATGTGGCGTACGCCTTTTGCTTGGCAGATTGCGGTCTTTATGGGGCTGCAATCACTATTATTTTATACCGTTGCCAGTTTCTTGCCGTCTATTTGGGTGAGTAAAGGGCTATCCGCAGTCCAAGCAGGACAAATGGCTTCGGTGTTCCAGTTTATGGCACCGATCGCCATCTTGAGCCTAACATGGCTAGTAAACCGTGGTCGCCCTATTCAGGCACTGGCGGTGTTTGCAGCGGTGTTAAATGTCATTGGTATTTTAGGCATCAGTTATTTATCTACTGAACTCGCTTGGCTGTGGTCAGGCCTGATGGGCATTGGCTGCTCCGCTATTTTTACGTTGAGTATGATGCTGTTCTCCTTACGTACTTATACGACCAACCAATCTAGTGAGCTGTCTGGCATGGCGCAATTCGTCGGTTATTTGATTGCGTTTTTTGGTCCACTAGGGACAGGCGGGCTACATGAGGCGACTGGCAGCTGGGATTTGCCGCTATTCATCATGCTCATTTTGATGATCATCAACGTTGTGATTGCTTGGCTAGTGAGTCGCCCAGCGATGGTTGATGGCAAGAAACTTTAAGATAGAATGAATCTATAGTCAGAGTACTTTTAAACCGATACGGTGTTACCCGGCCTAGATGTACTCAGTGTACTATCTGCGGTCGATCGCCTTGTAGCGATTCTAAAATTCCTTGACTATACTTGCCGTAACTTTAAGATAATATTGATTATCCTCTTATTTTGCTACACTGGTTCGATTGATTAAGAGATGTATCTATGATGAAAAATAACAACTTCGACCTACTTAAACGACCTGTTTATAGCACAACCATTTACAAGATGAGTATCGGCATATTGACAGTAGGCTTGGTGCTAAGTGGCTGTCAAAAATCTCCTGACACAGAAACGACTAACGAGCCACAAACCACTGAAGCGGCAACTATAAATGCGCCTGTAGCGGTTGAAGGAACCACAAGTGCTAGTGCTGCCGCACAACAAGTCAATTCGTCCTCACTGACTATTTTAGCGCTTGGCGACTCCCTGACGGAAGGTCTTGGGGTGGATAAAAATGACAACTACCCTGCTCAGTTGGAAGATCGTCTGCAAGCGATGGGTTACGATAACGCTAAAGTTATCAACTCAGGATTGAGCGGTGAAACCAGTACGGGGTTAGTCAATCGATTGGATTGGGTATCGCAAACTAAACCCGATATTACGATATTGACCATCGGTGCTAACGACGCCATACGTGGTATCGATGTGGCGACAATTGAAGCCAACATCCGTACTGCGGTTAAGCACTTACAAGACAATGGCAGTGTCGTCATCTTGGGCGGCATGTCGATCTATGACAACCTAGGCAGTGACTACGTCGCCTCGTTTTCAGCCATTTATCCTCGTATTGCTAAAGATATGAACCTGACGCTTATTCCGTTCTTTTTAGAGGGTGTCGGCGGTGATCCTGAGCTCAATCAAGCGGATGCGATTCATCCGACTAAAGATGGCTACAAAATTATCGTCAATGACAATATTTTGCCTATCTTAGCGCCCAAACTGGAAGCACTAAAAACAGCCAATGCAGACAGTTCAACTGATACGGTTCAAAACGATATAGTCGATACGAAATAAAATAGATATACGACATTATGAGGCGTGACTGGTACAAATTTTTCTTGCTTGCTGTGCAGACAGAGGCGACAAAAAATTTATATCAGTCACGCTGACTCTTTTCATATTGACCTGACTATATGACAAAAAATACGACAAATGAGACACTGTAATGACATCATCACCTTCGATTGCCACGTCAATGCCACAAGCCGATTCTAAAAAAGAAGCCCTACTCACCGCTAATAAACTCAATAAAACCGTGCAAGTCGGTGAGCAAAAGCTGTCCATCATTAAAGACGTAGATATGTATGTCAATGCGGGCGAGTTTGTGGTCATCATGGGCAAATCAGGCTCGGGTAAATCTACTCTGCTAGGGTTACTCGCAGCATTAGACTATCCCGATAGCGGTACGGTGTCGCTAGCAGGTCAAATGCTTAGCAGTCTTGACGAAGATGCTCTGGCAGTCATTCGTCAACAGGACATGGGTTTTGTCTTTCAGTCGTTTCATCTACTGCCAACACTGACCGTCGCCGAAAACATCGCCTTTCCACTTGATATTGCCAGACGTCCAAACCCATCACGGGTAGACGAACTGATAGATGCGGTCGATTTAGGGCATAGACGTAATAGCTTACCCAACCAATTATCAGGCGGTGAGCAACAACGTACAGCAGTGGCACGAGCGCTGGTATCGCACCCAAAGATTGTGTTTGCGGATGAACCTACAGGCAATTTAGATGAGCAAAATGCCGATCAAGTTATGCAACTATTATTGGACTTAAGACAGCAAGTCGGTTCGGCACTGGTGGTCGTGACCCATGATCCTGCGCTTGCCGAGATGGCAGATCGCGTCATCACCATGCATGATGGCCGAATTGATGAATAAACAGGAGTTCACCCTTTATTCTTTAATGCTCTACTTCAATAAGGTTAGTTCAATGGGAACTCTTGAGATAGAAAACTTGGCAAAAGACTTACTTGCTGGAAAGTTCACTTTTGAAACCGAAGATTATAGCCAAGCAATTAATCAGTTAATCTCGATCTATAAATTAGATAACGCGCTTTATTATTTGAAACAGATGGCTGACTTAGACGATTATTCCATTACTTTTGCGCTCTCTTTTATATTAGAGCATTACTCAAAACCTTTCATCAATGCCAACAGAGACGAGATAAGTCAGCTTACTCTACAAGCAATAAGTAAGGGATATTTGAGAGCAAATAATTATTTCCTATACCCTTTGACGTACTTTATGGAAAATGATGATGAGTATCTTTGTTTTTTAGACTTGCTACAGAATGAGCAAAATACACTACAAAATGATGCATTAAGACATCTATATTACTTTGATACTTATAAATATGAAAAGTTGAACCACCTCAGTAAACAGCTAGATTTTTCTTTGTTCTATAATTTACCTAGCAAAATAAATAAACACTGGTTTGAACAACAAACAAAAGGTAAGCCTCTTCTTTACCAGAAAGTAGTAGCTAGCGCAGTATATAAGACAGTTAAAGATAAAAAACTCGTTCATTCATTAACTGATATGACAGATGCAGAGTTGTTTGACTTTATCTATATCTGGTTACCTGATGATACACTCTAAAATTTCTTAATACGTCTACCGATTAAGCAAAAAATTATGACTAAAGCTACGATCACAAAAAGCGATACTGCTATCAATAATAAGGCTACTAATCCCAAAGGGAACCGTTTCTTTAGCGGTCAAACACTGGGCTCACAGGCACTCAGCCGTAGTTGGTGGCAGCGCTGGGTATATCCGGTATTGTTTCTGCTGACATTAACCCTATCGCTTGCAACTTACCTAACCCTCGATTCTGTGCAGCAGTCTGTCGATCGCTATATCAATGATAATCAGCGCGCCCTCGTTGGTGGGGATTTGATTCTAAACAGCAAGCAAGACTGGCCAAGTGAAGTATTGACGCAAGTAGAAACCATCCCCGATACGCAGACGGTGTATGACTATCAGTTTAGCGCCATGCTGGTCAATGATGAGCAAACCTTGCTTGCCAGCATTAAAGCGGTCTCGCCGTCTTATCCCTTGTACGGTACAGCGGAGCTTGCCTCAGGACAGCCGCTGTGGGAGCAGCTAACCTCTGACAGTGTCATCGTCGCACCAGAAGTGCTCAGTAGCCTACAGGCTAAGGTCGGTGACCGTATCACCATTGGCGATGCGCAGTTTACGATCAGTGATGTACTGACAAAAGAACCTGATAGACCGCTGACCACATTTGGGTTCGGTGGTCGTGTCTTAATGCATCAAGACTCGCTTGCAGCGACCAACCTATTGGGTCAACGCAGCCGAATAAACTACCGCATTGAGATGGCAGGCGATCCAGAGCTGATAACTACGCAGCGTGACAAGCTCACAGATATCCTGACCAATTATCCCGATATCGAGCTCTCTGATGCCGAGTCAGCAGATACTTCCGTCTCACGTATCTCTGACAATGTATTGATGTTTTTAAAACTACTGGTCATCGCGGTGTTACTACTATCTGCGGTCGCCATGTATGGCGTCATTAGTGCGTTTGTCAGTAAGCAGCAGTCCAATAATGCCATTCGTTTGGCGCTAGGCGAGCCGCTTGGTTCACTCAAACGTAGCTATTATCAATTGCTCATCATCACGACTGCCATCGCTTGTATCGCAGCGATTGCCCTTAGTCTGGGCTTACTCAAAATAGGCCAGCCGTATCTGGTGGCTATCTTGCCTGCTGACGTTGGTCTAGCCATCAATCCAATCAGCGCCATCAAGACCATTGTGATTGCCTTAGTCCTGACGCTACTGATCGCTCAGCGTGGTTTGAGTACGCTGAGCACCACCAAGCCCGCGACCCTACTTAGTCAAGGTGCGAGCACGCAGACGCAAAATCTGCCTTGGTATCGACGCGTGCCATTACTGTGGTATGGGCTGATGCTGGCAGGGCTGTATGCCTTCTTTGCTTATGAAGTTGGCTCGCTGTCATTAGGGGCACAGCTATTGGGCGGTTTGATTGCTCTGGTGGCTATATTTTGGCTACTGGCTCGTGGGTGGCTGTGGTTACTTGCCAAGGTGGCGACGAAAACCAAGATCAGTTGGATGCAGCGTATCGCTATCCATAACCTTGCGCGTAAAGGCAACCAATCTGCGTTGTTCTTTGTCACCTTATCGCTATCGGTGGCGGTACTGACGCTTATCACCACGCTCAATCACAGTATCAATGCGCAGTTTATCAATGCTTATCCTGAAGACGCGCCTAACTTATTCTTGCTCGATGTGCAGAGCGATCAACACGACGATATTGATGCGATCATTGAGGCGCCCGTCACTTATTATCCTGTCATTCGTGCGCGTGTGGAGACGGCCAATGATGTGGTGGCAAAAGATATCGTGCCTGCAGATGGGTTTGATGATCCCACGCGTGTCTTTAACTTGAGCTACGCAGATACGGTCATGGAGACCGAATACATTACTGAGTCACTCACAGATGACGCGCTATACACCCCTATCGATGCGACAAATGAACAAGTCAAACCCTTGTCTATATTGGACACCGCTGCCAGTATGCTCAATGTCGGTATGGGCGATCAGGTGCGCTTTAACATTCAGGGTATCGAGATCATCGGGCAAATCACCAGTATTCGTACGCGCTATGAGCGTGGCCCAAGTCCATATTTCTATTTCTTATTTGAGCCGTCTGTGCTGTCCGCTGCTCCGCAGATTCAGTTTGCTACTGCCCACGTGTCAGAGAGTGCCATTCCAGAGCTACAAGGCAAACTGGTACGCGAGTTCCCTGCTGTCACCACCATTGATGGTACGGCCATTGCCAAGCAAATCCAAGAGCTAGTAGTACAAATGAGCCGCTTGGTCTATGTGTTCACCTTGCTTGCCCTACTCACTGGGGTCATGGTGCTGATCAGCTCGCTACTATCTACCTCGCAAGATCGCATGAAGGACAGCGCGTCATTTAGACTGCTCGGTATGCAAAAGCGCGATCTATATATGCTCAATATTTTAGAGCTAGGTGTGCTTGGTATTAGTGCAGCGACCTTTGCCGTTGTCATCGCCAGCGTTGGCGCATGGGCAGCCATCACGCAATGGTTCAATCTACAGTTTAGTGTGCCGTGGACAAGCTTGGCGATTGGCGGTGTAGCGTTAGTCATGTTGCTGTTTGCCATTGCTATTATTTATGTGAGATTGGTGATTGGTCGCGGGATTATGGCGAGGGTAAGGGCGATGATTTAAGGTGATAAGCGTTAAAAAATTGTACTCACTTTTGGTTTTGCAAAGAAAAACCCCTTTATAGAGGGGTTTTTCAATAAACATAATTTTAATTAGGAAAAGAAAATGTTACAAGAAAAATTGTTTGAGCGTTATATGAGTATTTCTGAAGAGCATAAGGATTTTTTAGATGAATCTTTATCTTATGAAGGCTTAGCAAAAATACTTTTGGGTAGTGTACATGATGAATACGAACAAGCACCTAATAAAATATTAATTGTTGGTAGAGAAACCAAAGGCTGGTTAAATAATTGGAATGATTTCAAATACAATGAAAATGGAATTAAGCGGTCAATGAATAAAAGTAAAGACTTTGTACAAAATCAGTTAAAAGAAGATACAAAAGATACTCGTGGCAAATCATTTTTTAATTTCGTACGTGATATTGCGAAAAAGAGCGGCAAAGACGGTATATTATGGGCTAATATTTATGCCACTGACTATAATGGTAAGCATATTAACCACATGAAAGATAAGAACATGATAAGAGAGATAGAAACTATTTCTAAAAAAATTATTGTCGCTCAAATTGAGGTTCTAAACCCCGACATCATTATATTTGCGACAGGCAATCAAGGTGTTACTGCAAGACGTAGATATTTTCCAAATTCGGAATTAAGAGAGCGTACAACTATTGAAGGCTATCCTATAAAGAATTTATGGGCTTTTAAACTGCCTGACTATGAAGCTCAATGTTATCGTATCCACCACCCTAGCTCTTTCAGCACAGAGAAAAAGCAGGCAAGACAAAAACTGATTAAATTATTACCAAGCATATAAATTCTAATTACTGAGCCAATATATTTTTAATTAAAGTCTGAAACATATTAAAAATCTTACAATATTTCAAACACCGAGGTGAGTCTTAGCCTATCAACTTTGTTGTGGCTCTATAGGATACATTACGCTGATATAAGCATAGTTTAATGTATTCGTCAGCGCCATTCCGTGTAAGAACATGTCAGAATCATCATTTCTACGATCAATCATTTCTACGATTTCACTAAACTGTTCTAGACTTGTAGATTCAATTGAATGAGTATATAGCAGTAAATTTTTAACATTCCTTATCGGTAGTTTATCTATAAACTCATCTACTTCTTGTTTATTTTGCTTGGTAAGGTCGTCTGACAAATAGAGTTTTGATTCAGCATATTGAGTATATGGGCATTGATCAAACAAACTGATTACGTCATTTAGATCCATAGCAATGTAGCTACCATGTACACTTAACATAGCTTGGAGCTGATGCACAATCCTATGAGCTTGCTCAATTTCGCAGCAAACAATACCGTCTATGACATTATTAGTTGCCATAAATTTATCACTAGTTTGTATGCCAATTAATAAATCTGCACCTGTCTGTTCTTTTAATGCTCTAAGATTATCTTTTTCCCACTCATTATCAACTAAAAAGAAAGCACAGCAACAAGGTGCGTTGAAATTATCTTCAAGGTGATACAGTTTAAATTGCGTATTAAGTTTCAATCTTTCAAAAACTTCATTTGGTATAGTATACTTTGAGCCTGACGATTCGATTGGTTTAGTTTTGAGGTTAACTTCATTAAGTAAATTGTGAACGCTATTCATTGTCACTCCTTTTATTATTTAAAACAAATCCACTCAAACCACAACTGCTGTAGCGTTGCCTTCTGCTTTACATTTTTATATTTTCTAGTCAGTGTTGTTAATTTATATCAGCATAAAAACTTGAAATACTAACTTTGCGTCGCTTTTATTACTGCTTAACGGATGTAATTTAAAAATAACTGAATTAACCGACTTTCTTATGAGGTTGAAATTAACAATATCACGTTACCTGATAAAGTATTTTATAGGTTGCTATAAATTGTTTAGTACTCAAACACCGATATCTATCAAGCTACCTGATTACTTATATAATTGACACACCATTTGCTATACTAGCCCAACTTTATCGGTTAAATACCAACTTATAACACTCTCCCAAACAGCATGGTAGCCTTATGAAATTCTCAAAATTCGGTCAAAAATTTACTCAGCCCACTGGCATCTCACAATTGATGGACGATCTAGGCGACGCGCTAAAAAGCGATCAGCCAGTCAACATGCTGGGCGGTGGTAACCCTGCCAAAATTGATGCCGTTAATGAGTTGTTTTTGGAGACATATAAGGCGCTTGGCACGGATAACGATACAGGTGAGGCCAATAGTAGCGCGATTATCAGCATGGCGAACTACTCTAACCCGCAAGGTGATTCGGCCTTTATCGATGCGTTGGTTGGCTTCTTTAACCGTCATTATGATTGGAATCTGACCTCAGAAAATATTGCCCTGACCAATGGCTCACAGAATGCATTTTTCTATTTGTTTAATCTATTTGGCGGTGCGTTCACTGATGAGCATAACGAATCTATCGACAAATCCATTCTACTACCATTGACCCCTGAGTATATCGGCTATAGCGACGTGCATGTCGAAGGTCAGCATTTCGCTGCGGTATTGCCACATATCGATGAAGTGACTCATGATGGTGAGGAAGGCTTCTTTAAATATCGTGTCGATTTTGACGCATTAGAGAACTTGCCAGCACTAAAGGAAGGCCGTATCGGCGCGATTTGCTGCTCACGCCCGACCAACCCGACTGGCAACGTACTGACCGATGACGAAATGGCGCATTTGGCCGAGATTGCCAAACGTTATAACATACCCCTTATCATCGATAATGCCTACGGTATGCCCTTCCCTAACATCATCTATTCAGACGCGCATTTGACGTGGGATAACAATACGATTCTATGCTTTAGCCTGTCTAAAATTGGCCTGCCCGGTATGCGTACTGGTATTATCGTGGCCGATGCGAAAGTGATCGAAGCGGTCAGCGCAATGAATGCAGTAGTGAATCTAGCGCCGACACGCTTTGGTGCAGCGATTGCGACACCACTAGTAGAAAACGATCGTATCAAGCAATTATCAGATAACGACATCAAGCCATTTTATCAAAAGCAGGCAACCCTTGCCGTGAAGCTGTTAAAAGAAGCATTGGGCGATTACCCATTGATGATTCATAAGCCTGAAGGCGCGATTTTCTTATGGCTATGGTTTAAAGACTTGCCGATTAGCACGGTTGAGCTGTACGAGATTTTAAAAGAAAAAGGCACACTCATTGTACCAAGTCAGTACTTCTTCCCTGGTGTCGATATCAGCGATTATCAGCATGCACACGAGTGTATTCGTATGAGTATCGCGGCTGACGAGCAGACACTCACTGATGGTATCAAAGCGATTGGTAAAGTGGTGCGTGAGTTGTATGATGAAGCACAAAGCAAGTAGTCATAAACTCACACAACAAATAAAAAACGGACTTATTAATAGTCCGTTTTTTTATGCTATGAAACGATCTATTTTATATTAGATGAAAAGTTTACCAACCTTTTAGCTAAGCGCTTTTAGTAATTCATTAGCACTTAGTTTACCAAACTCATTGGCAGCCAATGGCCCATCCCCTGAGATCAGTTTTCTGTCTTGATGAGTGTTACCTGTGGCCAATTTATTGCTAATAGTGACACCCAAATCTTCTAACTTTTCACCGAAGTACCAAGGCATAGTTCCCGGCAGGTAACCGAGCTTTGGCATTTGCTTATCCATTCCCGTAGGAAACGCTACCATCTTATAGCCTTTAAAGATAAAGTCGCTTTCAGACTTATCCGACCCATTAGGACTGTCGAGATTAGCGGCTAATAAAGCCGCAGGGCCATGGCAAATAGCTAAAGTAAATAAATCTCTATTATGACCCCAACGTAGCAATTCACCAAGGTTTTGGTCTTCGGGCAGACCTAACATCGCGCCATGACCACCCGGAATAAAGATTGCTGCATAATCTTCACTATCAGCCATATCGTTTTTAACAAAGTTAGCGATACTTTTTGGGTTATTCAGTGTTGATTCATATTCAGCATAGATTTTTTTGACGTCGTCATCATTGTCTGGCATTGCCCACTGTTCAACTTTCACAGACTCGCCTGTAGGGGTGAAAACGTCTACCTTAAAACCTGCTTGCTTAAAATGCAGTAAAGGTACCATCATTTCAACGGGATGATTGCCGGTATCGAATTTTTTACCATTTTCCATGGTCATGTACTGCTCTTCGGTGCAGACCATTAGAATCTTTTTATCACCAGTGTACGGCGCGTCATACTCCGTATGGTCATAGTTGGTTTTACTAGGTGCGGCAAGTTTCAGTGATGATTTAGAAGGAATAAAAATCCCCGCTTCGGTTTCTTGCGCCTCTAAACCTAAAGTATCTTTGGCCTTGCCTAATAAATCTTGGATATTCATAGTTTTTCCTAGTTATTATTAATAGTCATGGACAGCTGAGTCGATAAACCTACTAGGTATATCGATGTAACTATAGTCTGAATACAAAATAACAAACTGAGAAAGGGTTAAATAGATAAGACTTTTTATATTTCGTAAGCTTTGTAAAGAGAGCGTGTTTAATCTGTCAAATTACAACCGCTGCAATAGCTACCTACTTAAGCAGAAGCTATTTTAGACGTCATTTGTGTGGATATTCTTATAGGAGTATTGTTCTTGACGAACAAACGCAAAAGCATGGTATCAAAGTGATTTGGTGAAGTGGTACGCGAGTTGTATGATGAAGCCAGAAAATAAGCAATTATGAGCGCAAAGAGCAAAATAAAAAACGGACTCTAATAGTCCGTTTTTTGATGTCGTTTAATCATGGGTTTAACTTTACTGACTGACTGAAAATTCTTTGTCCATACGGTAAAACCATATAGTACGTAAGAGAGCAGACACGTATTGATCAAATCATGAATGCTGGCTTTAAGCTCTGCGCTGCCTATCGCTGAGAGGCCAAGCTCGGTAATCGTCTGGCGATTATCCAAATACTCACCCAATAAGGCGATAGCTGTCACCATAATTAAAGCAATAAATGCCCTAACGCTGTACTTCTTAAAAATTGGACGCATCAGGATTAAGCTTAGTAGATAAACGCTGATGCCTACATAAATATGTAAAGCATCTTTTTCCAATCCTGTGGCATTCACGACACTATTTTTGAAGATATAAAAATCCACGATTTTATTCCGTGTATAAGAGATAGAGAATAGCTGAGTATAAATAAAAACCAATTAAGTATAAATTTAAAATAAAAAAGAGTTTGCGACAATGCAAACTCTCTTGCGTGAGGGCAAAGCAATGCTTTACTCCTTCCTCGCTCAGGTTACGCCACTGCGAACATACCTGATTGCTAAATCAAATATTTGACGCATATTTTGCTAAATATCCCATTCTACAAAATTCTTTAACAACTGCAAGCCAGCGGTATGGCTCTTTTCTGGGTGAAATTGGGTGGCAAATAGATTGTCTTGGATGACGCTGGCACAAAACGGCTGACCATAATCACAGACAGCAGCAACTTGTGAGCTATCGGCAGGCTCACAGTAGTAGCTATGCACAAAGTAGAAGTGCGCATTGTCCTCGATACCCGTCCACAATGGATGCTCAAAGTCCATACCACTGATCGTATTCCAGCCCATGTGTGGTACTTTAATCGTAGCACCTTGCTTGTCTTTCCACGTAGGGTTAAAGGCTTCTACCGTGCCGTTCAAAATACTAAGACAGTCTGTACCGCCATTTTCAGATGACTGCTCAAACAACGCCTGCATGCCCACACAGATGGCCATAACGGGCTTATTAAACACTGCATGGCGTATGACGTCATCAATCCCTGCCTCGTGCATGCCAGCGATACAGTCACGCATAGCACCGACACCTGGGAAGACGATCTTATCTGCTGCCGCCACCACTTTAGGATCGTTGGTGATAGAGACTTCCGCCCCTACCACTGACAATGCTTTACTGGCGGAATGTAAATTACCCATACCATAATCTAGTAGTGCAATTTTGGTCACTTTAGCCATTAAAATGCCTCTTTGGTCGATGGCAAGGTATTCAACGCACGCTCATCATATTCACAAGCCATACGTAGCGCACGAGCAAAGGCTTTGAAAGTTGATTCGATTTGGTGATGGCTGTTTTTGCCTTTTAGATTGTCTAAATGTACCGTCATCCATGAGTGATTGACGAAGCCGTAGAAAAACTCACTGAACAAATCAACATCGAAACGACCCACATGCGAGCGGGTAAATGGAATGTCCATATGCAAACCCGGACGACCTGATAGATCGACAACCGCACGCGTCAACGCTTCATCTAGCGGTGCATAAAAGTGCCCGTAACGACGGATGCCTTTTTTGTCGCCCAATGCTTTATTAAAAGCTTGCCCAAGCGTAATACCCGTGTCTTCCACGCTATGATGATCATCGATAAAGGTATCACCGTTGCATTTGATATCTAAGTCAAACAAACCGTGACGCTTGATTTGATCAATCATATGATCCAAAAACGGTACGCCAGTATCTACAGTACCTTGACCCGTACCATCAAGGTTGACGGTACAAGTGATTTGCGTTTCAGCAGTGATGCGTTCAACGGTCGCGATACGTTCAGGGCGACCATGTAGATTTAGGTTTTTTGGTGCAGTTTGCTCAGTTGTGTCAGCAGTCGTCGTTGTATTGGCGGTCATGGCTACTCTCTATCAGTTTTTTATCAGTGAAAAGCGGTCAATAAATAGGGCAAAAAAGCGCCTATTTCATTGTCGCTAGTACTTGAATCAGTACTAGCGAAAAATGTATTAGAAAATGATATATACAAAAGATATCAAGGCATTAGGGTTTATACGTACTAAATATTATATAGCCTCATCATAGCAAACCCTAACATTTACCGCCACGGTCAAGCGGTAAACCACGCACAAAATTACCTCATTCTGCTAAAATAGTGTATTCAGTATTATCAATCATGACTCGCACTGACTGTGAGACATCATATTCTGTAGCCTACTCTCTATGGCATAGTGCTGTGTCATACTGCTACTTTATACTATAAAACCCTTTGTTTATAGGAACTGCCATGCCTTTAGAAGCGATCGCCATTAATAGCTTGGATGCCCCACTTATCAAAAAACCTGCTCGCGACAATGAGCTAGCAGAGCGCTTGCAGGCATTGTACGATAGCGATGACGCGCAGCCTGATGGTCTCGAGGTATTAAATATCGTTGAGCAAGGCTTTAAGCGTGGGCAATACCTATATGTCGGTATGTTCAATGACAAGCCTATCGCTGCCGTTGCCTGTTTTGATGACGGGCAAACTGATGCCAAGCGCTTACAGTATCTTACTGTTCATACCCAAAATCGTGGTCGTGCTATCGATGCCAAGTTTATTAAACTTGTTTATGATGCCGAAGTGAAAAAAGGCGTGCGTGAGTTTGTCCCTGCTGATGCGGATATTCACCGTATCATGAGCGAGTATGAGCTTCTGCGTGTCAAAGATTAGTTTTAGCGTTAAAAAGCGATATTTTGATAAATAAGTCATTTTTTTAATCTTTTATCGCTTATGATGCAAAAACTACTTGACAGTAACGCCTATATTTAGTTTAATAGCGCCTCAACGAAGACGGCTCGATAGCTCAGTCGGTAGAGCAACGGATTGAAAATCCGTGTGTCGGCAGTTCGAACCTGCCTCGAGCCACCATTCGTTTAAGAATTCTAAAAAGCCCCAGACATTTAATGTTTGGGGCTTTTTTTATGCTTAATTTTTATCGTATTCTTTAGCATTGATTTTATTCATGCGTTTCTCTTATTCGTATAGCCGACCACGTAATAATAAATTACAACGCTCGCGTGAATCCAAGTCATAAATGGTCGCACGGTAATCAATACCGTGACGGCCTTCAAAAAAAACCACCCGATCGCCCACGGCCAAAAAACAAGAAGTACGCGCATCATAGATAAAACCATCAATGACGAATGCCAAATCACGATCTATCTCACGTACCGTATAGGTCTCACCTTGCGGAATCAAACGCTCAAACCATGCGCTATGGGCGGCATTGGTGCTTAGCACACTTATGAGCAGCAGCGCTGATATCATAAAGGTACTTTTTAACGACATCGCAAAAGTCGCACCGGCTAAGCTGATTTTATTTAGGATATTTTTATTAACTGTCATGACCTTAACCTACTCAGACCTGCTCAATGATTGATTCTGTTCGCTACGCTTCTTATGCTAAACGCTTACTGTCACGGTTGCATAACATTTCTGTGCTGTTTTTTAGACGGCAGTGCTCAGTATACTCGATAGCAATGATAATGATAAATAAGACAGATAAATGCTAATAGGGATAAGCGATGAGAGAGTTTGATTATGATTTGGGTTATAAAAACCTAGACTTGCGGGCGCAGCCTGAGCTGTATCGCGTCGGTCGCGGTGAGCAAGGCGTATTATTGGTAGAGCCTTATAAGTCTGAGATACTGCCGCACTGGCGCTTTGCCACGCCTGATATTGCGACTGAAAGTAGCGAGGCTATTTATCAAATGTTTTTAGATTATCTGGCAGCTGATGACTTTGTCGGTGCCGATATGGCGCGTAAATTTATTCAAATGGGCTATACGCGTGCGCGTCGCTATGCCAATCACAAAGGCGGCAAGAAGTACAAAGGGCCAGTGCCCGATGATAAAAAAGGCCAAAGCGGCGCACATGGTCGCGCAGAGTTACCACGGCAAGAGGAAGACCCAATCAAAGCAGAGTCAGCGCGTATCTTTAAACAAAAATGGGATGATTGCCGCGAGAACAAAGATTATCTAAAAATGAAGAAAGAGCATCGTGAACGTTACAAAGATATCGAGTGACTGCTGATGTTTATGATATTAAGAACAGTAGAACACTAAATTGACTGGTCTCAAAACACTACTGTGCTAAGGTATGGCACGATATACCAAACATAATAAATATAACGACTTCCAATAGTGAGGAACAATGGATAAGCAACTTTTGATTTTTGATTTTGATGGCACACTGATTGATAGCGTGCCAGATTTGGCTGATGCGACCAATGCGATGCTGACCACGCTTGGCAAAGAGACCTACCCTATTGACAGCATACGTAATTGGGTCGGCAATGGCTCCAGAATGCTGGTCGAGCGCGCGTTGGTGGGTCAGGTAGAGGTGTTAGAAGGTGAGTTGACGGTCGAGGAAGCTGATCATGCCGAGCAGGTGTTTTTTGAGGCTTACAACAATATCAGCGGTAGCAAAACCGTCGCTTACCCAGATGTCGATAGCGGACTAAAGAAGCTGAAAGATGCAGGTTATATACTGGCATTAGTGACTAACAAGCCCATTCGTTTTGTCCCTAAAATATTACAATCTTTTGGCTGGCAGGATTTGTTTGCTGAAGTGCTGGGCGGTGATAGCTTGCCTGTTAAGAAACCAGATCCTGCGCCGCTACTGCATGTCTGCAATGCGTTAGACATTAACCCAGCGCAAGCAATCATGATTGGTGATTCTAGAAACGATATCTTAGCTGGACAAAACGCCAATATGGATACCCTTGGTCTGTCTTATGGCTACAACTACGGGCAAGACATTCGTGAACTGAATCCTACCAAAGCATTTGATGACTTTGCTGCCTTGGTTGATTATCTTTTATAAGGATAAATGACAAATAACTGAACATCACGCCAGCTACTTACTTCGATAGCTCAATGCCTCTGACACATGAGCGCTTGTAATATCGATACTGTCGGCAAGGTCTGCGATGGTACGAGCAACGCGCAAGACTCGATGATAGCCGCGTGCCGATAAATTTAGACGTTGTTGAGCGAGCTGTAATAGCTGTTGCTCGCCCTCTCCTAGCTGAATATATTTATCAATCTCGCTAGGGCTAAGCTCATTATTGACCTTTTTTTGCCGCTTGAGTTGATGCTTGTGCGCGGCAGCCACCCGAATCCGCACTTGTTCGGAGGTTTCACCAGCTTGGGCATTTTGCAAGTCGGCAATCGGTAACGCGGGTACGGTAATATGCAAATCAATGCGATCAAGCAGCGGGCCTGATAGCTTATCTTGATAGCGTTTAATTTGCTCGGGACGACAGCGACATCTTGCTGAGCCGTCACCATCATAGCCACACGGACAAGGATTCATGGCTGCCACCAATTGAAAGTTGGCTGGAAAGGTCATCTGTGAATTGGCGCGGCTAATGGTAATTTGCTTCGCCTCTAACGGTTGGCGCAGTACCTCTAACACGGTACGATCAAACTCTGGTAATTCATCAAGGAATAACACGCCTTTATTAGCAAGGGTAATCTCGCCCGGTTTGGGACGTGAGCCACCACCGACCAGCGCCACCGCTGATATAGTGTGATGAACTTGCCGAAATGGCCTTGTCCCATAATCATAATCACTGTCTGCCACCGAATAAGTACTGGCAACTTCTAACGCATCCTCAGCACTCAAATCCGGCAAGATAGTCGGTAGCCGCGAGGCCATCAATGTCTTACCCGAACCGGGAGGCCCTGTGAATAACAGCGAATGACCACCAGCGGCGGCAATCTCTAGCGCACGCCTAGCATGATGTTGGCCTTTGACATCAGCCAAGTCTACTTTATAACCCGTGTGTTTTTCTATCGCAGCGGGCGGTACAATCTCTAAACGCTCGTAAGTGGCATTCGGATTGGTCAATGATTGCAAATGATCGCAAACGGCTTTTAGACTATCCGCCGCCAATATCTCTACACCCTCGACACGGCTAGCCTCGGCACCATTATCGATCGGGACGATTAACTGCGGCGTTTGTGGTTCTTGACCCTGCTCCGTCAATTCTAGTTCATCATTATCTGCCGTCTGTAATACTTTGGACGCCAACACTTCCGCCTTTATAGCTCGTGCTACTGCCAAGCTGCCAGTGACTTGCCGTAAATTCCCATTGAGCGCTAACTCACCGATAAACTCGAATCCTGCTAATACATCTGGGTCTAATTGGTCACTGGCTGCCAATATGCCGATAGCAATAGGCAAATCTAGTCTTGCACCATCTTTTGGTAAATCTGCTGGCGCTAAATTAATCGTCAGGCGACGATTGGGAAACTGAAAGCCAGAATTCAGAATGGCTGAGCGCACACGATCTTTACTCTCGCGCACAGCAGCTTCTGGTAGACCAACGATGGTTAATGCTGGCAAGCCTTGCGATAAATGCACCTCAATAATGACCTTGGGTGCGTGCAAACCGACGACTGAACGGGTATAGACTTGAGCAAACGACATCAGCGTTTCCTGATACAGGGAGCTATTGATAATAGAGCATTATTTATCAACGCGCAAATGTCGTGTTTTTTATCATTCGAATGGCTTGATTGCTGCTAAACGTCTATTTTCTAGTACGCATCCTAGACCGTGCCCTCATTTTAAAAATAGTGATAAAAAGGAGGTAAATTACAGTCAAACGAGGAAAACAGCGCAGATAATATCGAGATATTACCCAACTACTTCACGCCCTCATCTTTTAATAAATGTTACCTATTAAGTTTTTAATGATTAAAACTATGATTTAAAAGAATAAAATAATTATTAACTTTTATTTTTGTCTGACAAATAATTTTGTTAACTGACTAGCAAAGTGTTTTCTTTTGGGTATATGATTAGTGAGTATTTGTACACTAAAAGCAACAATAGCAATTTATTGAGCGTTTAAAGCAGGCTAGGTAAATGGATTATCAGCGCCTTAAATCGTAAAAACTAACCATGGATGGTGAAAACAATGAATATATTGATTAAAAATCGGCGAGCGCCCACGCTCACCCTACTCACAATGGCTGTTTCTTTAGCATTATTCGGCTGTTCTGATAGTGATAATAGCTTTAACGATGACGATGGCGATACTGATACCCCTACCCCTGTATCGACGTATGAAGCTGACATTCAACGTACCGAGTTTGGTATACCTCATATTACCGCAAAGGATTATAAAGGGCTGGGCTACGGTGTCGGCTATGCGTTTGCTGAAGATAACTTCTGCTCACTAGCGAAAGAAGTTGTCGTCGCTAGCGGTCAGAGCATGCTGTATCTAGGCGATGAAGGTAATGTTGATAGCGATGTATTTTATACTTGGTACAACTCTCCAGAGAGAAAAGCTGAATTCTTAGCGGCTCAAGATCCTGAAACTATCGATGCGGTCACAGGCTATGCAGCAGGCTTTAGCCGTTATCTGCGAGATAAAGGTGTGGCGAATATTGATCCTGCTTGTGCTAACGCTGAGTGGGTTCGAGAGATTACTATTGATGACCTACTGACAGTTTATGGTAAAGCCAATCTACGCGGTGGGCTCTCTAACTTTGTCAGCCGTATTGTAGCGGCAGCTCCTCCTGCAACTACTGGCATTCAAGGTAGCTCTAGAATGAGTAGCGTCGAGCCTACAGTAGAGTCAGATGAAGAGTTTGACATGACGACTATCAATGTATTGAATGGCGGTAGTAACGCTTATGCCTTTGGTAGTGAGGTGACAGGGACAGATAGTGGTGTCCTATATGGTAACCCACATGAGCCATGGAACGGTGTCCAGCGTTTTTATGAGTTTCATACAACGATACCAGGCGAGCTTGACGTGATGGGCGCCGCCCAACAAGGTCAACCTTTTATCAATATTGGCTTTAATAAAGACGTTGCTTGGAGTCATACCGTATCAACTGCCAAACGCTTTACGCTTTACCAGCTTAATCTAGTAGATAGCAACCCTTTGAAATACAAATACACAAATAGCGCGGGTGTCGTTGAGGAACGTGATATCGAAAAAGTCGATGTGACGGTTCAATTGCCAGACAATCAAACGTTGGTTCAACCTATTTATTTGTCTCAATATGGGCCTATGCTCGCGGCTAACTTGCTCAATGGTCTTTTGCCAACATGGGGTGCGAACAATCTGGCTTATACGATTCGTGATGCCGCCTCTGAAAATCCAAGAGCACTTAATCAGTGGCGCAGTATGAACATGGCCACTAGCGTTGAGGATCTCGTCGATAGAATGCAGACTACTTTAGGCCTAGGCTTTGTTAATACCATCGCCACCGATCGTAATGGCAAGGCGCTCTATGCTGATATCTCGACCGTACCTAATGTCACTAGAGAAAAGCTAGAAAGTTGTGGTACTAATGCGGGGGTTTTCCTGAATGCTCTGATTGCATCTGACTTGCCCGCACTAGATGGCAGTAAAGCTGCCTGTGAATGGGGCAATGATGCTGATTCACCACAAGCAGGTATTTTTGGCGGTTCAAACTTGCCATTCTTAATTCGTGATGACTACGCTCTAAACTCGAATGACTCCTATTGGTTTAGTAATGCAGAACAGCCGTTGACAGGGTTTTCACCGTTATTGAGACGTGGGTTGTTACCGCTTTCTGAAGATGCCGCGCCATTATCTCCACGTACTCGTATGGCCTTTACTCAAATATTTGATCGATTAAGTAATAAAGATGGTTTAGGCGGAAATACCTTTAATCTTGATAATATGCAACAAGTCGTCTACGGAAATCGCAGTTATGGTGCTGAATTAGTGCTTGATGATGTTTTGGCAGATTGCCAAGCTAATCCGACATTACCTTTGACTGACGGTGGGACTATCGATGCCACTCAAGCTTGTACTGTCTTGAGTAACTGGGATCGTCGTAACAATCTTGATAGTAAAGGTGCTCATGTCTTTAGAAAATTCTGGACCAATTTTGGGTTTAGTAGTTATGCAGGATTTAGTGTTCCCTTCGATAAGGCTGACCCTGTTAACACGCCTCGTGACTTAATCATCAATGATAAAACACGTAAAGCTTTGGGCGACTCTATTAGCTATTACAATAGTAAAAATATTGCGCTTGACGCACCGTTAGGTAGCTTACAATTCGTTATTGATGCGGACAAAAACGGTGAAAAAATCCCTATGCATGGTGGCTTCGGTGGTGAAGGCATCTTCAACGTCGCCAGCTCAAGTCAAAACAGCGATGGCACTTATGGTCCAATTACTAATGGTCCAACTTATATGCAATCGGTAACGTTTGATAGCAAAGGTCCGGTCGTGGAAGCGCTGTTAGCTTTCTCGCAAGCTGGTGATACCACACGTCCTTTCCATCGTGATCAAACCCGTCGTTATGCAGACAAAGACTGGATACGTCTGCCTTTTAGTGCTGGTGAAGTATCTAAACAAGCAGTTGGTGCTAAAATTGAGTTAAGAGAATAAAATTCTTCGTTATTTTAATATAAGCAAAAGCCCTCAGATAGACTCTGGGGGTTTTTCTATTTTTAAAACAAAGTAAATCCATAGGCTAAGGGAACTTGCCAATCACCCTATTATAAGCAAGGATTTGCTATACTATCCTTTACAAACCAAGTCACTACTATCGCTAAAAGACGCTGATACGTTATCTATTATCACCAGTGGATAAGGTTGCTTTAATAGGCGCAAACAGCATCAAAAAGGAATGCCACATGACAGAACACTCTGAAACAAACACCCAGCAGCCTTATAATCGTGCAGGAGAGCAACCCACCACGGTACGCCCTGTCATGCAGCCAGACAACCCTTACGCCAGTACGCGCGGCAGTATTATGACCAAGCAGCTACCTACATTTGATGAATCGATTATCAATAAATACAATCGTTCAGGGCCACGCTATACCTCTTATCCAACGGCATTAGAGTTTTCACCAATCGCTGATGGCATTGAAACAACCATTCTCCAAAATCGCGAAGCCCGTGCGCCATTATCGCTCTATTTCCATATCCCATTCTGTCGCCATCTCTGCTATTACTGTGCCTGCAATAAAATTATCACCAAAAAAAATAGCGACTCAGGCGATTATTTGCAGTACTTAATCACTGAAATTAGCCACAAGCGCCGTTTATTATCTGCACCAGAGGGCAGCAGTAAACCACTCGTTAAGCAGCTCCATTTAGGTGGAGGCACGCCGACGTTTTTAAGTGATGAAGAGATGGGTCAACTGTGGGATTTTTTGCAGACCCAGTTTGAATTTTTACCCGAAGGTGAGGGCGACTACTCTATTGAGATTGATCCCCGTGAGCTGGGTGACGAGACGTTAAAAACGCTACGCAATCTTGGTTTTAACCGCGTCAGCTTAGGTGTGCAAGACTTGGACGAAACAGTACAAATCGCTGTCAATCGTGTGCATTCAGCAGAAATGATCGAGAATGTGCTCACTGAGGCACGCGAGCTTGGTTTCCGTTCTATCAATATTGACCTGATTTATGGTCTGCCGCATCAAACACCTGCAACCTTGGATAAAACCGTACGCCGCATCATTGAGATGTCACCAGATCGTCTGTCGGTATTTAACTACGCTCATTTGCCAGAACGCTTTAAAGCCCAGCGTCAAATAAAAGAAGCAGACCTGCCAGACCCAGCGGCTAAGCTTGCCATGCTCGGCAATACCATCAACACACTGACCGAAGCGGGCTATCAATACATTGGTATTGATCACTTTGCCAAGCCTGATGACGAGCTAGCGGTGGCGCAGCGCGAGGGCAAACTGCATCGTAATTTCCAAGGTTACACCATTATGGGTGACTGCGACTTGCTAGGCTTTGGTGTCTCCTCTATCAGTCAAATTGCCAATGCCAATACCCGTTATATTTTGCAGAATGATACTGATTTACAAGCGTATCAGGCCAATATCGCTGCGTCGAAAAACAACCCTACTATCATGCCAGCGGTAAAAGTGATTAAAACGTCGATTAAAGATCGCTTACGTGAATATGTCATTATGAATTTGCTCTGCCACGACTATATCGACTTTAAAGATGTGAATCAGAAATTCGGTGTCGATGCGATTACTTACTTCATTGATGAGATTCAGCAATTGGGCGAGATGCAAGATGACAAGCTCATCGATATGGATGCCGCTGGGATTCGGGTCTTACCAAAAGGTCGCCTACTCGGTCGCAACGTCGCCATGGTATTTGACGAGTACTTGGCAAAGAAGCATCAAAATCGCTTTTCTAAAGTCATCTAACTATAGTCAAAATATCCTAAAGACGCGACGGTATTGCTGATATCGGTTTTTTGTAGCCTCTGTCTGCGCAGGCACAGCAAGCAAGGAAAATTGATATCAGCAGTGCATCATGTATAGATATTACTTTTTACTGACTATAGACTGGCTTTTGAGTTAATTATTAGCAATAAAAAAGACCTCGCTTGAGGTCTTTTTTATGATAAATGCGGCGACTTACCATCCGCCACCTATCACTACTCAATAGGCATGACGATGTACAGTCTATTGGCATCTATGATGGTTTTTTCTTTATCGAGATATTTATGTTCAACGGTGCTTTTTGGTTTCTTATTATCCCGCCCTACTATGTCCGTATCTATCATCGCTGAATCTGTGATAGAAAAGTCATCATCGTTTAGCAACCCAAGTGAGCCATCTTGGCGTAGCCACAGACCTTCAAGTTTGTCATGTGGATAATCTAGAGTAGCAAGTACATCGACGACTAAGGTTTTCTTAACGGGCATAATATTGATGTTTTCAAGTACCTGCCAGTTATCTTCATCAGCTGCAATAAGCTGCTCAAGTGTTTTTCCTTCGACGGTTAGACCAACATGCTCATCTTGTTTAATCGCCTTTAGCTGGTTGGCAGTACTAATGGTTTCTATGTCTGTTGCCTGAGAGAGGTTAATTTTATAAATATATTTTTTTGCCGACTCATCTTGGAGTGGAAATTTACGATCATGTTCAATGAGATAAAATTCATGATCGCTGAGCGCGACTAACCCTGACACCACATGCTCCGCTACATCAAGACGATATAAGTATTGAGCGATCTGGCCAGATTTTAGGTTAATGGTAATAACCCGTGTCACGCTAGAACCGCGCCCTGATTTGTCAGGATTGTCCATTGACGATTCTATGATGCCTACCAGCGTGATTTGATTTGGCGTAATCGTTAATGCTTCCATGCCACGATTGGCGCGGCGCTTGGTAAACTCCATCGGTAATAAAATTGGCGTGCCATCAATCATCACATTGTTACGCTCATCACTAGCAAATGGGTTGATACGCTCAATCTCTAACCCATCCGCGTCATAGTGGACGAGATGTGGACCATACTCATCACTAATCCAAAAACTTCCGTCTGGAAGTGCAGCGAGTCCTTCGGGGTCTAAACCATTGATATCAGTCTTGATAGGATTACTCACTGCATCAAAAGGCAAGTTAGGATTCATGGTTATCGGCTGACCATCGATATCATAGGGCACCTCATTAGTCCCGCCCAATGCTTTTGGATTTGGTAGCCCAGAGATAGGATTGCCATTGCTGTCTTTTAGCACTATCTCTTTTACCTTGATAATTTTGCCGTCCTCATGTAACTCAAATAGCCCGATAGACGGTGTATAATTCGGCACTAAAAACTGCTTACCTTTACCCGCAATCCCATCAAAATCAGCATTGGGACCTCGATCAGTAAGTACATAAAACTGATTGGCATTGGTTGGATGTGCCGCTGCGTCTGAGCCGTAGCCGCCACTACGAATCTCTAATTTTTGCTCAGGATAGGCGGCATTAATATGGGTCGCATCAAGCACGGTATAAGGTAATGGGCTGCCTTGAGGGAAATTCTCTATTGAGATTATTTTAATATCTGGATTTTGCTTGGTCATTGTTTTTTCCTTGTATCAGTATTTTTATTATGTGAGAAAAGGTGTTTCATGTTTCGCGCTTGAAAAACCAGCAAAAATAGTATGATCAAATTTAAGTCAAAAAAATAGCCAGTGCTTCGCATACTCACTGGCTATTTTTATAAGTTGTAGCTATGTGATCAAAGAACATGTGATCAAAGTACATGTAATCAAAGCACCATTGCTTAAACCTTCAGCTTATCACCCACCATACCTTTCACTGTACTGAGGATATCAGCAGGTAATACCACCATTTTTGCGTTATCAGACTCAGCCAGCTCACGAATCGCCTTGATATATTGCTCACCCAGTAAGTAAACAATCGGCATCTCTTCAGTGCCCATGGCATTGGTAATCAAACGAATAGACTCTTCTGACCCTTTGGCAAGCACCACTTGTGCCTCTGCATCACGACGTGAGGCTTCCAAACGCCCATCTGCCTCTAAGATAGCGGCTTGCTTTTGACCATCAGCACGCGTCACTGTCGCACGGCGTTGACGTTCAGCAGCTGCCTGCTCTTCCATCGCTGTCTGCATGGTCGCTGACGGGTTGATATCTTGAATCTCTACTGTTTTTAGCGTGATACCCCAATCAGAAATATCTTCTGAGATGGCATGCTTGAGTTTGGCCTTGATCTCGTCGCGGCTAGATAATGCGCTATCCAGATCCATCTCACCGATGATTGAACGTAGCGATGTTTGTACCAGATTACGAATACCGTATTCATAATCTTCGATACCATATACCGCCTTATCAGGACGAACGATATTAATATAAGCGACAGCGTTCGCTATAATAACGACGTTATCTCTCGTAATAACTTCTTGAGAAGGAATATCGAGCACGATGTCTTTGGTCGTCACTTTATAAGACACATCGTCAACATAAGGAATAATGAGGTTTAGCCCTGGTTCTAGTGTTTGGCTATATTTACCAAGACGCTGCACGACCCACTTATACCCCTGCGGTACGATCCGAACACCTTTAAATACGGTAAACACCACCAGCGCGATCAAGACCACCATTACGATATTGAAACTTTCCATATTTCACCCCTATTATTATACTTGCACACTTTTATTTATCGCTGCCTGCGATTTCATACTACTAACGACCAATTCATTACCAACGATATCTGTCACGATCACCCGATCACCGACCGCCACTTGTTCCCCTTTCGTGCGGCACATCCATTCAGCCGCTCCCACGATAGGCACACTAAACCGTACCATGCCCGCTCTTTCAGGCTGCGGCGGTACGATAATCATACCAGTCTCACCGATAATGACGCTGCCGCCTAGCCCTGCCTTGGTACGATCCACTGACAGAGGCTTAATAAACTTAAACCATGCCAATAGAAACACCGCAGAAAGTACCAGCCAAATAACAATTTGGACGGCTAACGAGATAGGTAATAGCCACGACAGTGCCGCGACGATAATAGCAGCAGCACCAAACCAAAGGCTGGCAAATGTCGGAACAAACATCTCGACAATCAGTAGCACAAAGCCTAATACCAGCCAATGCCACGGTTCAATCATCCAGAGCATCTCAATCATTGATATATTCCCTGTCTTTGTCATTCTAGCTTTCAATGTAGCACATTTTTAGGTTAATAATGTCTTAAAAATCATTAATATACTGCTGACTTTGCCGAGTGGAGGAAAAATCCTAATGAGTATTTGTAAATGCCTCAACCAAAAAAAACGACCACATCCGTGATCGTTTTTTTATTTAACTGATTCAACTTTGAAAATATCAAAGTTAAAGTTATAAATTCATATTAGAACTTATAATGTGCACCAACAGTTAATAAGGTAGTGTCTTCAGCAACATAATCATATTCAGCTTCAATACTCATGTTAGGATTGACGTTATAACCTAAACCAATACCACCAGCGACACCGCTGTCACTATCACTATCGCTATCAGAATATCCTGAAGTACTAGCAGAAACATTAATCTCAGCTTTAGCAAAACCTAGTTTGCCTTTGGCGTATAGACCCGTATTAGGGAATTGATAACGGTAGGTACCATAGGCACCATAAGTTTTAAGGTCATACTCAGCTTTAATAGCACTAGTACCTGTCTCAATGTCAGTATCACTAGAGCCTACATACTCAACTTCAGCACCAAAGTTAGGATCAAAGTTATAACCAGCATAAATACCATAAGCAGTGGGATCGTCTAAATCGTCAGTATCTACTAAAAATTTACCAGCCTTAATACCAACGTACGGCTGACCAGCATAGTTAACTGCCGCTTGCGCACTCACACTTAATAAAGAACCCATTGATAATGCGATCAAAGATTTTTGTAAAGTATTCATCTATATTCCTGTTAAATAAAACTAAAATGTAGCCTGAGTAAACATAACAGGGCATATAAGTTAGCTGAACTATTGTTGAATTCGAGATTCTAGCAGAAGATTGTTTTTAATGCATTCTTTTTTAGTGACTTGCAGCGTGTTTTTTTCGTACAAAAAAAACGACCGCCGAAGCGATCGTTTCTTATTCTATAATTAACTAGCAATCATTTAGAATTTTAGCTGTGCACCAACTGTCATAAGATCAGCATCGCTACCTAGCTTGTCGTATTCAGCTTCGACGCTGAAGTTAGGATTCACCGAATAACCAAGGCCTACACCACCAGCAAGACTGGTATCACTTTCTGAATAAGTCTCAGTTCTGACTTCAGTGTTACCGATATTGCGGGTGAAGTCACCTTCTATCTCAGTTTTAGCGACCCCTAGTTTACCTTTGGCGTATAAGCCAGTATTTGGGAACTGGTAGCGGTAAGTACCGTATGCGCCATAGCTCTTAGCATCGATATCACCGCCGCGATAATCTGCGTCGTCTGAGCCGACATATTCTGCTTCGACACCGAAGTTAGGATCGAAATTATAGCCACCGTATACACCATAAGCGGTTGGATCATCAGCGCCATCTACGTCTACGTCAAACTGACCGACTTTAGCACCGATGTACGGCTGCCCAGTATAACCGTTGCCATAAGAAACGGCTGCTTGTGCACCCATGCTTACTAAAGAACCAGCGGCTAGTGCAAGTAATGTTTTTTGTAGAATTTTCATTGTGTTCTCCTAATATCGTCTTTTTTTAATTGCTTTTATATGAATTATTGGGGTAAGAAACGACCAGTAGACTGACCATTTCTTGCTTTTATCATGAAACTATCTGAGATTTAGAACTTAAGATGTGCGCCAACGGTTAACAACTTAGCATCGACATCACTGTCCATCATTGAGTATTCAGCCTCAACACCGAAGTCAGGGTTTACTGAATATCCAAGACCGACACCACCAGCGATACCTGTGTCACTAGTAGAGTTTGACACTCTAACTGGACCAACAGTATAGTCACCTTCTACTTCAGTTTTGGCGACACCAAGTTTGCCTTTAGCGTATAGTCCCGTGTTTGGGAAAGCATAGCGGTAAGTACCGTAAGCGCCATAAGTCTTGGCATCGAGATCACCGTTTCTGTAATCAGCATCATCTGAACCGACATATTCTGCTTCAACACCGAAGTTAGGATCGAAGTTATAGCCACCGTATACACCATAGGCCGTTGGATCATCAGCATTATCGACGTCTAGATCGAATTGACCGACTTTAACACCAACGTATGGCTGACCGGTATAACCGTTACCATAAGAGACGGCTGCTTGTGCACTGACCGTTAGTAAAGAACCAGCTGCTAGTGCAAATAGAGTTTTTTGTAGAGTTTTCATTATTAGCTCCTTTAACTTATATGGGCAAGCAAGTTATTCTTAATGGCTTTCTAAGCCTCATCGCCCTGCTTGCTAACGATGAATATATAGTAACAAAGTATTTCATACAGTCTGTCTGTGTTTGATGGC
This sequence comes from Psychrobacter sp. ASPA161_6, assembly GCF_051970285.1. Classification (NCBI taxonomy): domain Bacteria; kingdom Pseudomonadati; phylum Pseudomonadota; class Gammaproteobacteria; order Moraxellales; family Moraxellaceae; genus Psychrobacter; species Psychrobacter sp. ASPA161_6. Next base: position 48,331 of record NZ_JBEFNJ010000002.1, read on the forward strand.
ATCAGAGTTAAGATTTGCAAGCGTTTGTCAGCCTATGGGTTACAAAGGTCGAGATATGAAATTTTTTGTTACAAGTAGCCGATTTGTGCAATACTTCCTACTTATCAGGCAGTCAATGAATGCTAAAAAGTCAAAAATAAGATAAAGGAAGACATCAATATGACAAGTTCTATCGTGGTGCAACTGCAAGAATCATTGACGCATATGAAGTCTCAGCAGCAATACCGCAGTTTACCAAGCTTAGAACATCAAGGACGTTATGTGGTGAGCCAAGGTAAAACACTGCTGAATATCGCCAGTAATGACTATTTAGGTTTGGGTAGCGATACAGAGTTGCAAGGCGAGTTTCTCAAGCAAATAGATCGGTTACCAGCGGCACAACGACCAAAGATGAGTGCGACTTCCTCGCGGTTACTCACCGGCAACGATACCCAGTTGCAAGCACTAGAGTCTGAGTTGCAAGCGTGGTATCAAGCTGCCATAGGTGAACAAGGCCTATCTACCCCAAAATCTGTGCTGGTATTCAATAGTGGCTATCATGCCAATATTGGTATCCTGCCAGCTCTGACGGCGCTACCAGTCAAAACACTCATTTTGGCTGACAAACTGGTGCATGCCAGTATTATTGATGGGATGCGGCTAAGCCAAAGCAAACTTGTCACCTATCGTCGTTACCGTCACAACGATTATGAGCATTTGGCCAAGTTTATTGAACAAGCAGACGAGACGGTTGAACGCATCATTATTGTCACCGAGAGTATATTTAGTATGGATGGTGACCGTGCTGACTTACTTCAGTTAATACAACTCAAATCCAGGGATGCTCGTATTGAGCTGTATGTCGATGAAGCACATGCTGTTGGAGTGCTTGGCGATACAGGTCTAGGATTGGCGGAAGAAACACACACGTTGGCGGATATTGATTATTTGGTCGGTACCTTTGGTAAAGCATTTGCTTCAATGGGTGCTTATATCATGTGTGATGAGGCCGTCAAACAATGGCTGATTAATACGATGCGCCCACTAATTTTTAGTACTGCATTGCCACCGATCAATCACGCTTGGACCCGATTTATTTTAGCAAAAATGCCAAACTTGACCCACCAACGCACACATCTGGCACAGATCTCTATCAAGCTTAGTCGAGCCATCGACCAACAACACCGCACATCGCCAACTGCTCAAAATATAAGCTATGATTCACCTATTATCCCCTATATATTAGGCGACAATGCGTGTGCGCTTGCTAAAGCAAAACAGTTACAGGCAGCAGGGTTTTACGCATTGCCCATCAGACCACCCACCGTTCCTGCAAACACCGCGCGTATTCGCTTAGTCATGAATGCCAAACTAACCAACGAAGACTGTGAACGGCTAATACAACAGTTATAATTCCACTATCTAGCAAGGACAATGGTCCTACTATAGTCGATTCAATTTAAAAGTAGTACAAGGCAACCGAACGTAGATGTATATTTAATACTTCAAGCGAGGTTAACGCAGTAATATTTTTATAGTGGAATGACTATATCGATTGATAATTGGCTCAATTGGATGTAATAAGATCTATGGAAATACTCGTTACACCTGATAGTTTTAGCGCTAGAAAACAAACCATCGCTCGCCATTTTGCCAGTGCCAGCGACTATGACCAGCATGCCAGTATTCAGCAGACAGTCTGTCAGTATTTACTAGAAAATATTGCTCATACCAAACAAAGCAGCGTATTAGAAATTGGTGCGGGCACAGGTCAAATGACACGACTACTGGCTGAACATGTCCAAAGCCAGCATTGGCTGATCAATGAATTGTGCGCTGAACAAGCGGCTACCTTGCAATCAATTTTACCAACGGCTGACATAGCGATTGGCGATGCTGAAACCATGGACTTGGAAGGAATACACAGCTTGATAGTCAGTGCCAATGCAGTGCAGTGGTTTGATAATCCGTTGAATTTTGTCACGCAATCAGCACAGCGTCTACAGACTGGAGGTCAACTCCTCTTCAGCACCTTTACGCCCAATAATTTTTTGCAAATTAAAGCGCTAACTGGTCAAGGCCTTGATTACCCAGATATCACTGAGTGGCAGTCAGCATTGACGAATGCTGATTTCGAGCATATCGAGCTTTCAATTGAGCGTTTCGACTTACCATTTATCAACCCTTATGCTGTGTTGAAGCATATGAAACTGACGGGTGTCTCAACCAGTCAAACGCAAGTATCGTCAAGGAACACACAACCTTTCAGATGGACGAAAGCGCGTTTACAACAATTTGAGTCAGATTATTGGCAGCATTTTTCTGCACAAAACGAAGATGGTCAGTCTTGCGTTAATTTGACTTATGAATTACTGACTGTGAGTGCGTTTAAACCCTAAATCAGCCATATAGTCAAAACATCCTAAAAACGCGACTGTATTGCTGATATTTGAATGTTCAACAGACCCTACTAACAGAAATTATAGCCATAAAAAAACGCACCCCGAAGGATGCGTTTTTTAATTTAACTGCTTATCGATTCTACCATTTTCAAAAACTTGAGTAGCAAGGAAAACAAGCGTAAGTACTACATTGAGTAGACTAAGCGAGTTTGACGCAGCTAATCGCATTTTTGGATTTGGTGCTACTTCTTATCTTCGTCTACTTCAGTAAACTCAGCGTCAACCACGTCGTCATCAGCTTGGTTGCCACCAGCAGCATCCGCACCTTCTTGGAATTGGCTTGGATCCATACCTTCAGCGCCAGCACCTGCATCAGCGTAGATTTTTTGGCTGATTGGTAAGAAAGCATTGTCTAATGCTTCAAGCTTGGCTTTGATGTCATCATGGTCATCTTCTTTAGCCGCTGTTTCAAGCTCAGTGATAGCCGTTTCTACTGTTGATTTTTCTTCATCAGTCACTTTATCTGCGGCTTCTTTCAGCGCTTTTTGTACGGCATGGATGCGACCATCTGCTTCGTTGCGTACTTGCGCTAGGTTAGCGAATTTCTCATCTTCAGCAGCATTGGCTTCTGCATCACGAACCATTTGTTCAACTTCTTCGTCCGACAAGCCAGAATCCGCTTTGATCTGGATACTTTGCGCTTTACCAGTACCTTTATCCGTTGCTGAGATGTTCATGATACCGTCAGCGTTGATATCAAAAGACACTTCAATTTGTGGTAGACCACGTGGTGCTGGTGGAATGTCCGTCAAATCAAAACGACCAAGCTGTTTGTTTTGGTTAGCGATTTTGCGCTCACCTTGATATACCTGAATGGTTACAGCTGGCTGGTTGTCTTCAGCGGTTGAGAATACCTGTGATTTCTTAGTAGGAATCATGGTGTTTTTCTCGATAACTGGCGTCATGACACCGCCCATCGTTTCGATACCAAGGGTCAATGGCGTCACATCAAGTAGCAATACGTCCGTTTTTTCACCAGACAATACCGCGCCTTGAATGGCTGCACCAGCTGCTACTGCTTCGTCAGGGTTCACGTCTTTACGTGGCTCTTGACCGAAGAATTCTTGTACTTTTTGCTGTACCAGTGGCATACGAGTCTGACCACCAACCAAGATAACATCATCGATGTCGCCAATTTTTATGCCAGCATCTTCAAGGGCAATTTTACAAGGGCCCATGGTACGTTGTACTAGCGCTTCCGTTAAGCTCTCTAGTTTTGAGCGGCTGATGGTCACAACCAAATGCTTAGGACCATTGCTATCGGCAGTGATATACGGCAAGTTTACTTCGGTGCTTTGGGCACTTGATAATTCAATTTTCGCTTTTTCTGCCGCTTCTTTTAGACGCTGCATTGCCAATGAGTCACCTTTTAGGTTGACGTCTTGGTCTTTTTTGAATTCGTCTACTAAGAAGTCAATCAATGCTGAGTCAAAATCTTCGCCACCAAGGAATGTATCACCGTTGGTTGCTAGTACTTCGAACTGCTGCTCGCCATCAACGTCAGCGATTTCGATGATTGATACGTCAAAGGTACCACCACCCAAGTCATATACAGCAACAGTACTATCGCCTTGCTTTTTGTCCATGCCATAGGCAAGTGCAGCAGCGGTTGGCTCGTTGATGATACGTTTTACATCAAGACCAGCGATTTTACCCGCATCTTTAGTGGCTTGACGCTGTGAGTCATTGAAGTAAGCAGGTACAGTTACGACTGCTTCAGTCACGCTTTCACCAAGATAATCTTCTGCTGTTTTTTTCATTTTTTTCAAGATTTCAGCAGAAACCTGTGGTGGTGCTAATTTTTTGCCGTTAACTTCTACCCATGCATCGCCGTTGTCTGCTTTGGCGATTTTGTAAGGTACCATGCCGATGTCTTTTTGCACGACTTTGTCATCAAAACGACGACCGATCAGACGCTTAATCGCAAACAAGGTGTTGTTTGGGTTGGTGACGGCTTGACGCTTGGCTGACTGACCAACCAAAATTTCGTCGTCTTTATAAGCGACGATCGATGGTGTGGTACGCGTACCTTCAGCATTTTCGATGACTTTGACTTTGTCACCTTCCATTACTGCTACACATGAGTTCGTTGTACCTAAATCAATACCAATTACTTTACCCATAATCAAATGCTCCTAATTTATTTTCAATATAAATACTTATATGTTCAGACCATAGTCGGTCACTTGTTGCTATATATCGGTTTACTTATTAATTTTTTCAAGTCAAAAGCCACGCAAAAACTGTCTTTTGTGTGACTTTTTGTGAAAACCCTTACTAATAATGAGGTTTAGCACAATTAAAAACTGATTGTTCACCACTTATATAATAAACCGATGACTTAAAGCGTTACTACTTCAGACGATATCGGCTCAAATATTATTGACCGACACGAACCATCGCTGGGCGCAACAGACGACCATTCAAGCTATAGCCTTTTTGTAGTACCGTACCGACGGTATCTGCTTCGGCGTCTGGATCAATGCCTACCGCTTCATGAAAGTCAGCGTTGAATTTCTCACCTTGAGGTTCAACGACTTCTACGCCATTTTTGGTTAGTAGTGCTAATAGCGCTTTGTGCGTTAATTGAACGCCTTCAGCGACTGGGTCATTGGCATCAGCGTTTTCCATGGCACGCTCTAAATTATCAACGATGTCCAATAGCTCTTTGGCAAATTTCTGTAGGGCGAATTTTTTGCTTTTATCCGCTTCTTGTTCCATACGTTTTTGCGCGTTATAAGCTTCAGCATTGGCACGGGCGGTGCCTTCTTTAGCTTGCTTTACTTCACCTTCTAACTCAGCGATACGGGCTTTAAAAGTGTCAAGATTGATGTCATTTTCGATCGTCATCTCTTCACCTGAGTTATTCTGTGGATCAAACTCTTTCAAGGTTTCTTCTAAAATGCTCTCATCGTGGTCAATATTGTCATGTGACACATTTTGCTCAAGAGATTCTTGGTTCGTATTCTGCTCGCTCATGGTAGCTCCTTAGGATTATTAATATAATGGTTGGTTTTAAGGCACAACAAACCGACCAAGGGCTGATCATTGTGCTTTTATTAATGGCCTAACTGTTTTTGTTCATTCTTTTTTAAATGCGCTTCAATAGCTGCTTGATAAAGGTGATGACCATAAATTTCAAGCCTAATATGAGGAATTTTTCGCTTTAGCCAGATAAATCATTGCAAGGCGTAGGGATTATCGTCACTAACACTATAAAAAGCACTCAACGTTAAGATAAATGACGGGTACAAATGATGATGTTTTTGTCACCGAGCCACGCTTAACTTTATGGTGACCAGCTTTTAAGATAGATTGGAATGTAGGGTCTGTTGAACACTCAAATGTGGCACTGGCAGTGGCTATTTTTTAGACAATACGCAGTGAAATTTTTGACGCCTAGTCATTCCAGGTTAGATAATTTCGCCATGTATTGGCAAAAAATAGCCCTGCCCCAAAGGGCTGATGCTAAAACCACCCCAAACGTTGTTGTAAACCTAGCTAAGGTCTCGACATTCTCGTCGGTTTACGCCTAGTTTGATGCGATTTTAGCGATCAGCAGTCCTAATATTTGAATGTTCAACAGACCCTCATATAAATCTTATGATTAACTGCTATATTAATCGTTCACTTATAAAGCCGATTAACTTTGTTTAAACATCGATTACAAGAGAGGGTTTATGCCTATTTTACCAGTGCCATCGCTCAATGCTTTATTGACAAAAACGCTTAAGACCGTCAAAACAACAGCCGCTAAAAATGCGCACCAGCATCATATTTTGCACCATACGCTAAAAGGGCTGGATAATTTGCCAACGCCGCTACTCGAACGAGTTAATCACCAATTAAAAGCGTCTACAGCGGAGCAATATCCCCTCGCTGACGCCCATCTGCGCCTGATACTTGCGGTCAGTAATAAGCTCAAGCGACCGTTAGCAATAGATAAGCTGCCCAACCTCCGGCAGAAATTTGGCACTGATGGGGTGTCCTTGCAAGCGCCTAGCGTTTGGCAACAAAATGCGGATGCTTCAGGTAGCGCAGAGAACACCGTCAGCTGGCAAGATAAAACCATTGCCAATGCTGATGGCGGTGACATGACCGTGCGCTGCTACCAGCAGTCGAAGCAGAATAATGAGGGAAAAAGTGCGGATGAAGTCGCCATGCTGTTTTTTCATGGCGGCGGATTTTGTATCGGTGACATCGACACGCACCATGAGTTTTGTCATACGGTCTGTGCTCAAACGGGCTGGGCGGTGGTGAGTGTCGACTATCGCATGGCACCTGAATATCCAGCGCCAACTGCCCTTAAGGACTGTCTGGCAGCTTACGCTTGGCTGGCTGAACATTCTCAGTCGCTTGGCGCATCACCCTCGCGTATTGTACTGTCTGGTGATAGTGCGGGCGGATGCTTGGCAGCATTGGTTGCACAGCAGGTTATCAAACCTATCGATGCGTTATGGCAAGATAATAATCAAGGTACGAAAGCCGATAAAAAGATCAATGACACCTTTAAAAACTCACTGGCTGATTTACCGCGACCTTTAGCACAATTGCCGCTGTATCCGGTCACTGATTATGAAGCTGAATATCCAAGCTGGGAGCTTTATGGTGAAGGGTTGCTGCTCGATCACAACGATGCAGAAGTCTTTAATTCCGCCTATACTCAGAACAGTGGTCTACCACAGACGCATCCACTTATCTCAGTCATGCATGGTGACAATGCGCAACTGTGTCCCAGCTATATTGTCGTTGCGGAATTAGATATCTTGCGAGATGAAGGACTTGCCTATGCCGAGCTTTTGCAAAAAGAAGGCGTTGAGGTGCAAACGTATACGGTACTAGGGGCGCCGCATGGTTTTATCCATTTAATGAGCGTCCATCAAGGTCTTGGCAATCAGACAACTTATATCATCAATGAGTTTGCTTGTTTTGTGCAAAACCTACTGACCAGTGAGGGTGATAAGCCAAATCTCAGAGCGTGATCCCAAGCGAAATGGGATACCCCAAAAGCCGTAACCAGATGACACCACGAAGTGACTGTTATTGATCATCTCATAGCCATAACCTAAGCGGTTGATGGCTTTGACGATAAAATTGGCAGGGAATATTTGTCCATTATGGGTATGCCCTGAGAGCTGTAAATCAATCGGTAACTCACTGTGCTCGGTAATAGCGCTCGGTCTGTGGTCTAACAATATCAGCGGCTCAGCGCTATTAACCTGTGCCAATAGATCAGTCGTCGGGACGCGCTGACGCTTATGATTGTCGAAGCGTCCCATCAACCAAAGTGCTTGCCCTTGGTGCGTGAGGCGTATGACTTCGTCATTTAACAACTGCACGCCAGCACCACGCAACGCTTGGACAATCGGCTGCTCGTGCCCGTATAAATCATGATTGCCTAAAGTTGCATAGACTCCATACGGCAAACTTTTGCATAACTCAGCCAAGTTTTCTGCCATTTTATATTTGGTAAATGCCTGTGTATTGTCATCCATGATATCGCCCGGCATCAGCAATATGTCGGCTTCATTTTGTATTATGAGATGATGCAGCCTATCTATTGCGCCAATGCCAAACAATCTCCCGATATGCAAATCGCTAGCGACCGCAATACGTAGCGGCTTGGCCAAAGGCTTATCAATATCAATAGATAACTCACGTACCACAGGCGCATAAGCGCTATATAGGGCATAAACAAACAACCCGATAAACACTGCCAATGCCAATATGCGCAACCCAAAATCGACGGTAGCCGTTGTAGCCAGCACATTAACAGTTAGCGATGTGATTAACCAATAGCCACCATAAAACAGGCTGGTAACTAAAGCCGTCAATAGCATAAAGTGCATGGCCAACATCCAACCACTGATCCAGCGATAGCTATTGGCAAATGCTCTATTGACACTGAGTAGCAGCAAACCGTTGGTAATAATGAATATGATAACCCATACCGAAGTTTGCAAACCTGCTGTCTGCCAAGGCTGTAACCACCATTGCACGCTTAGAGCTGCGCCGACACTAAACAGCTGCAATAGCACAAAAATGGTAATGAAAAATGCGTAGCGCATGAAAAAATCCCTGAGTATGATGGCGTCAATGCAGTATATTTTTAGCTGACTAGACGAGCAAAGTAGCTATTAGCCAGCCTAACAGCAAATAAAAGCCTCTACCATTTAGACATGGTAGAGGCTTTATCATTAGGGTAACATTGTTTATTTAAATGGCTTATACACCAGATTGCAACGTAATTATCCAAATCTCAGAACGCGTACCCAGTCTAAAAGGTACTGGGCCGATGCCATAACCAGAGGTCACCAAAAACTGCGTATCGGCTATTTTTTTGCTGCCATAGTTTAGCGGTGTCAACCAATCCATCAATATCGTTAGTGGAAATATCTGCCCGCCATGGGTATGTCCAGACAGATGCAAATCGACTGGCAGGGCGCTGACCTCACCCATCGCGCTAGGACGATGCTCCAAAAATATCACCGGTTTGTCTGTCTGTACTTGCATCAATAACTCCTCGGCTGACAGTCTAGTACGATCAATATCATCTGAGCGCCCCACCAGCCATACCGAGTCATTTAATAGCACACTCTCATTATCAAGCGCTTTGATGCCAGCCTTTTCCACCGCCTGTGTGATCTGCTGATCATAACCGAAATAATCGTGATTGCCTAAAGTTGCATAGACACCAAGCGGTGCCTTTAGCTTTGATAGCTGCTCATGCATGTTCGTATTATCGTAAGCAATGGTATTATCATTCATAATGTCACCAGCGATAACCACGACATCGGGATGTTGTGCATCGATAAGGTTTACCATTTTCTTTATCTGTCGATTGCCAAACCATCTACCCAGATGCGTATCAGAGACAAGCGCGATATCCATTGGCTTAGCTAGCGGCTTATCTATAGTGACTGTCAAACGATGTACAACGGGCAAGTAAGCATTAAATACCGCTAAGCTAACAATGGCGACATAAGTCGTAATGGCAAAGGCGCGCAAGAGTATTGGACGAGATTTTCGTTTAAAGAGTCGATAAACGAGTAGCGCCACCGTAGCGGTTATCACACCAGCATAAAGCATAAAACCTTGTAAAATACTAACGACCAGATAGACATGAAAGCGCTCACCCCAAAACTCAGTCAAACCATAAATGAGAGCCACATTATTAATAATAAAGACAGCAGCTATCAGCGCAGCTTTTACAGACGTAGTTTTTGGCTTTATTAACCAGTAAATAAGAACGCTGGTCATAACAGCTAGCAACTGAGTGAAAATGATAAAGAACCACATAATCAAGTCTGCTTAGATAAAGAGGATGCTATCTTACGTCAAAAGCTGAATACTCTGAACATAGCCTCTTTTTTTTCACGCAAACTTCATATGCTTTACGCCCAAGGTGCTGTTGCCACAAAACCAAATAGTGGCCAGTAAAAGCACTTTAACGTTTATCTGGCGCTATTTTACAAACACCATTTTCGCACGCTTGCAGGACTGCTGTGCCATACACCATCTTGGTCACCCAGTTTGGAATTCGATAGCGATTGCGAGCGACATACGGATAAGTAAAGTTACCCAGTTGTTTGATCACTGGCAAAAACAACAACGGTGACCATTTAACACCGCCCGTCTTATATAGCAGACGTACAGCATCCATATGTGTGTACCAATTGCCGTAGCTGTCTTTCATACACATATACGTCATCGCATCCTCACGGCTAAATCCTGCAATAGCCAGCTCATCTAGCCCTGCATCTACAGGAACTAAGCGTATCTTCTCTGGTTGACGCTTTTTCATGTTATGCGCCTCGGTGCTGCATATCACGCACGCATCATCGTAGTACATGGTAATGGACAAATTTGCTTGCTCTCTATAACTGTTGATATGGTTTTGGATAATCATGTTATGACTCCTTTATGAGTGATACCTCAGCATCGAGGCTATTCGTTTTATTAATCACGCTAGGTTTTTGGTATTTATTGACTGGTGCTAAAAAAGGAATGACTGGTTGCTGCGTCCACTGCGGTGCAGCGGCATCTAAGCGCTTAGCCAGTGCCGGTAAATGATTGGTCGGCACCGCTGGAAACAGATGATGCTCGATGTGATAGAGCAAGTTAAAAGTCAGTAGATTAATCAGCGGATGGCGCTCACTACGGGCATATACCACGTCATCACAACCATGATGTACGCTCCATACCGCAAAAAATCCCACCATCGTATTGGCCAATATCATCACCACTACGTGATAGATCAAAACTGGGTGCATCGTGATAAAAGCAGCGGCAATCACTGCGAAAATGAGCAACATATCACAGGCAACCAGAATGCGATTGCGGCGACTACCATGCGTCAAACCAAACCACTGAATCATAATCGAAAAAATACCACCGCCTAATATCGCCTGATACCACGGCAGGCGTGCCCAGTTACCTTCGACATCGCTGTCTCCAAGCGGATCTCTATGATGATTGAGATGAGTGTGCCGAATGGCATGCGTACTACAAAGCATGGTGATACTCAGCATAAATAGCATGAGCTCTGTGGCGACCTTACTCACACCTAAAGTGCGGTGATAGCAATCATGGGCTTGTCTAAGTGCGGCAGTAAAAAAGAAAAACGTCGCAGCCAGCGCAAGTAGCCAAAACCCCTGCCACGCGCTCCACCATGACAATAATAAAAATGGTAATGATAAAAAGATATTGTAAACGGTCTCAGTGGGCTTGAGCTGACGCAAATCTTGCCATTCAATATTGGCTAACGAAGTATGACGCATGATGTTCTCCTTACTTAGTGATAAGCAGTAGCTGTCTTGCTGGCGCGACCACTTAATTTAGCTACATAGTTTTATTTATTTTATTTCTGTCAAAAGTGAAATAATTAGATAAATTTTATTTATGTTTAGGTAATGCGATAAGACCTGTAATCACAGCGCTGATACCACCAGTCAAAACCTGAATGATCAAAGGTAGCTCTGTTGCTGATAGAAAGGCAAAGCCCATAAAACCACCAGTAATTAAAGATATAAGAAGGCCTTTATAATTACGATAAGCATTTACTTGCGCAAGAATCCAACCTGTAAATAACGAAGGTAACAGTCCTAATATAAATCCAAAGACCACATAGAAAATCAGCGCAAACCCTAGCAGCCAAACTATATTAAATACAGTGATAAAATAGGCGTTAGTAATATTGAATATTTCGGGCCCACCAAAATTATAGTCATTAAACAAGACATCAGGTACTGCTACGCTTAACCATAGAAATATCCCACCTAGTGCCCCGCCAAATTGTGCATATTGATTTATTACTTTACCTTTAGGATAGCTGGATGCTGTAGCGCCAACCTCGATGTCACTCATACACACCTCCATTTAGGTTTCACATGAAACAATTCTATTTATAAATAAATTTCTTATTTCTAATGAAAACCTAGCTAACTTAAGACTTAGGAATAGTTAATCCACCTATGATAATAGCGCTAAACAATCCCGACAAGCCCACTAACATAGCTAAGAGAAATAGTTCAAAATCTATTGATTCAGCCATTGTCATAGCGATCAAGCTAAATGGAATAGTTACAATAAAACCAAGTAAGCCTAAGGCAAGCCAGTTTTTAAACGTTCTAAGGTACAGTTTTATATAAATAACAATACCTGCAGTTATCAATGCAGGAGGTAAACCTACTATCATTTTAAAAACCAGACCTTCAAATATATTTTCTATAAAGTACTGAAAATCAAAACCTTGCCACGGTCTTGGTACGAAGCTCTCAAATAAGAAGAGCGTGAAAGTTATGCCGTTAGCCCCTACCCATCCACCGAGTAGACCGAAGCCTATAAGCACTTTTAACCAAGGGTAAGATTTCTTAATGCTTTTCTTTTTTAACATTAAATTTGAATTTTCATCGCTTTTAGAAACCATATTTTTACCATCTTAATACTGCGAGGTGACCGGAATATCATGCATTACGAAAGTATAATCTTAAAGAATATATTAACCTCCTTGTTTCACATGAAACCTACCTTAAACTATTCAAAGCTTCTGCCCTGCTAACGCTTGCTCTAGCGTTGGCTGCTGGAACTCATAACCTGCGTCCTGTAATGCTTGTGGTAATACTTTTTGACCATCAATTAATAGCGTCGACATCTCACCAAACATCAGCTTGAGTAAAAAATTTGGTAAGGTAAAAAAGGTCGGACGATGTAACCATGCTCCAAGCGTTTTGGTGAAAGTATGATTATTTACAGGATTGGGTGCCGTTAGGTTATACACGACCGCTGTCGTATCATTTGTAGTCTGTAGGGTATTTTCATGGGTGGTTTGACTGCTCGCATCATCAGCAAGATGCTGCTCAATGATGAATATCGCTGCCCCTACCCAGTCCTCACGGCTGACCCAACTCATGATCTGCTGACCATTACCCAATTGTCCACCGACGCCCATTTTAAATGGGGTTAATAACTTACCGAGCATCCCGCCATCAGGATGAATCACTACACCTGTACGCACAATAGCCACGGGCACGCTATATTCGGCTGCTGTCAAAGCTAACTGCTCCCATTCATCACATAATCGATGAGCAAAATCGGTTTCAAAACCACTGCTTTCGGTAAGAGGTTTGTCACCTTGAGTCCCATACCAACCAATCGCAGAGCCGCTGACCATTAGCTTGGGCTTAATACTGGTGCGCTTAATAAATGCTAATAGGGACTCAGTAGGTTTAATACGGCTCGTCATAAGTTGCTCTTTGCGCTCATCGCTCCAGCGCGAGTCAGCGATACCTGCCCCTGCTAGGTTTAAAACAACATCAAAGCTTTTATCCGAGCTCGCCAGCTCATCATAAGTCATCATGTCGATATCATTCGGATGGGCTTGGCTGCTATCACGCGTCAGCCAAGTAATATGCAGCGCTTTATTTTGAGTACGATAACGCGCCATAATTTCATTGCTAAAGGCACTACCTAAAAATCCTGATCCACCACTGATTAAAATATTCATGTCCTATTCCTTATATTTTTCGCTTATCGTTTAGTAAAACTTAATCCGTTATAGTCATCGTCTTCTTTTTTAGCGCTTATATCAAAACGACTTTTACATGCTTTTGGTAAAGCAATGCAGCCAGCGATGGCTGAATTGATAGCACCAAATAGTCCTATACCAATCATAAAGGCCAGTAGCACGCCAACTTCTATCAAGGAGTTTATGCCTAAATATAAGATGATTGCACCCATATAACCTGCGGATGTTGCGAACCCAACTAAAAATGTCGTGCGTAGACTCTTATGATCACCGCGCCATATCTGTTGAGTAGCGACAATAATGCCTGTTAATAAAGCAGGAATAAAACCAAGTAATCCAACATAGAGTAATGGCTGATAACCTATTTGAGCAAAATTAGCATCCCTAAATATGAATAACAAGAACAGCTGCGCTACCAGCCCACCAACCAAGCTACCAAGCCCTGCAAACAAAATAATCACTGATAGGTAAGGGTAAGCACTTACATTGTTATTCGTTTTCATGATATTTATCCTATTAACATTCATCGTTAATTTAGTATAAATACGGCGTTGGCAAAGCCCATGAAACTACCGTGGATAATTGATGGATAAGTATCTTGATTTTATTTAGCCTACTTATTAGGCAAAATGCTTACGAATAGGACACTCACTATCATTATTATTTTGAGATTTATTCTTTAATTTGTTCCAACGATGATTAATAAAATCTATGACGTTAGCCACACTCGGTAACACATGTGCTTTAGTCAGGTGTGGTGCGGCGGTATCCAAACGCTTGGCAAGTTCAGGTAAATGGTTGGATGGGACGGCAGGAAACAGATGGTGCTCTACGTGATAGAGTAAATTGAAGGTCAGCAAGTTGACTACTCGGTTACGCTCAGTGCGAGCGATCGTCTCATCACAATCATGGTGCACGCCCCACACAGCAATGATGCCAACGCTAGCATTGGCCAACATCATGGTCAATATGTGGTATATCAATACTTGCGCTAACATGGTCAGAGCAGGAACAGCGACAGTAAATACGGTCAGTACGAAGGCAACCAAGATGACTAAAGTAATCAAGCCAAATTCTAACCAAGCCAAGCTTTGATTGCGACGGCTGCTTAGACGCAGTCCTTGACGATAAATATCGAACCGATAAGTTATCCCGCCGAGCAGCGCGCGCCACCATGACACTTTTGCTAGACTGCCTTCAATATCACTATCGCCCAGCGGATCACGATGATGCGCCATGTGAGTGGCGCGAATGCTGTGTAAGCTGGTCATCAGTAGCACGCTAAGCAATAGTAATATGGCGGTGGTCGTACGCTTACCTGTCCCTAAACTATGATGATAGCCATCGTGCGCTTGGCGAAATGCAGCAGCAAAAAATAAGTAAGAAGCCCCGCATGCTAGTACATACCATGATTGACTGGCGAACCACCAAGACAACAACAAAAATGGATAAGGCAAAATAACGTTATAAGCGATTTGACCACGCGTTAACTGGCGCAAGTCTTGCCACTCGACTGCACCGATAGCCTTTTTAATGGCTTGCTCTTTATTAGCGTGTGTTTGATTGACTGTCATTTTACACATCCATTTGTCGTTGCTGTTTCTTATTGCTGCTACTTTTACTGAAGCTCGTGTCACTTAAACTTAGCTTGCCTTTATGTCTATTACATATATTTCTGTCAAAACAGAAATAAAATCTCAAATTTTTTATTTTAAATCATATAGCTTACTATTAACGCAAAACCTTTTTAATACTAGCGCCCAGTTTGAGGACTTTTTTGAGGATGCTTGTGGGCAGTTTAAGCATCTCAGATGACCAAGTGGTTAGCGTACTGACGAATTCTTGGGTATCACGGATACGTGACTTTACCTCATTATTTTCATGTTCAAATTCAGGGCTGTCCATGAGTTCTTGTAAAAACTGCACTGTTGGCTCAAGCTCACGCTTCTGACGCTCAACGACAATAATACGTGCCAACTCCCAAACATCGGTATTGGTCGTAAAGTGGTCACGACGGTCACCCAATATCGAAATCTTTTGTACTAAGCCCCAATGCTGCAACTCTTTAATACTGTTTGAAACGTTAGAGCGCGCGACGCCAAGTGTGTCAGTGATTTCTTCAGCATTTAGTGGCTTGCCAATGATAAATAATAACGCATGTATCTGTGACATGGTGCGATTAACGCCCCACTGCGAGCCCATCTCACCCCAATGTAAGATAAATTTTTCGGTCACAGGATTTAGTTTCATAAGAGCCATTCACTTAATTTTTTATACGATTAGATTAACTTATCTTGCGCCATTCTTTTATTTCTGTCAATAGTGAAATAGATATAAGTATCAATCTTTAAATAACTGTAATTTGTTTAGCGAATAATTAATCCTGTCATTGCATCACGAATTTGACTAGGCAAGGTATAGCCTAGAGTGTCAGCCTGCAAGTAGCTGATTTTCTCACCAAAATACCCATATGCATCAGTGAAAGTCATAGCAGGCAGTTGCCCTGATGGATTACAACTTGTAGAAACCAATAGCCCAAAGGGGTTTTGAACGTCGACCAATTGTTGGCACAATTGACGAACCATAGGATGGGCAATGACTCTAACTGCCACTGTTTGATGCTGCCCCGTAATCCAAGAAGGTATCACTGTCGTTAAAGCCTGCGGAATGGGTAGCAACCAAGTATGCGCTTGCTTGCATTGTAGCTCTATATTGTCACTATCTGCCTGCCAACTCTTAATAATTTGTTGGCGCTGACTGTCTTCTAAAGGCTCTAGTAAAGGCATTAAACGCTCGGCACTGTCAGTAACGACAATCATACCCTTGGCTTGTGGCCGTTGTTTGATATTTAAAATGCGCTGAACGGCTATCTCGTCGTAAGCATCACAACCGATTCCCCAAACGCTTTCGGTGGGATAAGCAAGCAGCCGCCCTTCTTTTAGCCACGTAGCAGCTTGAACGACAGAATCAGTAGTAAAGGATGCGGATTTTTTCATGGCTTGAAGGCTTCGAAAAGGTAGGAGTTTAAGCCTTAATAATAACATAGGAGAGAAGCTGACTAAGTGAGCCAAATTCAAATATAGTCAAAACATCCTAAAAACGCGACGGTTTTGCTGATATCAATTTTTTGTAGCCTCTGTCTGCGCAGGCACAGCAAGCAAGAAAAATTGATATCAGCAGTGCGTGATGGTTCGATATTACTTTTCACTGACTATATTTATGAAATTGTACCGTATTCAATCACTGAAAATTAATAAGTAGAAAAACGTAAAAGTAGAGAAAGTACGACTTTAAACGCGTAAATAACGCCCACCTTGCACGCTGATGACGCCTAGTAACTCAAGCTCCATCAATTGTCCGATCAGCTGCGGTGGCGTAAGCCTGGTACTGACTAACAACGCATCTAAATCTTGTCCATGCCAATCAAGCTGCTCATAAACCAGCGTTAAATGCTCAGGGGCGACGATAGCGCTTTTAGGAGATTTGATATTAGACGGTATCGGTTGGCTCACCGCTGGCACAGAATCTGTCTCTGCAGCATTAGCAGACTGACTGTTAGTCGAGGGCTTATGGTTTGAGTTGGTCGTCTGTGCTGTTGGTCGATAGCCATTATTGCCATAAGCCAGCTGACCATTGACGTCCTCAATGACTTGCTGAGGATGATAAATCAACGTCGCGCCTTCACGTATCAGATGGTGGCAGCCCTCAGCATTGCTATTATCAATATGACTGGGAATCGCAAAGACTTGCTTGCCCTGCTCCGAGGTTAGGCGCGCAGTAATCAACGAACCACTTTGGATAGTCGCTTCGGTGACAATAGTGGCTAAGCTGAGACCTGCCACCAAGCGATTGCGCCGTGGAAACGTATGCTTGTGCGGCGGCGTATCCGGCAACAGCTCACTGATAATACAGCCACCTTGCTCGATAATTTGCGCAAATAATTTATCATGATGATTGGGATAATACACTTCAATACCAGTGCCCATCACCCCAATGGTTCGACCTTGATAATCAGCATCTGTCTGCGCCAGTGCTCCTAAATGGGCGCGCTTATCCACACCCATGGCCAGACCGCTAGTGATGATATACCCTGCCTGTGCTAAATATTGTGCCATATCAAAAGTAATTTTTTGCGCATGGGCGGTGGGTTTGCGACTGCCGACGATGGCAATTTGTGCTTGCTGCAAACGCGCGCGCTGGCCACGATAAAACAACAGCGGCGGCGGATCGTATATTTGTAGGAGTTGGGCGGGATAATCAGGCTGGTCGGCAAATAGCAGACCGTAGCGCCCCTCGATGAGCGCTTGCTGAATTTTATCGATACTGGCTTGTGTTTGCGCTGGCTGTTCATGGCGGGCAAGATGCGTATGATGAATACCCAATTGCCGCCAAGCGTCTACTTTGGCTTGCCAAGCAAGCTCTGCTACCCCAAAAGAAGTCATAAGCTTATGATAAGCCGATAATGACGCGTTCACCTCAGTCCACAGCGCCAATATTGCGCGCTGCTCGTCGGATAACATTGGAGAAACTGCCGTCATAATAGTCTGACTCGCATTTACGGATTCAACTGACTTAAGAAGTCTGGCTTATAGATAAGGGGGTGGTAGTAGCTGATCACCCACGTTGAGCGGTAGCTCAGAATCAAGCACATAGGCGTAGCTAATATTATCAAAAGTATTGAACACCATCACCATACCGCTCTGCTCACTGGGCAAGCGTACAGAGGCATCATTATCTTTGGTATCGCGTACCAACGCCCCTTTTTGATAGACAGTCAATACATCACCGGGTTTGGCACCATCAGTGTGACCCAAATTAATCGCGACCACACTACCCTTCGCCGCAGAACTGATTGAGTCCATGACACGAACAATCATACCGCCACGGCTAACGGTTGCAGGCGTTGGGTAAAATACGGGCGGGATAGAGTTGTTCAGCTCAACAAAAACGCGATCACCTTCACGGACTTCTTTGCCGTAGCTGTCGGTAAGCTGCAAGCTTGTGACGCCATTACTTTCTGTAGACGTAACCAATCCAGTCGCTACTTGGGTGACTTCAAGTCCGATGACTTGCTGAGTCTTTGGCTCAACATACATCTCACCTTCACGGTAGATACCATAACGCTGACCGACGATAAGTGGCACGCCTTTGGCGTAAACTTTGTCACCGCTTGCCGTGATTAAGTTGCCTTTTTTAGACGCTAATATATATGGTGTGGTATTAAAGTCTGCTGGATTAACGATGATGGTTTTATCTAGCCAATGCTGGATAGCAGACCATGGGATAGGCGGAATGCTATTGGCCGTCGACGTGACTGATACCGAAGTGGTAACTGAAGTACCGGTCAATTGTTTTTCAATCCCAGCACAGCCCTCACCCGTATCGACACCAATCAAAGTCTTACCTTGAATCACACATAAGATAAGAATATCGTTGGGATAAATAAGATTAGGGTTTTTGATTTGCTTATTGGTTGCCCAAATTTCTTTCCAGCGCCATGGACTGTCTAGATAGCGTCCTGAGATATCCCACAATGTATCGCCTTTTTTAACCGTATAGCGGTTGGGCGCATCCGCTTTGATAGTAGGCGGTGGATTGTTAGCGTGGGCAGCATTCATTAGCATTGCACTACTAAAGGTCGTGATCAACAAGGCTTTTGCTATCGTTTTTAAGCTCATCTTCATTGTTATATCCACAATATGTACCGCTGTTGTCGCCATAATCAATACTATTTAGACCCTTTATTTAATCTTAAGCCTTGAGCATTATTAAAATTAATGACAAGCATAAAAGGGCTTAACAGTACGGTTATCATAACGCCTATAGGGCAGCTGTTCAGTGTAATTGGCTGGTGGGATTGCTAAAAAAGCGTCTAGCAAAATGATGAGTCGCCGACGCTGTTTCTAATATTACAATTATATCTACCATAACACAATCATAAACACTTTATTACAATGGCGTAACTTTTATGTGGACGCTTGTTTAATGTTTAAACAAAGCTAATAACAAGTCCAGCATTAATTCAGGCTGGATTTGGCGTCACATGTTGACGAATTTGCTCAGCGACCAGCTCAGCGTTGTTATCCAGCACCACCACGTGCTGTGGTAAGCTCTCCAAGCCTTCGGTATGCGCTGGCCGAGCAATGTCTATTGGCCCAATCGCTTCAACGATTGTGTCAGCAAATTTGACGGGTAACGCTGTCTCCGCACAGACAATGATTTCACCCTCTAACTGTAGCTCTTTAGCAACCTTGATACCGTCAGCTGTATGCGGATCAACTAGCTCACCATGCTGCTCATAAAGCGCTTTAATGGTTTGCAGGCGGTCGCTATGGGTCGACTTGCCAGCAGCAAAACCGTAACGGCTGTTGACCGCATCCATCAAGTCAGATAAGTCAAAACCTTGACCAGATTTCACCCCTTCAAACAACTCATGAACGCGCGCGCTGTCTTTTTCTAATAGCAAATAAACAAAGCGCTCAAAGTTAGACGCTTTGGAGATATCCATCGATGGGCTTGAGGTAATGTAGGTTTTTTCAGTCGGACGTGGCTGATAAGCACCTTGGTTAAAGAAGTCATTTAGCACATCGTTTTCATTGGTGGCGACGATTAAGCGCTCAATTGGCAAACCCATTTCGCGGGCAATATGACCGGCACAAATATTGCCAAAGTTACCTGATGGCACGCTAAAGCTGACTTTTTCGTCGTTATTTGCAGTTACGGCAAAATAGGCTTTAAAGTAATAAACGATTTGCGCAAGGATACGACCCCAGTTGATAGAGTTTACCGTGCCTAGGTTATAGGCCGCTTTAAACTCAGCATCTTGCTGCAATGCCTTGACGATATCCTGACAGTCATCAAACATACCATCGATAGCAATGTTATGAATATTATCATCGGTCAAACTATACATTTGCGCACGTTGGAATTCGCTCATTTTGCCATGCGGTGACAGCATAAAGACTTCGATGTTTTCTTTACCGCGAAGTGCATATTCTGCCGCACTACCCGTATCACCACTGGTCGCACCGATGATAGTGATACGCGCATTTTTTCTTTTTAGCACGTATTCAAAGGCATTGCCCAAGAACTGCATGGCAACGTCTTTAAACGCCAATGTCGGACCATTTGATAGTCCTAAAATATATAAATTATTGTCAAGCTTGCGCACAGGTACGATTTCTTTACTACCAAACACCTCAGCGGTATAAGTACGCTCGATAATATCTTGCAAATCAGCGGCAGGAATATCGGTGGCAAAGCGCTGCATAATCGCCATGGCAAGCTGTGGATAGCTGAGCGTGCGCCACTCATCAAGGGTCGTGCTATCTATATTTGGATAGTGCTCAGGCAGCATCAAACCGCCATCTGGCGCAAGCCCCATCAATAGCACATCACTAAAATCCATCGGCGCTGTCTGACCACGGGTACTGATATATTTCATTAGATTGTCCTGTCTATAATGAGGTTATTCAATATTTAAAACGGTTTATTCAGCAGTTTTATGCCATTGTCTTATGAAGCAATGCATAATAAAAACCATCACCACTCGCGCTATCAATCGGTAAGCACTGACGCCCGATTGCTTGCGCGATACCCCAGCTGCAATCCTCGGTAAACTCAATCGCTACTGCATCATTATGATGCGTGATAAAGTCCTGCATTTGCTCGACGTTTTCTTGCTTTAAGATAGAACAGGTCACATACAGCAGATAACCACCAGCTTTGAGTTGTGGCCATAGATTGTGCAAAATATCTGCTTGCAACAGTGCCGTTTGCTCGATGTCTTCTTCGGTACGAAGGATACTGATATCAGGATGGCGACGAATCACACCAGTCGCGGTACAAGGAGAATCTAGTAATATTGCATCAAAGACGGGTTCATTGGTAGCCGCTTTTTTGTTTTTTCCATGCTGCCATCTGGTCGCATCCGCACAGACAATACTGAGTACGACACTTTTCTCTGCTTGCTGCAAATCGTGCTGACTTAGATTTAAGCGCTGTAAATTCTCACGAATACGCTCGATACGTGGTGCTTCGTTATCGATAGCTGTTACTTTGATATCAGCAGTCGCAGATGACGTTTCAGCATTATCTCGTTTCACGTGAAACAATGATGACTCGTTTTTAGAACTTATAAGCTCTAACCAGTGAGCCAATTTACCACCAGGTGCCGCACATGCATCTAAAATGTGTAGCTCATTATTATTACTTTCATCACTGTCGTTGTCAGTATTCGCACTTTCAGCACTGTTATTTTCAGAACTAAGCTTAGCCATCAATGCTTTATTAATAATTGGTGCAGCAAGTTGCGCATGCATGTCTTGAACGCTAGCAACCCCTAAAGCAAACTCAGGCAAAGCGTTAACGGCAGTGCTTTGATGTAGCCGGAGACCTTTGGTTGATAGCGTGGTAGCAGTGGCAGACTCTGGCGAATTCGCTATCTTAAAACCAGTCGTTAGCTCAACTATGTCTGCATCAATTTCTGCCCCATCCAACGCATGCTGATAATCCTCTACCGAAGTAACCGCCGAGTTCACTCGTAAAAACATCGGTGCTGGCTGGCGCAAGCCTTGGGTCAGCTCATCATACTGCTCGCTCCAATCTTGCTTAAGCTGATAAGCGAGCCAATTCGGTAGGCTGTGTTTTTTATCGCACTTCTTACGGAATTTGCTTGGATTCTTGGCGACTTTACGCAAGATAGCATTCACCAAACCAGTTGAATGAGCGAACTCAATCTCTTTTGCAGCTTCAACGGTTTCATGAATCGCCGCATGGTCAGCCACCTCTAAATACAGCAATTGTACTAAGCCTACTTGAATGGTGGTGCGCACCTCAACCTCATCGATAGGGTTGTCTGCTAAAGTATCGAGCAAACGTGCCAGCGCATGCCATTGACGCAATGTCGTGAGCAATAGCGCATGGGCGAAGCCTTTGTCACCATCATGCAAACTATTCAATAATGGATCAAGGACGCTTGAGAGCGACTGACCGTTTTGAATAGCGAGCAAAGTACGAATCACGCGCACGCGCACACTGCCATTCATGATAAGGTTGCTTGACGGTTTGAGCTTATTGTTTCTTGGCGCAGTGCTGGTTTGTCTCATTAAGTTTTATTTCCTTGACGTATGGTCGATAGCGTCTTGTGCAAGTAGGTTGAATATAAGTAAAAGCTATTTTGATTCTGTCATAAATTGATCGCCATCATTTAGCTGATTGCCGTGGCAAATTTGCTCAGCGGTCATCGGCTTACCACCGGCAAACTGTAAGTGAGTAATGGCTAAAGTAGTGGCTAATGATTCAGCTTCGCTCTCTTTGCCACAAGCGACTAAAATCGCTTTGCGTCCAATACTGATAACAGTGCCAACAGGCTCATTGGTTTGCTGTGAGCGGTTCACAGGCAAGCTAGCCAATACTTTGACGCGTTGCCCTGCCAAGAAAGTATAAGCACCTGGCCATGGGGTCAGTCCACGAATTTTTCGTTCAATCTCAGTAGCGGATTGCGTCCAGTCGATTTCGCCTTCCGTTTTGACCAGTTTTTCAGCATAGTTGGCTTGGCTGTCATCCTGAGATACAGCCTGTTTTTGGTAATGTACCAAGTCTTTTAGCACAGTGCCAATGGCCGTCGAACCAAGCTCAGCCATCTTATCATGCAAACTGGCGGCCGTATCAGTAGGCTCAATACTGGCGCTGACTTTATAGAGCATGTCGCCCGTATCAAGACCTTTGTCCATCTGCATAATAGTAATGCCTGTCTCATCATCTCCGGCCAATAGTGCACGATGAATCGGTGCAGCACCGCGCCAGCGTGGTAATAATGAAGCGTGAATATTTAGGCAACCATAAGTAGGCATGTCCAATACACCAATAGGCAATATCAAGCCATAAGCGGCGACAATCATCACGTCTGGCTGATAAGTACGCAAGGTATGCCGCGCTGCCATGCCTTCGGTGCTGGATTTTTTAAAGGTGAGCGGTTGCTCTATAGCGATATCATTGGCTAATGCCACTTGCTTGACAGCAGAAGCTGAGAGTTTTTGTCCCCGACCTGCTTTGCGATCAGGCTGGGTGTACACCGCGACAATCTCTATATTCAGGGATTCTTGTTGGCGAATCAAAGCCTCTAGGCTAATCGCTGCAAACTCAGGCGTCCCCGCAAATACTAGCCTTAAAGGGCTAGTACCCTGCTGAGCACCAAGAATGGGATTTTGCTGAGGTTTAGTAGAATCCATAGACAGATCAGAGGCGGAAGCAATTGTGTTCATAGTCATGCATTATAATATATGATTGATGTGCCCATTATAGGTGAGTTTACGACGTTGTGCCATGATTGTAATAGTGTCAATCCAGCGTTACTAATAAGCCCATTTATCTTTATAATAGCAATGAAGCCCATCACGATCTCTTTTTAACACCCTTTTATGAAGAGGTTTATATATAGGAAGTCTTTGTATTTGTACTACGGGAACTCATTATTGACACGTAGTGAATTTTTTATTCAATGATCTCTCGCTTGTCGCTTGTCGCTTGTCACTAGTAACACTAGGGCGTGTCATCATTTATAGTGAGCCAAGCGACTTATCAACATAGAACAGACCCATAACAAGTGTCGCGCATTTATCAGATTGGTGACAGACGCATCATAATTGTATTTTATCGTTCCGATATAGGGTCAGGCTTTCATGCAACAGTTTCAGTCTTTACAGCGTTTGCTGCTCTTTTATACAGTGACACTGCTGGCCATGTTGTCACTGTATTACTTCGCGCAGTTTGATGACCTAAACACGCATAATCATCAGCAGAGTATAGACACGTTTGAGTCATTGCAGCATGCCGTTACTAAACACGCAGAACCTCTAAACTCTGACTTTCAAGAAATATTGACCGAGCCTTCTTTTGCAGGTGTTAGTTATCAGATTATTTCTATGATGCCATCTGGGCAGACTCATATTCATCGCTATGTCCGTCCTAATGAACGTGCATTTGCCACCGTCACCTTCCCTAATGTCCTTACTTCACTGCCTTCTGATAGCAATAATTATAGTGCCTATAAGCTCAACTCTAGTAATTTAACAGGAACCATTGAGCTTGAGAGTGGTCACAAACTCTATATCATATTACGCCACAAACCACTTGAGATAGACTGGATATCCTATCGCTATTGGCTACCGCTAATGACGGCGATCATATTCTTCATCATGGCATTACTCTATACGTTAAAGCGCCAGAGTAATTGGCAACAGCTGATAGCTTATACCGATAATTTAAGTAGCAAGGCGAAAGACGCTTATCTGCCGCCACCGTTTATTAACAAAAATTCTACGGCTGAGTTTTTGCGCCTAGGTCATGCGCTCAGTCGTATCAGTTACCAACTCCATAGTAACCACCGACGTATACAAACCCTGCAACATCGTCTTGAGCGTTTGGTTGAGCAAGCACCGCTACCGATGGTCATGATCATGCGTCACGGTCAGATCAGCTTTTTTAATCAACGTTTTGAGCAGATATTTGCCACCCCATTTCAAAGCGATACCAACTATCAATTGACAGATTTTGTCTCGGCTGACGATGAACCTACCCAGCTACTATTACAAAAACTCTCTAACCTGTATGTCACCCGTACTCTAAACGTTCACGGTCTAGAGAATCAACAAGCCTATCAATTGCACATTACCCCTTGGTTTGGTGAGCACGGACAAGTACATGGCTTTACAGTTCTGCTTAATAATGTCAATGAAATCATCCATCAGAACGCGCATCTACAACAACAAAACCAACAGCTACAAGGAAAAATCGACGAATTTAATGGGCTCAAACCCGCTATATATCATGAGTTGCATAGACCACTAGAGACTATGATCGACACTCTTGAAGCCATGAATCCCGAGACTTTTTCTGTACAGCAGAATGCGGTGTTACAGACGCTAATGAGGTCGAGCGACTCTATGCTGACAAGTCTCAATGACATGCTGGGTGTAGGAGAGTTCGACGTCAAGAAAACCCGTCTTAGGATTGAGTCTGTCGACATCTACAAACTGGGACAACATGTCAATGACTTAGTCACAGATGATACTCGGCGACAAGGGCTCGAGCTGCATTACTTTTTTGCCCCCAGCTGCCCGCGTTATATTAGTACGGATCACAAACGCTTGTGCCAAATTTTGCTAAATTTATTAGACAGTACCATCACATCCACTCTTGCAGGCTCTGTTTCTCTGACGATTGAAGCAATTACCGACAACCCTTTACCATCAGCCACCAAGAATGAGGCGCTGGCTATCCGCGAAGACAGCACAACAAAAAATCCGCATAACTGGGTGAAGTTTAGCCTACAAAGTACTGGGATAAGCAACCCATCGCAGCAGCAAACGCAGCATTTTACTTATATCAATCAAGCAAACAACTCAGCCAACTATCCTGTACAGCAGCCCTCTATTGAAGCAATTTTAGAACTCAATACGGCGAACAGCTTTGCACAATTATTGGGCGGCTTTATTGAGTCAAATAGCACCGCCGATAAAGGTATCAGCATTGATCTATACCTGCCTTGTCATCGTCCAAACTATCAGCCAGTCTATCGTTTTCATGAACAATTGACTCACATTCATCTGGTTGCAGTGATGAATCAAACGCTGGGTGCGGAACATTTGCAACGTTTGTGCGACTATCTATCCATACCAGCTACTATTCATACCTCGATCAATAGCGCGACCATTAGGCAGTTAACAAAACAGCTCTCCGAGAATGCGCAAACACTAGCACCCATTCTGCTACTAGATTATGAATATTATGAGAGCAACACTATCGTATTTCCTAAGCCAGCAGAAGGTGACGATAAAACAATCAGTCATAACCGGCGTAAGGCCTTAAGCCAGTTACTGGCCACTATCTCGATGCCTAAAATACTGCTGAGCATGAAGCCTGAGCGCCGTATCTCCTCTGTACTGTTAGATCAATGTGATGGTTTTTTGGCCAAACCTTTAGACAGTGCTTTATTGTTATCTGAGCTGCTGCGCTTAACCCTTCCAGCCAGACAGACGTTTGCACCAATCCAAAAAGTGAATAAAGAAAATGGCGCACCAGTAACAGAGACAGATAACGCGACCACAGATAACGCAATCACATATACTGTCAACGATGAGATCGCAGCGCCGCTTATTTTAGTGGTAGAAGACAGTCCGACCAATCAAAAAATAGCTTGTAAGATATTAACCAAGCTTGGCTATCGTACGGTGGTCGCAGAAGATGGTCAGCAGGCGTTGAGTCAATTGCAAGCGCAGCATAAAGAGATTGCGCTTATTTTGATGGACTGCCGAATGCCGGTTATGGACGGCTTACAAGCGACTCAGGCCATTCGTGCACAAGGAAATGATATTCCTATTGTGGCGCTGACGGCAAACAATTCGACAGAAGATCGTGACGCTTGCTTTGCCGTAGGGATGGATGAATTTTTGACCAAGCCTATCAATAAAAATAAGCTACAAACAGTGTTACAGAGCCTTATTAAAAATTAAGGCGTGCCCTCATTTTTATCATTATCAAAATGAGGGCACGCCTTAGTCAATATAAGTAATATGCTGAAAAACCCTACTTACTATTTTTACTTATTATCTCATAAAGCCATTATCAGCCAAGAAAGTCTCAGTGATATTACTTGGTGTATTGTGCGCTGTCTTACTGTCAGTTTGTGACTTGGTTAACAGCCGCTCCAAATAGCGCGCGACGATATCCACTTCAACATTAACCTTATCACCTACCAGCCAATGCTGAGCAATATTGGTGACTTGTGCGGTGTGCGGGATGATATTTAACGAGACGATATTATCGCGTACCAAGTTCGTAGTGAGGCTAATGCCATCAAGGGTAATAGAACCTTTGGTCGCTGTATAATGCGCCAACTCTTGCGGTATCTCGATCTCAATATAGATAGAACGCGCGTCTTTTTGCAACTTACGCACGACACCAACACCATCCACATGACCCGCGACAATGTGGCCGCCAAAACGTGTGGTTGGCAACATCGCTTTTTCTAAATTGACGATATGACCTGGCTTTAGATCTTCTAACGCTGTATGAGCAATTGTTTCACGTGAGACATCAACCGAGTAATGATTGCTGCCAAAATCCACAA
Organism: Psychrobacter sp. ASPA161_6; assembly: GCF_051970285.1. Taxonomy (NCBI): domain Bacteria; kingdom Pseudomonadati; phylum Pseudomonadota; class Gammaproteobacteria; order Moraxellales; family Moraxellaceae; genus Psychrobacter; species Psychrobacter sp. ASPA161_6. The sequence continues at coordinate 75,929 of NZ_JBEFNJ010000002.1, forward strand.
CCGTCAAACAAATACCATTAGAAGCAATAGAGTCACCCAGTTTCACATCACTGAAGTCTAAACCATCAGACTCTATCGTCAAGCGTATATCACCACCCGTAGGCTGCATGGATTTAACCTTTCCGACACTTTCTATAATTCCGGTAAACATATCAACCTCATCTCATTATTATATTGTCGTCATAGACAACGTATTGGCATTTATCAATATTGATGGCAACGTTTGCTTGTCTTAAATTTTAAGTGAAACACACAGCTTTTAAGTGAAACACACCTATTTTAAGCGTAATAGGGGATAAGTTGTGGATAAGTCATAGTAAATCAACCCTTATGTTGTTAAAAACCTGTATTTTCACCAAGTTATCCACAGAAAATCATAGTCGGCGTAAAAACCTAAAAACTTTCATAACAAATCATAAAGCATTGATTTTTATACATATATATTGATATCATTCATTAAAATAGACTTTTCTGTTTCATGTGAAACAAAGTTATGCACAGTTCCATGTGAAACCATTAATAGATTTACTGATTTATCCACATTCCGCACACATCTAACGCATATTGTGAGCAGATCAGTGATGGATAACCGAGTCATAAAGGCAGTAAGGTCAGTTTAAGATCAGCGCCAACTTGTTCATAACTATCGATATCAAAACGCAGCTGCTGCGCCAACGACAGTGGATTGAAGTCGATCATCGGGCGCGCTTGTGCTCCTAATAAACAAGGCGCTTGATAAACAATAAGCTCGTCGACCAGCTGCTGGGCTAGAAAGCTGCCTGCCACGCTCGCACCAGCTTCAACCAATACTTCATAACACTGATGCTCGCTGACTAAATTCTTTAATAATGCCATTAAGTTATCTTCGTGCCAATAAATCGTATCCGGTCGACGGCATAACTGATAATCAGACTGTAAGCTGTGCGCTAAGCGCTGACGCCTATCGAGTACGACAACTTTGGGAGCGGGAACTTGCTCAGATAGTACGCCCAATTGAGTTGAGCGTACATTCAGCTGTGGGTTATCAGCGATAACGGTTTCGCTACCCGTGATAATCGCCCCACTACGGGCTCGCAGATTTTGCACGTCTTCTCGAGCAGCAGGGCCTGTAATCCACTTTGACTCCCCTGTCGCCATCGCGGTACGACCGTCAAGACTGGTAGCAATCTTAAGGCGAACATAAGGCATCTGAGTGCGCATTGCTTTCAAAAATCCGCGGTTTAAGGCCTCTGCTTGCTGCGTTAATACACCAATAGTGACGTCAATCCCCGCCTCTTCTAGTAAACGTACACCGCGTCCAGCAACTTGTGGATTGGGATCTAGACCTGCAATCACTACTCGCTTAACGTCTGCAGTGATCAGCGCAAGCGCACAAGGTGGCGTACGTCCTGTATGACTACACGGCTCCAAGGTTACATAAGCAGTTGCCCCTACTGCTCGCGTACCTGCTTCTTTCAGGGCAAACACCTCGGCATGTGGCTCCCCCGCTTTCGGATGAAAGCCTTGACCGACAATAGACTCTGCCTGAACAATAACGCATCCTACCGCTGGATTGGGCCTCGTAGTATAGAGACCTCGCTTACCCTGCTCGATAGCAAGCATCATAAAATACTGGTCTTGAGCATTTTGTTGATGTTTTGAAAGTTGATGATTTGAGAGCGTCATAAAGAGGTCACACTTAATAAGAAAGTAGCTAATAAAGACTAGGGTCTGTTGAACATTCAAATGTGGAACTGGCAGTGGCTATTTTTTAGACAATACGCAGTGAAATTTTTGACGCCTAGTCATTCTAGGGTAGACAATTTCGCCATGTATTGGCAAAAAATAGCCCTGCCCCTGCTTGTATACTTGGGGCTGATGCTAAAATCACCCCAAACGTTGTTGTAAACCTAGCTAAGGTCTCAACATTATCGTCGGTTTACGCCTGATTTGATAAAACGTTTGATGCGATTTTAGCGATCAGCAGTCCTAATATTTGAATGTTCAACAGACCCTACTTAACGTTATCGTCAGTTTTTTCGGTGGGGCGGATGTTAGCGATTTCTTGATGAAAAGCATCAATGTCTTGAAAGTCACGGTAAACACTGGCAAAGCGTACATAAGCGACATCATCAAGCGTTTTAAGCTCGCTCATGATAATCTCGCCCAAGACCTTGCTGCTAATTTCACGCTCACCCATTTGCCGTACGCGCTTCTCTATCCGACTAATCATTGCCTCTTGCTCATCAATCGTGATCGGACGCTTTTGTAGCGGCAAGAGTATAGAGCGGCGCAGCTTTTCATTGTCGTAAGGCTCAATTTTACCGCTTGATTTGATAATTCTTGGCATTACCACTTCTACCATCTCAAACGTGGTAAAACGCTCTTGGCAACTATTACAGGAACGGCGGCGACGGACTTGCGCACCTTCTGCCGCTAGCCGCGAATCAATTACCTTGGTCTCTGACGCATTACAATAAGGGCAATGCATACTACTTTCCTTGTCTTAATATTAAAGGCGGCAACATCGACGATTTACTCAAGCGCAGCTCAACAAAGCCATTAATTATGCTGGCTTAAAAAGCTACTTGCCAATACAAAAGCTGCCAAAAATTTTACCCAGTAGATCATCGGCACTGAACTCACCGGTAATCTCAGCCAAGCTTTGCTGAGCTTGACGTAAGCTTTCAGCCACCAACTCACCTGCCTGAAAGACTGTTAATTGTTCGTGTGCTTCTGCCAAATAATCTGCTGTGCGTCTGAGTGCATCTAAATGCCGCGTGCGGGCGATGAGACTGTTTTCGGGCGGATGGAAACCCACTTTAGCACACAACGCTTCGACCAATGTATCGATACCAGCGCCTGTTTCACATGAAACATTAACTTGTTCATAACCACGATTCTTAATTTCAATCTGCGAAGCGGACATGGCATCCTCGTCACTCAAACCGTTTAGTAAGTCGCTTTTATTGGCAATAATCAATAATCGCTTAGCCTCTGGTAGCTTGCCAAATAACTGCTCAGCCAGCTGTAATGGCGTACTTTCTTCTTCAAGGTCGCGGGTCACATCATAGACCATCATCAGCATATCAGCTTGCGTAATAGCGGTACGCGCACGCTCAATACCAATACGCTCTACGGTGTCTTCCGTCTCACGTAGGCCAGCTGTATCGGTTAGGTGCAGCGTCAAGCCATTCAGTACCACGGTCTCTTGTAGCGTATCGCGTGTTGTACCTGCGACATCAGTGACGATAGCGCGCTCTTGTCCTGCTAGACGGTTCAGCAAGCTCGATTTGCCAGCATTTGGTCTGCCTGCCAATACCACGTGAATACCGTCACGTAATAGCTGACCTTGTTTTGCGGTCGACAGTACTTGCTGTATCTTGTGTTGCGTGTTCTCAAGATTGGCCTGTATAACGCCATCGGATAAAAAATCAACATCTTCTTCATCGGGGAAATCAATGGCGGCTTCAACATGTAAACGCAGATGAATAAGCTGCTCAAGCAATTCATTAATTTTTTGTGAAAACTCACCACTTAGCGAGCGTATAGCACTACTGGCAGCGGCAGCACTGGTCGCATCAATCGCATCAGCGATAGCCTCTGCCTGTACCAAATCCAGCTTATCGTTGTCAAAAGCGCGGTAAGAAAACTCCCCTGCACTGGCTTGTTTTGCGCCCAATTCAAACACTCGTGCTAGCAGCTGATTTTGCAAAATCATGCCGCCATGCCCTTGCAGCTCAATCACATCTTCGCCAGTAAATGAGTGCGGCCCCTTAAAGTACAACACTAAGCCTTCATCAATGGTCGTGCCATCCTCTTGATAGAAACGGCAAAAGCTGGCCATACGCGGAACAAAAACAGACTTACCAGTGAGCTGACAGGCAATGTCATAAGCACGCGCACCTGACAGACGAATAACCCCAACACCACCGCGCCCAAGCGGTGTGGCAATTGCGGCAATGGTGGCCAATCCAGATGACTTATGATTTTTAGAGGAATCAGGCTTTTCAGATGAACCAAGTGCTAACGTCACTTCGACAGAATTCACGCTTACTCTCAATAGATAAAAACCCCATTATAGACGGCTAAAAGCATGCTGACAAAGCAATCTTTACATAGCGGTATTTTGCGCTTTTTAGTGCGTACCAATATAAGCAAATACTAGGTTTGACGTATAAAAAAACCACCGCTTATGCGATGGTTTTTTATTATAGAGCTAACTACTTGTCGATTAGTCAAGCACTTTAACCGTACGGCGCTTTTGCTCTTCGTCAACTTTCTTATTAACGATATATTGCTGAGTCATACTAAACAAGTTGTTCACTGTCCAGTATAAAACCAGACCCGCTGGGAAGAACAGCATGAATGCAGTAAAGATAATCGGTAAGAATTTCATTACCTTTGCTTGCATTGGGTCAGCAGGCTGCGGATTTAGCTGTTGCTGTACAAACATCGATGCGCCCATTAGCAATGGCAAAATAAACCATGGATCCATCGCTGATAGATCTTGAATCCATAGGATCCACGGGGCATGACGCAACTCAACACTTTCAACCAGTACCCAATATAGTGCTAAGAAAATCGGCATTTGCATCAAGATAGGTAGACAACCCGCCATCGGATTGACTTTCTCTTCTTTATAGATCGCCATCATTTCTTGCGACATCTTCATGCGATCATCGCCATGCTCTTCTTTGAGCACTTTAAGTCGCGGTGCGATGGCACGCATCTTCGCCATTGAATAGTAGCTCTTGTTTGAGAACCACATGAGAGCAATTTTAACCAAGATAGTCAGTACAATAATTGACCAACCCCAGTTGCCGATTACCTTATGAATGCCGTCCAAGATAGCAAACAAGATCTTCGATATTGGCCATAACAGACCATAATCGACCGTTTTGTTCAAGCCAACTGCCACGTCTTTAAGCTCAGACTGTACTTTCGGCCCAGCATATAACGTTGCATTTAGTGTGACTTGCTTGTTCGGTGCGACATTAACTGGCTGACTGTTAAAGCCGATAAAGTACTCATCAGCAGTTTCACGACTGAAGAACTTACCCGTGAAATTTTCAGGCGTCCATGCAGAGACAAAATAATGCTGCACGATGCCGACCCAGCCTTTATCACTGGTTGTCGTTAACTCACCATCACTAAAGTTACCAAACTTCAGCTTATTATAAGGATCGTCAGGTGTGCCCCAAGCGCCGCCCAAATACGTCGCCATGCTTAGCGCGCCTTTATCAGACATCCCAGGATCTTTACTATCATCACGTTTTAACTGCGCAAACATCTGTCCTTGCCACGCTGCGGCAGAGGCATTTTGAATTTGATAACTGATATCAATCGGATATTTGTCTTGCGTAAAGGTAAAGGTCTTGGTAATCGTCACGCCATCTTTTTTATAAGTAAGCGGTACAGACAACGTTTGTTGCCCTTTTTCCATTACATAGTTATTAGCAGTATGGCTATAATTGGCACGACCTTCTGCGGTATCAATACCGTCTTGACCAATCAGACCAGACTGAGCCACGTAAACGCGATTGCTATTATTTTCTAATAGTACAAAAGGCGTCTCGCTATCGAGCGTCGCGTCATACTGCTTGAGAGCAGCATAAACGATATCACCGCCTTCTGGATTGATTTTTATATCATAGCGATCGGTAGTGACTGTAATCAAACCAGCATCTTTCGCCGGAGTAGCCGTCACAGTGCCGTTAACAGCAGTCGCGTTATCCACAGGTAGTGTCTGTACCGGAATATCACCTGCTGCGCCAGTCGTAGATGGAATGTCAGCACCTACTGACGTTGCAGCTTCTGGTACCGTGTCTACAGCTGGTGCATCGGCATAATCATCTCGCCATGCCAAAATCAGCAGATAAGCGGTGATTAGCATCGCAATGATGATCATCACCCGAAATATCTTTTGCATAAACCTTTCCTAGATTAAAAAATTAGGGAATGAAAAATTAGGGCATGTGTCATGAACACAAAGCACCGTTATCTATTATCGCCATGACAACAGTATTGGCAGTCATTTACATAAAATGTGCATCATTTTACTAAAAATCCACCTCGAATGATACCAAGAGTGTGGATAACTTGTGGGTAACTCTGAAGACCTAACAAAACAGCCAGTCGAGCACCTATTCTATGTGGTCTTCAGCAAATAGTTTAAGCGGCTCACATAACTCTTATCGTCTCGATACACCCCAAAACCAAAGTTTTTAGAACTGCCCAACTTAGTAGAGGGCAAATACTGGTATTTATAGGTCGCTAAGGGCAGAGGCACAAAATCAATACCATGGCCACCTAATGGGTGACAGCGCCCAATGCGCTTTAACAACAGCCAACTACCTCTTCGCACTCCATGCCACGCTAAAGCTTGTTTGCCATAATTAGAACACGTTGGATAATATCGGCAACGGGCAGGAATAATTGGGCTTATGATTTTTTGATAAATAAGAATAATGTAATAAAAAAAACGATATAATAAAAATTTTAATTTTTTATAAATTAAATTCATTTTATTTTTTTTCTATTTTTTTAAATATATTAATTATTTCGTTTTTTAATTCTTTATTATCTAATTCTTTAATTGATTTTTTAACAATAAAAACAATGTCTTTATTTTCTAACATTGAGGACTTTACGCGAAACTGCTCACGTATTTGACGTTTTATTAAATTTCGAGCGACCGCAGTAGGTACTTTACGCTTGGTAATCGCCATACCGACTCGCGGCTGCTCATGCGTATTGGTGCGTACAAAAGCCATGAGATGGCTTTGGTGTAGCTTACGCTCAGGAGCGTCAAATACTTCACGGAAAGCCGCAGGCGTTAGCAGGCGTTGCGCTTTGGTGAAGCGGGCAGTCGATGTAGCTGGGACAGTAGTGGACATAGTACAACCTAGTATAAGAGCTGGTGACAATATCAGAAATAACCATAAAATATAGAGACAAAAAAAGCGCCTATTTGGGCGCTTTTGATATACGGCTACGTGTCAGTTGTGATGATTGACTATCGCAATCTATAAACAATAGGAACACAACAAGCACTAGTAGCCATGCTTATCGTTATCTAGTGATTATACAGTAAGACGATGACGTCCTTTAGCGCGGCGACGAGCTAAGACCTGACGGCCTTTTTTAGTTGCCATACGAGCACGGAAACCGTGAGTACGTTTACGCTTGATCACGCTTGGTTGGAATGTACGTTTCATAACTCACCTATCAAAATAATGGACTAAATTCGTAATAACGGAGGATTATACCATTGCATTGTATTTTGGTCAATAAACTAATTTTTTGTTGTCAACGTGATGATTAAATTCTTTCAACTGACTGCAGAATTCCATTAATTTATTAGTTATTGACTGGCTGATCTCAGTTTTAATTTCATAAAGTTATCCACAGAAATCGTCGTGCTCTATAATAATTAATGATTAATATATATAAGTATTGTTGTTATTGGGAGCACGATTATCTGGGGTTAAGTCTTACTTATCCTTTATTATCAAAATACTAGGCTATGGGTAAACCTGTGGATAACCTGTGGGTGAAATATGGATAACTTGGGTTTTTGACTTATCCACAAAACTATCCACAGTCTTATCCACAAAAAACAGGATGTTATCCACAGGGTATTTGTGTTAGATTAGCCCCCTGCTTGATATATGATTTTGGCGTATTCTCTAATGGTTTTTTTGAGATAGTACTCAGCGACAATATCGGATGCTGGTCGACCAATTATGCCGTTTAGGCACCTTTATTATTTTGGATTATGGGGTTATTGTTTTTCATGATAGATACAGCAACTATTTGGGATAAATGTCTAAACGACCTACGTTATAACGTCAAAGATAATGTATTTACTATGTGGTTAAGACCTTTGTCAGCTCATCAAGAAGCACAAACGCTGATCATTCTTGCGCCTAACGATTATTTTGTGACGTATATCAAAAAAAACCATCTGCAAGATATCCAGCAACTGGTGGCTAAGCACAGTCAAGGTGTGATCGAAGAAGTTATCGTGCGGGTCGACAATGCGGGTCGAGAGTCAGATGAAAATAATCAGTCGCAATCAGGTTCGCTATTTGTAGAGGACAAACCCTCCCCTACCCCTGCCGAGCACAAATTTGAATCTATACATCAGAATAATGCGCGTGCAGATATCGATGCAAACATGCGTCACGCTGCCCTAGTAGACTCTGCTGATGCCAAATCTTTGAGCTATCTAAACCCTGACTTTAACTTTGAGACTTTTGTTACTGGTAAGTCTAATAATCTGGCGTATAAGGCTTGTTATGAGCTTGGTAAACGCCAGTCAAAAAACCGTCATAATCCTTTGTTTATATACGGCCCTTCAGGATTGGGAAAAACGCATTTAATGCATTCGGTAGCACATCGCTATTTAAAAAATAATCAAAGTTTTTATTATTTCACTTCTGAAAAATTTATTAATCAATTGGTTTATTCATTAAGAAACAATAAAATAGAATATTTTAAAAAGAAAATAAAAAAAGTAGATTTATTGATTGTAGATGATATTCATGTCTTAGCAGGAAAGACTAAAAGTAGTAATGAGTTTTTAACGTTATTTGCAGATTTTACCAGTGGTGACAAGCAACTAATTTTGGCATCAGATCGTCATCCCTCGCAAATGACGGAGTTTGATGAACGTTTTAGATCTCGTTTTTCTTGGGGTTTGACGGTGGCTGTTGATCCGCCTGAGATTGATACACGAGTACAAATATTACAGAAAAAAGCGGCATCACATGGCATGACACTGCCTAAAGAATGCGCATTATTCATCGCTCAAAATGTGGTTTCAAATGTTCGGCGTTTAGAAGGTGCTCTAAATCAAGTATTTGCTAATGCCAATTTGACGGGTGCACAGATTACTCTCGAAATGGTGCAATATGCGTTGAAAGATATTGTCGCAATGCGTGTCCAAGCCGTGAATATGGATAATATTCGTAAAGTGGTCGCTGAGTACTATGATGTGACTATCAAAGATATGATGGGTCGTAAGCGTACGCGTAGTATTGCTAGACCACGCCAAATAGCCATGGCATTATCACGTGAATTGACCAGCGATAGCTTTCCGGAGATTGGACAGTCCTTTGGAGGCCGAGATCATACGACGGTGATGCATGCTTGTGATAAAGTTAATGAGCTGCGCGCCGCCGATCCTGCGTTCGATAAGGATTACAAGACACTCGCGCTGATGTTACAAGCAGGTTAAAGGCGTATGCAGTCGCTAAATTTAGGGTGTGGCTGCACTATTTTTAGGCTGTGGTTACACTATATTTTAGTCGGCTGATATGGTTTATAATATTGCGAGTGTCAACAGACAGATACCTTATGGATTATCGTCAGTAGACAAGGTATTATTGAGTCATTATTTTACATTTATATAAAAAGAATCATTCAAATAAGAGTAACCAAGCATGCAATTATCGATTAATCGAGAGTCGTTACTAAAAGCTATCAACCTGATCGCCAAAGCCGCTGACAAACGCCACAATATGGTTATCTTGGGTAATATTAAGCTACAGTTGTCTGAGTCAGCGCTTATTTTGACCGCTTCTGATTTAGAGGTAGAGCTGACATCGACGTTGAAATTGCCTGCTGGTGCTTGCGTGGAAGCAGGTACAACCACCTTACCTGCGACCAAGCTGAGAGATATCTGCAAATCTTTACCAGCACAAGCACAAGTCAGTCTTGCTACCCAAGAGAACGAGCGCTGCTTGCTGACCAGTGGTAAGAGCCGTTTTACCTTGGGTACATTGCCTAGCGAAGATTATCCAAGCTTGGGCAATCCTGAAAACATCACACCGTTGACCATCAGCCGTAGCCGTCTTACTGATTTGATTCATAAAACTCAGTTTGCCATGGCGATTCAAGATGTCCGTTATTATTTAACCGGTATGCTGTTCGATGTTTCACAGCAGCAGCTAACCACCGTTGCGACTGACGGACATAGACTGGCATTGGCGCGTAGTGTTATTGATGTGAGTGCAGATCTGAACATGCAAGCCATCCTGCCGCGCAAAGCGGTGATCGAGCTTGAGCGTTTGGCCTCTGAGCTTGGTAAAATGCTAGGTGATAAAGATAACGCAGTAACGCTAAGTTTCGGTCGCGAGTTTTTGCAAGTAAGCCTGCCATTTGGTGAGGTGGATAGTGCAGGGCAGGTGAGTGATAATCTAATGGTTACCTTTACCGCGCGTCTGATCGACGGTAAGTTCCCTGACTATCGCCGTGTCATGCCAAGCAATACCGATAAATTGGCTTTATTTAATCAAGAAAAAATGACGGACGTGCTACGCCGTGTCGCGATTTTAAGTAACGAAAAATCACGTGGCGTGGTGTTTAATTTCGCCAGCGACGGTATGGTAGAAGTACGCGCTAATAACGCTGAGCAAGATGAAGCAGTTGAGATGATACAAGCTAAGTATCAAGGGGAGCCGATGGAGCTGTCCTTTAATGCCGCCTATCTGCAAGATGTGCTAGGTGTCATCCAAGGTGATCTGCAAATGCATATGAGCCAATCTAACGCCTCAGTGCTAGTGAATCAGCTGAATGATGAATTTCATCAATATGTCATTATGCCAATGCGTATATAGTGCTTTTAGTTTTTTCGGAAGACTGTTTGGTTAGACCGTGGCACTTGTCCTGTTAGACGGTGTCGCTATCTTTATAGCATAGTTTTAAAGACCGTTTTTACATTCAAAACTAACCTCTGCAACCTCGAAAAATCTATAATTAATCAAACTTTTGCCTGCTAAAATGTAGGTGGCGAAAATAGGCGGCTGTCGACATTATGATTGAACGTCTACAAATCTCACACCTACGTAACCTTAGCCAAGTCAATCTACCTGCCACTGCTTGCAACGTCATTATCGGCGCGAATGGTAGTGGCAAAACCTCGCTATTAGAAGCGATATTCTTGCTATCAAGAGGCAAGAGCTTTCGTCATCACCAGCCCAAACGCTATATTCAGCATCATCAAGACAACGCGACGGTACATGCTAAGCTCAGTGACAGCAGTACTTTAGCGATTCAAAAGCAAGCCGATGCGACGACGATACTACGTCTTAATCAAACCACGGTCTACAATCAAAGCATCTTAACCGAACAGCTCCCCACACTATTGATAGATCCTTCTACGATGGACATGTTAGAGCAGGGCAGTGCCAGTCGTCGACAGCTATTGGATTGGTTGGTGTTTCACATGAAACAAGGCTTTCATTCGCAGTGGGTGGCTTATCAACGCCTGTTAAAACAGCGCAATAGTTTGCTAAAAAAATCGCGTCATTTGACCCAAGTTCAACTCGCTGAGCTAAAAGCATGGGATAAAGGTCTGAGCAATCATGCCGCACTTATCCACCACTATCGAGAACGAATATTTAGTGAATGGCAGCCTTATTTTGCTCAAAGCATTGCTCAGTTATTGCCTGCTTATGCGGAGCAATTAAGCTTGAGCTATAGCGCCGGTTACGACACCAATGTTGCGCTCGATGTACAGCTTAATGAACGCTTGGAGCAGGATTTGCAGCTGGGCTATACCCGCATCGGTAACCACCGTGCTGATATTCATGTCCATTGGCGCTCTAGCGAGCCACTAGCCATGCATGAAGGGCAGCTAACTAAAAACACGATAGTAGAAGGCGATGTGCACACGAAATTACCCGTTTTAAAAGAGCAGGCCGCTAATGTGTTGTCGCGTGGTGAAAAGAAACTATTGATCACTGCATTGCGCTTATCACAGTTGCCACTGCTACTTAATACTGAAAAAGGTACTGATACCTCTAACAATGATTTTAAATCGCGAGTGACGCCTGTGGTATTGTTAGACGATATCACCGCAGAGCTGGATGATAGAGCGATTGAGATTTTATTGTCAACGCTAGCGCAGCTGCCCTGTCAGGTATTTATGACCAGTTTGACCGAGGATATCGTGCCGCTAGTCAACAAACTATGGTCAGAACCTAATATGTTTCATGTGAAACAAGGTCAAGTCTCATCTGCCCAATAGCAATTGTTTTTGACATTATTGCCTCCTTGCTTTGTCGTCAACTCTGCATTTGATCTATAAATTCCACCCTTATTCCAACATAATTTTCACTATCCTAAAATACTTGACGAATAGTGATAAAACTGCCAGTAAACAGTGACTTAGAAGGGAAAAAATGCTAAAATGGGGCTTTATTTTTGTCCTATTCTCAGCAAGTTATCTTATGGCGTGATATAGAGTTTTTTTATTATCTATAAAATTCTAAGTGGCTGATAAACATGCGTTTTATTTATTTTACTTGGCTTCAATAATGTTCAAAAAAACAGAAGCTAGTATTAAAAAACTGAGCGCTAATTTTATGTCTTTAAAGACACGCCACAAAGTTGTAGCTAACGCTATTTAGCTACTAATACGCATGAAAGACTTTGACCATAAAACGTTAAGTCTAAGATAACATCGTGAGGCGTCACCGTAATGGTGCGCCCGTGATGGGCTGATGATGGCTAGATTAAGGAATGCACATGAGTGATTCATTACCTACCGATTACGAGCAATTGACAGCCGATACGACAGTTTCAGATGCTACAGTGTCAGATACTGTCGTTGACACGATTGTCCCTGCCGCCGTTCCTGAGAGTTTACCTTCTGATTATAGCTCCAAAGATATCCGTGTCTTACGCGGTTTAGAAGCTGTGCGCGTGCGTCCTGGGATGTATATCGGTGATACCGATGACGGCACTGGCTTGCATCATATGGTCTTTGAGGTAGTGGATAACTCTATCGATGAAGCGTTGGCCGGTCATTGTGATCAGATCGATATCGTCATTCACGAAGACGAGTCGGTCAGTGTCATGGATAATGGTCGCGGTGTCCCTGTCGATATCCATCCAGAAGAGGGTGTGTCAGCGGCGCAGGTTATTATGACTGTCCTGCATGCAGGCGGTAAGTTCGATGATAACAGCTATAAAGTCTCAGGCGGTCTGCATGGTGTCGGCGTTTCGGTCGTTAACGCCTTATCTAAAAAGCTGGAAATGAATATCTGGCGTGAAGGCTATCACTACCATCAGACTTATACCGATGGCGTGCCTGATGCTGACATTCAGCAAATGGAAGCGACGGATAAAACTGGTACTCAAATCCGCTTTTACCCTAGTAACGATGTATTTACTGGCACTATCTTCGAATATGATATTTTAGCCAAGCGTTTACGTGAGCTGTCGTTTTTGAACTCAGGTGTACGTATCGTCTTGACCGATGAGCGTATCGATAAGCGTCATGAGTTTGAACATAAAGGCGGATTGTCAGAGTTTGTCAGCTATATCAATGCGGGCAAAGATGGCGTCAACGAAGTCTTCCATTTTGATAGTGAGCAAGACGACGGCATCAGTGTCGAAGTGGCACTGCAATGGACAGATACTTATAACGAAAAAGTATTGTGCTTTACCAACAACATCCCGCAGCGCGATGGTGGTACGCATTTATCAGGCTTTCGTTCGGCATTGACCCGTTGTCTAAACAGTTATATGGATCGTGAAAACTTATTTAAAAAAGAGAAAGTGACCGCGACGGGCGACGATGCGCGTGAAGGACTAACGGCGATTGTCTCGGTTAAAGTGCCTGATCCAAAATTCTCTAGTCAAACCAAAGATAAGCTGGTCTCAAGCGAAGTAAAGTCTGCTGTTGAATCGGCGATGCATGATAAATTCAACGACTTTTTGTTAGAGAATCCAACGGCTAGTAAAGCCATTGCGAATAAAATCATCGATGCAGCACGAGCGCGTGACGCAGCTCGTAAAGCGCGTGAAATGACGCGTCGTAAGACTACTTTGGATATCGCCGGTTTGCCTGGTAAGTTGGCCGATTGCCAAGAAAAAGATCCAGCGCTTTCAGAACTATATATCGTGGAGGGTGACTCTGCAGGTGGTTCAGCGAAGCAAGGTCGTAGCCGTAAGACCCAAGCGATTTTGCCGCTAAAAGGTAAAATTCTAAACGTTGAGCGTGCGCGTTTTGACAAAATGCTATCGTCTGCGGAAGTGGGTAACCTAATTACTGCGCTTGGCTGTGGTATCGGCCCTGATGAATATAATCCTGATAAAGTACGCTATCATAAAATCATCATCATGACCGATGCCGACGTTGACGGCTCGCACATTCGTACCTTGCTGTTGACCTTCTTCTTCCGTCAAACGCCAGAGCTGATCGAGCGTGGTTATATTTATATCGCTCAGCCACCACTATATAAAGTGAAAAAAGGTCGTCAAGAGCTGTATCTAAAAGATGATGAAGCGCTTAAAGCGTATCTACTGTCATCTACGATTGATAATACCAAGCTACATATCAGTGAGGATGCACCTGCGATTACTGGGCAAGCGTTAGAAACGCTATTGAACGACTATAACCAAACGCAGCTGATCAAAGCCCGTTTGCAAATTCGTTTTCCAGCGGTGATTTTGGATGCTTTAACGCATACGCCGAAGCTTAGCACTGACATGACTTATGATAAGTCTGCTATGCAAGGGTGGCAAGAGACTATGCAAACTCAGCTTGAGCACTTCGGTAGTGATCTGAGCCCTGAGATTGAATTGATTAATATTCATGCGCCGCAACCAAAAAATATGGATGCAGCCGCTGCAGATTTATTAGGTATGAAGCCTGCCGTAGCAGCTGAAGATGGCGACACTTCTGACGGTGAAGCGTTATCGGCTAAAGCACAATGGTTACCTCGCATCACGGTTTATGTGCATCAATTGGCCCATCATTATCTGCTAGATGCAAGCTTTATCAATTCAGGCGAATATACCAAGTTGCTACGCTTATCGGCGGAATGGAACACTTTGCTTGAGGATAGCGCATTTATCCGCCGCGAGAATACCACGGGTGCTAGCAAAGACATCCCAGTCCGTGACTTTGATTACCTCTGGCAGCAGATGATGCTTGATGCGCGTCGTGGTTTAGCCATCCAGCGCTACAAAGGGCTAGGGGAGATGAACGCCGATCAGCTGTGGGATACGACGATGGACCCTGAAAACCGTCGTATGCTACGTGTTACTATTGAAGATGCCATCGCCGCGGATCATATGTTTACCTGCCTAATGGGCGATCATGTTGAGCCACGTCGTATCTTTATTGAAGAGAATGCGTTAACGGTCTCTAACCTAGATATCTAACTAGCATGATATTGTGACTCACTAAAAAACCACCGCTTTGGTAATCAAAGCGGTGGTTTTTTAATGTTAAGGTTGTTTCACGTGAAACTTAATCAAAAACAATATCCTGCTGATATAAAATTTTCTCGCTCGCTGTGCGCTTCGCACTCCGGAAGCTTCGCAAAATTTATTTCAGCAGCATTGTCGTTTTTTTAAATTGAAACGACTATAAACCTTCTTTAAACTGTCCCAGTTATAAATTATTAGCATAAGTGAAAAAATAAAATGATTGAAGTCGTGCTACTTGCTGTTGCTCTAGCCATGGATGCATTTGCCGTCGCGATTGGGCTAGGTGCTAAGTCGCAAAAACAGAGCAAGCAATATTTGCTGCGTTTAGCTGTCTATGCGGGTTTATATTTTGGTGTTGCGCAGGGTATTATGCCGCTTATTGGCTATTTGTTAGGTGCGGCTTTACTAGGTTGGTTGGCTGCTGCTGCACCTTGGATCGGTGGCATTATACTGATCGGTCTCGGTGGCAAGATGCTGTATGAGGTGTTTACTGGCGATGGGGAAGATGCGGTAGACAGTGCGCTTCATCTAAAAGCCCATGATATTGATACGGCTGGTGACGAAGCTGCAGTCATTCATACTGCAAACAACCATATCAATCATCGCACTATGCTTACGCTCGCAATTGCCACCAGCATCGATGCCATGGCGGCAGGGTTTACGCTTAACTTATTGGCGTTGAATGCTTGGTTAGCGTGTTTAATTATCGCTGTAGTAACTGCCGTATTCGGGCTGTTCGGTGTTTATTTAGGCTGGCACTCTGGCACATGGTTAGAGGATAAAGCGGAGGTACTGGGTGGATTTGTACTGATTGCGATTGGGCTAAAGGTGATGTTTTTTGGCTAAATAACTATAGTGAGTGAAAAGTAATATCGATACATCACGCACTGCTGATATCAATTTTTCTTGCTTGCTGTGCCTACGCAGACAGAGGCGAAAAAAAATTGATATCAGCAATACCGACGCGTTTTTAGGATATTTTGACTATATTTCATTCCAACCTATTTTCTCAATAAAAAGCACCGCTCTGGGTTCCAGAGCGGTGCTTTTTTGTTTCACGTGAAACTTTAAGAATTAAAAACGGTAGCTACTACTCTTCGTCAGTGTTAAAACGCCATGCCAATATACGGGTGTTTTTCTGCCCTTGGCTCATCTCAATAATGCGCATCTGTGTGACATCGAGCTGCTTTAACAATAGTTGTAAAGGCTTAACATTTTCAGATTTTGATACCAAGCTAGTAAACCAGCCAACATGCTCAGCAAAGTCTTGGCTCTCTTTTATCATCTTAGTTAAAAAGGTAATCTCGCCGCCTTCACTCCATAGCTCTTTATGCTGACCGCCGAAGTTTAGGTTTTGTGCGGCATTGCCAGATTTCGTTGAGCTACGGCTTACTTGCTCGCTTTCGTTCTTACCACGATGTCTTTGCAAATTATGCTGCTTGCGGGTATTGGATTCCATCGCTTCTTCTAACGAGGCATGGAACGGAGGGTTACAAACGACCACATCGAAGTAATCTTGACGACCAATGATGCCTGCAAAAAACTTTTTTGGGTTGGGTTGCAGCTTAACTTTCACCGCGCCTTTTAGCTTTGGATTGGCATCACAAATCAACGCTGCGGTATTGACCGAAATAGGGTCGATATCGCTCGCGGTAAAGCGCCAACCATAGCTTTGACTACCGATAATTGGATAAATGGCGCTGGCACCCGTACCGATATCTAAAGCGTGGATTTCTTTGCCCGTTGGCGGGAGGTTATCGTCATTGGTATGACTGGTTTGCGCAAGTAAGTCAGCAACATAGTGAATGTAATCTGCGCGTCCCGGAATCGGTGGACATAGGTAACCTTCGGGAATGTCCCAAAACTTGACGCCATAATAATGGGCCAATAGCGCCTGATTAAGCACTCTTACCGCTTGATGATCAGAGAAGTTAATCGTTGGCTCGCCATTAGGATTGGTAATCGTATGCTTGGCAAGCTCTGGCAAGGCACGGGTCAATACCGCAAAGTCATAGCGACCTTGGTGCGGATTGCGCGGATGTAGCTGACCGAGTTTTTTAGCAGTCTCAGGCGATCTGTTTCTGTGATTGTTGGCGGTCGGGCGACGGTTCATAGGCTTACTGGTCATAGTATCGGGCTTTGATGTTTGAATATAATGCACCATTTTAGCAGATTTCACGAGTCACGAAGGTCTTATCGGCTACGTAAAATAAGATTTAATCCCAGTACAATCATCGCTGTACCCAAGACGCGGTCTATCCAATGCTCAAAGCGTTGAAAGCGGCGATGAATCGCAGGGATAGAAAGTAACATCACCACCGTGCTAAACCATGCCATCTGCAAGACCATCATCCATACGCCATAGATTGCTAACTGCCAAAGCGGTATGTCAGGTGACAATACTAAGGTAAATATCGCCACGAAATACACTGGCGCTTTTGGATTGAATACATTGCAAAAAAAGCCACGACGTAGAATGGCGAAAGTTGAGTCGCTATTAATAGTTGAGTCGCTATTAATAAAAGGTTTTTTGGTAGAAAGCAGCTGTGCTTGCTCTGTAGTCGCGGCTTGTGAAACATCAATGCCTACATTTTCTGAAGCTGCTAAATCTAATGATTTTTTCGGTTTGGCTTGAATACCTTGCCATCCGAGATAAATCAGATAGCTACCACCCAACCATTTAATAGCGGTCAATAGCGGCTGCGAATGGGCGATCACTGTTGCCAGTCCCAGCACCGAATAGATAATGTGTACAGCAAGACCCAAGGTAATGCCAAGGCTACAAATCAAACCCGTGCGTCGACCTTTTGCCAATGTCTGCTGTGATACCAAGACAAAATCAGGCCCTGGAGAGGCAGCAGCGAGTAGATGGACGCTAGTGATCAGCAAAAAACCGTGCCAAAATTCCATAAAATGCTCTGAGTTATGTCTTAGTTTGAATAATAGTTGCACTTATCGCAAATCAGGTCAACTAATATTGATGTCAGCTATTCATCAACGCGAAAACGGTACTTGCGTTGCAGAGGGCGTATGTCTATATTAAAAGTAAGTCGAATAAATCTTTAGCAATATTGATTTGGCATAGGGTGAACCCTGCAAACTAGCATTCTAAAAAGGACAAGACCATGACTATGGAAAATAATAACCGCACAGACAATCGCATTACCCAAGAAACAGACGGCCATATCTGCCTGATCGGGCTAAATCGAGCCGATAAACGCAATGCTTTTGACAGTCATATGATTGCGCAGTTATCTGAAGCGCTCACTCGCTATGAAGATGATGACAATTTACGCTGTGCCTTAATATTTGCTCATGGAGATCATTTTACCGCAGGTCTGGATTTGGTAGAGCTGCAAGACAAGCTAAATGACGGTGTGTTTGAGTTTGACGATAACCAAATCGACCCGTGGGGCATCAGTGGAAAATTGCGTACTAAGCCCGTAGTAGTGGCGGTAAAAGGCACTTGCTTTACGGTAGCTATCGAGCTGATGCTCAATAGTGATGTGGTCATCGCTAGTGATAACTGTAATTTTGCCCAAATGGAAGTCCAGCGCGGTATTATGCCATTTGGCGGTGCGACAGTACGCTTCGTCGCAGCAGCAGGCTGGCAAAAAGCCATGCCGTATCTACTCACGGGTAAGGCATTCGATGCGCAAACGGCTGATAGACTGAATTTGGTCAGCGAAGTGGTGGCAAATGGGTCTGAGTATGAGCGCGCATTGACGTTGGCGCAGGAGATTTGTCAGGCAGCACCGCTAGGCGTGAGAGGTGCACTATCATCAGCGCAAGATGCCAGTCGTAATGGCGCAGCGACTGCATTGGCCAATATTCATAGTTATCTGCCGCCGCTCTTTCATTCAGAAGATGCGAAAGAGGGTGTGATGGCGATGGTTGAAAGGCGTGAGGCTGAGTTTAAGGGGAAGTAGGAATTTACGACGTTTAATGTCGTATATCAAAGTATTCAACTTGCCATCTAATTTTGTATCATTCACAATGCTCTACTATCGTAATTTTTAAATTCCATAAGGTTTAGACTAGTCCATGAGCATGGTTCAAGAAGATATTTTTGAAGAGCAAGTACCGTTTCCAGCGCCTATAAATCCTGATTTTACATTTATTGACTTATTCGCAGGAATAGGTGGGTTTAGACTTGCTTTGCAAGATTTAGGGGGAAAGTGTGTTTTTACTTCAGAGTGGAATAAGTTCTCTCAAGTTACTTATGAAGTAAATTATGGTGATAAACCTCTTGGAGATATTACGTTAGAAGAAACTAAACAAGATATACCTTCTTCATTTGATGTTTTATGTGCTGGCTTTCCTTGTCAGCCATTCTCTCAAGCAGGTTTGAAAAAAGGTTTTGAAGATACAAGAGGCACTCTATTTTTTGACGTGGTGCAAATACTACAAGAAAGGAAGAAAGCTGGTAATCCAGTGAAAATAGTTTTTCTTGAAAATGTTAAAGGACTAAGAAACCATGACAAAGGTAGAACACTTTCCATTATAACTCGCACTTTAAATGAGCTTGGTTATGAAGTGAAAAATGAAGTGCTCAATTCTAAATATTTTGGTGTACCTCAAAATAGAGAACGAATTTTCATCGTTGCATGGCTGAAAGATTCTAATAAAGAGTTTTCTTTTCCTTACGGGCTAACACCTAAAGATGAACTAATTTTTGATAAAGAAATTCTTCAAACTAATGCTAAAAAAGTGAGTCTCGGCGATATATTAGAAGAGAATGTGCCTGAAAAATACACAATATCTGATAAGTTATATGCAGGTCATTTAAGAAGAAAAGAAGAGCACAAAAGAAAAGGCAATGGTTTTGGCTTTAGTTTGTTTGATGCAAGCTCGCCTTACACAAGCACGATATCAGCACGTTACTACAAAGATGGTAGTGAAATAATGATAGATCAAAAAGGAAAAAATCCTAGAAAGGTCACACCTAGAGAAGCTTGTCGCTTACAAGGATACGATGACAGCTTTGTTATTCCAGTGTCTGATACACAGGCTTACCAGCAATTTGGTAATAGTGTGTCAGTGCCCGTGATTAGATCTGTGTTTTCAGAGATTAAGAGGCAGTTATTATGATTAAGGAGTTAGAACATTATTTAAAAGATATTTCAGAACATGAGAAATTTAAAACGGAGATCAATACTCGATGGGGTTATTTGAGGTTTAGTAATACAAGCGATAAGTATTTTGCAATAGGTATAGATGCAGTTTTACAGACTTTAAAAGATATTAATCAGAATCTGAGTTTATTCCAAGGTAATGAAACGTATGTTGAAAAGACTTGGAGAGATTTAGGTAGTGAATTCTATACTGACAGTACAGCTAATGCTATGGCTACTGTACAGACTAAGCCACTATTTTGTACGCTTAGTAAAATAATTAGCTGGGCTAATAACTTTACTATTGAGGATTATGAACACAAAAAAATATTTTTAGATTTACAAGAGCTTGATACTACAATTGCAAAACTTGAAGATTTATTAATTGAATATCCTGAGCCAGATGCTGATATAAGGATATATTTCCCTAATAAAGAACCTAATACTATTTACTATGGTGCACCAGGGACAGGTAAGTCGCATACTATTGAAGAAAAACTTGAAACTGTACCTGATAAAAATAAAGAGAGAGTCACCTTTCATCCCGATTATGATTACGTATCATTTGTTGGTGGTTATAGGCCTATTACTGAGGGCGATGATAATATTAAATACAAATTTGTTCCTCAAGTCTTTACAAACATATATGTTGATGCGTGGAAAAATCCTCAAGAGCAGTTTTATCTAGTTATAGAAGAGATCAATCGTGGTAATTGTGCTGAAATATTTGGCGACATATTTCAATTACTAGATCAAAACCAAAAATATACTGTTACACCTTCAAGTGAGTTAAAAGCTTATTTAGTTCAAGAGTTATCAGAGCATTTAGAAGGTATAGCTAATGGCTTGAAGATGCCAGATAACTTATCTATTCTAGCAACTATGAATACCTCTGATCAGTCGTTATTCCCTATGGATAGCGCATTTAAGCGCCGTTGGGACTGGGAATACATACCCATAAATTATGATAGAAATGATGAAAACAAATCATCAAAATTTATAGTTGAGTTTGATGATAAAACATACTTTTCTTGGTTGGATTTTATAGAAAAAGTAAATATTCAAATCAAAAGTAACCCCAATTTAGGTATGGATAAATGTATAGGTAACTATTTTATCAATCCTACAGACAATACTATCAGTTTAAAAACCTTTATTAACAAGGCTATATTTTATTTATGGAATGATGTGTTCAAAGACGAGTTCGGTGATGAGTCTATATTTGCTAAAAATGTAACTTACGAGAATTTTTTTCCTGTTGAAAAAAATGGTGCTCAAATGGTGAAAGCACTACTGAAGACTTTAAATTTTAAATTATCGGATGATAAATATACGGTCTCGAATGAAGATACTAATTGAAGGCGAAGCTTATCCTCTGTTGCTTTTGGAGAAAATATTAGAAGATGCTAGCTTTTACACGCAAGATAACTTTAAGGGCACAATAACCACAGTAGGTTATTACTATTCGTCTAAAAATAAATCTTTAGTTTATATGTTGCCTAAAGTTTTTATGCGTGAAAATGGAAACACAGTATTTGATATAGATGTACTAGAGTTAGTAAATATAGACTCAAATGATACTTTTAAGCACGATGACAAATATCAATGGGTACGTCAACTATTGGTTTATTTCTATAACAGTCTTAAGGAGTTTAAACGCAGACACAGTGAAAGTATTTTACTTCATAAAAGCGATCAGACTCTACTAAACTCAAATATTGCTGAGCAAGAATACACTTATTTAGACTTGTTACTTACTTTCGTAAATTTTTATAAAAAAAACAAAAATCCAATCCTATATAGGCATATTCAATCAGTTTCCAAGACAGCTAAGCGAACTAACTGGCCTAAAACTATTCGTAAGCAGCTACCTTTAATAGATAGTGCAGGACAACCTGTATATCATCAGTTTTTAAATAAAAATAAAGCAGTAAATAGACAAGAAGAGCTTTTAGTATATTTCTTCTCTATCTTGGAGCATTTTAACCAAGAACATGGCTTAAATATAGCTATTGATAAAAGCTATAGCCTTATCAAGGGCAAAGATTTTGAAGTGCTTAAAAATAATGGACTAAGTAAGCTAAAGAAAATTAAATATCGTTACTTTTCAGACGTATATAAGAAGATGTATCGTTTGTGCGAATTATATTTTACTAAAAATGATTTAGGATCCAGATCAAATCTTAGTCAGGAATTTATAACGATAGATAACTACAACATAGTATTTGAAGACATGGTAGATAAGCTGTTCTCTGATCTTATAACAGACAGTATTTCTGTAGAGAATAAAGAAGGGCTTTCACTTAAGAAATTGAAAAACCATCCAGACGGAAAAATCATAGATCATATATATTCTGATAAATCATTGATTGATAACTCTAATATTTTTTATATTGGTGATTCTAAATATTATAAATCTGTGAATAGTGCTGGGCAAAGTTCAAAATTTAAGCAGTTCACCTATGCTAAAAATGTCATTCAATTTCACATTGATGTTTTAAACCAAAAATCGAAGCTACTTGATGGATTAAGATATAGAGATGACATTACAGAAGGTTATAATATAAGTCCTAACTTCTTTATTTATGGGTATATTGATAATTACCGTATATTTGAAGAGCCCCTGTTAAAGGTGAAAGGCAACAAACCTACTAAATCAGCACACTTTCCTGAGCGTCTGTTTGATAGAGATACCTTGTTTATTCATGAATACAAATTAAATTTTTTATATATCCTTAAGTCATATACTTCAAGCAATGAGTCGTCTATACAAGAGTTTAGAAATAAAACCAAAAAGCACTTCCGAGAAAAATTTGTACAGTTTTTTAACTCTCCTAGTGATTCTGGCTTTTTTGTTGTTAAAGATGAGTTTGAAGATCAATCGAAGCTTAAGAGCTACGTTGATGCTAACTTTAAAAACTTAAACGGTAGATGTATAAGCGTTGGCAATACATTATTAACTGCTAAACCATTTAAACTCCCTATAACAGAAGATGATAGAAGTAAGCAGTATCTTTTTGAATAAACCTTTTTTATTTTATCGGTAAACTTAGCTATAGTATAATCCAAATAAAACCGATACAATCCTATTAACAATTGCATTTAATGAAATAAACGATGACGTATTCAATAGACTATCGCAAACAGGTACTTTCTAGCATAGCTGATGGTATGACCATACGAGAAGCTGCGCTATTTTATGGACTTAGCACCAGCACCATTCATAGCTGGCAGCAGAACCTAGCTCCTAAAACAACCAGAAATAAAGCACCAACTAAAATACCTGATGACGCATTGATTGAAGACGTAAAAAGATACCCAGATGATTATAACTATGAAAGAGCTCGTCGCTTGAACTGTAGTAAAACGGGCATCTTCAATGCTTTAAAGCGTCTTGGTATCAGTCAAAAAAAAGACCTTAGAACACCCGAAAGCGTGTCCGATAAAAAGAGCGATATTCCAGAGTAAGCTTGATCGCTTTACTCAGCAAGGCTATCCCATTGTCTATATGGATGAAAGCGGCTTTGAGGCTGAAACCATTCGTTCTCATGGCTATGCACCGATAGGTAAACCCTGTATCGATAGCTACAACTGGCAAGCAAAGAAGCGTACGAATGTCATCGGAGCTCTCTATGAGAAAATGCTGTTTGCGCTTGAGTACGTTGAGACAAATATCAATAGCAATATATTTTATGACTGGTGTAAGTTCACACTTATTCCAAGTCTTAAAACCAAGAGCGTGATTGTCATGGATAACGCTCGGTTTCATAAAAACAGACGTATTCAAAAACTACTCAACAGACATGGCCACCGTATTCTTTGGCTGCCGCCGTACAGCCCCGATCTGAACCCTATCGAGAAAAAATGGGCACAGGCTAAGTTTCTACGCCAAGGGTGGATGGAGAATAATCTACCTAAACTGTTTCATGATATGGGCTGTATCGATTTTATAAAGACTTAACTATATATAGATGTTTTTTAGCCGTGACTGACGCGGTATCCTGTGCGACTAAGCGAGTTGTGGGCACTCGACTGAGGGTAGTATCGAGAATACAGGAATGCCATCAGCCGTTAGTGCCCGCCTCGCTTAGGGGTGCAGATACAAGCAAAAAGCGCGATCAGCTCCAACCCTTTATTAGGATTATGACTACCTTCGATTTTTAGATAATTCTCAACCTGTTCAGCGAGTTACACCGCGCCAACCACACCTTACGACCTTTCTAATACTTTTAACCTGAACAATAAAAACCCCGCCATGGCGAGGTCTCATTATTTTATCGAGTATAGCTGGCTAACACTGTGCCAGCGTTAGCAACTTGGCTCTGATTGACTATGATTATTTAGCCGATTTGTAGTAATCAACCATCATCGTGCCTAACGTGCCATTGTCATCGATAGTGACGATTCTGACCGTACCTGACTGTGCTGCGGTACTGGATTGCACTTGTCCAGCATTACCTAAGACGACTTGGTTGGTTTTGGCTGCCATTGCTCCGTTACCGATAGCGATGCTGTTCATACCGCCAGCCATAGATTTATTGCCTAGCGCGACTGAGTTTGCACCTTGTGCGGCTGCCGCTTCACCCACTGCCGTAGAGCGTACGCCACTAGCATTGGCTAGATGACCAAACGCTTGCGCGCGTTCGGCAGTGGCTTTTGACTGCCAACCGATAGAGGTTGAGCCTAAACCTGCGGCATTGGCTTCACCACCGACAGCCGTTGCTGAGTTCAGACCTGCATTGGCTTTGTTACCGACGGCGACGGTATCATTGCTGCCACCAGCCATGGCGGCTTCACCGACTGCGGTAGAGCGAACACCGCTAGCATTGGCTAGATGACCAAACGCTTGCGCGCGTTCGGCAGTGGCTTTTGACTGCCAACCGATAGACGTTGAGCCTAGACCTGCGGCATTGGCTTGACCACCGACAGCGGTTGCGGAGTTTAGACCTGCATTGGCCATATTACCGATAGCAACTGTGTCGTTAGTGCCGCTAGACATAGCACTATTGCCTAAAGTAATGGCAGTAGAGTTAGCGTTTGCCATCATTTGAGCGTTTGCAGTAACGGGCTGAGCCTCAGCGCCTGTTGCCATAGCAGTGCATGCAGAAGTGGCAGCAATGGCGAGAGTAAGCGCACTAATTTTTAGCGTTGATTGTAGTAGAAAGTCCATTTTCATGAGTAAATCCTTTTTAAAAGCCCAAAAGGCTGGTTGGTTTGATTACAGAGTAGGTGCGGCAATAAGTAAAATAAATATACTGCAAAAAACCCCGCAATCGCGAGGTTTTATTGAGTTAAATAGCGATTGATTGAGTCGATACTTTTGCGCCATTTACCAAGCGAAGGTTACTCCGCCACGTGCCCCGACTTTTCCAGTATCAAGACCAAATCCTGCACCCGCTGAGATCGTCATGCTGTCATTCACGCGTCCAGCAAATGAGGTGCTCAGTGCTGAGCCACTATTATAATAGCCTGTGCCAATGGTCATGGCGTAGCGTTTGCCTGAAGGAATGACTGGTGTCTCGAGCGCTAGCGCCATCGCGATGCCGTCTTCCGCTTCATCTAAGCGATCTTCTTGACGGTTGTACTCGTTGCGCAAATCGTTAATTTGTCTCGCATTGCTAACTGAGGCTGTGCCTAAGTTGGCGACTTGAGCATCTGTGTTGGCTAGCTGGTTTGCGGTAGCCAAAGAGTTGACAGAGACGCTAGCGCCTAACGTGCCATTGGCATCGGTAGTGACTATGTTGGTTGCGCCTGACTGTGATCCCGTACTGGCTTGTAATTGACCGGCATTACCTAAGACGATTTGGTCATCGCTTGCCGCTGTTGCACCGTTACCGATAGCAATAGCATTTGCGCCGCTAGCACTAGATTTATTACCCACTGCTACAGAAGAATCACCTTGCGCTGCTGCCGCTTCGCCTACTGCCGTAGAGCGTACTCCTGTTGCTGATGCTAAGTGCCCAAAGGCTTGCGCGCGTTCGGCGCTTGCAGTTGATTGCCAACCTACTGCGGTAGACCCTGCTTGAGTGGCTTGAGCTTGCGCACCGACGGCGGTTGAAGAAGTGCCAGAAGCAGTCGTCTGACGAACACCACTTCTGTCCCCGCCAATGGCAACGCCATCAAGACCCGAAGCGACTGAGTTGTTACCGATAGCGATGGCGTTGTCTGACTCAGCGCTGGCCGCTTCACCAACCGCAGTTGAACGCAGGCCAGTCGCAGAAGCTAAATGACCGAATGCTTGCGCACGTTCGGCAGTGGCTTTTGACTGCCAACCGATAGAGGTAGAACCTAATCCTGCTGCATTGGCTTGACCACCGACTGCAGTGGCTGAGTTCATGCCTGCGTTTGCCGCGTTACCGATGGCGACAGTATCATTAGCACCAGCTGCGGTAGCTGCTTCACCGACAGCAGTAGAGCGTACGCCGCTGGCATTGGCTAAGTGACCGAATGCTTGCGCGCGTTCGGCAGTGGCTTTTGACTGCCAACCGATAGAGGTAGAGCCTAATCCTGCAGCATTGGCTTGACCGCCAACTGCAGTGGCTGAGTTCATACCTGCGTTTGCCGCGTTACCGATGGCGACGGTATCGTTGGTGCCACCTGCCACGGATTTATTACCCAGCGCTACCGACGCTTCGCCTTGAGCAGCGGCTGCCTCACCGACAGCAGTAGAGAGTACGCCGCTGGCATTGGCTAAATGACCGAATGCTTGCGCGCGTTCGGCACTAGCGGTTGATTGCCAACCTACCGCAGTAGTACCCGTTTGAGTGGCTTGCGCCTGCGCACCGACAGCAGTAGAAGAAGTACCCGAAGCAGTCGTCTGACGTAAACCACTTCTGTCACCGCCGATCGCCACGCCGTCATCGCCTGAAGCCACGGCAGTGTTGCCTATCGCAACCGCATTAGTACCTGAAGCCACGGCATCTTCAGCACCAGCAAAACTTTGGTCGCCTGATGCGGTCGTTTGATGACCGACTGCGGTAGCCATAGCCCCAGAAGCTTCTGCCTGCCAACCCAAAGCGGTTGCGCCTGGGGTATTCGCTAAGCTTTCGCCACCAATGGCAGTCGTCGAATTGCCTAACGCCTGCGCACCTGCGCGCGAGCCATTTTCAGATACACCACCGCCAAGTGCTACAGCATCGATACCGTCAGCTTGTGAGTTCGCACCAATAGCGGTAGCATTTTCAAAAGAGGCAAAGGCGGTGTTACCGATCGCCACAGCGTTTTCATCCGACGCAAACGCATTTTGACCCACTGCGGTGGCGTTGTCGGCAAAGGCGCTGGTGTTCGGGCCACAAGCTAGGGCATCTGTCCCAAAGCTGGTTGCGCCTCCTGTGTCTCCACTGCCTAATTGACATTCAGCTGCCATCACAGCGGAAGTACTCAAAGAAGCAGCGGCAATGGCTAGGGTAAGCGCACTAATTTTTAGTGCTGAGCATGGTAGAAAATCCGTTTTCATAATGCTATATCCTTTTTTAAAAGCCCTCGGGGCTAATTGGTTGGTAGAGGTCAATGTCTATGTTAACGCTCGTCATATCAGCGTACTCTGACGTAAACGACTAGGGCGTGTCATCATTTAGATTGTGAGGCTTAAACTGAGGAAAATTGCAGCCAAACAAGAAAGAAATTGCCGTAAATATGAACATATTGACAAGGTTTCTGACGATGTTTGGCAAAATTTAACCATTTTAAGACCACTAAATGTATCCATGTACTAATTGATAACACGGCCTAAATACTATTCAGAATTCGCAATATAAATGTAACATTAATATTTGATGAAAATTTAATTATTGTTAGCATTATTTACTCAAAGGTCGTTTAAGCCGATGAATAGATAATTACGGTTGAAAGAGGCTAATACTGCTAGGGCGTGTCCTAATCATTCAAACAGTAAAGACAACGCTATTATCTAGACTATAATAAGTGACCACCATCTGTTAGGAGAATGTCAGTGCTATATAACTTTGATGAGATAATTGATAGGCGTGATACGGGGTCAGTCAAATGGCACTATACCGATGACACGATTCCACTATGGGTGGCGGATATGGACTTTAAGGCTGCCCAGCCGATATTAGACGCGATTGAGAAAATTGCGCAGCATGGCATATTGGGCTATACCAAACCCACTGCGGCTTTGTATAAATCGATTATTGACTGGCATGGCAGTCGCTATGATTTGTGGTTGGATGAGAAGCATATTTTGTTCTCACCCGGTGTCGTGCCAAGCCTCGCACTGATGATGAGCGTATTTACTGAAGTAGGGGATGCGGTACTGGTCAATGATCCCATTTATACACCCTTTATGACTAAGGTGGAGCAAAACGGTCGCAAGCTGGTGACCTCTGCATTAAAAGAGATTGAGGGCAAATATCGCTTGGATTTGGCTGATATCGAAGCCAAGATAATCGAGCATGACGTCAAGCTTTATTTACTGTGTAATCCGCACAATCCGGGTGGACGAGTATGGTCGATTGATGAGCTAGAAGCACTGCTTGCAGTTTGCAAAAGGCACAATGTAGCGATTGTCAGCGATGAGATTCATCAAGATTTAACCTTACAAGGTCACAAATTCACGCCTTTTTTGACGCTAGCAAAAGGTTATGAGCACAAGGTAGTAAGCCTTACTTCTATGACCAAAACTTTTAATATCGCTGGTATCAAAGGCTCGCTGATATTTGCTAAAGATGAGTCATTAATCAAAAAAATCAGCCAACGGCAGCAATTAAATGACGAGTATGAGCTGAATTTATTTGCTTATGCGGCTATGCGTAGTGCTTATGAACAGGGCGGTGAGTGGCTTGAGCAGGCGCTTGGTTATATCGAGTCCAATATCGAATTAACGATTCACTTTTTAGAAGGGCATCTACCTAAGATTAAGGTTATGCGCCCAGAAGCCTCGTATTTAATCTGGCTAGATTGCTCGGCGTATGGTCAAGAGGATCAAGTGCTTTATGAAACGCTTAGAGACGCTAAAGTTGAGCTAAATTCTGGTGTCAAATATGGTAATGAGGGACATCTTAAAATGCGTATTAACGTGGCCTGTCCTCAAGCGGTATTGATAGAAGGCTTGAACCGTATTTATACAGCCTTAAATAGTGATGACAAGTAAACAGCAACGCAAGCCATCACTCCTAATCAAGATTAAGGTTAGGCTGGCGCAGACGTTTTATCTTATTTGGCAGGGTAGCCGGTGATGTCTTGAATGCTATGATACAAGGGCTGTAAGCGCTCGTACATCTTTAGATAGACTTCATTATACAAGCGCTTGTACAGCTGGACATTAGCATCAATGGGTAAGAATTCATCGCCCAAATGGGTCATCGCTTGTGTCGCGGTTAAATGGTCAGGATAAACGCCAAGACCCACCGCACAGTTGATGGCAGCGCCTAAGCCTGAGGCTTCATAAGTATGCGGTCGGTAGGCGGGCATACCAAAAATATCTGCTGTGAGCTGCATGGCTGAGTCACTTTGGGAGCCGCCGCCAGAGACGCGCAAGTGTTTGATGGGCTTGCCCGTGCGCTTCTCAATGGTATCAAAACCAAGCTTAAGCTCGTAGGCCAACCCTTCTAAGATAGCGCGGTAAACGTGCGCCCGCGTGTGCACATCGCCGAAGCCAATGAGCGCGCCTTTGCCCTCAAGCCCCGGATGACGAACACCGGGCGACCAATATGGCTGCATCATCAGACCCATAGACCCTGCCGGAATGTCTTTGACCGCTTGATCGAGGAGCTTTTCGGTATCGATACCCTGAGTCTGCGCCAGCTGCTCCTCGTAGTGAGCAAACTGCTCTTTAAACCAGCTGACCATCCAAAAGCCACGATAGATCATATACTCATGATTGTAATAGTTTGGCGCAGCGGCGGTGTAGGCGGGCATGTGCTTGAGGACTTCGACGTAATCGGTAGAGATGGTGTTAATAGTGGCAGTGGTACCAAAGCTTAAGCAGGCCGTGTCGGTAGCTAGACCCGCTGCCCCCAGAGCTTCGCAGGCTTTATCGCTGGCGGCAGCAATCATCGGTGTGCCCTCAAGGATGCCTGTGGCCTCGGCGGCTGCCGTGCTGATTTGACCGAGCTTTTGACCGGGCGAGATAATTTTGGGCATTTGATCAGGGGTACAGCTGAATAAGCGCCATTTGAGATCTGTGGGTTTTAGCCACTTTTGTGCTTTAAAGTTGTAAGGCAGGTAGCCAACCGAATGGCCTGTCGAATCAGCGAGTTCGCCTGTGAGCTGATAGGTGAGGTAGGCGGAGAGATTGACATAGTGCGCAGTCTTCGCCCAGATTTCAGGCTCGTTTTGCGCGAGCCAATTACAGCGCGCTTTTTGCTGCGCCTCGGAGACTAGCTCGCCCATGCCGATGATTTTGGTCAGTGGACTTAGGAAACCAATATCATTGGTCTCAGCGCGGCGCAAATCCATCCATACGATAGCAGGGCGCAGCGGCTGTTTATCCTTATCCAAACATATCATCGTATAGCGCTGGGTCGCGAGACTGACACCGGCGATTTGTGCTGGGGTGACATCGCAGCTTTGCCATAACTGCTGACATGCCTCGCTGAGCTTTTGCCAATAATAGTCGGCATGCTGCTCGGCATAGTTGGGCTGATTAGAGAAATATGGCTCGATAGGCACACGGGCTTTGGCGATCTCAGTGCCGAATTGATCAAAGATAAGCGCTCTGACGCTTTGGGTGCCGTTATCGATAGCTAAGAAATAAATCGGGTCATCAAGAGTGGTCATAGTTGTCCTTAACTATGTGGTGATAATCATAAACGTCAAAACGTGCTACTGAAATACATTTTCCTTGCTTGATGTGCGACCTCAAAACTCCAGAGGCTGCGCAAAATATATCCCAGTAGCACTGACCTTGAATATCAACGTAACTTTAAAAAAATTAAGCCGCAGGCAGATGATAATAGCGTTGCCATAAGTTTTGATAGCGCTCAATTTCTTGCTGCCACCTTTGCTCATCCCAGCCCAGCTCCTCTTGGCAGATTGGCTTCAGTCTGGCGCTAATCAATGGCGTCATCGCGCCGTGCGGTAGTATCAAACCTAAGCGCGTGCGCCGCAATAGTAAGTCATCTAAATGAATCACTTGCTCATAATGCGCGGCAAATCGAATCTCCGCCCAAATGGTATTGCTATCGGTGACGTAAGCCAAATCATCGTCATGGGCAAGTTCAAGCAAGCTGTCAAGTTGCCGGCCATAAAACCCTTGTAAGCGCTGTTGTAAAGGTTTTGGTAAAGTCGCAAACTTAGGATTGGTTGGAATTTGATTGCTAAAGACTTGGTCGTTATCTAGGTTGTTGTTTTGAATAACTGATTCATCAAGGGCGAGCACTTCTTGACACTTTTTAAGGACATCGAGGGCAATCAGGCGAAAGGTAGTCAGCTTACCACCGCTGACAGTCACTAGGTTGTTATCTAGCCATACGCTATGGTCGCGCTTCTCTTTGCTCGGACTGACGCGCTTACCATCGCCACCCTCAGAAATCAGCGGACGCACGCCTGCCCAAGTGCTGATCACATCCTCTCGGTTTAGGTTGACGTCATCAAAGAGATCATTGGTCGCAGTCAACAGATAGTCCACCTCTTCGCTGGTGATGCCGACCTCTTCATCGCCTAACGGTGGATGATCCAAATCGGTGGTACCAAGGACGGTGCGGTTCTCCCAAGGGAAGACAAAAACTGCTCTTTTATCGATAGGATGCAAAAAGGTATAGGCCTGCGTAAGCGGTAAACGCTCTTGGCTAACCACCAAATGACTGCCGCGAGACGGACGAATTTGCTTATTAAAGGTTTGCTCGGTTTGTTGGCTGGCTTGCATCCGTAGCGTATCTGCCCAAGCGCCCGTCGCACTGACGACAACTTTGGCATGAACGTTATAAGTTTGAGCGTTGTTAGCAGTTATAGAATCTGAATCAGCGGTATCTTTGAGCGCTGCCCCTACCACCAATCCCTGCTCATTAGTGAGTAACGACTCAGCTTTTAAGTAGTTAATCGCCTGCGCACCGTCATGTATCGCCTCGTCTAGCACGCGCATCACGAGTCGCGAGTCATCGGTAACGGCATCACTAAACTGACTGGCACCCAAAAAATTATTTTGCTTGATATGAGGATTCAGACGCAAAAAAGCGTCCTTTTTAAAGTAGGTAAAATAGCGCTTACCTGCCAGCTTATCGTAGACACGAAGCAAAGTATTAAATATCCATGGCGGTGGAAACTTGCCTTTATAATGCGGCATAACGAAATGCATCTCGTTGACCAAGCCGCCAGCCTCACTCAGCATGCGCTCACGTTCACGCACGCTAAGCAAAGTGGTCTTATAGTCGCCTGATGCGATGTAGCGCAGCCCACCATGTACCATTTTACTAGAGCGGCTGGACGTGCCCCAAGCAAAGTCTTTTTGCTCGATAAGTAATACCGCCAAGCCGCGCCGCGCTGCTTCGCGGGCAATCCCAGCACCAGTAATACCGCCGCCAATAATGAGCATATCCCAAATCTGTGATCGAGATAGGGGCGCTAGGGCTTGCTCACGTTGTGTGGTTTGGTTCATAGATGATTCATCTTAGTTATCCATTGATATGACATAGGCAGTTTTAAACAAAAAAGCGTCATGATTACGGTGTGCGACAGCAATAGTTTTTTCTTGCATGCTGTGCGCTTCGCCAGATAGAGGCTGCGTAAAAAATATTGCTATAGCACTTATCGTTCCTCTTTTTAAGCAATCACTTTTCAAGTAAAACGCCCGGATTCATACGTTGTTCAGGATCTAAGCTTTTAATCATATCACTGGTGACTTGTAGGCCAAGCGCGCCTTTTTCAGCGCCAAGATAAGGGGCGTGATCACGACCAACGCCATGCTGATGCGATATCGTGGCTGTACCATTAGCCAAACTAACACTGGCGGCATGTTTGATTTTTTGCCAGCGTTTTAAGGTAGCAGCGTGATCTTTTGCCGCTCTAAAGAAGTAAGTGGTATAAAGACTGGCACCTTGCTTATAAACGTGCGAGATATGAGTAAAGGCCATCACTTCTTCGCCTTCATCTGCTAATGAAGTTTTCACCGCATCCTGCATCTGCGCCATTTGCTCATCGATATTAATCCAGTTGGTCGCGGTCTCAAAGGTATCGACCATGATGCCTTTTTCCCACAACGTACCACGCAAATAAGGAAACTTAAAACGCCCGTGTGCCCAGATATTGCCCATGATATCGGTCAGCTTACCCGTGACACTGCCGTGCTGCTTTAGTAGTTTTTTAAACTGGGTAAGTGCCAATTTATTCTGTGCTTTGTCACCTGAGACGCCATAAGTCAGCATGACTTTATCTGAGCTGAGTCCGCGCGCTTTTAGATAAGTGCTGATCGCTAAAAATTGACTAGGCGTAGTGCCCAGATGTAAGTGAGCGTCAGTCTCAACCGCATTACTTAGACGTAGCATAGACAGACGGATATTACTTTGCACCGCTTGTTTTAATACGGCTTTACCTGCTGCCCAATTGGGTAAAAAAGCAACTTTGAATAGCTCTTCTTCTGGTTGTGACTGTACGCGCATTTTGACTGTCGTAAAGATGCCAGCACGACCTTCGGTGCCCATCATCATCTCACGCAAATCAGGCCCTGCCGATGACGCCGGAATATCAGCGATATTTAGCACACCTTGTGGGGTAACTAGCGTACCGCCCGCAAACATTTGCTCGATGCGCCCGTAGCCCAACGACTGCTGACCACTGGAGCGCGCGGCGATCCAACCGCCAAGGGTTGACAGCTCCCAAGACTGCGGATAATGTCCTAGACGGTAACCGTGCTCGTCCAATTGTGCCTCAACCGCAGGCCCTTGCGTACCCGCACCAAAGGTTGCGATTTGACTCTCGGTATCTAAGTCAATCAGCTGATCCATCTTGCTCATGGCGATGGTCAATACGGCACGCGAGCCCTTTTGCGGATTGATATGACCGACGACTGAAGTACCGCCACCAAACGGAATGACGATAAGGTCGTGCTCGCTGGCAAGCTTTAATAAGGTTTCGACATCATCAGTCGATTCAGGGAAAGCGACACCATCAGGGAAGACTTCAAAGTCGCCACCGTGCATAGCGATCCAATCGGGGAAGCTTTGCCCACGCGCATGTCTGAGTCTAACTTCACTATCGATAGATACCGTATCAAGATCGGTAAGGGCGGTAGGTAAGCGCGATTTGGGCACAGTTTTGAGCACTTGTTGCAAGCTCACAGATTTTAGCTTATTGGTTTTGCCGATGTGTGATTTGATCAATTTTGCGCCATGTGGCGAGACTTTTTTATTGATACTGACATTGCCCCAACCATTCCAGCGCGTTTGCTCGATGGGGGTATTTAAGGAGGTATTATCTTTTGAGACGCTATCTACACTGATGTTATCGATATTTTTATTATCAGAATTTACGGCGATAGGTGCAGACTGGTCAGATTCAGGACTTTTACGGATAAGAGATTTGATTTTGCTCATAGAGAGTTAGCCTTTCGATTTATTATATAGTCAAATCCTATATAAATCGGATGCGAGGTCAGGCGCGCTCAGTCTACTATCCTGTAGACACTTCACTCGTCTTCCTTGTATCCAAATTATCTTGAACCGACTATCACTTTTATTTAGGTTTGGATTGAGATCTGCTGTTAATAATTAGGCGCAATTTAGCGACGGCCCAATGTCTGGTAATGAGCGTGAGCTAACGATACTAAATCTATCGCATTAAAGCCAAATTGCTTATCATTTGAGCATATCACAATATAAACAAAAATTTTATAGGTACTCGTCATTTGTATAATAAAAAATTATCGTCTTTGGCGAATAATTATCAATATTCACTAATAATTATCGATAACCATCAATAATCGCGAACAATTACGCATCTAATAGCCAATAGAGGGCGTAAACTTGTTAAAATAGGCCACCAATTTATTTATTGATGGACATCGATTTATGACCACTGCCGCTGCCACTTCTGCAATACCGACTATCAAGCAAGATCGCATTCTTATCCTCGATTTTGGCTCGCAGTACAGCCAGCTTATCGCCCGCCGTGTGCGCGATTCTGGGGTGTTTTGTGAGATGCTACCCTTTGATATCGACACTCAGCGAATTACTGATTTTGGTGCCAAAGGCGTTATCTTGTCAGGCGGCCCTGAGAGCGTACACGCAGAGAATAGCCCGCGTATCAATGATGCGGTGTTTGACTTGGGCGTACCAGTATTGGGTATTTGCTACGGCATGCAAGCGATGGCAGATCGTTTTGGCGGGCAGGTTCATGCCAGTGATATCCATGAGTTTGGTGCAGCGACGATCAACATCAATGGCACTTCTACCTTGATCGATGGTATTGAAGATGCGGCTGGCACGCTCAATGTCTGGATGAGTCATGGCGATAAAGTGATTGAAGTCCCTGAAGGCTTCGATATCGTCGCCAGTACGCCAAGCTGTCCGATTGCGATTATGGCCAATGACGACAAGCAATATTACGGTCTACAGTTTCATCCAGAAGTGACGCATACCTTGCAAGGTCAAGCGCTGCTTGGTCGTTTCGTGCATCAAATCTGCGACTGTTCAGGCGATTGGACGCCAGACAATATCGCTGATATGCGTATCGCCCAGTTAAAAGAGCAAATCGGTGACAAGCAAGTATTGCTAGGTCTATCAGGCGGTGTCGATAGCTCAGTGGTCGCAGCGTTATTGCATAAAGCGATCGGCGATCAGCTTACCTGTGTATTTGTAGACAACGGCTTGCTGCGTCTGAACGAAGGTGACCAAGTCATGCAAATCTTTGCAGAAAACATGGGCGTTAAAGTGATTCGTGTTGATGCAGAAGATTTATTCTTAAATGCCCTAGCAGGCGAGTCTGATCCAGAGAAGAAACGCAAAATCATTGGTAAAACGTTCATCGACGTATTCGCTGAGAGCGCGCGTCAAGTGAGCGAGCAGAGCGATGGTAAAGTCGTTGAGTTCTTGGCGCAGGGTACGATTTATCCTGACGTTATCGAATCTGCCAAGTCGCATCAAGGCAAAGCCCATGTGATTAAGAGCCATCATAACGTTGGCGGTCTGCCCGATGACTTGGCATTTAAGCTGATTGAGCCATTACGTGATTTGTTCAAAGATGAAGTCCGTAAACTGGGTATTACTTTGGGTCTGCCAGCCAAAATGGTTTATCGCCATCCGTTCCCAGGTCCAGGTTTGGGCGTGCGTATCCTTGGCGAAGTGACCAAAGAATATGCGGATATCTTGCGTCAAGCTGATGCGATATTTATGGCTGAGCTAGAAAAATCAGGCTGGTACGATAAGACTGCACAAGCATTTGCGGTATTCCAACCAATCAAGTCAGTTGGCGTAGTAGGTGATGGCCGCCGCTATGCGTGGGTAATCGCGTTACGTGCGGTTGAAACGGTAGACTTTATGACTGCGCGCTTTGCACATCTGCCATATGATTTGATCGAGACGGTATCGAATCGTATCATGAATGAAATCGCGGAAGTATCACGCGTCACTTATGATGTGTCGAGCAAGCCACCTGCGACGATTGAGTGGGAATAACACTTAATAAAAGCAAACTAAAAATCTGATTAGCGTCGTCAAACTCGTTCAGCCTACTTGATGTAGTGCTATCACTCGTTTTCCTCGCTACTCAAATTTTTTGAATTGATATACAGCTTGTCGTAAATGAAAAACACTCAACTTAGTTGGGTGTTTTTTATGCTAAATAATTTTCACAAGTAACCTCAATCTTCATTATTATGTTTAATAATTAAAATTTTATGAGAATAAAATACTATAATTAATTTTCGAATTTGACAACTTAGTTAGGGCAGAGATGACTATAGAACGCGTACCTTCTTTGGAGAAGTTGAATAAGACTACAGTAGATACTAATAAGAATGAGAAGCCGACACGCATAAATCAGGCTGATGAAATGCTTGCTACGTTCGTTGGTGATAAATACGACATTTATTACCGTAATAAGTGGTTTAGCGGTAATGAACCCAGCCTTGATCTTAGAAATATGAAAGTATCACTAAGAGGTTTCAACTTAGCTAGTTTAATATTCGAATGGACATGGTTTAGCTATCGAAAAATGTACTTTTACAGTGCAGCCTATCTATTTTTCGTCAGTATTTTAGATGTGATTTCAATGCATATA
The DNA here is from genome assembly GCF_051970285.1 of Psychrobacter sp. ASPA161_6. Lineage (NCBI taxonomy): Bacteria > Pseudomonadati > Pseudomonadota > Gammaproteobacteria > Moraxellales > Moraxellaceae > Psychrobacter > Psychrobacter sp. ASPA161_6. The sequence goes on from NZ_JBEFNJ010000002.1 coordinate 113,425, forward strand.
TTTGGAATGGATTCCTATAACAATCTAAAAGTCTCATCTTATTTAGTTGGTGGACTTCTCGCACCTTTTGTATCTAATCATTTATATTTATACTTCAGTATACAACAAGTGAAAAAGGCTCTAGCTCAGTCTACTAACACTGAAAAAGCTAAAATAATTCTAACAAAAGAGGGAGGCACATCTTTAGGCAAGGCTATTGGGTTTACTATAATGATACTTATATTATCCGCTATTGTAAGAGAATTGCTTTCACCAAGTTGGTATTAGTAGCGCAATATCAAGAACACTTATGAGTTTTTAATGTAAAACTCTATTAGCAACTATATGACTTAATCAAAATACTATCGAATTTTAATATATTACTTAGACATGGGTCATACTGACTATTACTAGATAAAGGACTATCTAATGACAGACGAAAACGTACCATTCAACTATGAGCTAATCGTACCAAAAGGTGGAAAAATAGATGGTTTAATATTTGAGAATGACCATGTCAACATTCCTATGACACTATTTTATAGTATAGAAGTTGAGCTAGAAACGTTCGAGATCGAAAATGAAGTTACTGATACTTCTTTGATTCTAGACTTCATAAGCTTTAATATCAATGATCTAAAGGAACTCGAAAATAGAGCTTTTGATTTTCGAATTTATCCTGAGAAAAATTATATCGATGCTTCAGTTTATATATTATGGACACATCATCCTGTATCTGTGTCAAAGCTGACTTTTGGAAAGATAGACAACGGTTATATAGCAATCACCATTGATTATAATATTCAATATTTGCATTCGAATGTTCAAGACTCAGTGGTTAGAACATTGAGTACCACCCTTAAATTAGACAAACTATCTATTTACTCTGAAATACTAGAGCCGACTCAAGATAATTTTGCTAGTGCAATAAAGCTAATGTCCAATTTCTATAATATTGAAGGATTAGAGACGCCAAGAATTAACTGTAACGAATTTGACGTTAAAAACATTGTATTCGATATCAAACAATAATCTTTTAAAAAATAAAAAAAGCAGCACCTCAAAACAGATGCTGCCTTTTATGTATAAAACTAGCTCTTAAAAACCTAACCCTTCACATTCACTACATAACGCCCAACCGTCTTGCTCGCCATAAAGCGATCTAAGTATTCAGGTGTTTGTTCAAGCGTAATCTCTTCGCCATAGCTCTCTAAATTAAGTAGTTTCATATCAGTCGCGACACGCTGCCAAATGGCTTCTTTGTCAGCCAGTGGAATATATACCGAATCGATACCCAATAATGACACCGCACGGGTGATAAAAGGTATCACAGACATCGAAAACTCAGCGCCGCCCGCCAAACCACAACTGGTTACCGCGCCGCCCGCCTTGGTTTGCTTGAGCAAGTTTGCTAAGTAATCGCCGCCTATGGTATCAATGGCATTTGCCCATAGCTCACGACCAATAGGTTTGTTACCGATTTCATTGATGGTATCGCGATGACGCACTTCGCTCGCGCCCAATGTTTTTAAATGCTCGCTTTGCTCTGGCTTACCTGAGAACGCAATCACCTCGTAGCCGAGCTGCTTTAATATCGCGATACTGATGCTGCCCACGCCGCCCGTTGCGCCTGTGACAGCGACTGGGCCATCGCTTGGTTTTGCGCCCATTTTTTCTAACTTTTGCACACTTAACGCTGCGGTTAGACCACCCGTACCGTAAATCATCGCTTCTTTTAATGTCAGCGACGACGGGCAGGGAAGCGCCCAATCGGCAGGGATAGAAATCATTTGCCCCAAGCCACCATCGGTATTCATGCCGAGATCATAGCCAAAGACCACGACTTCTTGCCCCTCTTCAAAAGTGCCAGACTTATCACTGACCACGACGCCTGCCGCATCGATACCAGGAGTGTGCGGATAGTTTTTAGTGATTCTCTTATTACCTGATGCTGACATCGCATCTTTAAAGTTCAACGAAGAATAATGCACTTCGATCAACAGATCGTTCTCAGGTAAATCGCTGACGTTACGGGTTTGGATGCTTTTATCGAATTTGCCATCGCTGGTTTCTTCGACGACCAAGGCTTTAAAGGTTTTATTATTAGACATTATATTATTCCTATTTTATTGCTTTTGTATTGAATGTATTTTCAACGAATCTCTTAAACCAGCAGCTTAAGGCTTAATCAATACTTTGCCTTTTTTGCCAGATTGCACCTTGCCAGATACCGCTTCGTTAATATTGTCCAACGTATAGATGCCGCCTGTTGGTAGCTTTAATTTACCGCTAGCGGCGCGCTCGATAAGCTCTTTTATTAAACGGCTTTTATTATCTGCATCCATCTTTTGCATTAATGCACCGCCCCAAAATCCTTTGAGTGTCGCTTGCTTAAAGATGAGATGAGTCGGATTGAGCGCGAGTGGCTGACCAGACATCGCACCCACTGCTGCTATGATGCCGCCATGACCGAGCAAGCTTAGTAAGTCACCACCAGACTGACCGCCGACAGAGTCGACCGCACCGCTGATTTTTGCATCACCGATAAGTTGACGGACTTGATCTTTCCAGTCGTCATCATCGCTCACCACGTTGTTTTCGGTGATACCAATTTCGGTCAGCTCGTTTGCTGACTCTTTACTACGCACGACGTTGATGGTATTGATACCGCGCTCAGCTGCCAACATCGCAAGCGATTCGCCAACTGCGCCATTGGCGGCGTTTTGAATGACCCATTGACCTTTTTCTAGTTCTAAAAACTCAATGAGCATCAAGGCGCTCATCGGCATGGCAATAAGCTGCGCAGCCATTTCATCATCGATGGCGTCCGGTATAGGGATGACGCTGCTGGCAGGCGCGGTGAAGTACTCGGCCCATGTGCCTTCGACACCGGTGACCACCACACGTTGACCCGCTTGCATACCTTTGACGCTAGTGCCGATAGCATCAATAGTACCCACGGCTTCGCTACCAGCAAGAGCGGGCAGTTTTGGCTTGGTGCCATATTGGCCTTGGATAGTGATGAGGTCGTGGTTATGGATGGAGGATAAAATAGTCTTGATACGGACTTCGTTTTCTTTTGGCACTGGCATTGGGCTGTCAGTGATCGTTAGTACGTCTGACGGTTTGCCAAATTCGTTGTAGGTTACGCTGCGCATACTTATATCCTTTTTTATTGTTAGATAGCTATCGTTAATTATTAATCTTTAAATGATGGTGATTAATCACTCATCAACCTTAACAAGTAGGGCTTGATACCCGCAACCTGACTTTGGTAAATGTACGTTGCCCGCTGTTTATCAATATACTACTAGGTAAGTTATAAGCGGTAAGCTATAAAAAACTGTCATAAAAAATGGCAGCGCTCTCACTGTAGAGAACGCTGCCATTATCAATAAAAGTAAGGCTGGCTAAATGACAAGTTAACGACAGTTTAAGGTTTTAGCAGTACTTTACCTTTTTTGCCTGATTGCAATTCGCCATCGACTGCTTTGGTGATATCAGCCAAATCAAAAGTGGCCTCAACAGGTAGCTTTAATTTGCCATCGACTGCCCGTTCGATGAGCTCATTCACTAGGCGCTGCTTATGCTTGACGCTCATCTCTTGGCTGAGCTTGCTGCCCCAGAAGCCTTTCATTATGGCTTGTTTAAAAATCATATCAGTAGGATTGATGGCCATAGGCTTACCTGACATCAGACCAAAAGAGGCCAAAGTACCATAGTGACCTAGCAAGGATAATAGCTCGCCACTGTTCTCACCGCCGACGGAATCAACCGCTGCACTGATGGCTTCATCACCGACGATATGACGGACTTGATCCTGCCAGTCTTCGTCTGAGGTGTTGATATTGTTTTTGATCCCCAACGCTTCCAATTCTTTTATTGCGTCACTACTGCGCACCACGTTAATGGTTTTGATACCGCGCGCCGCTGCCAGCATCGCAAGCGACTTGCCGACTGCGCCATTAGCAGCGTTATGGATGACCCATTGACCCGGTTGTAATTCTAGGAATTCGATCATCATTAGAGCGCTGAGCGGCATCGCGATAAGTTGCGCGGCCATCTCATTGTTCAGACTGTCGGGTACAGGAAATATCATATCGGCTGACGCTACGAAGTATTCCGCCCATGTCGCTTGTACGCTCGCTGCTGCCACGCGCTGTCCGACCTTTAAGTCTTTGACTTCACTGCCAACCGCATCGATGACGCCAACTGCTTCAGAGCCACCAATCGCTGGCAATTCTGGCTTGAATCCGTATTGACCGCGAATAGTGAGCAGATCATGGTTGTGAATAGAGGCGAGGGTAGTTTTAACGCGTACCTCATTGGCTTTGGGTTCTGGAGTAGGACTGTCGCCTAAATTGAGGACTTCTGTTGGTTTGCCAAATTCGTTATAAGTTGCACTACGCATAAGGTATTCCTTTATTTATTTTTGAGTGTAGTCAATCCTATATAAATCAGATACAGCGTCAGGCTCGCTTAGTCTACTACTTGTAGTACTTTCACTCGCCTTTCTTGTATCCAAATTATGTTGAATCAACTATATTTTTTTGATTATGTATAGGGATTGGTCATGGCTGCTAAGACGTGTCCTCATATTAAAAATGAGGATGCACCCTAGTCATAAGCCAAGACCTACAGTAACAAGGGATGCTTAAGTACCTCAATATTACTTTGGTTAAGTGATGTTGTCGGTTACCCACCGTTGTACAGCACTAACTATATAGCGTTGCGTCTCATCAGCTTTTGCTTTATCAATGTCACCCTCTTTTGTCTCGACCACTTGATATAGTCATCCCAAGATGAAGAAAATACAGCAGGACTGGGATGCTTAGTTTTTAATGTTGGTTTTGCAGCCCCTATCGGCATAGGTACAGCAAGCCAAAAAAATTTATACCAGTTTCGCGTTATTAAATAACGTATCCATTTTATTTAGTATTAACTACACTTTGATTTCACGCGATTTTTTAACAGCGACTCACCTCTATCATTAATGTGAAACCGTCTATATTCGCCTGCATTCATAGATGCGAAAAAACTGTTAAATACATGTCAGATACAATTAATAACATCAGAGCAGGATTTTAACGAGTGATGCATCTTTTATGAAAAAAGTATATAAAGCCTTGTAAAATTCCGCGAATTAGGATGTTTTTTGTTCGTTTTTACTCATTATTAGTATATGCAGATGTTTGACTAAACTTATGTTTCTTCTATGAACTGAAAAATTATTGACATATATAACTTTTTTTATTATTACTATTACCAATAGTTTTCTAATGTTCATTATTTACAGATGGTCAGACTATGACCTCTAACAACGTAATAACGGATATGAAAACGCTAAACATTCAACTTAAATGGATTTATGAACTGGTTGATTAATCTGTTCGCCATCTGCCCGCTAGGACGCTATATGACCCACAAGCCTCTCTCCCTTCGTACTGCTGTATTTTTACCAACATCCCTTGCATTCGCTATGTTTATGACCGGTTGTAGTGACAATACGGCAAACAATAATGCCAGCTCATCATCCGATATTGATCCTAGTGTACTGTCTGAAACTCAAGAATTGGTCATTAATAACGGGACGGAACCTGAGTCGCTAGACCCGCATAAAGTGTCTGGTGTACCGGAGTCTAATATCGGTCGTCAACTATTTGAAGGGTTGACCAATACCGATGCAGATGGCAAAACCATTCCAGGAATGGCAACCGAGTGGGAGAGTCCGGACAACAAAGTCTGGACGTTTAAACTGCGTGATGCTAAGTGGTCAAACGGCGATCCTGTGACGGCGCAAGACTTTGTCTATAGTATGCGCCGCTTGGTCGATCCAGATACCGCATCCCCTTATTCAAGCTATTTGGTGGATGCCAAGGTCGTCGGCGCTGACAAAATCGTCGAAGGCGCTGCTGGCATTGAGACGCTTGGGGTAAAAGCAATCGATGACAAAACACTGCAAGTCACGTTATCAGAGCCCGTACCTTATTTCCCAGATATGCTGATTCATAACTCTGTCAAACCTGTGCATCAAAAAACTGTCGAAGCGTTCGGTGATAAATGGACAGATCCTGCCAATATCGTCGTCAATGGCCCTTACAAAGTCAGTAAGTGGAAGATCAACGATGAACTCGTTCTAACACGTAATCCTTCTTATTATGACGATGCCAATACGACACTAGATACCATCACGATGCTACCGATTCCTTCTAGCACGACCGATGTTGCGCGCTATCAGGCGGGTGAAGTTGATGTCACTTATAACGAGATTCCAACCGAGCAATTTGCGTCTTTAAAAGAGAGCAATGGCGATGAGCTCAGAGTCTCTCCTTATCTTTGTACGTATTACTATGAATTTAATACCGTCAAACCGCCTTTTGACAATCCAAAAGTACGTCGCGCATTAGCCTTGGCATTGGATCGTGACACCATTGCAGATAAAGTGATTGGTCAAGGACAGACGGCGGCTTATCAGCTCACGCCTACCGCTGCGAATGGAGATGTGGCAAATACACCAGAATGGTCGACTTGGGATAAGGACAAGCGTATCGCTGAGGCCAAAAAACTATTGAACGAAGCCGGTTACAACGAGAGCAATCCACTCGCGTTTGAGCTGCTGTACAACACCAATGACAATCATAAAAAGGTCGCAGTTGCCGCCACGTCATTATGGACACAGGCGCTTGGTTTTGTTGATGTGACGTTGACCAATAAAGAATGGAAAACCTATCTTGATACGCGTCGCAACGGTAATTATCAAATCGCTCGTGCTGGCTGGTGTGCGGACTATAACGAACCTTCAGCCTTTTTGAATATTGCCAAATCTGACAATAGCGGTAACTACGGTAAGTACGCCAGTACCAATTTTGACAACTTGATGGCTCAAACGTTAAAAGCGGGCGTCACGCCTGAACAGCGTGCAAGCTTGTATCAAAAAGCCGAGGCACAGTTAGATCAAGATATGGGGCTACTCAATATCTATCATTACGTCAGCCCTCGTTTGGTAAAACCTTACGTCATTGGCTTTTCAAAGAACGATCCTCTAGACAATTGGCAAGGTAAAGATATCTCTATCGCCAAGCATTAACCACCAAGTACTGACCATCAAAGAATGACCATCCAATCGTCTTATCAGCAGGCGCTATGAAAAGGAGAGATTCCGATTGATAGCGTCGGTCTGCTATGGATCAGAGAAAATCTGAAAGCGGCGTAAATACTCAAAACGAGCATTTTAAAATCAGGCATCGTTGTACAGGTAATATTATAAAGAGGCATTATGCTAAAGCTTATTTTTCGGCGGATTTTAGAAGCCATTCCGACCATGTTTGTTTTGATAACCGTGTCCTTTTTTATGATGCGGTTAGCGCCCGGCAGTCCTTTTAGTAGTGAGCGCAGCTTGTCGCCAGCGGTATTGGCCAATATCGAAGCCAAATACAATCTTAACGATCCTATGTGGTTGCAATATATCCACTATCTACAGCAGCTAGCAGTAGGTGATTTTGGCCCGTCTTTTAAATATAAAGATTATACGGTCAATGAGCTATTGTCGCAGTCGTTTCCCGTGTCTATGGAACTCGGGATGTACGCTTTTATATTGGCACTGGTATTAGGACTAATCCTTGGTGTGATAGCGGCGCTCAAGCAAAACTCGTGGATGGATTATGTACTGATGGCGTTTGCCATGACAGGTGTCGTGATTCCAAGTTTTGTAAAAGCCCCGCTATTGGTGCTTATTTTTGCCATTATTTTGCAGTGGCTGCCAGCAGGTGGCTGGAACGATGGGGCAGTGCGAAATCTGATACTGCCCGTCACTGCCTTGGCATTGGCTTATGTCGCCAGTATCGCGCGGATTATGCGTGGTTCTATGATTGAGGTGATGAACAGCCAGTACATTCGCACGGCCCGGTCTAAAGGCTTACCGATGCGTCAAATCGTGATGAAGCATGCGCTCAGACCAGCTTTATTACCTGTCATCTCTTATCTAGGTCCTGCCTTTGTCGGCATTATTACTGGCTCTATCGTGATCGAGACTATTTTTGGTTTGCCGGGTATTGGGCAGTTATTTGTGAACGGGGCACTCAATCGTGATTATGGGGTCGTGCTTAGTTTGACCATTTTGGTTGGTGTATTGACGATTGCTTTTAATGCCATCGTCGATATTTTATACGCCATCATTGATCCAAAAATCCAGTATTGATGTTGATGTTGATAGCCACTTAAAGAACACCGTATAAATGCCAATTGTTGCTTGAAAATAAATATCAGATTCTCAACTAGACCCTCAATTAGATAAGTAAAAGGACGACTATGAGCCTGACCGTAGACCAGCCAACCGAGCTTATGGATACGCCTGTTAAAGAGATTAAAGGTCGCAGCCTGTGGCAAGATGCGTGGCGACGTTTTTATCAAAACAAAGCAGCAGTGACGAGCTTTTTTATCTTATTGCTCGTCGGTATGTTTGTCATCTTTGTGCCCATGCTAGCGCCTTTTGGTTATGCAGATACCGATTGGAACTTTATGCAGTCCGCGCCCTCGATTGAAAACAAGCACTATTTTGGTACTGATTCGCTTGGTCGAGATTTGCTCGTGCGTACCGCAGTCGGCGGGCGAATATCGCTATTGGTGGGTATTGCTGGTGCAACGGTAGCGGTACTGGTTGGTACAGTATATGGCGCAACATCAGGCTATCTGGGCGGCAAAGTCGACATGATTATGATGCGCTTTTTAGAAATCCTTAGCGCCTTTCCTTTTATGTTCTTTGTGATTTTGCTCGTGACGATATTTGGTCGTAATCTTATTTTAATTTTCGTCGCTATCGGATTGGTCTCTTGGCTAGATGTCGCTCGTATCGTCCGTGGTCAAACGCTGAGTCTGAAGAGCAAAGAGTTTATTGAAGCGGCACACGTCGGCGGGGTATCTGGCTTTAATATTATCCTGCGTCATATCGTGCCCAACGTGCTTGGCGTGGTGGTGGTTTACGCCTCTTTGCTAGTACCGACGATGATTTTATTTGAGTCGTTTTTGAGCTTCTTAGGACTTGGTGTACAAGAGCCAATGACCAGTTGGGGTGCGCTACTCCAAGAAGGCTCGCAAACGATGCAAGTCGCCCCTTGGCAGATTTTGATTCCCTCGGTTTTTTTGGTCATTACTTTATTTTGCTTTAACTTTATTGGCGATGGTCTGCGTGATGCGTTTGACCCCAAAGACCGCTAGGCTCAAGCTCGCTAGGAGAACGACATCATGGCAACTCAAGATATTAATAGTGCACCTGAAAAAATAGATTCTACTGTCCGTAAGATAGGCGCTGAGTCAGAGCTCAATAATCAGGGCAATCTGGCTAATCAAGAAAGCAGCTTGCTAGCAGTCAAAGACTTGTCCGTGCAATTCACGACCGAAGATGGCCTGGTGACCGCCGTGAATGGTTTAAATTTTAACCTGCATGAGGGTGAGACGTTGGGCATCGTCGGTGAGTCAGGCTCTGGCAAGTCGCAGACGGCATTTGCCATCATGGGTCTGTTAGCAAAGAATGGTCGTACCAAAGGTTCCGTAAAATTTGAAGGCAATGAGCTACTGGGATTATCGCAAAAGGCACTTAATAAAATCCGCGCTGAGCAAATCGCTATGATTTTTCAAGATCCGATGACCTCCCTAAACCCCTATATGAAAATAGGCGATCAGCTTGCCGAAGTGTTGATCTTGCACAAAGGTATGAGCAAAAAAGACGCGTGGGCAGAGTCCATACGTATGCTCGATGCGGTCAAAATCCCTGAGGCAAAAAACCGTATTGGCATGTATCCGCATGAGTTTTCAGGTGGTATGCGTCAGCGGGTCATGATTGCGATGGCGTTGCTTTGTCGTCCTAAACTACTGATTGCCGATGAGCCAACGACAGCGCTTGATGTGACCGTACAAGCACAGATTATGGTGCTCTTGAATGAGCTAAAGCGTGATTTTGGCACCACTATTGTTATGATTACACATGATTTGGGTGTGGTGGCAGGTATCTGTGATCGGGTACTCGTGATGTACGCTGGTCGTACCATGGCATATGGAGAGACGGAAGAGATTTTTTATACACCCACGCACCCTTATACCATCGGGCTATTGAAAGCTATTCCGCGTCTGGATGATGATAAAGGCAAGCTTGAAACCATTCCTGGCAGTCCACCCAATCTACTTAACCTGCCCACTGGCTGTCCTTTTCATGAGCGCTGTACGCATGCGATGGATATCTGCCGTGATGTACCGCCGCCACTTGAGTTTCTGCCTAATGAGCGTCAACGCGCTTGCCATTGGCAGCCTGAGATGCAAGTCGATGAGTCAGCAGTCATTGAAAATAGCATGTCAGCAGAAACAGATAAAGACACTGATGCTGATATTGATACGGGCACCAATAATCTATCAAAGCTGGAGGGCTAGAGTATGACACTATCAAGTTCAGAGATGGCAAATACAGAGATGGCAAGTGCAGCGACGGTCAAAAACAGCAGCCAAGCCCCGCTATTACAAGTGCAAAATGTACATACGACATTCAATATCAAGCAAAAGGGCACGTACTTTTGGCAAAAACCTGACACCTTAAAAGCTGTCAATGGTGTCTCATTTGAGCTATTCGCTGGCGAGACTTTGGGTGTGGTAGGCGAGTCGGGCTGCGGTAAGTCGACGCTGGCAAGAACGATCATCGGCCTCATACAAGCCAATTCTGGCAGTATTAAATTCGGTGATGAAGAGATCGTTGGCGCTTCCAAAAAAACCATGAGAATGAAGCGCAAAGACATTCAAATGATATTCCAAGATCCGCTAGCGTCGCTCAATCCGCGCATGACCGTAGGTGATATCATCGCAGAACCGCTGCGGACGTATTATCCAAACATGAAAAAAGCGGAAGTACAAGATGAAGTACGCGCCCTGATGAAAAAGGTTGGGCTGCTGTCCAATCAGATTAACCGCTACCCGCATGAGTTTTCTGGTGGTCAGTGCCAGCGCATTGGTATTGCGCGTGCATTGATACTAAAGCCTAAAATCATCATCTGTGATGAGCCAGTCTCTGCCCTTGATGTCTCTATTCAAGCGCAGGTCATTAACTTATTGCAAGACATACAGCAAGAGATGGGCTTGGCGCTGATCTTTATCGCTCATGATCTGTCAGTGATTAAGCATATCGCCGATCGGGTACTAGTCATGTATTTAGGTCATGCTGTTGAGCTAGGGGTAGACAAGGCTGTGTATAGCAATCCGACGCACCCTTATACCCAAGCGCTGATGTCTGCGGTGCCATTACCTGACCCTATCGCTGAGCGTAATAAAACCATTCAGTTGTTAGAAGGCGACTTGCCAAGTCCGATCAATCCACCCTCAGGCTGCGTATTCCGTACCCGCTGCCCGATCGCAGACAGCGAGTGTGCTCAAATCAAACCTGAGCTAGAAGGCACGTTAAACCATAGGGTCGCTTGTCTAAAGAATAAGGTTGACGCTATAGCGGTTTGATAACGGTTAAATGGTTTCTCAATAAAACTCAATTTTACTCAACACATGCTCTTGCACTAGGTAGGCGCAGATATAAGCGCTGGGCCACGCAAAAACAAAGGCCAGTCCCCACGAGTGCAGTAGCTCCATAAAGAAACCATCTATAAAGCCTACTTTGACCAATATCAATGCCGTCGAGATAATGAGCGACATCATCATCGCCATCAAACCCGTAAAGATAAGTCGGTAGTACTTACGGCGCGTGCGTATTCTAATAGTTGGGAAGTTGGCCATAGTATTCGGTTGTCCTACATGAAAAACCACGCTCAAATAATAATACCAGCATGACTTTATAGTTCGGTAAAGGGTTGAGTAAAGCATTATTCTAAATTTTATTAGCGACATTCTATTAGAGGCTATGATATAGCGTGTAAAGCTATTGAGAAAACGATTATTATCAATCATAAGCTTTGTTATATCTTAATAATAATGACTATGTCCTTAAAGAAATATCAATTTAGGCAGTCGATTTTGCTACGATAAGTAAAATAAAAAACACCTAGGAGAATATCATGACCGCTCAAAAGCAACGACACTCTCAACAAAAAACCTTAGGGATCATCGGCGGTATGAGTTGGGAGAGTACCGAGAGCTATTATCGTCTGATTAATGAAGGGATAAAGGATAAGCTGGGCGGATTACATTCAGCAGATTTGCTCATACATAGCGTAGACTTTGGCCCCATTAATGAGCTCCAAGAGCAAGATGAATGGGCTGAGCTGGGTGTAATAATGGCCAATAGTGCTCAGCGTCTACAAGCCGCTGGCGTAGACGGGATAATGATTGCTTCTAATACGATGCACAAATTGATCGATGACGTGCAAGCCGTGACCAGTGTACCCGTGATTCATATCGCTGATGCGACGACTGACGCTATCAAAAAGCAGAATCTAACTAAAATCGCATTATTAGGTACGCAGTTTACGATGACCCAAGATTTTTATAAACAGCGTTTAATCGATGCAGACTTGCAAGTGTTTATCCCTGAAAGTGACGAGCGCGCGGAGGTACATCGAATTATCAAAAAAGAGCTATGCGTCGGTCAATTTAAAGACAGCTCGCGTCAGTATTATAGCCAAGTCATTAAAGATTTAGCCGCACAAGGGGCAGAGGGCGTGATATTAGGCTGTACTGAGATTGGTTTGCTGATTAAACAAGCCGATAGCCCAATACCAGTGTTTGATACTACTGCCATTCATGCGGCAGCGGCGGTAACATTCTTGCTGGGTGAAGACTAACGCATTTCATCCATTCGCTTATTTAAAACACTATCAATTGCATAGAACATTGTCGATTGAATAAAGTAGCTATCTTAATATCCTCGTTGTCGTAAAAACATTGACTTGCGCGTAATCATAAACCAATTTGCCATAAATGGGCTTATGCTAAGATTAAGTATTCAAGATGTTTTGCCAACCATAAACGAGGATGTTTCAATGACATTACTGCGCACGAGTTTAGCTGCTCTACTGACTCTTTCTGTCGTGGGATGTACGACGCCCAATAGTTTTACCGTCGCCACGACCCAAAAGCTCGTACAGTATGAGCGCAATAAATCAGATCTTGAGACCAAAGCTATGACGCTGGCATCTGGCGAGCAGATGACTTATCTAGAGGGCGGCAACTTAGCTGGCGAGCCTTTATTATTGATTCATGGTTTTGGTGGTAATAAAGACAACTTTACCCGTATCGCCGATAAATTAGGAGATTATCATCTGATTGTCCCTGATCTATTAGGTTTTGGTAACTCTAGCAAGCCATCAGAGGGAGACTACCGCGCAGATGCTCAAGCAAAGCGCCTGCACGAACTGCTACAAGTAAAAGGGTTGGCATCCGCTATTCATGTCGGGGGCAACTCGATGGGCGGTGCTATCAGTGTCGCCTATGCAGCGATGTATCCTAATAGTGTCAAAAGCCTATGGCTATTGGACAGTGGCGGATTTTGGTCAGCCGAGACGCAACGAGAGTTCAAAGCATCAGACCTTGATAATAGCCCGTTATTGATTGACAACACTGAAGAGTATTTTGCGATGTATAAGACGGTCATGTACAAGCCGCCTTATGTTCCAAAAAGCGTGCAAGCGGTCTTTGCCCAAGAAAGCATCGCCAATCGGGCGCTAAATACTAAGATACTCAAACAGATCATCGAAGACAATGTAGAGGCACGCGCCAAAGTGGTCGCTCAATACAATATTCCGACGCTAATCGTTTGGGGAGAAGAGGACAAGGTCATAAAACCTGAGACTGCTAAAATAATGAGCGAGCTGATGCCACAAGCACAGGTCATCATGATGTCGGAAGTGGGTCACGTGCCGATGGTAGAAGCGGTGGAAGATACGGCGAAAGATTATAAGAAGTTTCGTGCAGGACTAAAAAAGTAGTGATTTAGAAAAATTGTGCTCAAAAAAAGGAACACTAGAATCAATGTCTGGTGTTCCTTTTTTTGTTTAGGGTAATAATTTGAGTGATTTGACTATATCACAGAGGCTACGAAAAATTCATCCTAGTCGCACTGTATCTGTTTTAAAGTGAATCCACTGGATATAGTGAGGCCTGAGATTTAGCTATTGTAAGCTGGGTTTTTAACCCTGAAAAGTAGGGTCTGTTGAACATTCAAATATTAGGACTGCTGATCGCTAAAATCGCATCAAACTAGGCGTAAACCGACGATAATGTCGAGACCTTAGCTAGGTTTATAACAACGTTTGGGGTGATTTTAGCATCAGCCCTTCGGGGCGGGACTATTTTTTGCCAATACATGGCGAAATTGTCTAACCTAGAATGACTAGGCGTCAAAAATTTCACTGCGTATTGTCTAAAAAATAGCCACCGCCAATGCCACATTTGAATGTTCAACAGACCCTATTAAAAAATGGCAAAATTAAAATGCTGGGCTAGAATCTAACTTACGTCAATCAAACTATCTCTCTCCCACCAGTCGCTCTAGCAATTCAATCGTTCTTTCTTGTCTGACCAAAGCGACCCCTTGTCCTGCCCATAAAGACTGATGCTCTGGGTCAAGATTATTGGTCGCATGCGCACGTAAAACTTTGGTCATCGCATTTAATTGTGGGTAAGGCGGCAGCTCATGCGCGCTTTCAAATTGCGCAAAGTCACGCAGATAATTATTTAATAAACCACGAGCCTGCTTACCCGAAAACAGTCTCGTCAAGCGTGTCTCAGCACTGCGCTTATCTTGACTGGCATCGAGTAGCGCTTGCTTATAGATATCATTGATACCGCATTTATCGGTGGTCAAAAAAGCCGTACCGATTTGCGCCAGCTCAGCACCAGCTGCTTGAATCGCTTTGATGGCTTGCCCAGTCATGATACCACCTGCTGCGATTAACGGAATATCGGTACACGCGCGCGTTTGACTAATCAGCGTCAATAATCCCAATGGATCATTTTCACTTTGCGCGAGCCAGCCACCGCGATGTCCACCCGCCTCGACCCCTTGTACACATACCGCATCTGCACCAACCTCTGCCCATGCTTTCGCTTCTAATGGATGATTTGCCGTACCGATGACGCGCGTGCCTAGACTTTGCAGGCGCTCAACTTGCTCGGCGCTGATAATGCCAAAGGTAAAACTGGCGACAGGGACAGGATTGTCATAGAGCACTTGTAGCTGCTCTGCAAAGTTTGGCGCTGGGCGCTCAGGTAACGCCATGTCTATATCATTTACTTGATAATACTGACTCAACCAAGCAGGAATTTCGCTATCCAAGGTATTAGAATCGCGCTCAGATAACACCATTAGGTTGATCATAAAAGGGCGATCGGTGAGCGATTTCAGAGTATTGATATGCTCATGCAAAACATCTGGTGCCGTCGTCCCACTCCCTAACGACCCCAGTCCACCGAAATTACTGACCGTTGCCGCCAGCTCAGGTGTGGTTGCGCCTGCCATGGGCGCTTGAACGATAGGGTAGGTTAAATCAAGGGTGTTAAGTAAGGTCATGATGGGCCGCCTTTTTATTTTATACCAAACCCAAAAATACGATTAGCGGTGTCAAACTCGCTTAGTCTACCAAATGTAGTACTTGCACTCGTTTTCCTTGCTACTCTGATTTTTAGGAATGGTATTATTAGAAAATTTTCATGACTTACTTTAGCAAAGCTGGATGGCGTGCGTGTTAGATAATGTGTATTTAGTTGCTAAATAGAAGGGGTAGGTTTTGGCTACAGTTTTGTAGTTAACTATCGATACTAAGTAATTTTTATTCCTTAGAATTGATAGAAGGTAATTTATCAATAGTTTTGTCAAACATTCCAATTAGAGGGACATTATCACCATGCTTTTTATCCAATGTACTTGAGGCATTTGTAGCTATAGTATCAATAGCAACAGCCAAAAGTTTCTCTAATAAAGGCTCTTTGTTTTCACCATCAAGCTCTTCTATTTGAAGCTTGAAGCTTTGATACGATTTAGCTAACGCCTCTTTATGTGCATATTCTTGTTTTAATCTTTCCGCTTCACTTCTTCTTTTTGAGGCGAATATTGCAAGCCATATTACTGGTAGAACTATCGGTAATCGTTGCAGTAAAAAGATACCAATATCTTTCAAAATAGTGATATCAGAAGTAGTAGTAGGAACATTAGTTAAAATTGCATTTTGATTAGTAAAATATAGGGCTAGTCCTAGAAGTACAACTATAGATAGAAAGAACAAACATGTATATATTGTTATCGGCTTAACGAAAGAAACACTTAGATCATGATATGCACTTGCTAGTCCCGCACTTGTGGCACCAGGCAACAAACTTTCAATATTTGCTTTTATAGCTTGATACTGATTTGTTTGCGTAGTTATAAGTGAGTCTAAGTTGTTCTTTCTCTCATTAATTTCAAATTTAAGTCCGTTTTCCACATCTCCTTCTGCATTGGGTTCACCAAATACTTTCTTGTGAAAATCTTTAAGCTCACTTAGCTTTTCAGATAAATCGTCACTAATTTGTTGAGTCTCTAAGTTTGTGGTGATTATTAGTTCTTGTGCTTCCTCAATTTTAGATTTTATTGAACCTTCATCTACTAAAAGAGAGCTATAAAAATCGTCTATTTTAGAATGTTGCTCATCTATGGATTGCTCTAAATCTTTTAATTTTTCTTGTAATGATGTTTCTTGATCTGTACCTACTACAAGCTCACCGTATAACTTTGAAAGATTTTCTTTGTATCCATGTAATTCATCATTAATATCTGAAGAAATAGTTAGTTTTTGCTCAAGATCTTTCACCAAATCGTCATTTTTCTTTTTATAAGCATCTAGCTGATTTGTGATGTATTTAATATAGGCATTAAAAGCAGGCTTCAGTGCCTTGATTTTTACCAAAGAGTCTTGAAAATAGGGAGCAAGTTTAGAAAGTAAGATATCTACTTGATTATTGGCTGTTAGAATAGTTGCTTCAGTACGGGTATTAACAGCTTCTTCAACACTTGGTTTGCAACTTATAGAATGATTTTTGCATTCACTCCATAAGGTCAAAGGAACCAGCTCACTATCAATACTTTTTATCGCTTCATCTATATAAGTAGTGACTTTTATTAGTCTGGCAAAATCTTGAGTGGAATCAATATTTTCATTTTCATTATCGGTATCTACTATAGATATATTTTCAGTTACTTCTATCACTTCTTGCCATGCGTCCAAGAAGCTTTCATATTCATTATTCCTGTTGGTCA
This sequence comes from Psychrobacter sp. ASPA161_6, assembly GCF_051970285.1. Classification (NCBI taxonomy): domain Bacteria; kingdom Pseudomonadati; phylum Pseudomonadota; class Gammaproteobacteria; order Moraxellales; family Moraxellaceae; genus Psychrobacter; species Psychrobacter sp. ASPA161_6. Next base: position 130,616 of record NZ_JBEFNJ010000002.1, read on the forward strand.
TCTTTAAATCCACTCGTTCTTTACAGTTTATAATGAGATATTAGCACACTAAAGTTTATGTATTGATTTAAGTTACGAGCATTTCTATTGACAAATAAAAAAATAGGTCAGCCTCCAAACTATCAAAACGATAATTAAGAAGACTGACCCATTTTTATAAAATAATTGCTTAGCTTAAACGCTTAATTCAACTGCAACGACCCTTTCGCATTCATCAGCAGCTCAACCACATCATCACCACTGATGACCGTGAAGCGCTTATCAATGGCCGATTCTTCTACGCCACCATGTTTCATACACGCGCTACAGACCAATACTTGACCGCCTTTTTCGATAAAGGCTTCTAGCAACTCGCCAGCAGGTTCAAATGGTGCGCCAATATTGACGTTATCTAAAGCGTTCGGCAATGCCAAATGTACCGCATCTACCATCAATATCACTGAGGCAGAATGACCTTTTTTAAGCGCCACGCCTGCCATCGTGAAGGCTAGGGTAATTTTGCTTGGGTTTGATTCACTATTATCAAATAATGTACCGACATAATCTGTTGTGTTAATCATATGGTTCTCCTATTAGCGTTTTGTCATAGTAAATAACTGACTGACTAATAGACTACCATTTATTATACTTTTTTATATAGTGTATTGTTATCAAATAGTATTGCTTAAGTTACTTAGCCTATCGGTGGCCACGGGCGATCACTGTCACTTTCAATCCATTCAGCGACATAGCCAGTTGGCGGTAGCTTCCAATCAGACTGATTTAACGCCGCAAGCACACGTGCCGTTTCGATGACTTTACCGCCTTCGGTCACGCCCGTACGTAATAGGGCAGACGAGCAGGGTTTGCCTTTGACCCACATCGACTGCTCGATATACATCCAGCGTTCATCGAAGCCTGCAATGTGCGTTTTCATCGTGACTTTATCAAAGGCGCGAATACGCTTGCGATACTGAATGGTACTGCCTGCGACCACCAAGCCCCAGCGATTTTTTAACAGCTGTTTGCCCAGTCCGGTACGTACTGCAAAGTCCGTACGCCCCATGTCATAGAGGGTTAGCACGCGCCCATTATTCATCTCTAAGAAGTTATCAATATCTGACAACCGGCAGCGCAACTTAATCTCGCTGGTATCTTTAAACGTTAAGGTATTGCCCCTCTTTACTTGCAGCGCGGCATAGGCGATGGTACTGGCATAGCGAAGAAAAGGATACATAGAGCAGTCTCAAAAGTTAACAGGTAGGATTTAGCGTGTCAGATTATCATTTATTATTAGAAAGTACGCCAATAGAGTTGAAATAAGCACTGACGGTTTCGGGTATCCAATTGATATCGAATTTTGAGACTTTGCCTTTTTTACCCTTTGCCTGCTCACTCTGTGACTGTTTTTTGTCTGAGCGATAACGCAGATAGCCGATATGACCACCGTGCTTAGTGTCGAGGATGGTGACGCTGTCAGAGACATCATTTGGGGTGGCGGTAAAACCGATAAAAGGGTCGTCTTTGGCGCTGATTAATAGTAAAGGCTTGGTTACAGTGATCAAATAAGGGAGGGCAGAAGAAGATTGATAATAGTGATTGTTGGAGCGGTAGCCATGACGCGGCGCGGTGAAGATATCATCAAAGTCGCTGATACGATTGACCGCTTTGATCGCATCGATTTCTTCTTTGGTAATGTCGTTTGCCAACGCTTTTTTGATAATGGGGTTGAGTAAGTAAGGCGTGTAGATGCGATGGCTCAAAAAGCTGTGCATACTGAGCGCAGCTGATGACATATCGACGGGCGCAGAGATGACTGCCGAGCCTTTGCAGATGGCTTTATCTCCATACTCGCCCATGTATTTTGCCAAGGCGTTGCCACCGAGTGACACCCCAGCCGCATAAATATTGGCGTATTGCTCGCTGAGATTTTGTAGCGCGTGATGCACTTCATTGGTATCGCCCGCATTATAAAACACTCGACCATTGGCTGGAATACCGCCACAACTGCGAAAGTGCGCCACCACAAAATGCCAGCCTTGCGCATGCATTTGATACGCTAAAGCGCGCGCATAGTGGCTGTCGCTACTGCCTTCCATGCCATGGAATAGCACAATTAAGGGTGTCTGTTCACGCTCGCCATTTTCGGTTGCTTTTACAGGATGCGCGTCATAAAAGTCATAAGCGATATCAGTCTCACCTAGTGAGTCTTGCATCACCATCCGACGATAAGTAGGCGTTTTTGGCGCAAAAAACTTGGGCAAGATACTTTGTAAATGCGGATTGGTCAGCCAAAATGGGGGGTTAAAAGGGGCAGGTGAGAAAGGTTTGGTGGATTTTGAAGTTGACATAGGGTGGTCTTATTTAATTATCATTGAAAAGCAATGGCTTATCATAACGCTAGCAATGGCGAAAACCAATGGTTTTCAGTGAACGTCTGGTTACTCAAAATCATCCATAGTTTAAGGGTCATCCAATACCCGTCCATCCATCGCAAGACGTTCTTTTAAAGTCTCAATATCTGCCTCAGCGAGCGTCACGGTCAGGGTGACTTGCTTACTATAAGTTACATCATCGATGCTGCCGTTTAGACTCTCGACCACATAGCGGCATTGCGCTTCGGTGGCAAACTCTGCGAGTATCTGTACTTGGCTCATTGCTACATAAGGGCTTAACGTCATTTGATCGACGGCTGCTTGTGCGGAGCCAGCATAGGCGCGGGTTAGACCGCCAGCGCCCAGTTTAATCCCGCCAAAATAACGCACCACGATGATAATGACGTTGCCAATAGATTTGTGTTGTAGGACATTTAATATCGGACGTCCTGCGGTACCACTCGGCTCGCCATCGTCGTCGAAGCCTGCACTGGTGGTGTTATCAGGATCGCCAATGATATAGGCCCAGCAGTAGTGACGGGCATCCGCATATTGTACGCGCAGTTGTTCCACGTGAAACATTGCTTGCTCGCGTGAGTGCACTGGATACGCATAAGCGATAAAATCAGATTTCTTGATTTCTAGGCGCGCAGTGACGGCACGTTTTAGCGTTTGATAGCTCATATTTCATCAGGTCTAGGTAGGATATGGTAAACTTGTCTAACTTTCACTGTTGCCATATTGGGCGCAGTGTTCATTTAATTTTTCATTATAGTACCATTTCTCACGCTTAAAGATAACGAGCGAGTCGCGCCTAAGTGCTAATCTAGTAGCCTTGGCGTGGCGGATAGAATTAGCGGTTTCGTTAAGTTCATCCCGTTAGCGGCAGGGTTGGAAGTGGTAACATAACACTGATGGTAGTCAATCGTATGCGTTTAGATAAATTTATTAGTAAAGCCACCGAGCTGTCGCGCAAAGAATCCAAAAAGATTATGCACGCGGGTGAAATCACGGTCAACGATCAGATAATCAAAGATCCTGGCGTCCATGTCGATATCGTCAATGATGATGTCATGTGGGCAGGCGAGCCACTGTCGGTCGCGGCGGGCAATCGCTATATTCTATTGCACAAGCCTGAAGGCTTTGAATGTACCTTAAAAGCGAAAGAATACCCCATCGTCACTGAGCTGATTTCGGTACCAGAATTGGGTAGCTTACGTATCGCGGGGCGTTTGGATGTCGATACCACGGGTGCTTTGCTCATCAGTGATGATGGCGGCTGGTTGCACCGTGTCACTAGCCCCAAGCATGAGCATGCCAAAGTCTATGAGCTGACTTTAGCTGATGCGATGGATAGCGCAGCGCAAGAAAATGCAGTCAAAGAAGTCGCTGAAGGAATTCTACTAGAAGGCGATCACGAAGAGACCAAACCTGCCGTCCTTGAGTTCATGGATGAGACGCATGCCCGTCTGACCCTAGAGCAAGGCAAATATCATCAAGTCAAACGGATGATGGGCTACTTTGGCAATAGAGTGACGGAGCTGCATCGTGCCAGTATCGGCCATATCAGTTTAGACGGTCTCGATAAAGGGGATAGCCGCTTCTTAACCGAAGAAGAAGTTGCCAAATTCTAAATTTTCGCATTATTGAACTTTAAGATAAGTCGCGAAAATAAGATTTAACATAAGCAGCCACTGTTAAAGTGTGCTGCTTTTTGCTGTCTGTTATTTCTTTCAGCTATAGTCGATACTGAATAAAGTAGATACACGATATAACGCACGAAGCTGATACAAATTTTGCTTGCTTGCTGTGCCTACGCCGACAGAGGCTGCAAAAAATTATCCCAGCCTCGCTTTATCCTTTTTATATTGACCTATCTATATTGACCTATCTATATTTGTATTGCCTGTCTCTTAAAGCTCAGTAGCAATTTTGCAAATTTGGCCTTTTAATCGCTGTCAAAGTTAGCGCATATGCTAAAGTCCCGTTATCTTTTTAATCTATGTTTTTGCATAATGAAGTGGATGCTTGTTAGAGAAACTTGCCGAACACGTCTGTTAAAACATCTCTTTTATAACAAATGGGACTGTCTCCGTGAAACAATTTTTATTAAAGTCTGCTGGTTTGATGAGCGCGATACTATTGGCGACGACAGCTTGTGCCGAGCCGAGCGCCACTGATGCTACCAATAATAAAATCAGCTCAAGCGCGCAAACCACGCCAGCCGCTGGCACGGTAAGCCAGTCGGTGGACAAGCGCTTGCGCCAGTTGCTAACGCAAGCAGGGATTAAGACGCAGATAACCTCAATTGAGCCTTCTAAGTTGCCCAATATGTATCAAGTCAACCTAGCAGGACAGCTGCCATTGCATATCACTGAGGATGGCCGCTATGTCATCCAAGGCGAGCTACAGAAAAACCCCAGCAAGCGCGTAGTAACCAAAATGCCAGTACGCAGTAATCGTGACCAAATAGGCAAGCCAGTTAGTGCTGCCGTCAAATCATCGTTACTTGCCAATATGAGTGCGCTGAAGAATATGAGCGCTAAAACGCCTTTCTTTTATACGGCAGTGCCGGGCGTTATCTGGGGAGCAACGCTAGAAGGAGTGCCTTTCTTGCTATCGGACGATGCGCAATACATCACTGACAGTGAGATATCCGTCATCGAAAACGGTCAGTTTATCGGGCTTGATGAAACGTTTGAAAAACGCAAAAATCAATCGGTGTTTGCCGCTTTAGACGAGTCGCAATTGATTACTTATCCAGCCATCAGCGCGGAAAAAGCCATTATTTATGTGGCTACCGATGTCAATTGCCCTTATTGCCGTAAGCTACATCAACAATTTCCTATGCTCAATACCAAAGGCGTCACAGTAAAAACCATCGCCTATCCGATATATGAGCAGTCACCTGCGCAAATGCGTGGTATCTGGTGTCAAGCTGATGAGGACAGCCGTCGCAAAGCCCTTAATAAAGCCATGCTAAGTGGAAAAATGACGCCAGCCGCTGCCAGCTGTAATGTTGATTATGTGACGCCCAATCGCGAAAAAGCGGCGGGACTGGCAGTCATAGCCACGCCTGCTATTTACCGTGAGGACGGCGTACTCTACCAAGCGAGCTTTGAGAGTCCTGAATTTTTAGAGTTTTTAGGTATTAAATAACCTTTGGGCATCAAGTAACTTATCGTCTGTCAATTTTCATAAGTTATTTTTCATAAGTTACTTTTAAAATGACCTTTTTTATAAGTTACCTTCCTTAAAAAACGCATACCAAAGGCGACGACCTTCACTATTGAAATGCCTGACGGTATCAAAAAACTGTTGCCGTGCGCGCTCATTGACCAGCGGTGCAGGCAGCAATGGATCAAAAATCACACTGCGGATACCAGCATCACCGAGCATATAGACTTCACGTAGAGCAGTATCACGCGGTAGTGTATCTTTAGCAGCCAACCAGTCATGCAACCGTTGCGAGATTTCTTTATAGCTTGCTTCCAGCTGCATATCGGACCAGAGTGACAACGCCTTGTCCTGTCGAACACCATCAAAGGCGCTGGCTTTAAAGACGGCAGCCTCCTCTCCTAAGCCAAGATCTAACAGTCGCGCGCGTACGGTTTCGACGCCGCCCGATAGATTGTTGGGGCGCAGATAAAGACCGATATCCAGCTCGCGGAAACCTAACAAAGAAAGCGCGCGAGCACGGGCGCGGAGCACTTTACGGTCGCTACGTGGTAGGCCGCCCGTGGTAACGGCAATCCATGAGTTGTCCCACTCTGTCACCCGCTGATCAGCCGTCGACCATGCCGCTACATCAGCACCCAGTTTTTGCCCTTCAGCACCCAAGCGATAAATAGCAGCATCGACTGCCTCGACCAGTCCCGCTTGCGTCAGCCGTGCCATGGTCACGCGCACGCTATTTTCGGTCATATCAAATAGCGCACCTGCGCGAACTGCCTCAGCAGCCGTCAAAGTTTCCTCATCCGCTACAGTCAGTAGTCGCAAAAGGAGAAGACGCGGTGTTGGCCAAGAAGTATTACTATTTTTGACAATATTTGATTTCATATGTAATATTAACATTGTACTATGGAAGGTACAAGCCAAAGCGATCTATCAAATAAGGATGTTGTCGATGATGAATCAATTCAATACACATGAGGTGTGCAATCAGCCGGTTGCGCTAGAAAAATATAATGCATGGCAGACAGACATAGCCTTGATGGAAGCGGTTGCTCGCGAGGGCGGATCATGGGCGCAGGATCATCTGAGCGCATTTGGCGCTCGTACTGGTGGCGATTTGATTGATAGTGGTTTTGCTGCCAATGAAAATCCTCCTAAACTTCGCGCTTTTGATCGCTATGGTCATCGGATAGACGAGGTCGAGTTTCATCCTGCCTATCATGAGCTGATGGCAGCTGGGATGGGATATGGCATGAGTAGCTTTGCTTGGCGCCATGAAAGTCGTGAAGGGGCCCATGTGGCACGGGCGGCGGTGATGTATCTTGGCTCGCAGGCAGATGCTGGCTTTGGTTGCCCGATGTCGATGACTTATGCAGCGATTCCTGCGCTACGCCATGCACCTGCTCTAGCAGAAAAATGGTTGCCCAAGCTGTTATCAGCAGAATATGATCCACGTAGCCTGCCGATGGAACAAAAGACGGGCTGTACCATCGGTATGGGCATGACTGAGAAACAAGGCGGCTCAGACCTACGGCGCAATACCACCAGAGCGCTTCGTCAAAAGGATGGAAGCTATGAGATCATCGGTCACAAGTGGTTTTTTTCAGCGCCGATGTGTGACGCGCATTTGGTGCTGGCACAGACAGAAGGCGGGCTTAGCTGTTTCTTAGTACCGCGCTTTTTGCCCGATGGCACGCGCAACGCGGTTCGGATACAGCGCTTAAAAGATAAGCTGGGCGATTGGTCCAATGCCTCATCCGAGGTCGAGTTTCATGGTGCGTTCGGTGAATTGGTTGGTATAGAAGGGCGCGGCATCGTCACAATTTTAGAGATGGTAGCGTTAACCCGTTTGGATTGTATGATTGGCTCGTCAGCGCAGATGCGCCAAGCCGTTGTGCAAGCGATTCATCATACCAGCCAGCGCGAGGCTTTTGGCAAACTGCTGGTCGATCAGCCTTTGATGCGCAATGTGTTGGCTGATTTGGCGTTGGAGTCAGAAGCCGCCATCGCTCTGACCATGCGCGTTGCTCGCGCGGTTGAAATGAGCGGCAAAGACCCACATGAGACTGCGCTGGCACGCATTGCGACCGCCATTGGTAAGTACTGGATATGTAAGCGCGCACCCGTATTGATCAATGAAGCGCAGGAGTGTTTGGGCGGTATTGGCTATGTAGAAGAGAATATTTTGCCACGCCTTTATCGGCAAGCGCCATTGAATTCTATCTGGGAGGGCAGTGGCAATGTGCAGTGCCTCGACGTACTGCGCGCTTTGCGCAAAGAGCCAGAAACGCGCGAAGCCCTATTCGCCGAATTGCAAAATGCTGCTGGCAAGAATGCGCATTATGATGCCGAACTTAAATGCTTGGCAGAACGTTTCGAGGATCTTGAGACGCTTGAGTTTCGAAGTCGCTATGTGATTGAGCGCTTGGCATTGATGCTACAGGCGTCGATTTTTCTGCTGGGAGATCATACAGACATCGCGACAGAATTTTGCCGCTCGCGCATTGCAGGTGAACACGGCCTGACCTTTGGCACCTTGAGCCCCGACGCACCAGTGGCGCAATTAATTGAACGTGCTGCGGGTGCAACTACAGCAGTATAAATACCAGCGTCACTTTTTTACGGTGTATCTTTTATATGCTGGGCAAGTAAGGCAATGTGCTCGACGCCAATCCCGCAGCAGCCACCGATGATATCCGCGCCAGATGCTTGCCAAAGTGTGGCCCATTTTAGGTAATGCTCAGGTGTGGTGTCTGTGCGTATTTGGCGCAGTTGGGCGTTGGCTTGCTTATGGACTTGCTTGGAAGCAAAGGCATTGGCGTAGACACCAAGTTGTTGCGTGCCTCCTGCTTCGTTGACAATGGCTTTGGCGACCTGCAGTGCTGAATCCATGACCTCAGGTTGACTACAGTTGAAGAGTATTGCCGTCACATCCATAGCCATCATGGCGCGAACGGCCTCTGCTACTGTTTCGCCAGAACGTAGCGTGGGTGTAGGTTTTCCTGATTTTTCTTCGTTGCTGTTATCAGTGATGTCTAGCTGACTGTCGTCTAGCGTAAAGGCAATCCAAATAGGTTTTGGCGTCGCCTCGTTTTCATTCTCTGTAAATTCGGTAATCAACTGCTGCCATGTTGTCGCTTCTATAATGCTGCTTTGGGTTTCCACCAACCAAATATCCACATAAGCTATCTGTGCGGCTAATAATGGACGGGCTATTACCGGTGCTTGCTTTGGGTCGAATAGATCGGGTCGATAAGAGCCAAACAATGGCGGCAAACAACCAGCGATTTTTACGGGGGCTATTATAGAGGCAGCATTGGCAATAGAGGTTATGCTAATAAGCTTTTTGCTTTCTTGTACAGCTTCAAAAGCGAGCTTAGCGGCTGTTCCTATAAGCTGTTCGCCTTCACTAAAGAATTTATCGCCCAAATGATAAGGGGTCACCGCGTAGCTATTGACCGTGATGACAGTAGCACCAGCTTTTATATAATCTAAATGAATATCACGAACGCTCTTTGGTGCCAAGCTCAGTGCCAGCGCCGACCATTCAGGCTGCCGAAAAGGCGCACCGCGCCGCTCAAGCTCACGTCCCATTCCACCATCTAACAACGTGGTTGGAGGATGAGCGTCAGATTGAGCGCGAATGCCCTGAGGCATTATTTGAGTTGGCATGACAGTCTCACTTCTAAGATAGTGCAATAGTAAAGCAGGCGTATCAAGGCAACACGATATCAACGATTTTCCAATGAATCAGGCCGTCGCGCTGCATCTCTATCGTGAGCGGGTAGCCTTTTACTTGACCGCTAATAGTGAAGCAATTAATACCGCAATAGCTCAATGTCGGCTTGTCGCTGTCTGATCCTTGTGCCGCCTGCTGCTCGAGTTCCGCTGCTTGTTTTTTCATGATTTGCTGCATTTGGTTTTGAACCACTGCATTGACATCGCCGCGCTGGATGATTAAGTTTTGAATCAGGTTTTTAAGGTCGACTTGATTGCTCGCGATAGCCCATGCAGCGGCCAGCTCTTTGGTTGCGCTATTGGCTTGACCTTGAGTATTGATGACTTTTTCGATGTTTTGCGGGGTGATGGCGCCCGCAACTGCTTGCATGATAAAGCCATTGGCTGCGTCAGTTAATGGCGCACCGCCCAGCTCAGCAACCAATGGATATTGAGTCATGGTATTGGCAAATTGATCGGTCAGTTGAGTTTCGATACTTGGACGCAGCTGCTCATAATCGATGGCGGCAGCGATAGCGGCACCGTCTTTGGCATCGTAAGCGTTTTTGAGCTGATAAGCACTATAATAAGGTGAGCCCGCATAGATGGTCACAGCAATTATGATCAATAAAACCAGCAGTTTTTTCATAAAAATTCTTACCTTATCGCAAACTTAATCGGCATCAATATGGCGCTAAATATTAGCACGACTTAACCTTGGGCGGGTATAAAAAGCTTTGTCCATTTACTACTAGGGCGTGTCCTCAATTCAAGCGATTGTATCTAAATGGGCTAAAAATGTCTAAATTTTACCAAACATCGTCAAACAGCTGATTAATATCCCAATATTATTTGCGCTATTTTCCTCGTTTGACTGCAATTTATCTCATTTTTATACCCATTTTTAAAATGAGGACACGGCCTAGAATCTTTTTTAATCTGACCAAACCTAGCGAGTCGGTAATTTCATGACGTCAAAGCTTGATAAATTACTCAGCTATCTCCATAAATAGCGCAAACTTTTAATAATTGATTTGGCTAAGCAGCATCCCGCCGTATTCGCTTAAAGATTCATACCATTATTGCTTCCATTCGCTCGTGTTCTGCTATGTTTCATGTGAAACCTAACAGAACAATCGAGTGCAGAAACAAGGCGATAATTGATTTGGTTTGGTGAATCGACCAGCAGGCGGCACTGTAAAGACGATAGGAGAGCCCATGAGTAAGCGCGATTTTTATGAAGTATTAGGTGTCAATAAAACCGCTGATAGCAAGGAAGTTAAACGAGCTTACCGCAAGCTGGCGATGAAATATCATCCAGACCGCAATTCTGATGATCCTGATGCCGAAGACAAGTTTAAAGAAGCGTCGATGGCTTATGAAGTGCTTAGCGATGAAAGCAAGCGCTCCGCTTACGATCGCATGGGGCACTCAGCCTTTGAAAACGGCATGGGCGGCGCTGGCGGTGCTGGTGGCGGCAACTTCCAAGACATCTTTGGCGATATCTTTGGTAACTTTGGCGATATCTTTGGTCAATCACGTGGCGGCGGCGGTGGGCGTTCACGTCGCGGCTCAGACTTGCGTTATGTCATAGAGCTGACCCTAGAAGAAGCGGTGCGCGGATGTAAAAAAGAAATCAGCTTTACCGCACCTGCACCTTGCGATACTTGCGATGGTAAGGGCGCAAAAAATGCCTCTGATGTTGTGACTTGCCAGATGTGTCATGGTCAAGGTCAAGTTCGTATGCAGCAAGGATTCTTTGCCGTTCAGCAAGCTTGCCCACAGTGTGGCGGCTCTGGAAAACAGATTAGAAACCCTTGCTCTGACTGCCATGGAAATGGCGTCAAAGACAAATCACGCACGTTGGAAGTATCTATCCCAGCAGGCGTTGATGATGGTGATCGCGTCCGTTTATCGGGCGAAGGTGAAGCTGGCGGCGCAGGCGTGCAAAATGGCGATCTATACGTTGAAGTACGCGTCAAACCGCATAATGTCTTTACCCGCCAAGGTGCCGATCTCTATATGGACGTGCCAGTGAGCATTACCGATGCGGCATTGGGTAAAGAAGTTGAGATTCCAACCCTAGATGGCAAAGTCAAAATCAAGGTCGCAGAAGGGACGCAAAGTGGTAAATTATTACGTGTCCGTGGCAGAGGTGTGACGCCAGTACGTACGACCATGAAAGGTGATTTGATCTGCCGTGTGGTCATCGAGACGCCAGTTAATCTGACTCGCGAGCAAAAAGATTTGTTACGTCAATTCCAAGATACGCTCGACGGTGATAGCAAGCATCAACAGTCACCGCATAAAAAATCATTCTTTAAAAAGATTGGTGACTTATTCGATTAACTGAATTGTTTTAATAACTCGTTTGGTTGAATGACTAGATACAAAACCCCCAGTGTTTCACATGAAACACTGGGGGTTTTTATTGGAAGTATAAAAAACCATTCAGGCGGTGATATTTGCTAAACTTACGACAAATAGTATTCAAAACCTTTCTTATTAATATAGAGCTTTTAGGGTAAAAATATGAGCCAACAGATAACAGCGCAAGAAAATACAAATAAACAAGCCATCAAAGTCGGTGTCATCGGTGCTGGTGGTCGTATGGGGCGTATGCTCATCGAAGCCGTACAAGATAACACGCAAACCACGCTTAACGCCGCGATTGAACGCCAAGGATCTAGCCTTGTGGGTGCAGATGCTGGCGAAGTCGCTGCTATCGGATGTTTAGAGGTACAGATTGTCGATGACTTAAAAACGGTCATTAATGACATTGATGTGCTGATTGATTTTAGCTTGCCTGATGCCACTGAACAAAATATGCAGATTTGCGCGGCCAACGATGTGGCGATGGTCATCGGCACGACTGGCTTCAATGAGCAACAAGAGCAAGTATTGGCAAAGGCAAGTGAACAAATTGCCATCGTCTATGCGGGTAATTATTCAACAGGCGTTAATCTGTCATTAAAGTTGCTCGGCATGGCGGCAAAAGCATTTGGCAATGATGCAGATGTAGAAGTCATTGAAGCGCATCATAAGCATAAAATCGATGCACCATCGGGTACGGCTTACATGATGGCAGAAGCGGTCGCAGAAGCACGTGGACAAAACTTAAAGGACGTTGCTGTCTATGGTCGTGAAGGACAAACAGGCGAGCGCGAAGCAGGCACTATTGGTATTCATGCCATTCGCGGTGGTGAAATCATTGGTGATCATACCGTGATGTTTATTGCTGACGGTGAAGTCGTCGAGATTACCCATCGCGCGCGCGCACGGATGACCTTCGCTGCTGGCGCTGTACGTGCCGCAACTTGGGTTATTCAGCAAAAAGTCGGGCAATATAACATGCAGGATGTTTTAGGCTTAAATGACTAGTGTTTGAGTCATCTAATATGAGTGAGGTTGATATGACAGATAATCCCAGTATTACTATCAAAAACTTTAAAAGCTATAAGGATGCAACTTTACCATTATCACCTTTAACGCTATTAATAGGGGCGAACGCGTCAGGGAAGAGTAATGCTATCGAAGCGTTTCGTTTTCTAAGTTGGGTGGCTGGTGGTGAGCGCTTATCGACACTCAAAAACAGGGTTAATGATAGTGATAAGGTGGTTCGAGGCAGTGTCAGAGATTTGGCTTTTAACTCGATGGAGCAATTCGCCTTAATATTTCAAAACGAAGATATAGAATATGAAGGTGTTTTTGATGTAAGTTTAAATAGTATAGAACTTAAGAGCGAGATTATACGGTCACAAGAAGATAAAATATTTATACTAAAATCTCTAAAGCATCCTTACTTTCCTAATATCTCAAAATTTCGCACTACAGACTTAATATATGAAATAGATGAAATTGGAAAACGTACTAATGGATTAGATAACTTTCTCAGCTCTGATATCAATAATCATATTACTATTTATAAAAATAAGGACAGCGATATATCTGAATTTCTGATGGTTGATAAGCATATAGCTATTTTAGACCATCTTGATGAAAAGAAAAATAATGCTTGGATTGACTTCGATGATATTCGAAAGTTTCTACAGACGTCTTTCTTCTTCGATTTTATACCAAATAATATGCGCATTGACAGCATTCTAGATAATAGTTTGAGGCCAGATGGCTCTAATATCGCAGGAGTCTTATACAATATCTGTAAGGAAGAAAAAAAGAAATCTAAGCTGTTATCACTGGTTCAAAGCTTACCAGAACAAGATATTACGGATATTAAATTCTACAAAGATCATCGCGATCGTATTGAGTTCGCTCTAGTGGAAAGCTTCGGAAACGTTTCAGTTGAGCGCACGATGGACTTACTATCAGACGGTACGTTAAAAGTATTGGGCATTGCTGCTGCTTTACTGTCTGTGCCAGAAGGTTCAACGGTAGTCATTGAAGAGATTGATAATAGTATTCATCCCACACGTGCGCATATTATTTTAAGCTTACTGCGTCAGTATGCCGAAGAACGTAAACTTAATTTACTATTATCGACGCATAATCCTGCCTTAATGGATGCACTACCAGATGAAGCACTCGCAGATGTCGTATTTTGCTATAGAGACCCGAAAGAGGGCGATAGTAGGTTGGTGCGGTTAGGGGACTTAGATGATTATCTTGGCTTAGTCGCTCAGGGCTCATTAGGAGACTTGGTCACTCAAGGTATCGTTGAGCGCTTTGTGAAGCACCCAACCACACCAGAGCAGCGTAAAAAACAAGCATTGAATTGGCTAAATCAGCTACAAGGAGCTGATTAAATGGTAGATATTTGTTTGATGGATACCACCATATTATTGAATATTTTAGATGTACCCAATCGGAATAATGAGAAAAGTAATGTCATGGCCGATTTCAAAACCTACATAGAATCGGATTGTCGATTTATTATACCGTTCGTAGTGGCGGTTGAAGTTGGTAATCATATTAGTCAAAATGGTGATGGAACCATACGGCGACAAACTGCTCAAAGATTTGTTGATATGATGCAAAGTACGTTTAATGGTGATTTACCATTTGAAATAAGTGATTTTGAATTGAAACTAGAATGGCAGAAATGGATCGCTGATTTTGTTGATAAAGCTGGACAGAATAAAACGTCTGATAAACCTAATGAAGGTATGAGCTTGACAGACTTATCGATTATCAAAGAATACGAAGATATTCAGGCGAAGAACAAAGCGAATAAACGTAAACATGTAGATGTGTTTATTTGGTCACTTGATTCGGATTTAACCGCTTATGGACGCTCTTATTAAAAAAGTAATGATTCCATTATTGGTTACAGCCGCATGCTCTGTACTGAATACGTCGGCTATCGCGGCCACTTACCAAACCTACGTTATTCATACTTATGGTGGTGATGCATTACTGCCATCAGTCCGTCAGCAGCTAAATACCAGTCGCGATGGTGGCACAGTTGCAACTTATCAGGATAAGCTGGTACTCCGCACGACTACCGCTAATTATCAAGCAATACAGCAGCTATTGAGCCAAATTGACCGCCAACCACAAGCGTTAACGGTCGCTGTGCGTGTGGGCAATAATAGCAGTACCCAAGGTAGCATCCAGCAAGGGCAGGTTATTATCACCAATCGAGGTATCCAAGGCGCAGGCGTGATTAACCAGCGCAACAGCCAACAGCAAACAAATAATTTATATCAAGTACAAACGCTGTCAGGCAGTGCTGCGAGTATCAGCACAGGCACGCTCTATGCGCTGACTCAGACTAATACCTACCCAACTTATAATCGCTCGTCGGGACAGATTATTATTCAGCAGCAAGTATTATTGCCAACGACGCAAGGTATTGCCGTTACGCCAAGGCTGCTTGCCAATGGTCAAGTCGAAGTGCAGTTATCACAAGTTGAAGAGAGGCTTGTGCGCTCTAATTCGTCTTATGATCAAAATAGTCATCAAGCCACTCAAGGTCAGCGCTTAAATAGTACCCTTATCGTGCCACGTGGACAGTGGGTGACTATCGGTCAGATTTCACAAAATAGCCAAACCCAACGCTCAACTTATGCAAGTAATCGCGCTATGAATAATACTAACAGCATGCCAATCTGGATAATGGTGCAATAGCATTGCATGGATTAATCTTGTTTTTGACATAAAAAAGCGCGGCACTGCGAATCACAGTACCGCGCTTTTTTTAAATAATACTGACGAAATGCTAGTCAATATAAATCACTTCTAACGGAGGAAAACCATTGAACTCAACAGACGAATACGAGTTAGTATAAGCGCCAGTGGTTAGCCAAAAGATTTTATCACCAATTTCCAGCTCTTCTGGCAACTGATAGCCTGCTTCTTCATACATGATATCCGTTGAATCACAAGTTGGACCGGCTAACACGACCGTACCTTCGCTGGTTGACGTTTCCATCTTAGGCGTATAAACCGGATACTTGATCGCTTCACCCAAGGTTTCAATTAAGCCTTGGAATAAGCCCACATCGGTGTATACCCAACGCGTCAAGTCGGTGTTCGATTTACGCGAAATGAGCACCACATCGCTGACCAGCACCCCTGAACCACCAACCAATGAACGACCTGGTTCTAGGATAATCTCTGGCATGTCTTCGTCATTATAGTCATCCGTCAAATAACGAGTGATTTCTTCAGCATAGACTTTTACAGGATTGACTTCGCTGATATAGTTGGCTGGAAAGCCGCCACCTAGGTTAATCATTTGTAGCTTAATATCTTCTTCGTTTTTCATCCAGTCAAACATATATTTGACCTTGGCTAAGGCATCATCCCAAGCGGCAACGTCTTTTTGTTGGCTACCCACATGGAACGAGATGCCATAAGGCACCAGACCCAGATCACGGGCTTGAATCAACAGCTCAATCGCCATATTCGGATGACAACCAAACTTGCGTGATAATGGCCATTCAGCGGTCTCAGAGCCTTGTACTAAGATACGCACAAAGATTTTTGAACCAGGGGCATGCTTGGCAATATTTTTTAGATCGGCTTCTGAGTCAGTCGCATACAAATCAATGCCTTTCTCAAATGCATATTTGACATGTTCTGCTTTTTTGATGGTGTTGCCGTAAGAAATACGCGATGGCTCAACGCCGCAGTCAAGGACACGGTCAAGCTCATAAATGGACGCACAATCAAAGTTTGAACCAAGCTCGGCCAGTAAATTAATGACCTCAACTGCAGGGCTAGCTTTCATCGCATAATGCAACTTGGCATTCGGAAAAAAACCAACCATTTCATGATATTTGGTTTTAATACGGCTAATGTCCACCACTAAGAATGGGGTTTCGCGACCTTCGGCAGCTTTGGTGAATTTCTGCCAGCCGGCAGGGTCAAAATATTGGTCAATTTTGATCATGGTCATGGTAGGAAACCTTTAATAAAAACAATATGTGGTGGATAATAAAAAATAGCGTCGCTTTAGAATAATCGAGCAAAAAAAACCCAAACGCTCTAAAGACGGGTTGTATCAAGCATTGGTGGTTTGCGGCTGTGTTTCAGCGGATTGCTCGCCCTGTTTTTCACGTATTTTGAGCACTTTACGAACTTTATCACGCGCTCGAGTTTGTTTGAGACGTGACAAATAATCGACGAATATGACCCCATTCAAATGATCCATTTCATGCTGAATACAGACGGCAAGTAAGCCTTCTACTTCTTCATCGATTTTTTCACCATTCTCATCTAAGGCTTCAATACGCACTTTGTTTGGGCGCTCAACACTGTCATAGACTTCAGGTACGGACAAGCAACCCTCTTCGTACGGTTGCTTTTCTTCCACCAATGGCGTGACTTTCGGGTTAACAAAGACTTTAGGATCGTTTTTGTCTTCTGACAAATCGATAACGATGAGCTGAATATGACGATCTACTTGACTGGCAGCCAAACCAATACCTTGGGCATCATACATGGTCTCAATCATATCAGCGATTAAGGTTTTTATTTCAGCAGTGACTTCCTTGACAGGCTTTGCAATGGTGCGTAATCGCGGGTCTGGATAGCTTAAGATAGGGAGTAATGCCATACGGCTCACCTCAATAATAAATATAAAATAGTGGAGCTATTATAAGATAAATGGGGACAAAAGTAATGCTTATCAATGCCACCTGTTGATATCGCTGTGTTTATGTCGCTATGGATAAGCGCAATACAGCCAGACAATAAAAAAGGTCTCGCTTATCGCCAGACCTTTTTTTGTCAATCGTATATCACATTAAACGTGATTAGATACGACGCTTGCTCATAATCATCTCATAGATGAATAGCAAGATTATGGCACCAATTACTGAGAATATTAGACCAGTAAAACCGCCATCAGCATTTATGCCGATTAGTCCGGCCAAGAAGCCACCTACTAAAGCACCAACAATACCCAATACAATGGTCATTATCCAACCCATAGGGTCGCTACCTGGCTTGATAGCTCGTGCCAATAAACCTGCGACCAAACCTACAATAATCATCCAAATAAAGCTCATATCATTCTCCTAAATTTATTATCAATTATATGTTATTTATTAATTCGTTTATTAATTTCGATAACTACATTGTAGGGACTGTCTAGAACTAAAGGTAAGCGCGAAATGTTACCAGTGTATGAGCTGTGTGAGGAAAACCCTCGATTTGCTAAGATACACGTAGGATAAGTAAATGAAAGGTTAAGAAGGTAGCGAAGTCGCAAACGCAACTCATGGCTTATGAGTTATGGCTATTGCAAATGCTGAGACATTCCAAAATAATAAAAAAGTCTGATAATAAAAAAGCGTTGCTCATTGATAATAAGCAACGCTCTTATTCAAGACTAAATCTTTACTGGCTAGGGCGTGTCATCAATTAGCACATTGATACATTTTACATAGCCTTTTTACGTTGCTTTGTTATGTAGCGCAGTTAATAAGCGTTGATGAATACCTTCAAAACCACCATTAGACATAATCACAATGGCATCACCAGCTGTTGCATGCGTGTCGATATGTTCGATAATGGCATCGACACTAGAGAGCACTTGTTGGTTACTCATAGTAGAGTTTGTAGCAGTGGCCTGATCAATGACGTCTTTTAGACCCCATTCTAGTCCTGTCGGCTCATACCACAGTGTATAGTCAGCGAGGGCAGCAGACTCAGCCAAGCTGTCTTGATGAATGCCCATTTTCATGGTGTTACTACGTGGCTCAATGATGGCCCAAATACGTCTGTTCGCCAGTTTCTTTTTGGCACCATCTAACGTAGTGGTAATGGCAGTGGGGTGATGGGCGAAATCGTCAAAGACTAAGATGTCATTTACCTCACCGATCAGCTCCATGCGACGTTTAATACCAGCAAAGGCAGACAATGCAGCGCAAGCCGTTTTGACACACACACCAACATTATAAGCTGCCGCAACAGCCACCAGCGCATTATTCACGTTATGAATACCGCTCATCGACCAATCGACGACTCCCGTGGCGTTTTTATCAGCAGCGTCAGCCACAAAACTTACGCTAAACTGACCACCATCTTCGCTGATAAGCTCAGCCTGCCACTCGCTGCTATTGTCTAAATTATCATCTTCTACACTGGTAGCGTTTGCTGCTGAACCGAGCACGGTGGTTCGCCAAACGGGTGTCCAAACGCCTTTTGCCAACGTATCCTCTAAGCTGGCAGTCGCCGTGGGCATAATGATTTTACCAGTGCTCGGAATCATGCGCACCATATGATGAAATTGTGTCTGAATAGCATTGAGATCTGCGAAGATATCAGCATGGTCAAATTCAAGGTTATTTAAAATAGCCGTACGCGGGCGGTAATGAACGAACTTTGAACGCTTATCAAAAAATGCAGAGTCATACTCATCTGCTTCAATGACAAAATAGCCAGTATTTGCCGAATCGTCATTATCAATTTTGTCAGCACCCAAATAACTGCTGTGAGCGAAGACCTGCTGTAAACGCTCATCAGTGGTATCGACAAGTGGCACACCGCCGATTAAAAATCCAGTGTCGATGCCTGCATAATGTAATATCCAAGCGAGCATGGTCGTCGTCGTGGTTTTACCGTGAGTACCTGCTACGGCTATCACGTGGCGCGATTGCAACACTTCCTCAGATAAAAACTGTGGCCCTGAAGTATAGCGTAGTCCGGTGTCCAACATATATTCGATGACATCCATGCCGCGCTTCATAGCATTACCAACGACGACCAAATCTGGCGCTGGTTGCAAATGCGCCACCAGATAGCCTTGCTCAATGGTCACGCCCGCGTTTTCAAGTTGGGTGGACATCGGCGGATAGACATTGGCATCTGAGCCTGTGACCGTATGTCCAAGCTCGCGCGCCAACAAGGCCAACGAGCCCATAAAAGTACCACAAATACCAAGAATATGAATATGCATAGACGTTCCGTGCGAGCTTAAATGAAGAGAATGAAAATACAGTATTATCCCAAAAGTTACCGATATCAACCGTGGCTTTTTAGGACATACTTAACCTAAATGTCGCTATGACTGGTTATATTACTGTAGCAAGAACTAAAAGTAATCGCCAACCAATCAGGAGGGCAGACAAGGGCTTATTGTAAAGTAAACACTGTTGGATGACCAATAAAAAACGCCCGATAGATAGGCGTCATTCAACGGATGGTTTGGCTTATTTAGCATCATTGGATGCCGCGATATTAGGGTGTGTTTGATCCTTCGACGATGGTATTAAAAGCGCCTATTTATGGCTGTTCAACATGCCCTAAATATTTTGTGCCGCTGCTTTTTTATTTGCGTGACAGCGTGTAGTCGTTGTCAGGGTTTTTATACTCATCTATCATCACCAAATGGTTGTCTTGGATATGGTAAGTTTCGATATTCTTGCTTTCATAAACAATCGTAATCGTATCATTGTCTTGTCTATAGATACCCGACTCAAGCAGTGGCTGGCGCGGCGGCTCAGCATTGTTATAGAGGCTCTTTTTTAGTACTGAGCCATCAGCAAACAAGTTCAAAGTAATGTCGATATTGTTGCAAGACGAGCAAGGAACCATACCACCATAATCGCCCATCAATGTAGCTTGTAGCGCACTATCATTATTTGACTCTGAAATCATCGGTGCGCTACGTGCATGCGTGTCATCAGTGGGCTGTGCGGCGCTAATAAGGGATTGTCCAGTATCTGCATTAGCCAGCGCATCAGCGTTCGCTTGCTCATTGTCTTGCGAGTCATCGGCGACCCCTTGCAGGTCAGAGCGCTCCGCATTATCGACGGGGGCAACTTTAGTGCTCACCCCTTTATTAGTCGTAGACGAAGAACTGTCGCAACCGAGAAGTAGCAAACAGATGGGCACCGCTAACAGCAGTCGACCAGAGCGTTTTATGGTTTTAGAAGTAGTAGAGAAAATAGACGTAAGATATATCATGGCATACCAAAAACAGTTTTTAATATAGATTCTAGAAACGTTACGAGTACTGTCAGTTAAGATCGATTTGGCGCTATTATCAGAGACAAAAGCGGACAAGCTCACCGAGACTAAATCAGCATTAGGCGCTGATAGTATGCGTTTATCGGTTGGTATCGATCAATAATAGGGTTAAGCTTATTGGACATGGTACTTATTAGGCAATGGCTTGCAGTTAATGACAGGATAGCCAAAGCATATCCTTATGCCAACTGAGAACATAAGCTGTCATACAATATCAAAGCATCACAGATGCCTATGTGGACTTTTTGTTATCAAGCGGTATGATAAAGAGGATAAGTGGGATGAAGGGACAGTGAACAAGGGCGTTTAGAATTAGTAATGACGATAAAGAAAGAATAAAAAAATGGCAAACCTCTATATCTAGAGAGTTGCCATTTTATGAAAAGATAGAGGGTTACCGTTTCATTGAACCGTCAACCGCTTCAGTTATCATTAAGCACGACGAACAGCTGCGGTAGGGCGGATGATACGCCACAATATCAGTACGTGTACGATTAATAGAATACTAAAAAGAATCAGTGATTGCTCAGGAATACTTAAGCCCATAAGTGTCCAGTCGACAGAGGCGCATTCGCCAGAACCTGCAAAAACTTCTTTAAACACTTGCAGAATAGGAAGGGTGTCCATCCAATAGTTCAGACCTGGACCACACGAAGGGACTTGATCGGCAGGTAGATGTTGTAACCAGACATGACGCGCAGCAACCGCAGTCGCCCAGCCAATACCTGCTAAGCTACCAAGCCATAATATGAGTCTTGCCACTTTAGATTTTGGATTAAACAGTGCTGATATTAAGGCAAAACCGCCCATTACTATGAGGCCAACACGTTGAAAAATACAAAGTGGACAAGGTGATAGACCCAGATGGCGCTGTAAATAGAACAGCGCAAAACTCATTCCTATCACTGCCATTAATACTAAAAATACTTGCAAGTTACGATAAGTGGTTAGCTGTTGCATTGGTCGAATACTCTTATAATATAATCAATAAAACACTATCAACAATAACAAAGGTTAATTAGCGGTACTGTTGTAAGAAGTCCATAAAGTCTTCTGTTTCAGCCACTTCAATCTCTGCTTGCTGTAGTATTGATTTTTCAGCCAATACTTCATATTTGGCTTGGGTATTGGGGCTAAGGGTTTGCTGCAATAGAGAATCACGATGCTGCTGCGCTAGGGTAAAGCCCAGCTGCCATAAACTGCCTAGACGTTTGCTATCAGAGTTTACTTGCGCCGATATAGTCGACTCAGAATGTCCTGCTTTGCCTTGCATCAACGCCACCGCCGCACGGTAATCATTGCCACCATAATGCGCATCGAGTAGGGCTGCTAGTGGTTGCATACGACCCAAGTGCATCAGCATCCAGCTCTCTAGTGACTGCTCCGCACCATTGTTAATGATGTGCAAATTGTCACGGCGACCTTCATTGACCACGCGCTCAAGATTGATGGCCAAAGCTTCTTCCTCTTCAGGCATCAATTCAGGCGAATCATTTAGCAAGCAATACAGCGCCATCACTTCTAAGAAACAAGCGCTAGATAGACGGATACCGATATCGCTATACGGATCAAGATCGATGGCGCGGAACTCGACGTAAGCAATCCCGCGACGCTCAAGTGCCTCGGTAGGCGTCTCGCCACTCATCGCAATTTGTTTAGGACGTATCGGGCTATAGTATTCATTTTCTATTTGCAGAATATGATTATTGATTTGAATAGGATTGCCATCAGCGTCATTTAAACCAAGCTTCTCAAAGCTCTCATGTGGCGTTTGAATCGCACGGCGCAGTCCAGCGACATATTCTGGTAGATAGTTATAGCGGATATCGAGGTGTTCTTGCACACTATTGGTATAGCCAAGCTTGCCCATACGTAGGCTAGTGGCGGCAGGCTTATAATAGGTTGAATCGTTCAGCAGCTCCAAATCGTGCTCGCGCCCTGATATAAAGCAAGGACACACACTTGGACTGGCACCTAACAAATACAACACGAGACTGGTCAAACGCTTGAAGTTGCGAATAAGCCCTAAATATTTCTCGTTCTTGAAATCTGTCAACGTTTGGGTTGGGGCGGCGGGTGCTTTCGCTTGCCACGCTTCAAACAGACCATCACCGAAAGATAAGTTGTAATGTAGGCCAGCGATGGTCTGCATGCGGCGACCATAACGGATGCCTAGACCACTGCGATATAGGGTTTTCAGCTTACCAGTGTTAGAGCTGCCATAATTCGCCAGCGGGATATCTTCATCTTTGGACGACAGCATACATGGCATAGACAGTGGCCACATCAGCTCACCCTCAGGCATACCTTGATACACCAATACGTGCAGCTGACGCAGCATGTTTAGCGTCTCTTTTGGGGTGGCTTTTGGGTCGGTGATGAGCTCAAGCAAGCTCTCTGAATAATCAGTAGTGATAAAGGGATGGGTAAGTTTTGAGCCAAGTTTGGCTGGATGCGGGGTCTGTGCCAAAAAACCATCAGGCTTAACGCGTAAGCCCTCTTTTTCGATACCGCGGAGCATACCCGTTAAATGCTGAGTATCAAACCAATTGGGGATTTCAAAGCTAACAAAGCTAGGCACAAAATTACTCATAATAGTCATCTATTGTTATTTGTTATGGCGGCTCAAAACACGACTGGTGTATGACCATCAAAGAGGTGGGTATTTAGGTTGATAATGACGTCAGTTTAGCTCAAAGCGACCCTGAAAACCACGGACAATTACAAATACAATAAGCTTTAGGCGAAGTGATTTGTCTGGATTTCGGCACTTTTTTTTAGGAAAACTGGTCAAGAATACAGCTTGGTTATTACTACTAGGTCTTTATAAAAAAAGCATCTACCCGAGAGATAGATGCTTCGACTGTCATATTTCGGGCTATTTAACATAGTGCTACAGTCTATTCAGATTAAATAGAGAATGACGACCCACAGCCGCAAGTCGTGGTTGCATTTGGATTGGTCACGACAAAACGTGCGCCTTCTAATCCTTCGGTATAGTCAACGGTAGAGCCTTGCAGATACTGATAACTTAGCGAATCGACAACCAAGGTTACATCGTCATTGTCAAAGTTGGCATCATCTTCATTCAACTCATTGGCGAAATTAAAGCCATAAGAGAAACCTGAGCAGCCACCGCCAGTCACATAGACGCGTAGCATAAGATCGCTATCACCTTCTTCTTCACGTAGGCGACGTACTTTTTGTGCGGCACTATCGGTTAGGCTTAATATCGTTGGATCTACTGGCTGGCTTGAGCTTGGGCTAAATTGGTTGGCTGATTCGTTCATATCTACCTCAGTTGCTAGGATCAAATGCGGTCGTCGTCCTGTTTGGGTTTGCAACTGACATCGTTGCAAATAAAGATACGCGCGGCGTTTGATTCGATTGGGTGCTGTCGTTATGGCAAAGTCGTTGCAATATTATAAGGTTGGTATTTGGGCTACTACTATTCGGGCTACTACTAATTAATAGTCTGCTGGCATTAATCTTTTGGCAGTATATCATAATGGGGGTGACGATTCGTTTGTCAAGAGTGACAGTCGTCAACGCGGGTTTTATGACAGGGTTTTTTAGCATAATAACTGATTGGTTTTGAAATAGTTATTTAATCGTTTGCCTATAAGGCAAGCGTTTGAAATAATAGCCGCCAGTCAGCATGCCAGATGTGTGTTTTTCTTATTGCCTTATATTTTATATTACTGTTGAGATGAAGAAATTATATGATCGAATTTAAAGACGTTGGTGTTCGCCGTGATGGTCGTGAATTGTTTGCAGGTGCAAGCTTCCAGCTCCATCCGGGCCACAAAGTTGGCTTAACAGGCAACAACGGCACTGGTAAATCGACCTTGTTTGCTTTACTGCTGACTCGAATGGGCACTGGCGATACCGAGGTCACACTTGATAGGGGCGAAGTGAGCATCCCTGATAGCTGGCATGTGGCGCATATGGCACAGGAAGTTGGTGCAAGTAGCCAGTCTGCGATTGATTATGTATTGAGCGGTGATGAGCAATGGTATGAGATTAATGCCTCTTTGAATGATTTGAGTAGTGTTAGTGATGAGCAGATTGGGGTGTTGCATCAGCAGTTCGACGAAATTGATGGGTATCGCACACCGACCAAAGCCGCGCAAATCATGGCAGGTCTTGGCTTTAATACGAGTCAGCATGAGCTACCGGTAGAAGGGTTTTCGGGCGGCTGGCGTATGCGTTTGAACCTTGCCAAAACCCTGATGAGCCGTGCTGATCTTATGTTACTCGATGAGCCAACCAACCATTTGGATTTGGATGCGATCCTTTGGCTAGAAACGTGGATCAATGCGTTTACCGGTCTAGTGATCGTCATCTCGCATGACCAAGCATTTTTGGATGCGACGGTTGGTCATATTCTTCATGTAGAACAACAAAAAATCACCCTTTATACGGGTAACTATCAGCAGTTTATTCGTACCCGTCATGAGCGTATGGCGCAGCAGCAGCAAGCATTTGAAAAACAAGAAGCGACTAAGGCGCATTTGGATGACTTTATTCGTCGTTTCCGTGCCAAAGCCAGTAAAGCCAAGCAAGCGCAGAGCCGTATCAAGCAACTTGAGCGTATGGCTGAGCTGTCACCAATGATGGCGGACAACCCGTTCTCGTTCCGCTTTTATGAGCCAGCAAATATGAGTTCACCGCTGATTGAGTTGACCAAAGCAGATATTGGTTATAGCGACGTACCACTGCTGCATAATGCCAATGTGCAGGTGACGCCGGATACGCGTCTCGGCTTGCTAGGCATGAATGGCGCAGGTAAATCAACACTTATTAAGGCATTGGTGGGCGAGCTTGGCGTATTAACAGGAACGTATCGTGTCTCTGATACCCTTAAACTTGGCTATTTTAACCAGCATCAAATGGATATTCTTGATGCAAAGGCAACCCCAATAGAGATGTTGCGTCGTCTAGCAGGCAAAACGTCTGATGCGATGCTACGTTCATTTTTGGGTAGCTTTGACTTCCGTGGAGAGCGCATTGATACCCCAAGTGAATTATTCTCTGGTGGTGAGCGTGCGCGTTTGACGCTAGCATTAATTGTTTGGCAACGTCCGAACGTCCTCGTCCTCGATGAGCCAACCAACCATTTAGACTTGCAAATGCGCCAAGCATTGACCATCGCGCTACAGGGCTTTGAAGGGGCAGTGGTACTGGTTTCGCATGATCGCGAATTGATTGCGAATGTCTGTGATGATCTGTTTTTGGTACATGATGGTATTATCGAAGAGTTTGATGGTGACATCAGCGACTATGGCAAGTGGCTGGCAGAAAAGCGTAAACAAGAGAATGCACCAGATAAAAACACTGGCAAGAAAAAAAGCAAAAAAGAGAGCAAGAAGTTCGTTTCACGTGAAACAACTGACAGTCAGACGAGTAATAAAGCCTCTAATGCACCCTCAAAAAACAAAGCCGCTGAGCCTACGCTTAGTAAAGAAGAGCAGCGCAAACTGGCCGCCGAACAACGTAAGTTGACCGCACCAATTCGTCGTGAGATTGAAAATACAGAAAAGGCACTGGCTAAAATTGATGCGCAGTTAATTGCTCTAGAAGAAAAACTGGCCAACACGGATCTCTATGAAGACAGCCGAAAGTCCGATTTATTGGTGTTGCTCAATGAGCAAACCGCGCTACAGCAGCAGCACAGCGACCATGAAGAAAAGCTATTGCTAGCGATGACCACGCTAGAGGAAATGGAAGCAAATGCTCGTTAAGCAATACGGTTAGCACAATTAACGGCTTATTGTATGGTCGCTAATTGATAAAATCAGACATAAAAAAGGGAGAGCGTTAGCTCTCCCTTTTTCATTACATTATTCCTTACGGTATCTACCATCACCATAAGAGAGTATCTTCATACTGGTCGTACAAAGTTGACAGTCTATCTTACCAGCAGCGGCTTTAGATAAATCAAGAATGCGTCCTCGGATGAAAGGTCCTCTATCCGTAATTTTTACTATCACGCTCTGCTTTGTCTTTCTATTGGTCACTTGTACCTTCGTACCGAATGGCAACGTTCTGTGCGCCGCAGTCAAGGAGTTCATGTTGAAGATACTGCCACTGGCTGTGCGCTTACCATGAAACTTATTACCATAATAGCTGGTGTTACCGGCAAAAACGGTGGTAGTCAGCAGTAGTGATAAAGTGATAACTAAAGACTTGATGAAATAAGACATTTAATACCTTTAAACGATTTATAAAATAGACAGATAAGCTTGCCTATATTATTCATACTCCCTATGAGTATAAACATTATATTCATTTTACAATACATAGCTTGTCATATCCTTACCGTTCTGTAAAAGAACGCTAGAGGTCACATATTCACATATCGAAAATTAAGAAAATGGACCGTTAAAGTTCAAAATACAGCACGAAATCCAAAGAAAAACTATTGTGTTGTAGACGATATTAGCAGTGATTTGAGCAACATTTTTATAGTGGTTAGGCCTTATAAAATAGTGGCTGTGGCTGAATTTTCCATCAATTTATTGAAATAACTTAACGTTGTTACGTTTTTAGTAGTAATTGAGCATAAGTTGATGTAAATAAAACTTGCCAGATTCTTACATTTTTGTAAAGCGTATCAACTGGGATATTATTCTAGGGCGTATCTTCATCTCAAAAGTGGTATGTTGAATAAGTTGCGATGGTTTTATTCACTGCCGCCATGATTTTTTTGGCGAGAATTTCAGCAGTTTCCATGGCGAGATGTGTGCGATTAGAGAGAATTTTAGATTTTATGATATTGAGTTTTTGGAGACAGCATTATTTGAACAACATATGCTATATTTTAAGAATGAGCAGTCAGATAAGGTGCCATCTGCATTGAGCAATAAAACCATGCCAATCAAAGTGACATTATGGCAACAGTTGTCAAAGAATAATAATGCCAAAATCGTCGTGACATCTATCAATATAATGACGCAGGCGAAAAATTAAATATTTATTCATTATTCCCATATTATGTATTAACTGAATTTATTAGAAATAAATACGATAAGGAAAAACAATATGGCAGAGAAAAATTACTATGACATTTTAGGGGTCAAAAAAGACGCCTCAGACGCCGATATCAAGAAAAAATACCGTAAGCTTGTCCGTCAATTCCATCCTGATGTCAGTGACGATCCAGACGCTGACAATAAGATTGCTGTGATTAATAACGCCTATGAGACCATCCGCGATAAAGACAAGCGCGCTGAATACGATGCGATGCTAAACAATCCGTTTGCTGGTCAAGGTGGCGCTAGTGGTTTTGGTGGTCAATCAGCGGGCGGCGGGCAAGGTGGTTTCCGCTGGGAGGACATCAAAGACCAGTTTGGTGAGGGTGAAGCGTTTGGCGATGGTAGCTTTCGCTTTGATGATATCTTTTCGGCATTTGGTCGCGGTGCACGTGGTTCAGCGAATGGGCAGGCAAGTGGTCGCTCTCAAAATGGTGGCTTTGACCAATTTGGTGGCGGTTTTGGGACGCAAGATAGCAAAGGTCAAGACCAACATGCAGAGATTACCGTTGATTTGTCTTCGGTATATAGCGGTGACGACTACAGTATTAAATTAAATGTTCCGGTTCGTCAGCCTAATGGCAGTGTCGATTACGAAAATAAAACCCTCAAAATTAAAATTCCTAAAGGCATCACTGATGGCAAACAAATTCGTTTGACAGGTCAAGGTGCGGCTGGCGGCGGTAATGGTAAAAACGGCGATTTATTTTTAAAAGTGAAAATCCGTCATGCAGACAATATTCGTATCGAAGGTGTTGATGTTTATCAAACCGTCAACATCGCCCCATGGGAAGCCGCCTTGGGTGAAAAAATCAACCTCACGACACCAGCAGGTACGCTTGGTGTGACGATTCCTAAAAACAGCAAATCCGGTAGCAATTTGCGCTTAAAAGGTAAGGGCATCCCTGCCAAGCAAGCAGGCGATTTGTATTTAACTTTAAACATGGTCAACCCTGATATCAGTACCGAAACTGCTACCCAAGCTTATGAGCAGCTGAAACAAGCTTTTTCTGACACCAATATCAGTCGTTAATGACCGCCAAGAAATACTTAAATCGAAGCAGAGATAAAGACCATACGATAACAATAAAATAAAGAGCAAACGAGGATAATCGCTATGAAACACTCGCCTGAATTTACCGATATTATCATGAGCTTAGATGAGCTAGTATCGGCCTGTGGCCAAGAGCGCCAATGGGTTATCGAATTGATTGAAGAAAATATCATTGAGTATGATGTGCCAGAACGTGAGCAATTTACTGGCTATCAGCTAACGATTGTACGCCGCGCATCGCGTTTGAGTCGTGATTTTGAAGCCAGCGTGCCAGCGATTGGTTTGATACTGGAGCTATTAGGTGAGGTGGAGCAACTCCGCCAATTAAAACATCAGCTAGATATGCAAGCACCCGTAATTGAAGTGGATGTCAGCACGTTAAAATAGTCTTTCAACTCAAATTAACTTATTAGCATGACTGAGATTGCGTCCAGATATATATTAAAAAGTATTTCAAAAAATATCTATGATTAGAGTACGAAATAAAAAGAGCAATAGATGCCGTTTTTTGTTTTTAAGAATAGCTGTTTACTAAATTCTAGTAGTTACTAGTAAATATTGGGCAATAGTTTATACTTATCAGATACATGTTATAGTCAAGCCCACTTAAAAGTGTTATAAACTAATTATCAAACTTAATTGTTATTATAAAGACCATGACTTACTCATTAGATTTTCGTAAACAAGTTCTTAAAAGTATAGATGACGGTATGACCTTTGCTGAAGCTGCTATTTTCTATAATCTCAGCCCAACCACCATACAAAACTGGAAGAGACGTGTTCATAGCAAAACGACAAGGCAAACCAAACCCTATAAAATACCTGATGACGTGCTACTTAATGATGTCAAAGAATATCCTGATGATTACCAGTATGAGCGAGCACGTCGTTTAAACTGTAGTAAAACAGGCATTTATCATGCCTTAAAGCGCCTTGGTATCAGTCAAAAAAAAGACCTTGGAACATCCAAAAGCGTGTCCGATAAAAAGAGCGATATATCACAGTAAGCTTAATAGCTTTACGCAGCAAGGCTACCCCATTGTGTACATGGATGAAAGTGGCTTTGAGGCTGAGACTATAAGACCTTATGGCTATGCACCGATAGGCAAACCTTGTATTGATAGCGACAACTGGCAAGGTAAAAAGCGAACCAATGTGATTGGTGCTCTTTATGAGAAGATGCTGTTTGCGCTGGATTACTTTGAGTACAACATTAACGGCAGCATATTCTACGATTGGTGCAAACAAACACTGATCCCAAGTCTTAAAACAAAATGCGTGATTGTCATGGATAACGCTCGGTTTCACAAAAGTAGACGTATCCAAAAATTACTGAACAGGCATGGCCATCGTATTCTTTGGCTGCCACCTTATAGCCCTGACCTAAATCCCATTGAAAAGAAATGGGCACAAGTGAAGTTTCTACGTCAAGGCTGGATGCAAAATGACTTATCTAAATTATTTTATGATATTTGTCCTGGCCATAACAGTTTTATTTTGAACTGACTATAGTATAAACCCAAATTATATTTAGGAAAGCAATTGTGCTAGAGAGAATCCTATTAATAGAAAATACCGGTAATTACTGCCGAGTTCAAGCTGGTCAAATTGTATTTTCTGATGTAAATATTATTTACGGTGAAAATAGAAATGGTAAAAGTACACTCTGCGATATATTTTATTCACTTTGTTTAGATGAGCCGCAACTAATAATTGACAGAAAATCGATTATCCCGCGAAGAGAGCCCTCTCAAGTACAACAAAACATAAGAGTTAAGTTTAGTGGTCAGAGAGAGCCTGTAGAGTTCCTAAATAATGCTTGGACATCCAAGATTCCTGAGTGTTCTGTGTTACACGTTTTCGATCAAAATTTTATTCATCGTAACGTCATGACTGGTATGTCGTATAGTCGAGAAAACTCCACCAATATATCAAGTTTTATTTTAGGTGAAAATTCAGAAAAATTTGTCGTGCTAGAATCAAAAAATCAAAAAATTAGAGATGATAAAAAGTCATTAGCTGTTATTACCAATAGATTCAACTCACATAATATTAATAATATTGATACGTTTATAACATTGCCTTTATCAGATAAAACTCTTGAAGAGCTTAATGAAGAAATACAAAGCTCTAAGCGATTGCAACAAGAATTAAATACTCAAATTTATAATGTGACTCAAGTTACTAGTAGAACGAACCTTGAAACTATCCCTAGACATAAAGCTATTAATACAGATTTACAATCTATAAATCAATGTTTAGATTTAAATATGGAAAATATACATCAAGCCTCTAAAGCTGCTGTAAATGCACATAAAACAAATGTGGATAATACAGATGCCTTTGATGGCTGGGCAGCTCGAGGTGTAATACATCTAAAAGATGATTGTCCTTTCTGTGGACAAGAGTTAGAAGAAGGAGCTTCTGCCTTAATTGACAGTTATAAAACAGCTTTTAATAACAGCTTCCAGACCTTTATATCTAGCACTAGAACTAACGTAAATCAAATTCAAAGAAACACTTTAATCAATTCAAATATAGGAAGCATCAAAGAGCAGCATGAACGAAACTTAGCATGTCTAGAGACATACGTTGAAGAAGATATCAGAAAAATTCTGAATGAACAGAGTTTCATACAGCTACTGTCAGACAGTTTTGAGCATATAAACCATACATTGACCAACCTATACCTTATTAACGATAAGTTTGCCAAGATTGTTAATACTGCACTAACGATTAAACTAGAAGCTCCTTATAACGCGATTGACGCTATAGACTTTACTGAGCTACAAAACGTATTCTCTGAGTTCGATGAGTCAATTACTCAATACAATACAATAAAAACAGCAATTAATAATGAACTCACTCAATTTAAAGAATCACAAGATGCTACAGCGTTAAGAGAGTCTAAGGATGTTGAAGCCAGAAAAGAAGTCTCTTTAGACAATAAAAAGAGACGGCTTGTGCTAAATGTAGATTGCATAAATTTTTCTAATTTAAACGATAGCATTATCAGAGATTTAGCTGCTTATAATACAGAAAAGACTGCTTTAGAAGCTGATCAAGATCTTTTTTTGGATACCTATTTTAATGAAATAAACAGTCTTTTTCGTCGTATTGGTTCAAGTGATTTCGATATATCCCGAAGTATTAATCGTGTTGGTGCTAGAACCGTCTATGATCTAAAAGTATCTTTCAAAGGCAGAGATATAGATAAAACTAAATTCCACTGCTTATTTAGTGAATCAGATCGTCGATCTTTAGCTCTTTGTATTTTCTTTGCTAAAATAAATCAACTTTCTGTTGATGAAAAAGAAAAAGCTATTCTAGTTATGGATGACCCTGTCACCAGTTTTGATAATGAAAGAATCTCCAGTATATTGCAAATATTGCAAACCCTAGAGGCTTCTACCAAACAAATAATTATCACTACACATTACAAAGGAATGGCTTCAGCTGTAATGAAAAAGTTTAATGAGGCTAAAGCCTTAAAGATAGTTCAAACAGTAAATGGTTCAATAATAGAAGAAACCACTAAAGCTGAAATGACAGCAACTGCACATGACGAAAGATACACTGAGATTATGGATTTCGTTGAGTTTAGGACACGAGATAACAAAATAACTAAGTTACGACAATTTGTTGAAGATGAAATGAGGCAGCGTTATAAGCTACCACTCACAATACTTAATTTGAATGAGAGAACATCGTTTAATGACTGTATAGTAGCTTTGGAGGAAAATAGCCATATTACCAATAGCGCGGCTGTATTACTTCATGATTACAGAACATCATTAAATATCCCATCACACGAATTAGAACTCAGATCGCTTGAAGGTGATAGAAATTATGCAAAAGCCATGATGGAATTCATATACAACGACCTTTAGTTTCATAATTAAATAGATGATAAGGTAAGCTTTTTTATTAAAAACATATTAGATGAGCTTGGGCATCATCGATAATTCAAACGTCAGTGGAACATTAAGTCATCTATGATTGATGTAGACGTTGCTAGCTGAAAATAAAGCTGAAAAATAGACAATAAAAAGGGCCTCACTGATTAAATAAGGCCCTTTTCTGTTTGTGGTTCTTAATTTATCAATCTGAATATCTATCAATTAACGAGAATACGTTGGATCAGCAGCTGCCGTAAATAGTACGTCAGTTGACGAATTCAGTGCTGTTTCTGCCGAGTCTTGTATCACACCGATGATAAAGCCAATTGCCACCACTTGCATGGCGATTTCGTTTGGAATACTAAACAAGCTCGCCGCCAATGGAATCAGTAGTAACGAACCACCAGCGACACCAGATGCACCGCAAGCACTAATCGTTGCCACCAAACTTAGCAGAAGCGCTGAAGCAAACGTCACTTCGATACCCAAGGTATGAGCAGCGGCGAGAGTGAGTACGTTAATAGTAATCGCCGCGCCTGCCATATTAATGGTCGCACCCAGTGGAATCGTCACTGAATACGTATCTTCGTGCAGCCCAAGCTTACGTGCAAGGTTCATGTTGACGGGAATGTTGGCAGCGGAACTACGCGTAAAGAAAGCTGTAATTCCTGACTCACGCAGGCAAGTGAATACCAGCGGGTAAGGGTTTTTGCCAGTCTTAACAAGGACGATAATAGGGTTGGCGACCAAGGCGATAAATAGCATACAACCGACGAGCACCATCAAAATACGCGCATAACCAGCCAACGCGCCAAAGCCTGTCTCCGCGACGGTATTGGCAACCAAGCCTAAGATACCAAAAGGCGCTAAGGCAATGACCCATTTCACCACTTGTGAGATGGCATCCGCGAAATCACCGACGACAGTACGAGCCGTATCGCTGGCTTGACGTAGCGCAAAGCCAATGATGATTGCCCATGCCAAGATACCAATATAGTTGGCTTCAGCAATGGCGCTGATAGGATTGGCCACCAAATTCATCAGCAGATTGGTCAACACCTCTTTTAAGTTCGCCGGTGGTACTTGCTCGATAGTAGCATTCACCAACGTCAGCTCGGTCGGGAATAAGAAGCTTGCGCCCACCGCAGTCAGGGCGGCCAAAAAAGTGCCGAACATATACATAATGAGCACGGGCTTAACGAAGACTTCATTGCCGCTACGATGCTGACTAATCGCTGCGATGACCAAAGTAAATACCAGTATCGGTGCCACCGCTTTTAGTGCACCCACAAATAGAGTCCCTAACAAGCCTAGTGCTATACCAGTATCTGGTGCTAGCCAACCAATCAGTACGCCTAATATCAAACCAATAATAATGAGCGGCACCAGCCCTATACGCTGGTACATCGCAATTAGTGAACGCATCTATACATCCTCGATTTAGTCAATACTCCAAATTATTTATAAATGATGACCGCATTAACCTTGCTTAAAATACGCAGTGTAGGCTCGGTTGCTTGGTTGCCATTTTGAAATAATTCGACTGTAAATAAGACATTTATAGTGAAAACAGAAAAATAATCGAAGGATGGTAGCATTTTTTAGGATAAGAGCCTACCTTTACCACCAACCGACATAGGCGGGACAGGTGAAGGTAGAGACTTAATATGAGAAAAATTGACGTGGATTCTCTGATGAGAAATCGTGCTTTTCGTGAGAAATGAGGAGAAGTTAGGGCGCAGGCTGCAACTTAAACTTTAAAATGAGTCAGCTCATAGCCTAATTTTTGATAGGCTTTATACTTATTACGACCTTCTTGAACACTGGTCGCGTCAGGTTTAATCAGCTCAAGAATACGGGTAGGTTGGGCATTGCTGGTTGCTTGCATAAAAGCATTAACGGGCTGTGCTGTTGTATTAATAACGATACCGTTGAAATCTGCTGGCATATAGCCGCCAAGCAATACAGGTGCTAATCGTTTGTTAATATCAACCTCAGGATCATCGCCTTCAGTATTGTTAGCTAAAAGGCGTTGATGCGGTATAAAGCTTGTCGCTTCTTGTGCCCATAGCGCCTCATCAAGCGTCGATGATAATTCTGCGTCATCACCCACCAGAATGAGCAGCGATTGGCTGCTTTTATTGAGTGCCGTTTGGGTCAACTGACAAATAAAGCCCAAGAAATCTTGGGCTTTACTGTCGCTTAATACATAAAAGCTAACTTTCATAAACTGATTTTCATAAGTTGGTTTTCGTCAACGGATTAGACCATATTCGCGCTGTTTTTTAAGTATTGCATAAATAGCGGCACAGGGCGACCAGTCGCGGCTTTATCTTTACCCGAGTTCCATGCCGTACCAGCGATGTCTAAATGCGCCCATGCTTGACCTTCTTCGACGAAGCGCGACAAGAAGCATGCAGCAGTGACGGCACCTGCACCTTTACCGCCGATGTTTTGCATGTCAGCGATAGGCGAGTCGATCTGTGCTTGATACTCGTCATCCAACGGCATATGCCAGATGAGATCGCCAGATAGGTTGCTGGCATTTTCTAAATCAAATAAGACATCTTCATCATTACTGAAGACCGCTGAGCGGACATGACCTAATGCCACCACACAAGCACCAGTCAATGTCGCGACATCGATGATGGTTTTTGGATTATAGCGCTGTACGTAGCATAAAGTATCTGCCAATACTAAGCGACCTTCCGCATCGGTATTTAAGATTTCAACGGATTTGCCATTCATGGCTTTGACGATATCGCCTGGGCGCGTGGCATCACCTGATGGCATGTTTTCTGCACAAGCGAGAGCACCAACGACGTTGATCGGTAGACGCGCTTCACATAGTGCTTTAATTGTACCGAGTACAGAAGCTGAACCACCCATATCAAATTTCATCTCATCCATTGCCGCACCGGGCTTGATTGAGATACCACCTGAATCAAACGTGACGCCTTTACCGACTAATACGATAGGCGCGTCATCATTTGCTGCTTGCACATTGTCATCGTTCTTTTTAGAGGCTTTTTTGTTAGCAGTCTTGGTGGGTAGTTTATCAGTCAAGGCTTTTAGGCCGCCACTAACTTTGGCACTGCTAGTCGTGGATTTACCAGCGTCGGCGCTAAAGTTTGACTTAC
Source organism: Psychrobacter sp. ASPA161_6 (assembly GCF_051970285.1). Taxonomy (NCBI): domain Bacteria; kingdom Pseudomonadati; phylum Pseudomonadota; class Gammaproteobacteria; order Moraxellales; family Moraxellaceae; genus Psychrobacter; species Psychrobacter sp. ASPA161_6. Next base: position 166,427 of record NZ_JBEFNJ010000002.1, read on the forward strand.
CGCGATACTCCATGAGTACCAGCTTGCCTTCTTTGGTGGAGCCTTGCGCGACTGCTAAGAAGCAATTCATGCCCAGCGCTGACATCTCGTCTTCACCCAGTACCGTGACTGTTAATAGGTCAGGGTAGGTTGCTGCTAGCTCTTGGGCTTTTTCTGCCATGTAAGCTGGGAAGCAGATGTTACCTGGTTCATTGGCTACATCGCGAGTCAAGCTTTGACCAGCGAATACTGACTCTGCGAATTCTAATGCTGGCTGTAGTGATTCGTCAGCTAGTAGATAAATATCAGTTAGCGCAGGCGTGCTTTGCTCAGATTTGTATTTGTCAAAACGATAGGTAGCGGCCAACAGATTGAGGGCAAACTGACCAAATTGGTTTTCTTCAAGCGTGTCGCCTAACGCAACGGTGATAGAGGCTACCCGTTTTTGTGTGCTGCTATAGATGGTTTGAGTGATTTTTTGCAAGACTGTATTGTTGAGCTTATCGACGTTGCCAACACCGACCAATAATAGCTGGATAGGGTTTTGCTTAGTGGTTTTTTTATCACCCGCTAGCGCATAATCAACTACCGTTTCGCCAGCTTTACCGTTGAAGTGCGAGACTTCGATCAATTGCTCGATACGAGTGCTATAGTCTGCCAACACCGATTCAGCAAGGATGTTTTTTTTGTCATCGACTAGGACGACTAGGCAGGCCTCGTCTTTGTTTTTGGCTTCTTTTTTTAGAATTTTTTGAGTATGAGTTTTTGGCAGGTGCTGAGATAATTTAATATTCATATAGTTATCCTTATTAGAGTTATAAATTTAGAAGTGCAAATCAGTGATGAAGACAATATCAGCATTTTACTGCTCTTGTGTCGCCTCACTATTTTTTAAATTGCTTATTATTGTAGTGTAGCATATCAGCGAATCGCTGCGCAGTCGGCAAGGGTTAGGTAATGTTTTCGTTTAAATTTGCTGCGCTATCTTGCTAAGGCGTATGGGACGTTCTACGACGAGTCTACCAGTAGCTGAAAACGATCTGGAAACAAGCTAAAAGCAGGCAGCCGCCATACTATCGAATGTATGACGATTACGCACAGTGACAGTGACAGTGACAGTGACAGTGACAGTGACAGTGACAGTGACAGTGACAGTGACAGTGACAGTGACATTAACCATTAACCATTAACCATTAACCAAGTCGTCAGTCGCAACCAAAGCCGCAAATCTATCTTGCAAGGCCGCCATAGCAGTATCGTGCATTACTTCAGCGCTGATGCCTTCTCTTTTAGCACTAGGAAGTGCGCGAGTGGCACAGGCATCATGGCAAACAAAATTATCAAAGCCTAAATCAAACGCTGCTCTGACGCTAGAGCTGACACACATATGACTCATAAAACCCGCAAAAATAATCTGTTTTTTTCCGGTCGCTGAGATAAGTGCTTGAAGCTGAGTGTCATGAAAGGCATTAGGATGCTTTTTGGTGATTATTTTTTCGCTATCCATTGGTTTTAGCTCGTCCACTATAGCGACGTTAGCAGACAATGGGTCAAAAACATTGCCATTGTCTTCGCCATGATGAGCGATATGAAAGATAGGAACGTCTTGTTTACGGGCTTTATCAAGCAATAGGCGCGCGTTTGCAGTGGCTTTGCTGCCTGCTTGACCTAATGGCATGGCGCCATCGACATATTCGTTTTGATAATCAATAAATACGATAGCGCAGTTTGACCAATCAAGGGTATCAAATTCGCCACCAGCCAGCTCAAGTAGGGTAGAGGGATTAGACATTTTATTTATGCTCCAATAATTGTGGTAGAGATGAGTATTGACAATCAATCAGTCTAGCAATTAATGCTACTCATATTTGTGACTTGATACGAATGACAAACAAACCTTTCTAAAAGCAAAAACACTGGCTAATTAAATTGACGCAATACCGCAGCCAGTCATGCCTTACCATTTATGTGATTTATTGACTACTGGTAACGTCTACCAGTGTTTATTCATGCTGAATCATGCGTCATCAGCAAGGCTTGGGTGATTTTTTAGCACACATTTCACAGTCATTTTTTATCAAAATATGCTAGCATTAGCGGTTACGTTTATCGCTTATCTTTATATCATTTGACTTATAAGTGGCACCGTTACGTTGATATCTATTTAAGTGTTTGTCTGTTTAGGCATTTGAGTAGCATTAAACTGGTAACACCATACTATTGCGCTTGGCTCTGTCAGTCAGCACGCGATACACCGTCCACATATCCACTGTTAAAGAGTACCTATTGTGATATTACGCCGCTACATGACCCAACAAGTTGCCTCAACCACCGCTTTGGTATTGGGGTTTTTGGTGGTTATGATGCTTGGTGGCCGTCTGATACGTTACTTTGGCATTGCCGCAGAAGGCAATCTAGATATCAGCTTATTATTTACCATCATTGGTTATAACTTGCCGTATTTTTTAGAGCTGATTTTGCCCTTGGCTTTTTTTATTGCTCTAATGCTGGTGTTTGGGCGCTTATATGTCGATCAAGAAATGGCGGTTATCAATGCCAGTGGTGTTTCCCGCGGCAAGCTGGCTCGGCTGATGACTCCTTTGATACTGGCCTTATTCGTTGGTGAGGCTGCATTATCAGTCGTCGGCAAGCCGTGGGGCGTACGCTCATCTGAGGCTATTTGGCAGAAGCAAGCCTTTACCAGTGCTTTTGATTTGATTCGCCCCAATGAGTTTATCAGTAGTGGCAATTACCATCTTTATGTTGGCAGCCTTAGCGACGACAAAAAACAGCTACAAGATGTGATACTCATTCAGTCTGAGCCAAAAGATAAAGGTAGCAACGCCAAAGCGGCTGCCATGGATGTCGATAATAGGATTGATCCTGAAACCGCAGAACAATTAGCGATTCCAGACGTGCCACAAGCGTTGATAAGCAAGGGCGATAAAAACATAAGTAAAGACACCATTACTTTGGCCAAAAGAGCTGAGCAAGTACAGACAGGTGACAAGGGTGTGACCCAATTGGATTTATTCCAAGGGCGTCGTTACGAGGTCGGTGCGGGCAGCTTGAAGTATAATCAAGTCGGCTTTGATCGCTATCGCATTACCTTGACGGAATCCTCACAAGATGTGATCACCGAAGACAATATCGAAACCCAAGCAATCGGACCGTTATGGCAAGCGGCCACTGGCAGTGCCCAGTTCGGTGGTGAAAATGCGCTGCGTGCAGCACAGGGTGAGCTTGGCTACCGTTTTGCTTTGCCGTGGCTGATGATTATCGCGCCGATGCTCGCTGTACCACTGGCGCAAGTACGTCCGCGCCAAGGTCGTTGGTTACGCCTATTTCCTTCAATTCTATTGTTTGTCAGCTGTGCGCTGGGTATCATTTCACTCAAAAACGCTGTGAGCAAAGGCAGTGTGAGCGTTTGGGCGTATGCTTGGCTGATTTTAGGATTTATGGTATTGGCACTTTATATGAATTGGGGTAGCCGTGTGCAGCACCGATTGCGCTTTCGCAAACCAGAGAATGGGTCTCTAACAGTTGCCGATCATCAAAGCAGTGGCTCACAAGGAGGGCAGTCCTCATGAGTGCTTTATTCTCTAAATCTCCCAATGCTGACTCGCACAACGCGAATGCTCAGTTTGCCAAAAAACCTGCCAATCTAAAAGTCCTTAGCCGTTACGTCAAACTGAATGCTTTGCTAGCAATCGTCGGAGCGGTTATAGGTCTGTGGGCATTACAACTGGTATTTTCTTATTTGTCTGAGCTGGATTCGTTAGATGATAGCTATACAATGGGTGAGGCGATTAAATATATCTTTTATCGATCGCCTTATTTTTTAGAGCAGTTTATCCCGACGGGTGCATTGCTCGGTGCGGTTGTGGGCTTGGGTTTACTCGCCAATAAAAGCGAGTTGGTCGTCATGCGCGCCGCTGGCGTCAGCGTTTATCGCATCGTTGGCTGGGTATTACAGCCCGCTTTGATTTTTGTACTGCTCGCCTTGCTCATCAATCAGTTTATTTTGCCGCACTCTAATCAATTGGCAAAAGAAATCAACGATGAAGACAGCACTTCGTTGGTCACATCGGTGCGCGGTTATTGGACAGTGCAACCACGTTTTGAGAATACAAAAGCTGGTCGTACTAAGCCGGATGGTAGCGATATTTTGTATATCGATTATGCCGATGTGCAAGGCAATATCGGTGAGGTCAAACGTTGGCATTTAGACAATAATGGCAATCTACAAACGGCTGTTCACGCTGAGGGCGGGCAATATATTGGTCGCGAACCTTTGGATACAGTCAGTAGCGAGCCGAGCGAGCAGTATCGTTACGAGTGGGCGTTGAATAACATGACCAAGCTGATGATTAATCAAGGCTTTGAGAGTAGCCAAGCGATCTCGCCGTCAGATACCTTAAGCCTGCCCTTTGCCCCTGAATCAGTATATTTGCTCACCCGCAAAGCCGAAGATCTGTCATTGACCCAATTGTACGAGCATCGTCAGTTTATGCGCCAACAAGGTCAACGCTCTTTGAGTCATGAGTTAGCATTTTGGCAAAAATTGCTATCACCATTATCGATATTGTCGTTGGTGATTGTCGCTTGCTCATTCGTCTTTGGCTCACTGCGGACACATAGCTTGGGCTTGCGTATCGTGGTGGCATTATTGTTCGGCTTGCTGTTTAGTTATGTGCAAGACTTGGTTGGCTTTGTTTCATTGGCGACTGGATTTTCGCCACTATTGATGGTGCTACTACCGATTATTGCCAGTGCGATATTGGGTGGATATTTGCTTAAACGGCAGATGTAGCCAGATATCATTTGCCATAAAGAAGCCCGCTAAAACTATATGTTTTAGCGGGCTTCTTTATTTGCGTCATATTCAAAAATCTAGTCTTTGGTCGCCATGGTAATGGTATACGTTTTGCCTTGCTTGATTTTGTCGCTATTGCCAAACACTTCGGTAAACGAGCGTTTCACAAATTGGCGCAAACCATTAATTGTTACCACATAAAAGCGGCCACCTTTACGCATACGGGCATATGCATCGAGGAAGTACAAATAATGCTGCTCTTTGCCCACTTTGGCTGGCAAGTTTGACATCACAAGGCTAAAGTCTTTGTCTTTTGCCACGTGATTGAAGCCGTTTGATAAATGTACATCGACATTTTTTAGACCGTTTTTCTCGCAATTTAGGCGCGCATATTCTACCGCCATAAAGTCTTTATCAATCAACGTATGCAGACCGTTTGGACATTCACGCGCTGCCGTCATACCAAGCACGCCATAGCCACAGCCCAAATCGATTGAGTCATCATCCACTTGAAAATCCACATAATCAAGCAGCATCAAGCTACCATCATCGAGCTTTTGCGGTGAAAAAATACCCCACGTGGTCGAAAAATCAAACGGCTTGCCTAGCACATCTTGGCGAAAGTTAATGTCTTCGCGCCAATGTTGGGCACTTTTCAACAGGTCAGCAGGGGGTCTATGGCTCATAGGATTCTCGAATAATGGATAAATAAAAGGCGGTGCGTTGCTCAGTTATGCAGCGTGCATGTTATACGCGTATTGTAACGAGAAAAGGGCGGGTTTGCACTCTTACAGAAACTATAAATCATTAAGTGACTCTATAGAAATTTTCTACCTCCCAGCCTGTAAAAATGATGCTGTTATCAGCAAGTACGTTTTTTGGTCTTTCTTCAGTATGGTTGGAACCTATTTTGAAAAGCGCTTCTATTTTCTGCTGTTGTTCTGTACCTAAGGTATTCCACCAGTCAGGAGAAATGAAAGTATTTTCAGCAGAGCTAAAGAAGAAGTTGACTAAGTAGCTGAACATATCTTTTTTATCTATCTCTAGTAAAGAGTTTATGAACTCATCTATCACTTCTGCCTTTTTTAACCAACTGAAAACTACAAGGCCTTTGCCACTGCTCGTAAATGCGTTGAAAATTAGATAGTCAGGTATCGTCTCTAAATCTGCTAGGTCTTGCAAATATTTGGCTTTGAAATCATGCGTAGGGTTAGTTATAGATGACACTACAACTGGTAGAGGATTTGAAGACTCTATGACTAAAAAGCTATAAGAGTTATCACTGTTATCTGATAATTCGGCGTCTAAACTGCTCTTAATTTTGTATAGCTCATTAGCCGATGTTTCTAGACCTAGCTCATAATAATAAAGGTCTTGTTGCTTCATTATCTGAAAAATAAGTAATGTTCCTCTATCCATATTTTTCATAAGTTTTGTAGTTTCTAAAGCATTTTCCTTCGCATAAATCTCTTTTGCCACAGACCTGTACGTTAAGGCCATACATTGCTCTTTTGTACCTATAAATGGTTTATCTTCAAAACAAGCAAATAGTAATTTGTCATGTCTTGCACAAAATCCTTTAAAAGTAGAAGCCTTATTAATACCAATTTTTTCAAATCTAAGGCTGTCCTTGTTCTTTTGAAAGTTTATTAGATTCTGCTTCAATCCTAAGACATGGTTGCTATTATCAGCAATGTCAGACAAGCCACTAGATTTAGAAACAGTATGAGACTTGATAATATCATTGCAGTTTGAAAGTAGGTTCTTAGGTGCGTAGCATGCTTCTCTTTTTGATATGTTTTGCTCAAATGTTAATATTTCACCTAACGATATAGGTTGTTCAAACTCTCTACCTAGATGACAGCGTTTAAACTTCAAGCCTGAACCACACCAACATTTATCATTACGACCTAATGCAAGTATGTAATCAATATCAAATATCGGCATATCTCTTCTCTTAAAAAATCATTTGTTGATGATTCTGATAGACAGTTTGTTTTATCTAACGCCTATTTTCCCAATCGCTTCTTAAGCAAATGATCAAATATAAACGGGCCAAATGGTAAAAATGAGCCAAGAACACCTGCAGGCATTGCCCATAGCGGCATTTTTATTCTGCTGGTTGCAATCAACAGCATCAAAATATAGGCAATAAACAATGCCCCATGCGCCATACCGACATATTTCACTGCTTCAGGAATACCTAGCATGTATTTTAGTGGCATGGCGATACCAAGCAATAATAAAAAAGAAGTGCCTTCTAAGTAACCCATGATGGTCAGGTTTTTGAGTGCAGAATTTTGCCCTTTTGTTAGGGTAGGCAGAGTAGATGGCTGAGCTTGCAACACGTTTTATTCCTTTTACAATCATCAATAAATCTTTAATTTCGACTCTAACCTCTCGGATGATGCTCAGCATGCAACTTTTGCAATCTTGCCGTCGCCACATGCGTATATATCTGCGTCGTTGATAAATCACTATGCCCAAGCAATAGCTGCACGCTACGTAAGTCCGCGCCATGATTGAGTAGATGGGTAGCAAAGGCATGGCGTAGCGTATGCGGTGATAACTCTTTATCGATACTAGCAACTTTGGCGTACTTTTTAAGCAAATACCAAAAGTTCTGCCGCGTCATATAGCCGCCTTGCGCGGTCAAAAACACCGCTTGGCAGTTGCCAAATTTTAAATGCGCAATCAAATCACCACGAGCATGCGCCAGATAATCTTCCAACGCGTCCGTAGCATATTCACCTAATGGTACCAGTCGCGTTTTATTGCCTTTCCCTGTGATTTGTAGCCAGCCAGAGTTTAAATTGACTTGTTCTAGTGACAGATTAATCAACTCGCTGACACGCAGACCGCAGGCATAGAGCACTTCTAGCATGGCTTTATCACGCAGTCCAAGTGCGGTACTGGTATCAGGTGCGGCGAGGAGATTATCAACATCCCCCTCGCTTAAGTCCTTTGGTAGTGGACGCCCAAGTTTAGGACTTTTGATACGCTCGCAAGGGTTGTCTTCGCGTAGATTACTGGCAATCATCCATAGATAAAACTGACGCAAGCTTGAGAGCATACGTGCTTGGGTACGTGGGGTTTTGCCTTCTTGGGTAAGGGTTGATAAGCAGTGCAGCACGTCATCAGGCTGCCAGCATGTCAATGCCATAGGATTGGTCAACTCGCAAGAGCGCAGGTCACGCACATAAGCATTACGCGTCCGCGTGGCGAGACCGCGCGCCAGCATGGCTTGACGAAACTCAGTGATATAAGTTGGTTCGTCGTCTACTGCCAGCGCCTTGGGTTGGCGCTGTTGTACGGCGCGGTCGCGACTCATAAGTGATGGCTCATAAAATAATGCTCAATTATTAAATATTAGGCAGGTTCTAAGCACCATAACGAGGTCACTTCCGCACTACGCGCCGCATATAGAGGATCAGTATCATCTTGGCTGCGACCATGCTTAGGTGTGGTATCGAGACGATATTTTACTTTCAAACCGCTATCTACAAACCAGTCTAGTAATTCATCACGAGTACGTAGCTGTAGATGTTCCGCCAAATCCGACAGAATCAACCAGAGCTCACCTTGCTTAGCTAAATGAGATTTCGCGCCCTGCAAAAATCCACTCAGCATCGCGCTATTGGCATCATAGACGGCGTACTCTAAAGGCGAGCTTGGCTTAGCAGGTAACCAAGGTGGATTACAGACAATTAGATTGGCGAGAGGTGCATCAGTCGGATATAAATCCGTTTGCTGCAACTGTACGTTAGTTAATTGTAGGCGTGTAAAGTTTTCACTGGCGCAGGCCAAAGCACGTGGATTCAAATCCGTGGCAATCACCTGTTTGACACCGCGCTGCGCTAAGATAACGGCGAGTAAACCAGTGCCAGTACCGATATCATAAGCAACCTCATGAATTTTTGGCAGTGGTGCATCAAGCAATAGCGGTACATACTCATGCCGTGTTGGCGCAAAGACACCATAATGCGGGAATATCGAAAGACCTAGGCTTTCAATTGGGACGCCTTTTTCGCGCCACTGCGCTGCACCAAGCGCCCCTTGCAAATCACGAAATGATAGCACGCATGATTCGTCTATCGTTTTATCCAACTGGCCAAAAGCTGCTGTGCAGGCCGCACTGACATCAGGGGCGCGGCGTAGCTGGCTGACATAATTGGCATCAAGCTCTAGTAGCAAACGGCTTAATATACGCGAGCGTTGAGCTTGGATTTGGCGCTGCTGATGAAATAGGTTAGGGATTTCTTTAGAGCTGGCTGAATCAGATTCTGCTGTAGACTTAGCTGCTTTCTTTATTTTGCGCTGCTCGGAGCGCTCATTGGTACGCTCGATGCGCCGAGCGAGGGCTTGTAGTAATTGCTTGGCATTATGAAAGTCACCACGCCACAGCAGTGACGTGCCTTCGCAAGCCAAGCGGTAAGCCTCATCTGCGGTCGTTTTGTCATCGACCAATACAATACGCGCAGGCGGTAGATGATTGCTTTCCGACAACCAGCGGGCATTATGGAAAGTGTCGTTTCCGTCTTTGTTTTCGAGCCACTGCACATATTGTTTTTCGGTTGGTAACACGTTATCTACCTTTAATTTGTGAATGGTATGTTTGGTACAGAGCAAAGATATCTTGATGCTATTAAGACACTGTCAGTTCCACATTTGAATCATCAAACAGACCCTATATAGAGCTAATTGAATGCGTTCAAATGTTCTTTTTCTTAACCAAATAACGATAAAGCGTGGCGTTGATTGGCGCATCCTCATCGCCAGCGACCGTTATTTCATCAAGATCGATACTTAGATCTACATTTTCAGCCAGCGTTTCTTGCTGGACAAGCTCATGCCCCAAATGACGGCAGAAATTAGGAATGTCACGAGTGGTGGCTGGGTCGGTAGCGAGTATTTCAATCACCTCGCCAGCATCGGCGTTACGGATGGTTCGATGCAGCATCATGACTGGCTCAGGGCAGATCAGCCCTTGAGTATCTAAATGATGATTGATCGTCGTTTGCGTGGTAGAAGTGCTCATAATAGTCATTCAAATCGATAATATAAGGTGAAAGGTTTTTGCGGCATTTATAAGCATGTTTTACGCTTCTTCAGCGATTTCAGTGTCTTTTTCTACTTCTAAAAAATTAAAAAAGCGCTTGAAACTCACTTTAAATAAAAACGCCACACCTAGCCAACAGGACAACCCTAACCAAGCGGTATCAGCGAATAATAATCCACCAATCAATATGATGGTCGAGACACCAATACTCATGGCAATCATCGACGCCTGGTTTAAGCGATAACGATAAATTACCAGCGCATCATAAATAGTAATAGGAATCGTGAGCGCAACCAAGGCATAGGGCAGGTTATAGAAAAGTTGATAAAGCAGCTGATTGTCATGAAAGGCTTTGATACTGGCAATGGTGCCAAAGACCATAAAGGCGAGAATGGCGGCATAAATAAGATAAATCGCTATTTGATTCGCTCGCTGTGCGCCTTTGATACGGGCGATGGCAAGCGGCGCAAAACCATGTTGCGATTTTTTTTGCAGAGAGTGGTCTGAGACAGTGGTCATAATAATCAGGCATTTATCCGTGTAGAGTGACGATATGTCAGAAATTGGCGCTGTTTTGATAGCAGGCTTGTCGCTGAGTTAATCGGTTTTGATGGCGTCGATAGCGATACTGCTACTCGGGTCAGCAAAGTAAGTCGACATCAGAATACAGGCAGAGATGTCATCGATTGGGTCGCGTTCATGCTTAATCCAACCGTTATCCCACGCGATCTCACGCGCCGCCACTGAGGTCAGGCGCTCATCACAGAGGCTCACGACAACCGGCAGATGCTGTTCCATGACTCGATGCGCTAGGCGACGGGCAAATTTATGCGCACGCTTCGACAGCATTGAGCTGCTACCATCCATATTAAGCGGCAACCCCACCACCACTTTTGTTACACCCCAGACTTTGATAATACCTAGCAGATTATCCCAGTCCGGTTGACCATTATTCATGGCTAAAATATCAAAGGCACGCGCAGTCTCAGTAATAGTATTACCTAGCGCCATCCCCATTTTTTTAACCCCGTAATCGAGCGCCAAAATAAGATGAGGCTTAATAACTGGTTCCACCACAGAAGTGTCAGCAGTTTCGATTTCAGTGCTAGTATCAGACTCTACCATCATTATGCGCGCTTCCTGTTTCTGTTGGGCGTGATTCTTCTGTTGGGCGTGATTCATTTGGCTTAACGGCTTTAATTTGAATGCGGCTTTAATTTGAATGCGGCTTTATTTAAATGCGGCTTTATTTAAATGCGGCTTTATTTAAAACGGATAATTTAACAATCATAACCAATCATTAAGCATGACCAATATCACTACTAAGGTAGTCAAAGTTAACGCCAATCTTATCAGCGGCGATTTGCCAACGTTCTTCAAATGGCGTATCAAACAATAAATTCAGATCAGCAGGACAGACGAGCCAGTCGCCACTAGCAAGCTCTTGATCGAGCTGTTTTTTACCCCAGCTGGCATGACCCAAGCACAGCTGATAATGACCAACGCCTTGACCGGCGGCGATACGCTTGAGGATATCTTGGCTGGTAGTAATACAGACATTCTCTGATATAGCAAAAGACGAGGCCCATTCTGGTTGACCCGTATGCAGCACAAATCCAACCTCTGGATACATCGGGCCGCCTTCTAATGCCACATCTTCCATCACTTGTGCATCTGTGACTTCAATGTCTAGATCTTCTAGCAGTTTGCCCACGCGTGCCTGCTCTAATGGACGATTGACCATCAGACCAAGTGCACCGTGTTTATCATGACGGCAAATATAAATCAGCGCCTGCTCAAACCTTGGGTCTGACAGTTCTGGTGCCGCGATTAAGAAATGATGGGTCAAATTGGCTTTAGACATAGAAACAAACGCAACCTAGTATTAAAGGTAAAATAACAGAGATGACACACCACTATATGGCGATACTGAGGTGAAAATCAACCAAAGCAAGTATTTAGCGGTTATGAGACGCTAGGGCGTGTCCTCATTTTTAAAATGAGGACACGCCCTAATGACGACAAGGTTCTTTACTTAACGTCCGTTAATAAACTGCGGGCGTGGTCGCGGGTAACGTCAGTGATGATCACACCACCAGACATGCGTGCCAGCTCATCGATTTGCGCGCTATCGGTCAGTATTAATAGCTCGCTTTCGGTTTGCTCGTCATGGTGTTTTTGTACCAAGATATGCTGATGCGCTTGCGCCGCGACTTGTGCTTGGTGGGTAATGGCCAGTAACTGCTGCGTCTGCCCAAGCGCGCGCAGCAGCTCACCGACCACTTGCGCCGTGCCGCCACTGATACCGACATCGACTTCATCAAATACCAGCATGGGCTTGGCAGCATTATTGTCAGCATTGGTTGCTTGTAATACCTGCATCACCAGTGCCATTCGTGACAGCTCGCCGCCTGAAGCGATTTTATGTAGTGGTTGCATCGGCATGCCGACATTGGCGCTAAATAATAGGTCAATATCATAGCAACCTTGCGCATTATATTGGCTAGGTTCGGTCTTTCTGGTAAAGACAAACTCGCAGCGCGCATTGGGCAAAGCTAGCGGTTGTAACTGTTTAACCAGTTGCTTACTGACAGTGGGCGCAGCTTTTGAGCGCTCTTTATTTAGCTGCGTTGCTAGCGCAAGGTAATCTTTCCAAGCCTGTTCAATTTGCGCTGCCATGGCATCGCTGCTTGGCTCGTTTTCTAGCTGCTCTAATTGCGTCTCCCAACCTTTGGCTTCCTCGATTAAGTCGCTTGCTGGCAAGCTATGTTTACGAGATAAGCGATGACCTAAGCTGATAAGACTGTCTAATGTCTGCAAGCGCTCAGGATCAGGCAGTTGTTGTTCAGCATAATCTGACAGTAAGCCTGTTACCTCAGTGATTTGCTGCTGCGCTAAATGCAGCTGCTCGGAGGCTTGCTCAAAGGTTTGACTGACGCTCATTTGGTTATCACAAAGCTTAATCACCTGCCCGAGTAAGGTCATGACATCTGGCTCATCCGTGTCATTATCAAGTAGGTGCAAGCCATGACTGGCCTCGATCATCAAAGCTTCGATATTAGACAGCTCTTCGTGCTCCGCTTCGACTTCTGCATAATCAACCGCCAATAACGGCGCAATGTCAGCTAATTGACTCTGCAATAATTGCATACGGTCTTGGCGCTGAGCCTCACGGCTCGCAATGTCATCCGCACGGCGTTTAAGCTGCTGATAAGCTTGATAGCTGCTGGTCGTTTGTGCAGCAAGTGGCGCGATTTGTGCCATCTCATCAAGCCATTGCACCACAAACTGCGGCTTAAGGAGCGCTTGTTGAGCATGTTGGCTATGAATATTAACCAGTAACGTACCAAGGTTTTTCAGTTCAGCCAAACTGACTGGTGTGCCATTTAACCACGCTTTTGAGCGTCCGGTATTGCTGAGCTGACGACGAATCAATACTTCTGGTTCTTCTAATAGTCGGTCATTTTTGGCAAACCAATCGGCGACGACGCTGTTATTTTCCACATCAAACTGGGCATAAATATCAGCGTGCGCCGCGCCATGTCTGACCATCGCACTGTCTGCACGTTCGCCTGCACATAAAGATAGCGCATCCAGTAATAGCGACTTGCCAGCGCCCGTTTCACCAGTGATGACATTAAAGCCTTCAGCCACACTCAACTCATGCTGAGCGATCAACGCAAACTGATGTAAAGTTAATGATACAAGCATCAACGCCTCTCATGACAGACAATTGACCTCGCATGAAATCATGAGAGGCCATATCTAAAATAGGATAAATAAAGGAATGAAGTCGTTCAGTTGATAATGTTAGTGAGACAAATATGGTTGGCAAATAGTATGATGTTAAATGCAGTTAAATACAAATTTTAAAGCCATTAAATCCTGTAAGTCAACCTAAAAAGACTGTCATAAAAATCCATTAAGCTTATGATAAATCAGTGATTACTATCTTAATGATGGTCTTTGTAACGGCAATATTAGGGAGGATAATCCTAATTAGGAGTCACTGTAATAGCAGGGTGTCAGTATAGTAGCGTATCAGCAATAATAGCTCTCAACGCTTCAGTCTTATAGGCGCAAGCCGATAATCTAAGCATGAATCATCAAGCGTTCTTTAACCTAAAAACCAAATAAAATTTTCATTGCCGCTGTAACAAACTTTATAGATATAATGTGGTAGCATAATCTCACATAATGATAAACTCTTACCACTAGATTTTTAATCATTGTGCGTCATGACGTGTTGTTACCATATCGCAAATGAATAGTACAACCTAGGTAGAGTAAGCAATTAAATTCGTTACTTATTTTTTAGTTTGGCAATAATTATTTGATAAGGAAGCCACTATGACAGCGGCGCAATTTACCAGTGTAACAGTCAACGCCCAAGCCACGATATCGTATGATGGTCGTTGCTCAAGCCATACCATTATGTTTGAGGATGGTCGGCATAAAACATTAGGTGTGATCTTACCTTGCGACAACTTGGTTGAGCATTATCACTTCAGTACTAACACTTCCGAACGTATTGAGATCATCAGTGGCGAGTGTGAAGTCAAAATAAATGGTGATGAAGAATTCAGCTACTATCGTGCGGGACAATCATTCGTCGTTGAAGGCAACAGTGGTTTTAACTTACGCACAGAGGAAATCGTGCAGTATATCTGTCATTTAGAAGGTTGAGACTATCCCAAGTTAAAGTTTTTAAAAGACAATTTATAACGCCTAAGCCCTCAAAAAGAAATAAATCTTGCGATAAGGTTTATTTCTTTTTTTTGGTAACATTATTTTTTAAGCCCTTGATTAGTTGCTACAATTATCGTCATATTTCCCCTTTCTATCGCAGTGTGCGATACCCACTTTATAATCGGTAGTCCTATTATGGCAAAACCCATTTATTTTTATGGCATTCATGCTATTGACGCGTTACTCGAACACCGTCCTCTTGATGGCCTTAGCTTGTTTGTACAGCAAGGTCGCGAGAGTGACAGTCATGTCCGAGCGATTATGGCGCAGGCAGCAGACAATGGCATCAGCATTCAACCGACGCAAAAAGACAAGCTCACGCAATTATGTGGCAGTCCGCAGCATCAAGGCGTGGTGCTAAATGCGCGTCCGTTAGGTTTCGCTGATGAAGGCTTGCTTGATATTATTATCGGCCGCGAACAGTGCTTGTTATTGGTCTTGGATCAAATCACTGATGCACATAACTTTGGTGCGTGCTTGCGTACTGCTGTCGCGATGGGTGTTGATGCGGTAGTTTGTCCGAAACATCATGCGGCTAGCCTTACGCCTACGGTTGCTAAGGTATCGGTAGGGGCGGCAGAAATGATGCCTATTATTAGCGTCACCAATTTGGCACGTACACTATCGCAAATCAAAAACGCAGGTGTTTTTGTATTCGGTACGGCACTCAATGCAGAGGCGAAGCCGATACATGAGGCAGATTTGACGGGCAAGACGGCGATGATTATGGGGTCAGAAGGAGAGGGCATGCGCCGCCTGACGACAGAGAGCTGTGATGAGCTGGTTTATATTCCGATGTCAGGCAATGAACATGGCAACTTACAAAGTCTAAATGTAAGTGTTGCCACGGGCATGGCGCTGTATGAGGTTAATCGGCAGCGTACTTTAGCTGCTGGACAAGCGTAAGATAGCTCTGATGTAGCGGCTCTAATTTTAGGTAGAGATCAGCCAAATTACCATCATTAAGCACGACATCATCGGCGTGCTGATTGCGCTCTTCGCGACTTAGCTGATTGACCATAATGGCTTTAATTTTTTGTATGCTTTGTTCATCTCGTTGGCTGGCACGGGCTAGCTGAGTATCTACCGCGGCATCCATGACTAAAATACGCTGGCACAAGTTAGCCAGACCCGCCTCCGCCGCTTCAATAAGTAGTGGCGCTGACAACACCACATAAGGTGAGGTACTGGTGGCCAGCTGTAATTTTGCGGTTTCACGTATCGCTGGATGGGTAATCGCCTCTAGCTCAATGAGTGCTTCAGGGTGGGTAAATACATGAGTGCGCACGGCGGCACGATCCATTTCGCCATTGCCATTCAATACCCAATTACCAAACTTCTTCTGGATTTTGCGTAGGGTTGAGCTGCCTTTAGCAACGACCTGATGAGCAATGACATCCGCATCAATAATATTAATCCCTTGTTCAGCGAACCAATCACTGGCAGCAGACTTGCCACTACCGATGCCCCCGGTCAAGCCAATGACTAAGGTCTTGCTTTTCTTCTGCGGGGTCTGAGGCTCATAAGAATAAGGTGAAGATGCTTGTTTTGACATAATAATGACTTATCTGCTCGATATAATGACAGTGATGGTTATAAGTTGAGACAATATTTTGATGCTTATTTTAAGGTTTGATGTTTACGTTAAGAGGAGCGATCAAAACACTTTCTAAGACAATCTAGTAAGTATACATGCCGAGATACCAGTTGACGATATCTGAGCCATATAATAAAGCAACAATACCAGCGATAGCGATGTAAGGGCCAAAGGCAAACGGCTTGCTTTCACCTTGTTTCTTCATCAAGATAATCCCAACGATTGAGCCGAGTAGGGAAGACAGTAAAATAATCAATGGCAACATCATAGGCCCAAGCCAAGCACCCAATACCGCTAGTAGCTTAAAGTCGCCTTGTCCCATACCGTGTTTTTTGGTGATGAGGAAAAATACCTTCACCACTATCCATAGTGATAAAAATCCAAACAATAAACCCCAAATAGACTGAGTTGGCGAGACAAACCAGCTTTGCGAATTGACGGCCAACCCTAAGCCCGCTAAAGGAAAGGTTAGGCGATCTGGTAGTAGTTGGGTATCAAAATCAATACCGGTTAACGCAACCAATGTCCATACTAAAACTAAGGCTGATAATCCAGCGGCACTGACCCCAAACTGATAGATGACCAATATTGACAGCAATGCAGTCACTAGCTCAACTACAGGGTAACGCAGGCCGATATTGGCTTTACAGTCTGAGCAGCGCCCTCGTAACACTAGCCAGCTTATTAAGGGTATGTTTTCGTACCACTTTATTTTGTGCGTGCAGTGAGGACAGCGTGACGCTGGTCGACTCAACGTAATAGGGGTGTCCGCTGCGACGATATCGGTCAATGGTATGGTATGCTCTTGCGGCATGTCTGCTTGCTGAGACATAAATTCACTGCATTCTTGACGCCAGCTATAGACCATCATCAGCGGCATACGGTGAATCACCACATTTAAAAAACTGCCCACACAAAGGCCCAACAGACCAAATACGACTAACGCTACCGTCATATTACTTTGTAGTAATTCTATAAATTGCATTAAGTAGCTGTCCTTTCCGTCATCTTTAACCTACTACTGAGCCCATTTGGAAGATTGGCAAGTACATCGCAATCACCAAGCCACCGACCAATACCCCCAACACAGCCATAATCATAGGCTCCATTAAGCTGGTCAAGCCATCAACCGCATTATCGACTTCGTTTTCGTAATAGACCGCTACTTTATCTAGCATTTCTTCTAAACTACCAGACTCTTCACCGATACCGACCATTTGAATGGCCATACTTGGGAATAAATTGGTAGAGCGTATCGAAAATTGCAATTGTTGCCCAGTAGATACATCATTTTTAATTTGCTGCGTGGCATTATAAAAAACGACGTTATTAGTGGCGCCAGCAGTCGAATCTAGCGCATCAATAAGAGGTACACCAGCCGCAAAGGTAGTAGATAGGGTACGAGCGAAACGCGCGATAATGGCTTGATAAGCAATGTTGCCAAATATTGGTATTTTTAAGACTGCACGGTCTAAAAAGTCTCGGAATTTTTTAGAGCGTTTTTTGGCTTCTGAAAAACCAATAATCGCCCCACCAATGAGAATAATCAAAACAAACCACCACGCTTGCATCCACTCTGACATGCCAACGACCATTTGGGTAAAAGCAGGCAGCTCTGCGCCAAAAGATTCGAATAAATCGGAGAAGACAGGGACCACTTTAATCAACAAAATCATAGTGACAATGATGGCAACCACAATGACTGCGATAGGATATTTCACCGCTTTTTTAATTTTTGCTTTTAGTAGCTCACTTTTTTCTTTATAAGTGGCAACCCGTTCTAGCATGGTTTCAAGCGCACCTGACTGCTCCCCCGATTCAACGAGCGAACAAAACAGATCGTCAAAATAGCGAGGATGCTTACGTAGGGCAGAGGCAAAAGTCCCACCAGCTTCGATATCGGCTTTTATTTTTAAAACCAACTCTTTCATACTGGGATTATCAAGGGAGTCAGCGACAATTTCAAAGGACTGAGTCAATGGCACGCCAGCTTTCATCATGGTTGCCAATTGGCGAGCAAAAATGGCAATATCGATAGGTTTGATGGGTTTTTTAAAGGTATAAAGTGGCTTCGGTTTTTTCTTAATACCTTTGACGGTGATGCCTTGTTTGCGCAGAGTAGCTTTTGCTAGCTCTAAGCTACGACTGGTCGTTTCACCTTTTACTTTTTGGCCGCGTCGATTTACCCCGTCATAGACAAAGTCTAACAGCATGTCGGTCTTTGCTTTTGCCATGATACTACCCTCAAAATTTGTCTAATATAAATATTGCAAAGATGTACAACGATGCCAGACTTATTATACAAAGATGGCATACTTTATTTTAACGTAAAAAACCAGTATAACTCTGTTTTATTTTTAAGTACATCTGAGTGGATATTATTGCTCATTTATAAAAGCCAATCTATTAAATCTAAAAGCTATCGACACTGAAATTTCTACCACCGTTATTTCACTTTTAGCATTTACGATTATTCAGAGGTAACACGCATCATTTCTTGAATACTGGTCACGCCTTGCAATACCTTTAAAATACCAGAACGGCGCAAGTCTCGAAAACCATTTTTGAGGGCGGCATCTTTGATATCTATCGCGTTGCCATCTTCCATGATAATCCGGGAAATATCAGGGCTAATTTTCATCACTTCATAGATACCCACACGGCCTTTATAGCCTTCGCGGCATTCGTTACAGCCTACCGGTTCATAGATCACATTGCCTGGGTTGTCTAAATCGGTGTCATTAAAGCCAAGCTCAAGCAAGCTTTGCCGTGGGACGTTGATGGGTTTTTTACAGTTTTTACATAAGCGCCTTGCTAGGCGCTGGGCGATGACCAGGTTTACTGACGTGGCAATGTTAAAGGAAGCCACACCCATATTGCGTAGGCGGGTCAACGTCTCTGGTGCTGAGTTAGTATGGAGAGTCGAAAGCACCATGTGCCCCGTTTGCGCAGCTTTAATCGCAATCTCTGCCGTTTCAAGGTCACGAATCTCACCTACCATGACAATATCAGGATCTTGACGTAAGAATGACTTCAGAGCATTGGCAAAGGTCAGACCAACCTTAGCGTTCACGTTGACCTGATTAATGCCTTCGAGGTTAATCTCGACTGGATCTTCGGCAGTGGAGATATTCGTTGCACCTGTGTTTAAAATATTGATACCGGTATAGAGTGAGACAGTCTTACCGGAACCCGTCGGTCCGGTAATCAGCAGCATACCTTGTGGTTTATGCAAAGCTTCCAAAAACATTTCTTGTTGGTCAGGCTCATAACCAAGGGCTTCGATGCCGAGCATGGCGGATGACGGATCCAAAATACGCAACACAAGTTTTTCACCAAACAGGGTCGGTAATGAGTTGACCCGGAAATCGATGGCTTTATTTTTAGATATTTTAAGCTTGATGCGTCCATCTTGGGGTATGCGACGCTCTGAGATGTCCATCTGTGACATTACTTTTAGCCGTGCTGCGATTTTGCTGGCAAGTTGCACTGGTGGGTTGGCCATTTTTTGCATGACACCGTCGACACGAAAGCGGACACGAAAGGTTTTTTCATACGGCTCAAAATGTAAATCTGAGGCACCCATACGGATGGCATCGACCAGCATTTTATTGATAAATTTTACGACAGGGGCTTCATCGACACTGTCGCTAAGCTCAGTTTCACCCTCTTCTTCACCATCATCAAAATCTACATGTAAGTCACTGCTAGAAAAGCTATCAAAACTTTGCATGGTATCGGCATAAAGATTTTCAATGCGTTTTTTGAGCTTATCTTCTTCGACGACGACGGTTTCGATAGAGAGGCGAGAGTTAAAGGCAATCGCATCAATGGCATCTATACGGGTTGGGTCGCTTAAGGCGACAAATAAGCGCTGCCCACGTTTAAAGAGAGGCAAGGCATTAAACTTACGCACGATTTTTTCATCGACCAAGTCTTTTGGAATGACATCCAAACTGATCGCGTCAAGATCAAAGAGTGGGTCACCAAAAGCTTGAGACAGCATTTGTGCTAGCTGATAAGCATTGGCCAATTTATTGTCTACCAAATAAGGCACGAGTCCGATCTGCTGCTGCTGTGATTCCGTCTGCGCAGTTTTCATATGCGCTTCGCTCACGACACCTTCGTTAATCAGCTGCTGGGCTAGACCACCGTATTTATTGGCTGTAATAGACATAATAACCTCTCTTTGATATCGAATGTTTTGCTAAAATCCGCTTGCTAGGCATTGATGGTTTTCATGAGTAGCCTTTTATCACTAATTATCGCTGACGCTTGTTGTAACCGTTTGAGATAAATAATTTTAAGCGGCTGCCATTTTTTAGTATTAATAACACCGTGTGGAATTGATATTGTTTTAACGGTTATATTTTTTAAAAGCTATATATAGAATATGGCACTATATAAATATGGAACTATATATAAGGTATACCGCTATTTAAAGTATTTCACCCTTAACTTAGACCATGAGGCATTAATCTACAGAGCGCCATAACTGAATAAAATACAATGAAAACAGGATGGCCGTAAAAGCCATTCTGCTGCAGGTCGCACTATACTATAGCACTTGTGAAATATTTGTTATACTGGCGCGCATATAAGCCAAATTGGCAGGAATACATGAGACAAGGTAGATGAGTATGCAAGCTTGGGTAATTGGCAATTGGAAGCAGAATCCAGCAACGAACCACGACGTCAATGCGCTACTAGACAACTTATTAACTGCAGTTAATACTGAAGAGCAAGTGGTCAAAAATAGCTGCAGGTTAATGGTGGCTCCCAGTTGTATTCACTTAGCTGCTGTCAGCGCCCGCTTAAAAGATACCTCAGTGCTGTGTGCCGCGCAAGATATTAGTGCGCATAGCGCGAACACTGGTGCGTATACGGGGGATTGTTCTGCGCAGCAAGTTGCTGATGCTGGCGCAACTTGGACGATACTTGGTCACTCTGAGCGCCGTCAATACCATCAAGAGACTCATGAGTGCTTGCTGCAAAAGCTGACTCATGCGTTGACGCAAAATTTGGGCGTAGTATTTTGTATTGGTGAAACCCAAGCACAATATGACGATAAGCAAACACTGGCGGTCATTGATACTCAATTATCGGTTGTAAAGGATTTACTTGCGCAACAGCCCGAGCTTGCTGCTTCATTATCTGAGCGCTTAATCATTGCCTACGAGCCAGTATGGGCGATTGGGACGGGCAAAGTGCCAACAGTAGCAGAGGTTAGCACCACGCATCAACATATTAAGCAAACCGTCACAGGCTTTGCTGAGTCGTTAGAAGCAATGACTGTACTATATGGTGGTAGCGTCAATGTTGATAACGCCGATAGTTTTGCGGCAGATCCCATGATAGATGGCGCATTGGTTGGCGGTGCTTCATTAAAAGCAGACAGTTTTTTGATGATTGCCAACGCTTTTAGTCGCGCGCTTGGTTAGGGTAAGGTGATAAAACAGCGATTTAATCGCTAACTTGTCTAAAAAATGTCTTTATCAGTTGGCAAAAGTAGGTTTAACAGTGCCCTTGCAATCGTGTACAATGCGCCTTATTTATATAATCGATTTGGCAGCATTACAAGTTAGTTGCTACCACTATTAACTTTAAGATTTATTTTCCGTTATCTGTCGTCATTACGCGGCAAAAGAGGCCACCATGTTTACGTTTATATTAGCCCTGCATATTATCGTGGCGATTGCCATGATCGGCTTGATCTTGATACAGCATGGTAAAGGGGCAGATGCTGGGGCTTCTTTTGGTGCTGGCTCGTCAGGTACGGTATTTGGTGCCGCAGGAACTGCCAACTTTTTAACACGTGCGACTGCAGTATTGACAGTCATATTTTTTATCACCAGTATGACCCTTGCTGTTCATGCACGTAAGCAGGCAGAAGATCAGTTTCGTTTAGATGTTCCTGTTTCAGCTCCGCAAACGCCGCGCCCATTAACGCAAAATCCTGAGTAAGTGTCTTTTAAGTAGGCAGTGCTTGCTATTTTGGCACGTTAGATTTACAATGCCTTTCTGTTTTCGCAAGACCT
This sequence comes from Psychrobacter sp. ASPA161_6, assembly GCF_051970285.1. Classification (NCBI taxonomy): domain Bacteria; kingdom Pseudomonadati; phylum Pseudomonadota; class Gammaproteobacteria; order Moraxellales; family Moraxellaceae; genus Psychrobacter; species Psychrobacter sp. ASPA161_6. Next base: position 188,665 of record NZ_JBEFNJ010000002.1, read on the forward strand.
TATCTATTGATGCCTACCTTAAGCATCATTTACAGTAGATTAAACGCTAGAGAACAGAGTAGCAAAATGCGATTGTGGTGGAATGGTAGACACGCCATCTTGAGGGGGTGGTGGCGAAAGCTGTGGGGGTTCAAGTCCCCCCAATCGCACCAAGTTTTATAGACGTAGCATATAGCGTCAGGTTGGATTTTTTAGTAGAGAATACTTAATTTAGAATTTATTTAAAAAAAGTATTGACACTTCTACAAAACCTCCCTATAATATGCGTTCTAGATTGATGCGGGGTGGAGCAGTCTGGTAGCTCGTCGGGCTCATAACCCGAAGGTCGTTGGTTCAAATCCAGCCCCCGCTACCACTTTTTATACTGATGTTTTGTACACTAAATTTGTCAGTGCCGATTAGCCCACCATTATGTTTGTGGGTTTTTTTGTATCTGTGAGTCAGGGTTGTCGCGGTATCTGCCCTACTTATGCTAAGCTCTATGCCTATAGAGTACGATACTTACTATTCATCTACTTACCGCTACTTGCGTGACTATTCGCAAGCGACGCTGCCTTTTACTTCATACTCTTTTATTGATCATTTTGCTTTATACATAATAAGCACATTCATGAGCTGAGCTTGATGTTCCTAGGTAATGTCCTTATATATAGTAGATGTCAACCGAATATAATACTGAGCTAGTGCTATTATATAATAGATAAAACACCTAACGATTGCTGTGAGCCGCGCAAATAAAAAAGTAATAAATAATGTGGTTCATTAAGTACGACAGATAAGTAAATAGGAAGATATAAATAAATTATGAAGCTTTCGACTAAAGTTGCAGAACTAACTACTATTATTGCCCCTGCGGTAGCTGCATGTGATGTGGCGCTGTGGGGCGTAGAGTTTACCCCACAAGGCAATCGCTCGTTATTGCGTATTTACATTGAGGCTTTACCTGAAGAAAAAGCACAGGATAAGCAGGTAAGTATCGAAAACTGTGCGGCGGTTAACCATCAGGTAAGCGGCATCCTAGAAGTGCATGATCCTATTGCTGGTGAGTTCATTTTAGAAGTCTCCTCACCTGGTTTTGACCGGGCGTTCTTTTCAGATGACCAAATGTATGATTACGTCGGTCAGACTGTGAGCTTGCGCTTGATACAAGCCATTGGTGAAGGCGATAAAAAACGCCGCAAAGCAACAGGTACTTTAGACAGTATCGATGCAACGTCTTTAAAATTGACGTCTACCGATGGTGAACAGTTTGAGATTGCTTTGAGTAACATTGATAAAGCCAACTTGATTTATGAAGATGTCTAATTTCAATATTCAATGGTAACGCAATTCAGTATTAATCAATATTTTGACCCCTAAATAGGGCGTGACTGACGATGACAACACAACGTCAATATGCCAATTATAAAATTTAAGTCAATTATAAAATGATAGGACAGGTATAGCATGAGTCGTGAAATCTTAACGGTAGTAGAAACTGTCAGTAATGAAAAGGGCTTAAATCCTGAAGATATCTTTGAAGCCATAGAAGACGCTTTGGTGGTATCAACTAAGAAAAAAGTCTATACCGAACAGCCAGAAGTAGAGGTGCGGGTATCAATTGATCGTGCAACTGGCGATTATGATACATACCGTTATTGGACAGTGGTTGCCGATGAAGACCATGAAATGCCAGCCTGTCAGCTTGCTATTACCGACCTTGATCAAGAAGAATGGTCAATTGGTGATATTAAAGAAGAACAGATTGAATCCATTGAGTTTGGTCGTATTGCTGCCACGCAAGCCAAGCAAGTTATCATTCAAAAAATACGTGAAGCTGAGCGTGCGCTAGTAGCAGACGCTTTTGAACCACGTGTTGGTGAAATGATGTATGGCGAAGTAAAAAAACAAACACGCGATGGCTATATTATTGATTTGGGTGATAACGCCGAAGGCTACTTATCACGTGATCAGATGCTACCACGTGAGCAATTACGAGCGAAATCTCGTATCAACGCCATTTTATATCATGTAAACCGTGAAAATCGTGGTGCCCAGTTATTATTGTCGCGCACTCATCCTGAAATGCTCTCGGCATTGATGCAAAAAGAAGTGCCTGAGATTGCAGAACAAATCATTGAAATCCGTAACGTTGCTCGTCTGCCAGGTACTCGTGCTAAAATAGCCGTCAAAACCAACGATCATCGCATTGATCCGGTTGGCGCTTGTATCGGTATGCGTGGTACGCGTATTCAAGCGGTTCAGCAAGAGTTAGATGGTGAGCGTATTGATGTGGTGGTTTGGTCAGATGATCCGGCCCAATTTATCATTAGCTCTTTAGAGCCAGCAGATGTTAGTAGTATCATCCTAGATGAAGACATGCAGACCGCTGATATCATTTTTAGCACCAACGATCAGTTAGCGCGTGCGATTGGTTCACAAGGTCAAAACGTCCGTTTAGCTTCTGAACTAACGGGCTATAAGCTTAATATGATGCTCGAAGAAGAGTATCAGCAGCGTCAACAAAACGAATCGAAAGCGTTCATTGAATTATTCTATGAACGTTTAGAAGTCGATAAAGATTTAGCTCAAGCGCTTGTCGATATTGGCTTTACCAGTATCGAAGAAGTGGCTTATGTGCCAGTTGAGACTTTCTATGACATCGAAGGTTTAGACGACGAAGCGATCGACATGATTCAAGAACGTGCTAAAGAAGTCGTCATCGCTGATGAGCTAGTCAAACAACAAAACATGAAAGAGCCAAGTCAAGAGTTACAAGATCTTGAAGGAATGACCGTTAGTTGGGCTTATAAAATGGCTCAAAAAGACATCATTACTGTTGATGACTTGGCAGAACAAGCCGTCTTCGATTTAGAAGATATCGAAGGATTAGATACTGAAACCGCAGGAAAACTCATCATGAAAGCTCGGGAATCTTGGTTCAATGAATAAGCGGTAACTGCATATCGCTGTCTTTTAGTGATATGCTATCGATAATAAAGTGCTGGTATAAAGTCGCATAATACATGCAACCTAACCACCAGCCTTAACCCAATCATTTGTAGCCAACAACTGAATTGAACATATAGCAAATAATAGACAGTAGGTGATAATAAATGGCAGATAAGACCGTCAAAGAACTGGCAGATATGGTAGGCAAAACCGCAAGTGCTGTAAAACAGCAACTGGTAGATGCTGGACTGCCTGCTCGCGCAGAGGATGACCTAGTCACCGAGCTTGAGCAAGAGAAGTTGGTGACGTATTTAAAGCAAAGTCATGGTCAGCAAGATAAGCGTCGTATTAGTCTCAAGTCTAAAACAACGAGCACCGCGCGTGTGACCGGCTCTTCAGGTAAATCTAAGAGTGTCAATGTGGAAGTGCGTAAAAAGAAAGTATTCGAAAAGCCTGATCCAGAAAAAATGGCTGAAGAGTTGGCTGCGCGTGAGCAAGCGATGATTGAGTCGCAAGAACGTGCTGCTAAGGACGCTGAAGAGCGTGCTGCTACTAAGAAAAAATCTGAAGAGCGTCAAGCAGCAACCTTAGCTGCGATGCGTGCCAGCTTAGGCTCTAGCAAAAAATCAGACGATAAGAATGACGACATTTCTACTTCAGTTGTTGTGAAAAAGGGCGGCAAGACTACTATTGAAGTCAAGCCTAAAGAACAGCCGAAGAAAAAAGTTGCTGCTACGAAACCTAAAGTTGAAACAGCAGCTGAGCGTAAAGCTCGTGAAGTACGTGAAAAAGAAGAAAACCGTCTACGCGAAATTGAGACAGAAACACGCCGTGTTCAAGCTGAAGAAGCGCAAAAGCGCACACTTGAGCAAATGCGTAAAATGGCTGGTAAATATACGGATCAGCCTGCTGCTGAAGTTCGCAAAGATGAGCCATTGGCTGAAGGTCTAGTCGGTGACGCATTAGAAGAATCATTTGAAAAAGAACGTCGTGAAATCAAGCGCGGTGCAAGTAGCACTGGTGCTCGTGGTCGTCGTCGTAAAAATCAAGATGAGCGTGAGATCAAAAACCGTAAAAATGGTTTACGTTCAACGCAAGCGTCACAGCATAAGTTTGAAAAACCTGTTGAAAAAATTGTCTATGATGTCGAGATCAGTGAGCAAATCACTGTCGCAGATCTTGCCCAGCGTATGGCAGTTAAAGCCCGTGAAGTCACTAAATTACTCATGAAAATGGGTGAGATGGCTCGTGAGTCAGATACGATTGATCAAGCGACAGCCAGTCTGATTGTTGAAGAAATGGGTCATAACCCAGTACCAGTTAGTGATACTAAGGTTGAAGACGATCTACAATCTGCAGTCAATGAACGCAGCAGTAACGTGCAAACACGTCCACCAGTCGTAACTATTATGGGTCATGTCGACCATGGTAAGACTTCATTGCTAGATAAAATTCGTGAAACGAAAGTAGCGAATGGCGAAGCAGGTGGTATCACTCAGCATATCGGTGCTTATCATGTAAAAACCGGTCGCGGTGTGATTACTTTCTTAGATACCCCAGGTCACGCAGCCTTTAGTGCTATGCGTTCACGTGGTGCGCAAGCGACTGATATCGTTGTACTGGTTGTCGCAGCTGATGATGGCATGATGCCGCAAACGGAAGAAGCTATCGACCATGCACGTGCTGCTGGTACGCCGCTTATCGTTGCCATCAACAAAATGGATAAGCCGGGCGCTGATCCTGATCGCGTACTCAATGAGTTGACTGCCAAAGAAGTCGTCTCAGAAGAGTGGGGTGGTGATACGCCAATGGCGCGTATCTCAGCCAAAACAGGCGAAGGTATTGATGAGCTATTAGAATATATCAGCATCCAAGCGGAGCTGATGGAGTTAGAAGCGCCGTTAGATGGTGCTGCGCAAGGGGTGGTGATTGAGTCAAGACTTGAAAAAGGTCGTGGTCCTGTTGTTAGTGTTCTAGTCAAAAAAGGCACACTAAAACAAGGCGACTTGGTTCTAGCGGGCGAGCATTACGGTAAAGTCCGTGCGATGACTGATGAACATGGTCAGCGTATTCAGTCAGCGGGTCCTTCTATCCCTGTAGAGATTTTAGGCTTACCTGAAACACCTGCAGCTGGTAGCGAATTCTTAGTCGTTACAGATGAGAAAAAAGCCCGTGAAGTGGCTGATTTCAGAACCAATCGCGAGCGTGAACGTCAACTTGAACGTCAGAATGCCATGCGTTTAGAGAGCATGTTCGATCAGATGGAACAAGGCAATGTGTCATTCTTGAATATTGTTCTTAAAACTGATGTGCGTGGTTCGCTCGAAGCATTACTATCGGCACTGAATGAGCTGTCAACTGATGAAGTAAAAGTTCGCGTCATCAGTTCAGGTGTTGGTCCTATCTCTGAGTCTGATGTAACGCTTGCAGAATCTAGCGAAGCGGTATTGTTAGGCTTTAACGTTCGTGCAGATGCGACCGCACGTCGTAAAGCAGATGCAGCCAACATGGATATTCGCTATTACAGTGTTATCTATGGCTTGATTGATGATGTAAAAGCAGCCATGAGTGGAATGCTTGCGCCTGAACATCGTGAGAAAATCCTGGGTGTTGCTGATGTTCGAGAAGTATTCCGTTCTAGTAAGTTCGGTGCAGCTGCCGGTTGTATGGTGGTTGAAGGTACAATCTATCGCAATAAGCCTATCCGTGTACTGCGTGATGACCAAGTTATCTTTACTGGTCAGCTGCAATCATTACGTCGCTATAAAGAAGACGTTAATGAAGTACGTACTGGGATGGAGTGTGGCCTAGCCGTTCGTGGTTATGATGTCGAAGCTGGTGATAAGATCGAAGTCTTTGAAATTCAAGAGTTCGAACGTACTATCTAAAGTCACCGCTCGATAGTAAGGTCTCTAATCATGCAAGACGCTTAATCAGCTGAGCATATTAGTATCTCCTTCATATCTAGCTGTACTTAGGCCTAGCAGGTACATCCTGCTAGGCCTTTTTTAACAAATATCAGCCCTTAAATGTATTAATAAGCAAACGGGCTAATCCATAAAAATAGGCCATATCAAATTAAGGTAACAATATGAACCAACGTTTACAGCGCTTATCCGATCAAATTCAGCGTGAGCTTGCTGTTCTTATTCGTGACGCAGTCAATGACCCGCGGCTGACTGGTTTTGTCACTATCTCTAGTGTCAAGGTCAGCCCAGACTTAGGGTATGCGGACGTTTATGTCACCATCATGGAGCCAGAGCTTAATGACGCGATGACCAAAACCAACCACGAAGAAAGCATCAAAGTGCTGAATAAAGCGGCAGGTTTTTTGCGTACCGAATTGAGCCATAGTCTCAAAACGCGTACGACACCACGTCTGCGCTTTCATTATGATGAAGTAACGGCTCGTGGCAACTATATGATGGACTTGATCAGTCAAGCGGTCATCAAAACTGAGCAGAATGAAGATGAAGTCGACAGCAAAGAAAATGATGATTAATGACAATGACTAGTCAAAAGACAACGGATAAACAAAAGGTCTCCGGCGTTATCTTAGTTGATAAGCCGCAAGGTATGACATCACAGCAAGTGGTCTCAAAGGTGAAGTATTTGTTTAAGTCTCCTGCACATGACAGCAAAAAAGCTGGTCATACAGGTACGCTTGATCCCATGGCCACTGGTCTATTGCCTATTTGTATGGGTGAGGCCACGAAGTTTAGCCATTATCAACTTGATGCCGACAAATCTTACCAAGCGACGATATTGCTTGGTAGCCAGACAGATACTGGTGATGCTGATGGTCAAATCGTTGGACAGGTGTCTATTCCAACTTTTGATCAATCAATATTGGACAAGGTTGCTCAACAGTTTTTAGGGGCTCAGCAGCAGATACCACCGATGTATTCTGCTTTAAAAAAGGACGGTAAAAAGCTTTATGAGTATGCCCGTGCTGGTATCGAAGTAGAACGAGCGCCAAGAGATATCGTGATTAAGGCCATTGATTTAAAAGCTATTGATAACGAGCAGATTCAATTGACGGTGACTTGTACCAAAGGTACTTATGTGCGCGTATTGGCAGAGGATATTGCCAAGATAATGGGCACATTAGGGCATTTAATCGCATTGCGCCGTACGCAGGTCGGAAAGTTTAGCATAGTGGAATCGATTTCTTTATCAGCGTTAGAGGCGCTATCGTTAGATGAGAGACAGGCACAGCTCCTTGCTATTGATGCATGTGTTAATATCGAGGCTGAGCTTACATTGACTGCTGAACAGTATACCCGTGTCCATATGGGGCAGCGATTGAATGTTTTTGAGCAGCTTACTGATGATTTGCGCGATTATATTTCAACCAGTATTAGCCATCAGTCTTCTGTTTCAGAAAGCAATGACACCCCACTAGATAGCGATATCGTCAGTAGTGATGATGAACAACCATTGCTCCACGAGATAGCGGTAGATATACGCCTGCTAGATGAGCAAGGGGAGTTTATTGGATTGGGAGCTGTTAGTCTTAATGGCCGACTACAACCTAAGAAATTAATCCAGCGGTAGGGTTATATTTTCTAAGCTTTTCATGGTTCGTATGTTTCGTATGTTTCGTATGTTTCGTATGCTTCATGTGGCTATGAGCCAATTAATCTTCTTTAAACTTACTAACAGTTTACACTAATCACATATCCTCACATTTTATTGCAGGTTTCACCTATGGTGAAGCCTGTTTTTTTTGTACATTAGATAAGTCAGCTAGGGAAGGCTAGAAGAGATAATCAATGTAATAAAAATAAAAAATACACTAATAAGAAAAATTTAAAATAATAAAAAATGCTTAGGGAATGGCTTTAACAAGGAAAGTTTTACTGCTGAAGTCTCAACACTAAATAACAACAAAGAAGTACTATAAAAACAAGAAGTACTCATAACAAAAAAAATAGATAAATCAATAATAAAATTTATATATAGAATCACAAATATAAAGACAAGGAATATCATGAAAACGATCGCTTTCTTACTACACAATAATTTTGAACAAGCAGAGTATGAAGATGTTAATAACCAACTGAAAGCAAAAGGTTATAACACATTGCTTATTACTACTAACGAAGACAAAAAAGTTCAAGCGATGAATCAGGATGTCAATAAAGGTGACACTTTCACCGCTGACATCTTTGCAAGTGAGGCTAAGGTTGATGACTATGACGCGCTAGTAGTGCCAGGTGGTACTGTAAATGCGGATACCATTCGAGGCAATAAAGAAGCTCACAGTATAATCAATGCAATTAATGAAGCAAGTAAACCGTTGGCGGTTATCTGCCATGCACCTTGGGTACTTATTAACACGGGTATCGCAAAAGGTAAGACCTTAACGGCGTACCACTCATTGCAAACAGATTTGGAAAATGCGGGAGCAAACTTCGTTGATAAAACCGTACAAATTGACGGTAACTTAATTACTTCGCGTAATCCAGATGATATCGAAAATTTCGTTGATGCTATCGATAAAGCCTTGTCTTAACTGGCCTTGTAAGATATTAACAATGAACATACAGCATTAATCTACCAATAACTATAACCAACCATGATCGAGGAACATATTATGTCAAACTCTAATCCAAACGATACCAAGCTTGAGCAACAACGTTCTGAATCAGCAACTGCAGCTCTTAAAAGCCAAACCGAAAATAACCATACTGAAGAGTCAGAAGCAGCGGCAGATCGCGTTGCGGACAATTTAGAAAATGCTAAAGAAGACAAGTAGAGTATTTAAAGTGTCACTCATAGCTGGGTGACGCTATTACATTTTTTTAGCTTGGTATCAATAATTATAAAACTAAATAGTTCAGAAAATAATAACTTAGGAGCTAATATGAGTAATTCACCGAATAATATGGACGAGCAAGAAAAAGAGATTGAAAAGCTTGCAGAAGACATAGACCCTAGCGAACATGCCACTCCAGATAGTTTAGCGGAAGTCACTACGGCAGCACCTCTTGCTGATGATGAGCTAGGTGGTAATGCTACTGAGAGCGATGTGAAAAAGTAATATGCTAGAATTTTGTAATGGCTATGCTTGTAGTGGCTGTGAATGTACCTTAGATTGTTATATTGGCAATTCGTCTTGCCATGAAACTATTATGAAAAACTGCTGCTAGTTCAGCAGTTTTTTGGTATAATAACCGTCACATTTGAATTAAGATTTTAGATAAAGCAGGTTGCTGAGCTCACTGTTCAAAGCAGATGATTGAGTTGGGCAATATTCCGCTAATATCTGGCTTATTTTTAAGTGGTTTTTTATAACACATTGAGCTTGTCGTACACTAGGTCAACTCTAGTAATGCAGGGTTGTCCTGAATGGCGTACAAGTTACTTTATTTACTATTCTATAGCTTTTAAGATGGCTTAAATTTGAGTGCATCTTGGATGCTTTTAGCATTGCCGGAGATATTTATGCTAACTAATACTGATCGCGAACAAATCATTTCTCAATACCAGCGCGGCGAAAACGACACTGGTTCTCCAGAAGTTCAAGTAGCTTTGCTAAGTGCACGTATTAACGATTTGCAGAACCATTTTAAAGCGCATAAAGCTGATAATCATAGCCGTCGTGGTCTTATCCGTATGGTTAACACGCGTCGTAAATTGCTTGATTACCTAAAAGGTAAAGATCTTGGTCGCTATACCACTCTTATTAGCCAGTTGGGTCTACGTCGTTAATTTAACGACAATAGTACGAGCGATCGCTAAAATAACAAATGCCATCCTGTGGCGCTATTTTGAATTTTTTGCTAAATCGCTTGGAACTTGCTTGTTGCTATCGATAAAATAGATTTTTCTAAAACGGTGTGGAATAGTTTCACACCGTTTTTTTATGCTTGTTAATATAGATGATTAATCTCAAATATTTTCACGCTATAGTTTTAGAATTTTTTGTAAAACTAAGGGTTGACTCAATGCTGATTTGAGTCATATCTAGGGAAGACTATAAACAACAGCCCTGTTTTGCAATTAATTGGTCAATGGCTAGAAATCACTGTAAAATAATGCTTGGTCAGTTTTATGCCATTGCTACTATCTGTTGTAGTACCTTAGCAAAGATAGAAAAAACATCGTATATGTATGGTTGCTGCTTGGCATAAGCTTTGACTATATTGATGAAAAAACGAATTTGAACGACTAAAAATATGTAATAGTATGATGTCTACTGTAGACAAATGCATAAGATAGGCAGGTGACACTATCAGTCTCATCGATAGGACTTGCAGATAAGAGACTTGTTCCTCAGGAGCTAGAGACAAAGAATTTTAATGACAAATATCAGCGCGCTTATGACGTTGATATTATTTTCGTCAGTCAACATTAGGAAAATTATATGACAAATCCGACAATGTTCAATACTGTTAAACGTGAATTCCAATATGGCAGCCAGCAGGTTGTTATCGAGACAGGGCGTATCGCTCGTCAAGCCAACTCTATTTTAGTTCACATGGGTGGTGTTACTGTCCTAGTGGCTGCCGTTGTTAAGTCTGATGCGAAAGAAGGCCAAAACTTCTTTCCATTGACCGTCAACTATCAAGAAAAAATGTACGCAGCGGGTAAAATCCCAGGTGCTTATGGCAAACGTGAAGGCCGTGCGAGCGAGTTTGAAACATTAACGTCGCGCTTGATTGACCGTCCGATTCGTCCGCTATTCCCTGAAGGTTATGTGAATGAAATTCAGATTACTGCGACGGTTGTATCGTCAGATAAGACTCAATCAGCAGATATCGCTGCATTAATTGGTGCTTCAGCGGCACTGGCTATCTCTGACGCGCCATTCAATGGTCCAGTCGCAGCTGCCCGTGTTGGCTTCATCAATGGTGAGTACGTACTGAACCCAACAATCGAGCAGCTCAAAGAGAGCGATCTTGATTTGGTTGTGGCTGGTACTAAGTCTGCCGTATTGATGGTTGAATCAGAAGCAGCAGAGCTTTCAGAAGATCAGATGCTAGGTGCAGTACTTTACGGTCATCAACAGCAGCAAATCGTTATTGATAACATTGCATCAATGGCTGAAGAAATCGGTACTGCTAAGCAGCAGTATAGCGTCCCTGAGCGTGATCAAGCGCTTACCAGCAGCATGAAAGAGCAGTTTGGCGAGCAAGTTGCTGACGCTTATACGATTACTGATAAACAAGCGCGCTACACTAAGCTTGACGAAATTAAGCAATCAATTATTGATACGCTTGCTGGTGATGCTGAGTCAGAAGCCTATGCTGATACGGTATCTGAGCTCAAAGAAATCTATAACGATCTTAAGTATCGTACGGTTCGTGACAATATCTTGTCAGGTAAGCCGCGTATTGATGGTCGTGACCCTGAAACCGTTCGTGCGCTTGATGTGCAAGTTGGTGTATTGCCATATACGCATGGTTCAGCACTGTTCACACGTGGTGAGACGCAAGCATTGGTTACAACTACTCTTGGCAACAGCCGTGACGTCAACATGATTGACTCACTAGGTGGCACTATCCGTGATCATTTCATGCTGCATTATAACTTCCCGCATTTCTCAGTCGGTGAAACGGGTCGTGAAGGTATTCCAAAACGTCGTGAAATCGGTCATGGCCGTTTAGCACGTCGCGGTGTACAAGCAATGCTTCCAGATAGCGAACGCTTCCCGTATGTCATCCGTGTGGTGTCAGAGATTACTGAATCAAATGGTTCATCTTCTATGGCGTCTGTTTGTGGTGCAAGTTTGGCATTGATGGATGCAGGCGTACCAATTAAAGCCCCAGTTGCTGGTATCGCGATGGGTCTGGTTAAAGAAGGCGAGCGTTTCGCTGTACTATCAGACATCTTAGGTGATGAAGATCATCTTGGCGATATGGACTTTAAAGTTGCTGGTTCTAAAGACGGTATTACTGCGCTTCAGATGGATATCAAAATCGAAGGGATTACCCCTGACATTATGGAGCAAGCGCTTAAGCAAGCCCATGCCGGTCGTATCCATATCCTAGATGCGATGAATAAAGTATTGCCTGAGAGCCGTACTGAAATCAACGCGCATGCCCCTAACTATGCCGTTATCGAAATTAATCCGGACAAAATCCGTGACGTAATCGGTAAAGGCGGCGCGATGATTCGTCAGCTAACGGAAGAAACTGGCGCAGTTATCGATATCGACGATGGTGGCACGATTCGTATCTTTGGTGAAAACAAAGCAGCAACCAAAGCAGCTATCGGTAAAATCGAAGCATTGACTGCTGAAGTTGAAGTGGGCAAAACTTACGAAGGTACGGTCGCTCGTATCGTTGACTTCGGTGCGTTCGTTAACGTCTTGCCAAACACTGATGGTCTAGTGCATATCTCACAAATCGCAGAAGAGCGCGTTGAGAATGTATCAGATTATTTAAAAGAAGGTCAAACCGTTAAGGTACTCGTACAAGACGTTGATAACCGTGGTCGCATTAAGTTGACTATGAAAGGCGTTGAGCAGGGTTCAACCCCAACTGCTGAATAAGTACTTTCGCTGGATATAAAAAACCGCTTTGGGCTGTTAGTTAATAGCACTCAAGGCGGTTTTTTTATGGCTAAATAAGCATTTACATTTATATAGTCAGTGAAAAATAATACCGCTACATCGTCATCCTCGCTAAGCATACTAATGTATAACTTGCGCTCGGTTTTCTTGTATCGAAATTATTTGAATTCAACTATATCAGGTTGAATGTTGCTGTCTTCCTCCAATCTATTCAATGACATTTTATTTTAATAAAATCGTACCTAAGCACTGACAATAAAAAATCCAACGCCAAACGCTCATAGTAGACGTTCAACATTGGATTGACAAAACTCTAGAATAATTGTCTAATTAACCAGAGTAACTATTCTTGATCTAACTTGTCGATCATACCCTGATATTTTTCTTTTTTAGCAGCGATCTTTTTGCGTCTTTCTTCAGCCGTCGTGACCAAATTTTTGGCGACGTCTAAGCTCTTATCAAAGGCCGCTAATTCAAGATCTACCGCATCCAATAGTTTGCCAAGCATCATAGCCGTCGCTTTTTCAGAGACATCCTGAGTCATACCACTAGCATCAGATTTAAAGTCGTCTTTCAGCTTTGATGCCCACTGATAAATACCTGCCATGGTAATACTAGACTTATCTTCTTGGTCGGCATTATCTTTTTTACCGGTATTGTCTTTCTTATGAGACTTGCTATCTTTAGTATCTTTTTCAGACTGATCGTCGCTATTAGATTTGTCATCTTTACGAGATTTCTGATTTTTATCAGATTCTTTATTTCTACTTAATTGCTCTGATGTATCATTTTTAGCAGTGCTGTCGTCTATAGCTTCCTCGTAGTCATGCTCAGCGTTGTATTCTTCAAAGTCGCCGTCCTCAAATACCACGGTATCCTCTCTGACCACTTCTACGCCAGTCACTGCTTTATTGTTGGTAGATTTTTTTGAATTCTCAGCATTAGTGTTTTTTGCATTGTTGTTTGACATAGCTTGTTATCCTTATTTAAATTTGAATGTAATAAGTTTTTATAGTATTTGCCTATAAAATGGATACTAAGCTAAGCGCATTTTTTTATCAATATATGGATATAAATATACCGTTTAATGCCTACAGGAAGATACATGCCATGATTTAAAGCATTAAACGGTAACAATTGAGCTGCATGTAATAACGAAGAAAATATCAAATTTTCTTAATCATTATTAATAGGGTTGTCAGCAATAAACTGAGCCAGTAGCTCAGCCAGTTTTTCGCCTTGGTCTTCTTGTAAGAAATGACCACCGTTAATAATAGTGCTATGGTTTTGACCTTTAGTTCCAGGGATAAGTTTTTGCATGATTCGATCACCACCACCAGTGACAGGGTCAGAATCGCTAAACAGGGTAATGAAAGGTTTATTAAACTTGCCAAGCTCGCCCCAGGCGGCACGGTTTTTTGTTGAAGCAGGATCGTCCGGTGTGGTCGGTACTAGTATGGGGAACTGTCTTGCACCTTCTTTATAGGATTCATCAGGGAAGGGTGCATTATAAGCATCGATTACTGCCTGTGATAGTTCGGTCGTAGTGCCACTATTAATGATGCTGCCGACATGAAACTTCGGAGTATCTTGTGAGAATTGCTGCCACTTGCGGAAGCTTTCTCCTGGATCGTGCTCTCCTGTGGGGAGCATGGTATTGCCAGCTGCTACTCGAGCAAATCTGTCTGGATTTTCTGCCACGAGACGTAGACCAATTAGGCCACCCCAATCTTGACAAAATAATGTGATATTTGTTAAATCTAACTGATCAAGTACGGATTGCATCCAGTCGACATGGCGCTGGTAGGTATAATCCGTACGGGCGGCAGGTTTATCTGAGCGGCCAAAACCAGGGAGATCTGGCGCGATGACACGATGTCCAGCCGCTGTCAGTATCGGTATTACTTTACGATATAGATAACACCATGAAGGCTCGCCATGCAGTAGTAAAATCGGATCGGCACCCTTGGGACCTTCATCGAGATAATGTACACGCAGCTCACCGCCTTCGCCATCATCGACCATCATATAATGCGGCGAAAAACCGTAATCGGCTAGGTTTTCAAAGCATGAATCGGGGGTTCTAAGTATTTTCATAGGGTATCCTTATCCTGATAATAAATAACCGTGCTTTCTCAAACAGTAAACACTCATTTAGCATAGCATTCAAGCCATTATCGGTGTCATGTTTTTTGAATGTTAAAGATTGTGCTATGCACCAACAAACATCCTATTTGTTCTTAAATCTCGATACTTTTGGGTACGTGCACATCAATACGCAGCTTAGGAAGGTCTTGTAGTTGCTGAATTAGTAAAGGCAAGATATCGAGATACCAGTTTAATGGCAGTGAGGTGGCTACGTTGGATTCAGGAGGCGAACTGCTTACAGTACTGTGTAAATGACTATCGATAAGTGGGCGGGCAAATAGGGCAATTCTGCGGATGCCTTGATGGCGAATAAGAGGAATAAGCTGATGGTGCAAGTCTGTTAAAGCGTCAGTGAGCCAGCGCGACCGCGTCGGATGATAAGGGTGGTCTGAGATAACAAGATTGGCAATACAACTGGGTTGATTGCCATTGCTGCTGACGCCAAGGCCAGCCTGTTCTCGTGTGCGTTTGTGTAATAAACAGCTACCAGCGTTTAGACTGCCGTCACGGCACGCGCGACGATAGTGATGGTAGTTATCAGCGAATAGCGTCTTGGTTCGTGAGAGGATAGGGTCGAGCAGGATGCCAGCAGTATTAACTGGTAAGATAAGTAACTGGGCACTGCTATTTAAAATAGGGGCATGCGTCAATTGTAGATTCGCCATCGTCAGCCCCTTCAAAAAATAGTATGTTTATTCTACTTTGGCTTGTACTGTACTTTCTGCTTCTAATTGTGCGATTTGTTGTTCGAGCAAGGCAATTTGATCTTCCTTCATATCCGTCAATTTTTTATTCATCGCTAATTGTTCAGATGCCAGCTTTTCTTGGGCAGCCCAGCGTTTACGCTCATCTTCTAAGCGATCAATTTCTTCTTTGGCCAGACTATCCGTTTTTGGTAAAGGAGCACTTAAGATGGTAGCAGGTTTTGGTACTTGACTATTTGAGTTGTCAGCTGTATCAGTGGTGGTCGCATTCTGATCAAGGGCAGTCGCTTCACTCGTTATAGCGTCATCACTATTGACTTCACTGAGGACATTTTCTGCTGGCATAGCAGCAGACTGTGCAGCCTCGTTTTGCTCAGCGATTGATGGTGAGCTGCTGCCAGTTTTGCTAGTCTCAGGTACAGATTGCGCCCAAACTAAATAGCCGATAACAATGAATAGCAGTGCCAATATAATCGCTATCCAGATTCTACGGCGCGATTTAGCGGCTTTTGCTTTTTCACGTTTGCTCAACAAAAGATGCTTTTTTTTATTTTTCATACTACGGTCAATTTATGTCAAAGATATAAGTAGCCATACTATAGCAAACTCAAAATAAAAAGCCTATCTATTGCTAGATAGGCTTAAAGTACTGTTAAATAATAAAGCACTTAAAAAACTTTTAAGTATCAGTATCAGTATCAGTATCAGTATCAGTATTATTTGTTTGCTTAAGTTTTAAATTTTACCGTACCACTGGTGCCTGTCGCCATCGCATCACGAGCGAGTTGGTCTTCCGCATGATTTTTGGCACTGATGGCATCAGGGTCAGGTCGATGTTCTGCATGGCTACATTTAGTACATTCAATATACTCATCAGGCACAGGCGTCGTAATATTTACCTGTACCACCGCGTCCATCGCCTGACATTTGGGACAGCGGACGCCCGCCAAAAATCGGCGCTTTGGGCGTGACGATTGATAACGCATCTAAATGACCTCGCGATTGCTTTTGGCATTGGCGGCATCGATGTTTTTAACATTGCTAAAGCCACTGTGACGCAATAAGGCATCAATACTTGCGCTACGACCACGGAAATTCTCAAAGTTAGTCTTGGCAGGGAAGCTACCGCCAACCGATAAAATACTCTCACGGAAAGCTTTACCGGTCACTGGATTAAAAATACCTTCTTCTTCAAACCTACTAAAAGCATCTGCAGACAATAGCTCTGCCCATTTATACGAGTAATAACCTGCCGCATAGCCACCTGCAAAGATATGACTAAAACCATTGGCAAAGCGGTTATAGTCAGGCGTTTGCATGATGGCAATGTCGTTACGAACCGTATTTAAGGTCGCCAAGATACCATCATAATCAAGTGCTGGCGTGTGTGCATGAATCAATAAATCAAACAGTGAGAACTCGATTTGACGCAGGGTTTGCATGCCGCTTTGGAAGTTTTTTACTGCCAGTAAGGCTGCAAGTTTGTCTTTAGGCAAGGGCTCGCCAGTCTCGACATGACTACTAATCAGCGCAATACCCTCAGCATCCCATGCCCAGTTTTCCATAAATTGACTGGGCAGCTCGACTGCATCCCACTCAACACCATTAACACCTGCGACATCACCGACTGTCACTTGCGTTAAAAGATGATGTAGCCCATGACCAAACTCATGGAACAAGGTCAGTACTTCATCATGGGTTAATAAGCTTGGTTTGCCATCGAGGGCAGGCGTGAAGTTACCGACCATAAAGCAAACCGGTAGCTGCTGATGGTCTTGCTCGTCATAAGTGTAACGCGACTGAAAACCACTCATCCAAGCACCGCCGCGCTTACCACTGCGAGCAAACAAGTCAAAATAAAAGCCGCCAAGCAAGTTATCGTCAGCATCAAACAATTGATAGAAGCTTACCTCGTTGTGCCAGCGCGAGACAGATGTGCTTTCACTATCTGTCTTACCACTAGCTGTCTCATCACTACTTTGCTCTTGTACTTTGATACCGTATAAACGCTCAACAATGGCGAACAAGCCGCTAATGACTTTTGGTAATGGGAAGTATGGGCGTATCTCTTCTTGTGAAAGACTAAATTCGCTTTGTTTTACTTTTTCAGCGATATAAGCACTGTCCCAAGGCTGCAAATCATCAATGCCATAATCTTGCGCATATTTTTGCAGTTGCGCTAAATCCTGCTTAGCAGCTGGAGTGGCTTGCGTGGCCAAATCGCGTAAAAAGGTTTCTACTTCTGCCACGTTATCTGCCATTTTAGTCGATAGTGAGACTTCTGCATAATTGTCAAAACCTAATAGCGTGGCTTTTTGCTCACGTAATTGTAGGATCTGACCCATGATATCGGCGTTATTCAGTGACTCGCCTTTTTTATTTGTATGACCATCAAATTCTGAGGCACGCGTGACGTAAGCATGGTACAACGTCTCACGTAGACTGCGGTCGTCAGCATGAGTCATGACCGCAAGGTAAACGGGGATATTTAAACTTGCCACATAGTAAGGCGTCGGCAACGCATCGATATCTGCTTGCGTGAGGGCGCCGCTGGCAAGCTCACGGGCTTTATACTGTTCCCCTGCGTCTGCCAATAGTGCCAAACCACTTTCGGTCAACCCTGTTAGTTGCTCTTGCTTAAGTGGTAAGAAGTAGGCTTGGGTAGCATCCAATATATTGTCTGAGAACGTCGCTGATAAGGTTGAGAGTTCACTTTGAATAGCGGCGAATTGTTCTTGCTCAGCTCTAGGTAACGCCACACCTGACATCTCAAAGCTTCTAAGCGCAAGCTCAATGGCACGAGCGCGCGCAGGCTCAAGCGCTGCAAAGAACGCTTTATCATTCACGATAGCTTGATAACGACTAAATAATGGCTGATGCTGCCCCACACGAGTGCCGTAAGCAGACAGCTTAGGCAACAGCTCATGATGCACATGACGAATCTCATCGTTGCTCATCACGCTATTGAGATGCGACAAGATACCCCAACTGCGATCTAATGCCAGATTGATATGATCAAAATTCATCACATCGCTCAGAGCTTGCTCAGCAGTGACATCAGCAGGACTGTGGTTGCTGTCAGTATGGGCTGTCATTTCATCTAAAAAAGCATTGGCATCGTCTATCGCGCTAATGACTTGGCTTTGTAATGCACTTGGTGAAACATTGGCAAAATCGACAAGGCGTAAATCTGGAGAAATGGGTGTCATAAAGGTATCCGATATCTGATATTAGTGAATAAATTATTATTGGTTAAATAGGGTTTGGTATAAGTGATTTGCGTGATGTCACACACAGAGTATAAAAGGCTGTCAGTTACTTTTTTATTTTGCGGTCTTATACCTATATTATATAAAAGATGGGTTCATTTAATGAAAATGCAACCTACTCACTGACAATACAGAAAGTAAAGCGACGAGAGGGTCGATATTAAATATGTTTAAATGAGATAAACCTGCCTTTTATAACAACATAGATTGTTCTACTTACAAAGCGCTATCATTTGCTTGCAAATTGACCCTACAGCAAGTGAGGTTTGACTGTTAGCATCAAGGGAATGGAATAAAAATATCAAGCCCTATTGATAAACGATTTATAGAAAAAATGACTCATAGAAAAATTAACAACGTTGAAAGTAAATGATAATAAAACAAGGAGCAGTATATGAAAGCGACTCTTAAAAGTTTACGTGAAACTAAAGCCAATCCAGCGGTCAGTATCTTTGTTAAGACACATCGAGCGCATCCAGCCAATGAGCAAGATCCAATCGCTCTAAAAAACCAGCTAAAAGTCGTAGAAGATCGCTTAACCAAAGAATACGACAAGAGTACGTCGACAACTATCTTAGATAAGATTCACGCTAAGACCAGTGAGTTAAACCACAATTATAATCTTGATACCTTAGCCATATTTGCCAGTACTGACGATGTACAAGTGATCCGTATGCCCATCGATACCACAGAGCGGGTTGTGATTTCAGACAGTTTTGCCACTCGTGACCTAGTTCGTGATATGGCAAGTGCCGTTCACTACTATACAGTCGTGCTGACCCGTGATAAGGCTCGCCTGATCGAAGCATCAAATGATCGTGTCATCAGAGAGTTTGATAAAGATGACGATGCACAAAACAATATGGAAAGCATCGCATTCCCTGTCGAAAATAATGGTCTGCATACGACAAGCGATGGTGGCTCTGATCGTTCTGCAAGTAATGAAAGTAGCCATTTAAAAGAATACTTTAACCAAGTCGATAAAAGCGTACAAGAGCTGTGGGGCGAGCATAAAATGCCTCTTGTCATCGTTGGCGATGCCAAAAATATCGGTTACTACAAAGAAGTCTGTGATCGTCCAGAAAACATTATTGCCACGGTATCAAACGCCACCAATCTAGAAGATGGCAGTGCACAGCATATCGTCGATAGTGTACAAGAAGCGGTAGAAGAATATCGTACGTCATTACATCATGCTGCTTTGGGCGAGATTGATAAAGCTCGCGGTGCCAATATGTTGCAGACGGATTTACAAGAAGTCTATCGCAGTGCTTTTCAAGGGGCGGGCGAGACCCTCTATGTTCGCCGTGGCTATATACAATCTGCCAAAATTGATGAAAAAGCGCAGACTCTAAGTATTGCTAATGATGCTACCGCAGAGGGGGTGACTGATGATGCCGTTGGCGAAATTATCGAGCACGTCATTCATAATGGTGGCGAGGCTGTGTTTATGCCACAAGACATCATGGGTGAAGATCAACCGATTGCTCTGGTGACTCGCTACTGATTTAAAAAAACTGGCTATCGATGATGTTCATCGACGAATTCGCCATTGATAGCATATAGGTATAATATGAGAGCATTGGTTCGATAAGAATCAATGCTCCTTTTACATTGATGCACTTCTACATTACTAATTGACCACTCGTTTTTGATGATAAGTTTTTATGCAGTGCTATCAACTTTTACTATCTAAATACTGAGTTTATGACTGAATCTATGACTACCACCTCTTTTGTTCTAACCAGCTATAACATTCACAAAGGCATGTCGCCTATGAATCGCCAAGTGAAAATGCAAGGTATTGCCCATGCGCTTGAAGTCATAGAGTCCGATGTGCTGTGTTTGCAAGAGGTGCAAGGTCAAAACCTCAAGCGCAATATGCAATACAACGAATATCCTGACCAATCACAGCATGAATGGTTTGGTGAGTATCTGCAGCTGCAAAATAGCTATGGCAAAAACTCAGAATATGAAAACGGTCATCATGGCAATGCCGTGCTCAGCCGATTTCCGCTAGATCCCAAGCACAACGTGAATATTACCGTTAATAAACTAGAGCAACGCGGCGTGTTGCACTGTGAGGTACAGCCTATCGGTTGGGAGCGACCTGTCGTGGTATTGTGTGCGCACTTGAATTTGTTTGAGCGCGATCGTCTCAAGCAATATGAAGCCATTGCCAACTATGTGCGCAATGAGATTGCGCCTGACCAACCGCTTATTTTGGCAGGCGATTTTAACGATTGGAAAAAACTGTCTTGTGACAAGCTAGCGTCCAGTCTCGGCATGACCGAAGCTTTCAAGCATTGTCACGGCAAGCTGTCGCCCACCTTTCCAGCCAAGCTACCCGTCCTCAGCTTAGACCGTATTTATGTACGTAATCTAAGGATTAAGGATGCATGGGTACACACTGGAAAACCGTGGTCAACGCTATCTGATCATTTGCCCATCAGTGCTGAACTGATGTTGCCATAGCGCAAACCATCTACTGAAACGCAAACAATTGACTAAAAAATAAAATAATAGAAACCCACAAGGATGATGAACCATGTCTAATAATCAAATACCAAGCACTCAACATGCGGTGCTCATACGCGAGTTTGGTGAACCTGAAGTGATGCAATATCAAAGTGGTGTGGCAGTACCAGAACTGACTGACGACCAAGTATTAATAAAAATTGCCTACGCTGGCATCAACCCTGTGGATTACAAAACCCGTCAAGGCAAAGGGTGGGGCGCTGATAATATTCGTAAAGATAAATTTGATCATGATCAGCCAGCGATTTTAGGCTTTGATATGTCAGGAGAGGTGGTCAGTAGCAATAGCGATGAGTTTGCTGTTGGTGATAAAGTCGCCGCCTTGACTTTCAATGGTGGCTGCTATGCTGAGTATGTGGCAGTCGATGCCAAATTGCTCGCCAAAGTGCCAGAGTCAGTCACATTAGAGCAAGCAGGTGCGCTGCCTTGTATCGGACAAACGGCGCTACAATTTGTAGAGTTTGCTGATATCAAAAAATGTGAGCATGTCGTCATAAATGCACCAGCAGGCGGCGTCGGTCATTTGTTGATCCAGTTGCTCATGAATAAAGTGGCGCAAGATAACATTAAGGTGACGGTAATTTGCTCGCCAGAAAAGTACGCCAAGCTTGATGAATTAATAGACAAATCCAAGCTGACGAGCTGGATTGACTACACTAAAGAGGAGGCATTTCCTGACTTGCAAGCCGATGTGCTGCTTGACTTGGTTGGTGGGGATGCAGGGGTACGCGCGCTTGATGTACTCAAATCTGGCGGCCGCGTTAACGTACTACCAACGATTTGGGTTGATAAGCTCGTCGATGCTGGTAGTCAAAAAAGCCTAAACGTGGCTGGTTATAAAGCGCAGCGGAGTGGGCAAGATATGGCAAGAGTGTTAGAACAAGTGGGCACTGGTAAGCTCAAATTACAGATTCAGCAGACGTATCCGTTATCTGAAGCCGTGGCAGCACATCGCGAGCTACAAAAAGGCGATACCTTTGGTAAGATTGTTCTAAAGGCAGACTAATCGGGCAGCATTTGCCGAAACGTAAGACTAATGCGCCCATCAGCGACTGATTTTGTCTTGGTGATGGTGTGCTTCCAGTAGGCTTGTGTATCGCCATGCATGACAATAAGCTGACCAGAATCAAGATAAAGCTCGACTTTATCTTGGGTTTTTTTATGCTTAAAGACAAATTTTCGCGTGGCACCGAGCGATAGGGCAGCGATAATTGGCTGACAGCCTAACTCTTTCTCGTCATCTGCATGATAGCCCATGCCATCGCTACCTGAGGGGTAATAATTCAACAGACAAGAATTAAAGTTAGCGACAATTCCAATATTTGCTAGTTGTTGTTCGACATACTGTTTCACATGAAACACTGTCTCTGACCATGGAATACTTTGGCGGGCGTGTCCAGAGTAGTGATAGCTGCTATTGTTTCCACCCATCCAAACGATTTGACGCGTGGTGACATGGGTCTTGCCAAACAAAGTGACAATGTCAGCATGCCAAGGCAGTTCGCTTAATAAGATGTCGTAAAGCTCACGGCTATTCTCAACAACGATGCCCAGATCATTGAGTATCCCTTCATAAGGCAATAGGTTATCTACAGGACTAGGGGCAAATAAATCAGTCATAAGCTAAAATTTTAACGATTAAAATTCTGTAGGATAAAAGTGGCGCATTGCTTCGGTGCTTCTATAGGCAATAGATGTCCGTTCTCAGGCATGATATTAAGCTGGTTAGCGGGCACAAATTTTTGCCAATTATTACGAACTTTATCGTTAATAAAAATAGTCGGCTTGCCAATGATGAGTTGGTAAGGCACCTTGGTTTTCGCCAGCTTCTTTAATGCACCGTCGATATAAGGGATGCCAAAATAATTCGCTATCTCTTGTTCGGGAGTGAATATAAATGCATAACGTCCATCGTCTTGCTGTATTAAACTTTGTTCGGCAAACAGGTACAAGTGCTCATCAGAGATGCGTCGATAAGCGCTTTTTTCTCGTAGGTTTTTATAGAACTTATCTATATTTGCCCAAACCTTTTGCTTGGTTAAAGCGCTTTTAAAAGGTTGACGTTTAAGCTTAACGGAACGAGGTATCAGCTTATACAACAGCGCTTGCGATTTGGTAAAAGTTACCGGCTCAATCAAATACAACTCAGAGAATAGATCAGGGCGTTTGGCCGCTGCCATAGCAGTAGCGGTAGCGCCTTGTGAATGTCCAATGCCTATAACAGGACCATCTTGAGTCTGCTCTAAAAACTGAATAAGCAGATCGGCATCTTGCTCACGCGTTAATACACGGGCTTTTGGCTCGTCATACCAATAGCCGCGCATCGCGAGAGAGCTGATGTCAAAACCAGCAGAAAGCTCTGTCAACAGGGGCTTGTAGTTACCTACTGTAAAACCATTGCCACCATAAAAATGCGCTCTAGGGCGTTTGGTTTTATTATCAGCCGATGGATTCAATGAGCTTAAATCATAATAGCGTGCCTTTTGACCACCGATATCGATACTGTTTGTGAATGCTTCCATAAAAGTAACACTGCCTTATGATTTATTATTCATCAATAATTAATTGTTTTCGCCTAAGAAGCCGCCACTTTGACGCTGCCATAAGCCAGCATACACCCCATTTAATGCCAATAGTTCATCGTGGCTGCCTTGCTCGATAATCTGACCTTTATCCATGACCACCAGTCTATCGAGTGCGGCAATCGTAGAGAGACGATGGGCAATGGCAATAACTGTTTTGCCCGTCATAATATCATTCAAACTTTCAGTAATGGCAAATTCAATCTCGGAGTCGAGCGCACTGGTCGCTTCATCTAAGAGTAAAATCGGCGCATTTTTTAGCATGACACGTGAGATGGCGATACGCTGACGCTGGCCGCCAGATAGTTTAACCCCACGCTCGCCCACTTGTGTATCCAGACCAGTATTGCCTTTATCATCATATAAATCTTTGATAAATTCCCAAGCCTGTGCTTGCTCAGTGGCAAGGATGATTTCTTCATCGCTGGCATCAGGGCGACCATAGGCGATGTTTTCACGGACAGTGCGATGGAGCAGCGAGGTATCTTGCGTGACCATGCCGATTTGTTGACGCAAGGACTCTTGAGTGACTTCGTCAATCGCTTGTCCATCAATGTAGATTTTACCTTTATCCACATCAAAAAAGCGCAATAATAAATTCACTAAGGTTGATTTACCAGCACCTGATCGGCCCACCAAACCAATCTTTTCACCCGGTTTGATATCTAGATGGAAGCCATCAAGTAGTTTGACTTGTGAATGGGTAAGGGCTGCTCCGGCAGTATTAACCTCGTCAATGCGCTCGCCTTCGATATCATCGTTTTCACTTTCATAACTAAAGTCAACATGATCAAAGACGATATGGCCATTAGTCACTTTTAGCGTAGCAGCGTTAGGTGTATCAACGATAGTCTGCGGTGCAGATAGTGTACGCATACCGTCCTGAGCGGTACCAATGCTTTCAAATAAGCTGGCTGTTTGCCACATAATCCACTGCGTTAGACCATTGAGTCGCAAGGCCATCGCTGTGGCTGCGGCAACAGCACCAACGCCGATGTCGCCTTGCTGCCATAAATAGATGCCAATCCCAGCCGTACTACTCACTAAAATGACACTGATCAGATGGGTTGAGACCTCTAAATAGCTGACCCAGCGCATTTGTGCATGAACCGTTCCTAAGAACTGACCCATGGCGTTCTTGGCATAACCCAGCTCACGGCGTGAATGACTGAACAATTTGACAGTCATGATATTAGCGTAAGCGTCAGTGATTCGGCCAACCATCAACGCACGGGCATCAGCTTGGACGATAGCCGTCCGTTTAAGCTTGGGAATAAAGAAGCGCAACGCAATGCCAACTAGGACAAACCAAATAACAAATGGGATGAGCAATAAGCTGTCTAAGTTAAATAAGATAACACCAGTCGTAATAAAATACACGATCACGTACATGAACATGTCAGTGACCGTCATCACCGTATCGCGTACGGCTAGAGCCGTCTGCATCACCTTAGCAGAAACGCGACCAGAGAACTCATCTTGATAAAACTGCATCGACTGTCCGAGCATGTGCTGATGAAAACGCCAGCGCATTTGCATCGGAAACACGCCTTGAATCGACTGAAAATGAATAAACGAAGATAAGGCAATCCAAAAGGGACTCAATAGCATGACCGCTAGCATCAAAAGGAGCATATCACCTTTTTCAGCCCACAGCGTTTGCGGTGTATAGATACCCAACCAGTCGACGATATTACCAATCCAAGCAAACAGCATCGCTTCATAAATGCCGATACCCGCCGACAAAATCATAAAAAAGAGTAGCCAGCCACGCAAACCTTTAGTACACGCCCATAAAAACTTCATCAGCCCGTCACGAGGTGAGGGCAATGGCATAGGCGTATCAGGAAACGCGGGTAGACGGTTTTCAAAAAAGCGAAATAGAGCATTCATAGGCAAGGGGAGAACATCAATAGCAATACGCCAAGACAAACGCTGGCAAGCATTGTCTTGAACATTTATTTGTGTGAATAGGAAGTTACGCTATTTTAACAAAACTTCGTAATCACGCCTGCATGCTAATTGTAAATTGACAATCAATAGCTGCCTATGTTTACTACCTGTTAGCAAAAGCACTATAAATAGATTGCTGTATAAAACATATTTTGTTACATTCTATGGTTTTGTTGAGCAGAAAACATGGCTTAGGGACTGTTCTCATTTTTGGCTAATTTAGTCGCTTCCGTTTAGGGCGTGTTTGAGTAAACGAATAATAAATACACAAAATTGCAGCTTAAAAGGTAGACGTTCATGATGTATTTAACCATCGCGGTACTATGTAGTGTCGCTGTGTCAGTACTTTTAAAAATATTACGTCAACGAAATATCGATATCCGTCAGACTATCGTCGCCGGTTACCCAGTAGCGTTCTTACTCACTTGGTTTTTATTGAAGCCAGACATCAGCGGACTTAGTCTGTTAGGAAGCGCGTGGGGGATTATCATAGCGCTTGGCGTATTGCTGCCTGCCGTATTTATCATTCTTGGGCGCGCGATTGCAGCGGTCGGCATGGTGGCAACCGATGCTGCCCAACGTTTATCACTCATCATTCCTATCGTTGCTGCTTTTTTATTATTCGGTGAGATGCTGACGGGTACTCGTATATTTGGTTTGGTATTAGGGTTTTTAGCTCTCGGTGCTTTGGTTTATCGTCCACAGCAGGGCGGCATGGACAAACAGGCGCGCCAAACGCCGCTTTGGTTATTTGGCGTCTGGGCAGGCTATGGCATTATTGATATTCTATTCAAGCAAGTTGCCAAGCAAGGGTCCGCCTTTCCGCTAACCTTATTTATAAGTTTCGGGCTGGCAGGGCTGTTACTGTTTATTTATTTGCTAATCACTCGTGTGCGCTGGCAGGGCAATGCCCTCATGGCAGGAGTACTGCTGGGTGCGCTGAATATGGGCAATATTTACGCTTATGTACGAGCGCATCAAGTATTGTCTGAGTCACCAAGCATTGTGTTTACTGGTATGAATGTAGGTGTCATCGCAGTGGCAACTATCATCGGCGTTGGGGTATTTAAAGAGCGCCTCAATCGTATTAATATAGTAGGGCTGTTATTGGCAGTTGGCTGTGTGGCAGTACTGTTTTTAGCATAAATTATTTAGCATAACCGTTTAGCCCAAATCCATCAACGTCGTTACGATTTATAAAATCGGTAACTTATCAGATATAGGCACGCAGGGCATCCTATGATAAGGTTGCTTAAAAACAGCAAGACTGATATAAGCTGACAAAAAGCGATTTGCTTTGAGACACTTGACCTCAATGAATAACAATAGGATGTACACTCAATGGAATACCAGAAGCAATTACAGCGTATAAAAAATGGTTCAGGCTTCATCGCGGCGCTTGACCAAAGTGGGGGCAGTACGCCAAAAGCACTCGAAAATTATGGCGTGAGCAGCGACGATTATGACAATGATGACACCATGTTCGATCTCGTACATGAGATGCGTGCGCGTATCATCACGTGTGAGTCTTTTGATAATGAGCGCGTGCTTGGGGCGATTTTATTCGAAGATACTATGGAGCGTGAGGTTGAGGGTAAGTCGACGGCTAACTACCTGTGGGAAAACAAAAATATCGTGCCATTTCTTAAGGTTGATAAAGGTCTGGCTGAACAAATGAACGGCGTGCAAGTCATGCGCCCGATACCTGATTTAGATGCGTTATTGGACAAAGCCAAAAACTATCCAGTATTTGGTACCAAGATGCGTTCAGTGATTTATGAGCCCAATGTCGATGGTATCGAGCTAGTCGTGCAGCAGCAATTTGATGTCGCCAAGCAAATCATCTCAAAAGGCCTGATGCCAATCGTCGAGCCAGAAGTAAATATTGATGGCACTAAAAAACATGACTGTGAGCTGATACTTAAAACCAGTCTATTGCATAATCTGGATCGTTTAAGTGGTGATCATCAAGTCATGCTAAAATTGACTTTGCCAGAGGAAGCGGGTTTTTATCAAGAACTGATTAATCATCCAAAAGTGCTAAAAGTGGTGGCTTTATCTGGTGGCTATAGCCGGAGCGATGCTTGTGCTAAGCTAAAACAAAACCCAGGTATGATTGCGAGCTTCTCACGTGCCTTTACTGAAGGTTTAAGTAAGCAACAAAGCGATGAGGAATTTTCTGAAACCATTAACAACTCAATTGAAGATATCTTTGAGGCGTCGAAAGTTTAAGCAATAGCTATTCAAAATAAAATTTATAATCCCAGTAAACTTTATGTTTGCTGGGATTTTTTTATAGCATTTACAATAGAAAAAAATTAAACTTATGTTTGTCATAAAGTTATTGGAGCAGTTGTGCCTCGTTTTGTGGTTTTAAGTTTACTAATACTAAGCTGTAGTGCAGTCGTTCAGGCTATGGAGCCTGTAGGCTATTCAGGCACTTGGGCAAGTGCTGCTTATTTTAATAATGCCATCGATGTTATATCAGAGACAGTTGATATCGATATTACAGATGATGCTAATAGTGATAGCTATAGAGTGAGCTATAAGCTGTATAGCAATCGTGAAGGGCTGCAATACCCATTAGTTTTTGAAGTATTTGATGAATTTGAACAAAGTGATGAGTTCGAAATTACTGTTGATGGTCAATCGGTGCCTGTTGTAACGGTTACTGAAGATAATAACGGGCTTGAGACCTCTGACTTCTATATACCAGCCAATACTGATTTAGAGCAATTCAGAGCAGATTCAAAGTATATCAATCTGGATTTGTCGTCAGGGTTGCATACTATTACAGCTACTTATGACGTCCAGCCGCATTATTATGGCAGTGATTGGACTGGGATAAGCACTTACTCTTATTCGTTAGTACCGATGAAGGAGAGCGTCAGTGATGATAAGCAGTTTAAAGGGTCATTTGTTAAGCTAAATTTCAATGGTAGTTTAGACTATATCAGTATGGGTATCGATGGCACGAAGAATACTTTAACTTCTAATAACCAATGGCATTTCAAAGATAATCTAACAAAAGAGATTGATTTTATTATTCAAGCACCTCTGAATCCTGTGGCAAAAGTTTTGACGGCTGTTTCGCCATTCATAACTATAAGTTTCGCGCTATTTGTATTGGGTGGACTGCATTTACGTATGATGAAACGTAGACAGCAATCCCAGCCCGAAACCCTTTGGACAGTCATGCTCGTGGGTGGTTTCCTAGTACCTCTGCTTAGCCTGATAATTTATTACCTCTATCTACTGATGACGGATATGATCATTGGTCAAGGCGCAACAGGAGAGAGTCGTGATTTGTTCTTTATATGGGTTTTGCCGTTAGGCTATATAGTATTGACACCCGTTTATCTGGTCATCAGTTTTGTGGCTTTTATGATGGTTAAACAGACGGTTACTAAAACAGTAAAGTAATTATAGTTGAAGGCTGTAAATAGCTTTGTGATTCGCGAACAGCTAGCTGACGAGCCATTTGAGAGAATATTAATGCGTAGGATCATTTTAGGATTGCTTTTATTAAGTACTAGCATGTTTAGCTATGCCAATATGGCGTCTCCCATTATCGAAGGTACTAATGCCAGTACGGCATATTCAAGCAAAGATATCGATATATTGTCTGAAAACATAGATATCAATATTGCTGAAGGTTTTAATCAAGCTGACTATGATGTCACTTACGAAATTTATAGCGCTAAAGAAGGCGATCGAATACCTTTGGTTTTTGAGGTGTTCGATAACATAGGTAATGATACAGACAAAAGCTTTATAGTCGAAGTCGATGGGCAAGCGGTACCAGTACTTATCAATTATGATTATGAAAGTCAGTCAAAATCATTGCCTGCTTATCATGATCCAGAAACGGATACGGCTGTACAGTTCAATAATGACGCTAAATACTTTGAGATAAACTTAAGCGAAGGCAATCATGTCATTAATGTTAAATATTCTGCTCATCCTACAATAGACCGTAGTAATTGGACCAATCAGTATATTTATAACTATTCATTAAAACCTGCCAAAACTTGGAAAAGCTTTGGTAATTTAACCGTTACTCTAAAGATTGCTGATGAGTCGCAATACTTAAAGACTAATCTTGGTAAGCCTTTAGGTGGAGCACTACAAGCTGATTCGAAGTGGGTCTTTGATCATATTCCTAACGATGTTTTAGAAATATCTTACCGACAGCCACCAAGTTCTTTGGCTCAATGGCTGATTGATTTAGATGGAAGAGTAGTGTTTTTAGTATCAATAATGTTATTTGGTTTTATGCATTATAGATCGTTGCGTTCGAGTCACAAAAAGCACTCTAAACAAGCAAAAGCAATCCTTTGGTCGGGAGTGTTCATTGTGCCTCTCATAGCATTAATGATAGTTTTCTATAAAATTTACTTTATAGACTGGTTACTAGGCGAGCATGCCAGCGGGTATCATGGATATACACTTTTGATTGTTGTCTTCGGCTATCCATTGGTTTTGCCTTTTTATATGTTAATAATGAAAATATGTGATTCTTATTTGAAACGGGTTTTTTTACAATCCTCACGAGTAGGTACAAAAAAAGCTTAAACCCAGAATAACTGAGTTCAAGCTTTTTTATGCAAAAATAAAGGTGAGCTAATTAACTCAGCCTATGCCTCTTTACTCTTAAGTCCTGCCGCATAATCTCGCACGTTCTGAGTGATTTTCATCGAACAGAATTTTGGCCCACACATCGAGCAAAAGTGCGCTGTCTTATGCGCGTCTTTCGGCAGCGTTTCGTCGTGATATTCACGCGCTGTATCTGGATCGAGTGCTAGATTGAACTGATCATCCCAGCGGAATTCAAAACGCGCTTTAGATAACGCATTGTCACGTGCTTGTGCACCTGGATGACCTTTGGCCAAATCAGCAGCATGGGCAGCAATTTTGTAAGTAATGATGCCATCTTTAACATCTTTTTTGTTTGGTAGACCCAAGTGTTCTTTTGGCGTGACATAACAAAGCATGGCGGTGCCGAACCAACCAATCATCGCCGCCCCTATGGCACTAGTAATATGGTCATAACCCGGTGCAATATCAGTCGTTAATGGCCCTAAAGTATAAAATGGCGCGTCCGCACACAGCTCAAGCTGCAAATCCATATTTTCTTTAATACGGTTCATCGCGACGTGACCCGGTCCTTCAACCATCACCTGCACATCATGCTCCCATGCCACTTTGGTCAGCTCACCCAAGGTTTTGAGTTCGCTAAATTGCGCTTCGTCATTGGCATCTTGTAAACAACCCGGACGTAGGCCATCACCCAAACTAAAGGCGACATCATAGGCTTTCATAATCTCGCAGATATCTTCAAAGTGCGTGTATAAAAAGCTCTCTTGTTGGTGCACCATGCACCACTGCGCCATGATAGAGCCGCCGCGCGAGACAATGCCCGTCAGGCGTCCGGCAGTCATTGGCACATAATCCAGCAGTACACCTGCGTGAATGGTGAAGTAATCAACGCCTTGCTCTGCTTGTTCAATTAGGGTGTCGCGGAATATCTCCCACGTTAAATCTTCAGCCACGCCATCGACTTTTTCTAGCGCTTGATAAATAGGGACCGTACCAATCGGCACTGGTGAGTTACGAATCAGCCACTCGCGGGTTTCGTGAATATGATTGCCGGTGGACAAATCCATGATGTTATCCGCGCCCCAACGTGTGGCCCACGTCATTTTTGAGACTTCTTCATCGATAGAGGAGCCGAGCGCTGAGTTACCGATATTGGCGTTGATTTTGACCAAAAAATTGCGCCCGATAATCATCGGCTCAGATTCAGGGTGATTGATGTTGTTGGGAATGATGGCACGTCCAGCAGCCACTTCACTACGCACAAATTCAGGCGTGATAACCGTCGGCGTATTAGCACCAAAGCTCTCTCCGTCATGTTGGCGTATGTCCGTCAAGTCATGCTGCTTTTGGGTTTCGCGAATGGCGATATATTCCATTTCAGGCGTAATAATGCCGCGACGTGCGTAGTACATTTGGGTGACATTGCCTGTTTTACCATCAACATCTTTGGCACGGCGCGGTTTATCAATGTGAGCAAATCGTAAGTTGGCAGTGCTGATATCACGCGCGCGCGTTTGTCCATACTGACTTGATAGACCTGTTAACTGCTCGGTATCTCCGCGCTCGTTTATCCAGCCTTCACGTAGTTTTGGCAGACCTTTGGTGAGGTCAATGGTGGCATTGGGGTCAGTATAAACACCTGAGGTGTCATAGACATAAAACGGTGGGTTCTGTTCCCATTCGTTCTCAGAAACGCCTTGCACAGGGGTAGGATCAAGCGTTATTTCGCGCATCGGTACTTGAATATCGGGTCTTGAGCCTTCGATATAAATTTTACGAGAGGCGGGCAAAATACGGTGTAAGTCGCGGGCATCTTCTTCAAAGCGCGCGTCTGTTTGATGGCGATGGGCAGGGGTTTTTAGGGCATCTGCTTTTTTATCCGCTTTGCTGGCAGTCGCATTGAGCGAAGCATCGGCTGGGATATGAGTTTGAGCAGCTTTTGTGTTCGAGGTAATGTCTGAAATAGTCATATGCTGTCCTAGCGTGTTGGTCTAATAGTATAGGCAACACCGCCAGAATCTGCGGGGGTAAGCATACATGATACGGACAAATTCAATCGTAAAAAAACCTGCTAGCGCTATCAAACCTAAACGTAGTCAGTGATCTTTCGCTGATTGAGGGACGGAACTGATTATTAACGCTATCCATCAGCACAAAAAATACTGGTAGAGGTTGGCGATAATAAAAAGGCATTTCTGCACGCCCTTTGTACTTGTATAACATAGGCTTAAGACTTCCCTGCGTCGGTACTAACCGCATCAGGTTCGGCGGGTGATCTCTCAGCGAATGTATTAAAAGGCGGTTACTTTAATAAAGCGAATTTAATAAAGCCAATCTTTAATACACCGCACCCCGAGTCTGTCAGTGTTGTGAATCTTATTCATACTAACAAAATTCTGCACCAACGGCTAATAGTATTTGGCTAATCATATAACAACTTAAGATGGCGTCTGATGCTTTCTATGAGTATGGTTGTATCAGGTTGTTATCTATAAATTATTGATATCATTTGTATTTATTGAAAATATAGCAGTGCTGCCTGAATATTATGTAAAGCGAATGAAAGATTGTGACAACTGTCATCAAACTGTCATAAAGATTTGGCAAGATAGCACGCATATCACAAACAATGCTTTTTCATATCGTTGTTAAACTTCAGGAGTCCTACATGCGTTATTCGTTATTAGCAGTAGCCGTTAGTTGTACATTAATGCTCACGGCATGTAATAAATCAACCGACCCGGCAGAGCCCACTGCTGATACTAGCAGTAGCGCTGTTACCACGGCTGAGTCAACCTCTCAAACAGCCTCTTCTGCTACCACAGGTTTTAAATCTGCTGAAAATATCGCCATGAATATCACGGGTGCAGGTGCGTCATTCCCGCAGCCTATCTATGCCAAATGGTCTTATGACTACAATGGGGCAACTGGTGGCCAAGTCAACTATCAATCGATTGGCTCATCTGGTGGTATCAAACAAATTCAGTCAAAAACCGTTGATTTTGGTGCCTCTGATGCACCGATGACGCCTGAAGAGCTTGAAGAGTCTGGCCTTATTCAGTTTCCGACAGTTATCGGTGGCGTCGTGCCAATCGTTAACATCGACGGTATAGAGCCGGGCGCATTGAAGCTAGACGGTACAACCTTAGCAGATATTTATTTGGGTAAAATCAGTAAATGGAATGACCCAGCTATCAAAGCCATGAACCCAGATTTGACCTTGCCAGACGCGGCAATCACGACGGTATTCCGCTCAGATGGTTCAGGTACGACTTTTAACTTTACGGACTATCTGGCCAAAGTATCACCAGATTGGAAAGACACGGTTGGTGTTGATAAAACAGTCAAATGGCCGACCTCTGCGACTGGTGCAGGCGGTAAAGGTAATGAAGGGGTTTCAAGTTACGTTAACCGTATGAAAAACTCTATCGGCTATGTTGAGTATGCTTACGCTAAGCAAAACAAGATGTCACATACAGCATTGAAAAATGCAGCTGGCAACATCGTGCAACCATCAGCTGAGACCTTTGCTGCGGCAGGTGATATTGATTGGTCACAACAAGAAGGCTTTTATAAAGTCATCACCAACTCTGAGACTGACCAAGCATGGCCTATCGCTGCTGCCACCTTTATCTTAGTCCATAAGCAACCAGAGAATCCTCAGCAAGTCGCTGGCGTGTTGAACTTCTTTGACTGGGCTTATAGCCAAGGTGATGATGACGCTATGGCACTAGACTACGTACCATTCTCTGACACGGCAGTGGCCTTGTTCAAAGCAAAATGGAACGACGTAAAAGGTAGCGATGGACAGCCTGTCTATAAACCTGCTCAGTAATTCGATAGTCATTATTTAATAACGATCGAATTACCCTTTCAAACAACTATTCTCCGGTAGTTGTTTGAAAGGTTTTATCACAGCGAATTTAATCGCAAAGCCAATGATATTTATAGCTTCTGATACTCATATCTGCTGAGTTTGTTGTGATAAAACTTGATAAACACGCTCATTTTTTAATCTTATTCTATTGAATGCTGAGACACTTATGACAGACTTAAGGTCCCAACTGGCTAAACAAAAACGTTACGATGCTTTATTCGTTAACTCCACCAAAGCATTTGCCATACTGGTATTGATGTCTCTAGGTGGTATTTTAGTGTCGTTAATTGTCGGGGCTTGGCCAAGTATTCAAGAGTTTGGTCTAGGTTTTTATACCAGCAATAACTGGGATACGGTCGCCAATGAATACGGCGCACTTGCACCCATCTATGGCACCTTAGTGACCTCCTTTATCGCCATTCTGATAGCCGTGCCAGTGAGCTTTGGCATTGCCATATTTTTGACCGAAATGTGTCCTGCTTTTCTAAAAAAACCGCTTGGTATCGCCATTGAGCTATTGGCTGGTATCCCCTCTATCATTTATGGTATGTGGGGCTTGTTCGTCTTCGCGCCGTTTTTTGGCGATCACATCCAGCCATGGTTTATTGAACACGTCGGGCCTTTACCGATTATTGGTAAGCTGTTTGAAGGCGCACCGATGGGACTAGGGATGTTTACCGCTTCCTTGGTGCTTGCCATCATGATTATTCCCTTTATCGCTGCCACCATGCGCGATGTTTTTTCCGTCGTGCCAGACTTATTAAAAGAATCAGCCTATGGCATGGGCGCGACGACTTGGGAAGTCATGTTCAAGATTATTTTGCCGTATACCAAAGCTGGTGTGGTTGGTGGTGTTATTTTAGGGCTGGGTCGCGCATTGGGCGAGACCATGGCGGTGACTTTCTTGATTGGTAATGCCTTTAATATCAGTCCAAGCCTGTTTACCTCTGGGGTTACGATTACCTCAGCGCTGGCCAATGAGTTTGCCGAAGCGTCTAGTGAGCTGCATCTGGCATCTTTATTACATTTAGGCTTAATCTTATTTGTGATTACTTTCATTGTGCTGTCCATAGCGAAGCTCATGCTCATGCGCATGGATCATAAAGCAGGCAATCGCTAAGCCAACGTTGTATCAGCACGATAGAGATTAATGTTGTCTAAAAAGATTATCTAAAAAGGCTATCTAAAAAGATACGGGAAACGAATGTTATGCCTAATCAAGCTATCAGAGCTACTACCGCATTACCGACGAAGACAAGCTTTGAGGCACGTTATAACAAAAGCCTTTATAACAAGCGTCGTCGTCTGAATAAGCTTGGATTGGGCTTTGCGTTGTCGGCGATGGCGTTTGGTTTATTTTGGCTATTATGGATTTTACTGACCCTGTTCGTTGAAGGTTTTCAAGGATTGGTACAGTTGCCAGTATTTACGGCTGATACCCCGCCACCGATGAGCGCAGGTGGCCTACGCAACGCCATTGTCGGCTCAATCATGTTGGCGTTTTCAGGCTTGTTTATCGGGGCACCGATTGGGCTGATGACCGGTATTTATTTGTCAGAATTTTCTCAAGGCAGTATGCTAGGCAAGGTAACTCGTTTTTTAAACGATATTTTGCTATCAGCACCCTCGATTGTGATAGGTCTCTTTATTTATGCATTGATGGTCAAAGGCAATAACTTTTCTGGTTGGGCAGGCGCGTTGGCGTTGGCGTTAATCGTTATTCCTGTCGTCGTACGTACCACAGAAAATATGCTCAACTTAGTGCCCAATAGCATTCGTGAAGCGGCCTATGCCTTGGGCACACCAAAGTGGCAACTGGTAACCAAAGTCACGATCAAAGCTGCCAAAGCCGGACTGACCACAGGCGTATTGTTAGCCTTTGCCAGAATCACTGGTGAGACTGCACCGTTACTATTCACTGCGCTGAATAACCAATACTTCAGTACCGATATGGGTAAGCCCATTGCCAACTTGCCCAACACCATTTATCAGTTTGCCATGAGTCCTTATGACAATTGGCATACCTTGGCATGGTCAGCGGCATTACTGATTACCTTGTCTGTATTGATACTGAATATTTTGGCGCGGTTTATTGGCAACCGTGGTCACAGCAAATAACAGCTACTAAAAAATCAGGCCTCGTCGATTTTTACTTAAATTTATATCACTTTTCATTGAGTTAGGTTGGATAATATTATGAATGATGTCATCAATAAAGCGCCTAAAAAAACGGCGGTTAAAAAGTCTCATATCACCGAAGACAATCTATTAACCAACCCTTTATCGACCAGTGCACAAATGGCTCAGCCAGATGCCGCAAGCTTTAACAAGCAAACACTGCATGATATTCCACAAAATATGCCGCCTGCAAAATTGGAAGTTCGAGATCTGAATTTTTATTACGATGATTTCCAAGCATTAAAAAATATCAATATTGATATCCCTGATAAAAAAGTGACCGCGTTTATTGGCCCATCAGGTTGCGGAAAATCAACGCTGCTGCGTACCTTTAATCGTATGTATGATCTGTATCCAGGCATGCGGGCAGAAGGTAATATCAATATTGACGGTGCAAATATTTTAGACAAAGACGTCGATGTTAATTTGCTACGCGCACGAGTCGGTATGGTTTTTCAAAAACCGACGCCATTCCCAATGTCGATTTACGACAATGTGGCGTTTGGTGTGCGTCTTTATGAAAAATTAAGCAAAGCTGAGCTGGATAATCGAGTGGAATGGGCACTGAAAAAATCAGCATTATGGCCTGAGGTTAAAGACAAACTGAAAGCCTCTGGACTGTCATTATCCGGTGGACAGCAGCAACGCTTATGTATAGCGCGTAGTGTCGCCACCAAGCCAGAGGTATTGTTGCTTGATGAGCCAACTTCCGCGCTTGATCCTATCTCTACCGGTGCTATTGAAGCGCTGATTGAAGATCTCAAAAACGACTATACCATCGCTATTGTGACGCATAATATGCAGCAAGCGGCAAGGGTGTCGGACTATACGGTCTATATGTATTTGGGTGATATGATCGAGATGGGTGAGACGGATCAGATATTTACCAAACCGGCGCAAAAAGCGACGGAAGATTATATTACGGGTCGTTATGGCTAAGCGCATTGATGATTAAGTTGGGCGACGCTTAGCGTCAGCCGTCAGTCGCTTTTCATTGAGTGATAATGTCAGTCATTACGCTGATGGTTATGTACTGACCATCAAGCACTGATAATAAGACGCTGATAACAAGCAAATAGGATGAGCACTTATTGTGAGCAATCATTCGAAGTTTTTGACATTGACCGAGGTATATCGGCAGATCGGTTTTGAGCACTCAAACAATGTGCCCTTTAATAGGCACACAGTGTCATCGAAACCCAGATTTCAGGGAATACGTTCTATGCAAAATGACAAGCATATCTCCAAAAGTTTTGACCAAGATCTTGATGAAGCGATTCGACTGTTTCTGCATATGGGTGATAGCGCGGCCAATCAAGTCGCCAAGGCAATCCATGCATTAACTGATAAAAACCAAGCGCTGG
Source organism: Psychrobacter sp. ASPA161_6 (assembly GCF_051970285.1). Classification (NCBI taxonomy): domain Bacteria; kingdom Pseudomonadati; phylum Pseudomonadota; class Gammaproteobacteria; order Moraxellales; family Moraxellaceae; genus Psychrobacter; species Psychrobacter sp. ASPA161_6. Next base: position 226,331 of record NZ_JBEFNJ010000002.1, read on the forward strand.
CACAAGAAGTGATTGATATGGATTTTGATATCAATCGTATGGAAGTCGATTTGGACGAACATATTTTATTATTGGTTGCCAAACGTCAGCCAGCTGCCAGTGATTTGCGTTTGGTCATGGCCATCAGCAAAGGCGTGGTCGATTTAGAGCGCATCGGTGATGAAGCGGTGAAAATTGCCCAGATGGCAATCAAAATTATCGCGCAAGGTAAGACTGAATATGGGTATGCGGAAGTTCAGCATTTGAGTAACCAAGTTCGGCTGATGGTACATAATGCGCTGGAAGCTTTTAGCCAATCGAACGCTGAGCAAGCCTTTGAAGTCATGCGTAATGATAAAGTGGTCAATGATGAGTATCAGTCGGCCATTCGCGCCTTGATGACTTATATCATGGAGGACTCGCGCTATGTCTCAAAAGTCATGAATATTATGTGGGTGCTGCGTGCACTTGAGCGTATCGGTGATCATGCGCAGAACGTGGCAGAGCTGGTTATTAACTACATCAGCGGTCAGGACGTGCGTCATTCAGACTATGCTGAGGTCGAAAAAGCGGTGCAAGAAGCTAACGATCGAATGGCTGCACGCCAAGCAAGCGCAACATCCGTTACCGATGCTGGTGCAGCAAAAAAGACTGAGGATTGATAGGGTATTTAACACGCTTCATAGTCGATGTACTCTAAAAAGAACATAGCGCTACTGGGGTGCTGTCTTCAAATGTAGGGTGCGCAGCCTCTGAGAACGCAGCACGCAAGTCAAATTTATCCCAGTAGCACGTTTAAATTTATATAACAGTTTTATTTTCAACTGACTATAATATATAAATAAAAAACGCGCTATATTATTTATATAGCGCGTTTTTTTATAGCAGAAAATTAAAAATAATTAGCTTTCTGGCGTCCAACCTTGCGCGCGCTCATAATCTTCATTGTCTAAAAACTTATCACGTTGCTCGGTTAAAAACTGCTTGGCTTTAGGATCCATCATGCTTAGATGGTTTTCGTTAATCAGCATGGTTTGGTGCTCAATCCATTCTTTCCATGCTTTGTCAGAGACCGTTTCTTGCAGCTCTTGACCTTTTTTATTAGGAAAAGGTGGATGTGGCATTTTTGGCAATTCTTGCTGATATTTGCGGCAAAATACCGTATTGGCTTGTGGATTAAAACTCTCAGTCATGAGGCAGTCCTTATTGTATTATTAAATCGAATATTAGTATCCACCTATGATAACGGTCTTGGTGGATTTAGCCAAGCCTATCAGGTGTATAGAAGGTAACCATCCATTTGTTTTTAACGCTAATAAAAAACCCGCCTAGAGAGCGGGTTTTTTATTAATAGATGCTAGTTTTATTAAAGGTTTTACGCAAATACTTTTAAACGCGCGCGACCATTAACGACGGCTTGCTTCACTTGATTGGGTGCTGTGCCACCTAAATGATCACGAGCTGCCAATGAGCCTTCTAGTGTTAAAAAGTCAAAAACATCGTCACCAATAGCATCGCTAAACTGCTGTAGCTGTGCCAAGGATAAATCACTCAAATCGACGCCTTCTTTGATACCTAAAGCGACGGCATGACCAACCACTTCATGGGCATCACGGAAAGCGACACCGTTACGCACTAAATAGTCTGCCAAATCAGTCGCTGTCGCATAGCCTTTCATGGTAGCAGCGCGCATGTTTTCTTTATTTGGGGTGATGTTTGGTAGCATGTCACCAAAGGCCAATAAACAGCCGGTAAGCGTATCGACGCAATCAAAGAGTGGCTCTTTGTCTTCTTGGTTGTCTTTATTGTAGGCGAGGGGTTGGCTCTTCATCAGGCTGAGCAAGGTCATGAGTTGACCAAAGACGCGTGCTGCTTTACCGCGTACCAATTCAGGCACATCAGGGTTTTTCTTTTGCGGCATGATAGATGAGCCGGTACAGAAGCGATCTGGTATCTGCACAAAGTTAAACTGCGCTGACATCCACAGGATAATCTCTTCGCTCATGCGTGACATGTGCATCATCAAGATAGAAGCAGCTGATGTGAACTCAATAGCGAAGTCGCGATCTGAGACAGCATCAAGCGAGTTTTGGCAAATGCCTTCAAAGCCCAACAGTTCAGCGGTAATCGTACGATCGATTGGGAACGTCGTGCCAGCAAGCGCGGCACTACCAAGCGGCATCTGATTGATACGGCGACGCGCATCGACTAGACGTTCAGTATCGCGATATAACATCTCAAACCATGCCATCACGTGATGACCAAAGCTGACTGGCTGCGCGGTTTGCAAATGGGTGAAACCAGGCATGATGGTATCAGTATGCTGCTCAGCCAAATCTAATAAGCCACTTTGCAAGCGCACTAACAAGGCAATGATATTATCAGTCTCTTCGCGCAGCCATAAACGGATATCGGTGGCGACCTGATCATTACGGCTACGACCAGTGTGTAGCTTTTTGCCCACCGCACCGACGATATCTGTCAGGCGTGATTCAACGTTCATATGCACGTCTTCAAGCGCAATCGACCAGTTAAATTCACCAGCTTCAATCTCTTGCAGCACTTGTTGTAGACCGTCAATAATAGTGGCAACATCATCAGCACTTAAGATGTCACATTCTTTAAGCATGGTTGCGTGTGCAATCGAGCCTTGAATATCGTGCCGCGCGAAGCGTTGATCGAAGCCCACGGAGGCAGTAAAGGCAGCGACGAAGCTATCGGTTGCTTCACTAAAGCGCCCGCCCCACATCTGCTGACCTTGACTGCTGGTCGGGCTGTTTTGTACCGCAGCGTTTGTTATAGAAGCATCTGTGCTAAAATCAGCGACAGATGAATTTTTATTTGAATCAGGATTACTAGGGTGTGAAGAATTGGCGTTCATATCGGTCTAAGACAAATCAAGAGAATAAGAGCCCAAGTATAGCAAATGATGAGGTTGCCTTACTAGCTGCGCGCTTAGAGTTTTTTATTCCCAAGCTCATGGACGTCATGAGACCTTGGCAGTGGCTGCTTTACATCTTTTTTTGGTCGCTGTTCGTGACGGTGATTGATCGTCATGACTTGGCAACTTGGTCAGAATTTGTGATTAAATTCATGAGCCGATTTTTACAAAACACAGTAAGTATCATACCATCATTATACCTAGTAGATTATTTACGCCCTGTCTTTACACGCATGAGCATCGTCAAAGTCAGCATTTATATTCTTGCGCTACTCATGCTAGCTTCTGCAATATCAATGACATTAGTCATGCTTATTATGATCAATGTGGGCTGGCTTGAATACGATCTGCAAGCTTTTATTATCAATGTTCTGTTTGATACCATCATTGGTGGCGGCTTTACCTTGGTGTTTCTACTGTATTTTTTACGTCGCTATCGTGAGGTTAGTGCGCTCAAAAAATCGTTTGAGTATAAATTGACTGCACAAAACGATGTGATTAAAGCACGCCTTGCCCCGCATTTCTTCTTTAATACCATTAATACTTTAGTATCCCTTATTGAGTCCAACCCTCCTCGGGCAGCTGATTTACTACAACACGTTTCCGCGTTATTCCGTGCCAGTTTTGAAGGTGCCCGAGAGATTAGTTTTGAAGAAGAAATCGCGCTTTGCGAGCATTATCTTGCCATTGAATCTATTCGTTTGGCGGACAAGCTCATCATCAATTGGCGGCTACCTGACGAGGATGTCATGTATGACATGGTCATCACTGCTTTGATGCTCCAAAGCGTGATTGAAAAGATGCTACTCAATGTGGTTGAAATGACCACCGAAACCATTTATATCGATATTGAAGTAACGTGGCAACAGCATCGCGTGACGATTACCATCAGTGTGCAACTGCCCAAAAAAACCTTAATGGTTCACTATGATTTACGTCAGCACATGAATTTTTATATTCAAGCCGAACGTTTACGCGCCTACTTTGGCCAAAGTGCCGACATTCAAAGTACCGTCACTAGTAAGCAAATCGTTACTGTCATAGATTACCCTCTTCAAGACGTCAGTCTATGATTTTTATCTGGTTATATTCTCTTTAGTAACTGACCGTGGCATATTTATTGCAGCATTTATACTATTATTATTTTCGTTATTAGTTTTAAAGGATGGCGATAACAGCTTAAGGATAAATGTTATTATGTTACTGATACGATTAAAGAAATATACTAGGTACGCCGTAAGAAAGGAGTTTCCATGCGGATTGTAGTTTGTGATGATGAGCCGTTAGCACGTGAGCGTTTGGTTAGGATTGTGCAGGAGTCGGGTCATCAAGTGGTTGCGCAAGCAACGACAGGCGCAGAAGCCATCGTGGCAGTGAAAACTCAACAACCGGACATCATTTTATTAGATATTCGCATGCCTGAAATGGATGGGGTTCGCTGTGCGCAAGAGCTTGCTAAGCTTGAGCACCCGCCAGCGATTATTTTTGTCACTGCTTACGATCATTATGCGATTGCCGCGCTAAAAGCCAATGCGATTGGTTATTTATTAAAACCAGCCAATAAAGATGAACTGCTAGAGGCACTTGCTAAAGCGAAGAATCTAAACGCAGCGCAGTTAAATGAGATTCGTAAGCTCGAAGATCCAATGGCACGTCCCGTCCGTGAACATATTGCGGCACGTACCCACCGCGGTGTTGAGCTGATTAAGCTCAAAGATATTTACTACTTTACGGCTGATCAAAAGTACGTCAAAGTTCGTCATAAAGACGGTATTGTCCTCATTGACGAGACCCTAAAAGAGTTGGAGCAAGAGTTTGAAGACCGCCTGTTTCGGGTACACCGTAACGCTATTATTAATCTCAGATTTTTGGACTTTTTAGAGACCTTAGATGCGGGACAGTATCAGATACGGTTTAAAGGTATTGATGAGACGCTAGCGGTTAGCCGCCGCCACCTGCCAGCGTTACGTGAAAAAATTCAGAGTATGTAACACACCATTGTCATAGCGAAATAATCATCCCATATCATCAAACCCTTATTTATGCTTAAATAGGGGTATTTTTTTGCGTTGGCAGTCATGGTAAATGGTCTTTATCGATAGTTTATAATGTAAATTTGCATGACTGTTTCGCATTGACATCGCATGAATATTGCACTGTCGTATCGAACTTATTGAGGCCCTTTATGAGCAATCCGCAGCAACCTGCTTTGACCACTTTAAATATCGCCACACGCCAGAGTCCGTTGGCGCTATGGCAAGCTGAACATATTCGTGATCGCCTGCTAGAGATGTATCCTGACTTGACCATTAATCTGCTAAAAATTGTCACTAAAGGTGACAAAATTTTGGACACGCCATTGGCCAAAATCGGCGGTAAAGGTTTGTTTGTCAAAGAGCTTGAGCAAGCGCTGTATGAGAACCAAGCAGATATCGCCGTGCACTCATTAAAAGACGTGCCCATGCAGTTGCCGAAAGGCTTGATGCTGGGTGTTTATTGCAAACGCGCTTCACCAACGGATGCTTTTGTTTCCAATACTTATAATAGTATTGATGAGTTGCCACAAGGTGCGGTGGTTGGCACGTCAAGCTTGCGTCGTCAGTGTCAAATCAAAGCCTATCGCCCCGATCTACAAATCAAAACCTTGCGCGGTAACGTTGGTACCCGTTTGGGTAAGCTGGATGCTGGCGAGTATGATGCGATTATTCTAGCGACCAGTGGTTTACAGCGTATTGAGCTTACCGATCGCATTCGCGGCGAGCTTGATATTGATGCTTGCTTGCCTGCGGTTGGGCAGGGTGCTCTGGCAATTGAATGCCGTGAAGGTGATGACGAGGTGATAAAATTGCTTGCACCGCTAAATGATGATAAGGCTCGTATTCGCCTTATCGCTGAGCGCGCGCTAAACCGTCATTTAGAAGGCGGTTGCCAAGTGCCGATTGCGGCTTATGCCGTTCTACAAATGGCTGATGAAACAGCTGCCAACAACGATGACAATGGCGATAACGGTAATAACGACAATGGCAATGTGTTGTGGCTCCGTGGTCGAGTAGGTCAAGCCGATGGTAGCCAGTTATTAAAGGCAGAAAAGCGTGTCACATTAGTCGGTACGCAAGAAGAGCAAGAAATACAGGCCAATCAACTTGGTATTGATGTTGCCAAGCTCCTACTTGCCGATGGTGCTGGTGCTATCTTATCAGCGATTTATCATCCTGAATAACATCTTAGTGAATAACATCTTAGTGAATAACATCTTAGTGAATGATATCTGAGTAGATAATATTCGAATAGATACTATCTAAGTAGATAACATCTAAGAATAGTATTTCTGTATGGTGAGTAGCTCAATCATAGAATGGTAATTACTTATACTGACTCTGATTACGCTCACTTTAATTTCATAAGCATTGTTTCATGGTCGGTTTATGCCTTGTTCAACATCACAGTTCACGGATTCGCCTCACTCAACTGAGCAATCATCAGCGCTGCCGCAAGTAGTCATCAATACTCGCCCGATAGAGCGAGCAGCGCCACTGACACAGTGTCTACAAGCGGCAGGGCTGTCGGTCATTGAGATGCCGATGTTGGCATTGCAAGCACGTGTAGCGACCGATGAAGACAGAAAAATGATGCGGCAATGGCTGGCTGGTGACTATCAAGCATTGGTTATTGTCAGTCCGACCGCTGCGGCCTCAGGGTTAGCCATGTGGCAAGCGCTTGAGGTTGAGCGTCACAAACAGAACAACATTACTGAGCTGGCAGAGTCCGCATTGGCGGCGCTAGAGACGCCAAGCCATTTGATTGCGGTTGGTGAGGCGACTGCTGCTGTCCTCAATGATGCCAAGCTACCGGTGGCAAGTTATCACGTGCTTCAACCTACCATTGCCAATAACGAAGGTATGTTGGCGATGCCTGAGATAGAAAGTCTACAAGCGGGCGATAAACTATTGATATGGCGCGGGCTTGGCGGACGTCGTCTGCTGGTCGATACCTTGCAGGCGCGCGGTGTACATATCGATAGTATTGCTTGGTATGAGCGCATCATGCCTGACGAGGCGCAGAGTCAATATGAGCAATGGCTACAAGATTTTCAGGCACAAAACGTATTAAAAACCATAGCATCAGCAGACAGAATAAAGCCCGTCGTCGTGATCAGTAGTGGTACTGCCTTTGAGTATTGGGCAAGTATTGTTAAAGCAACAGTAGTAAAGGCTTCAGAAGCGACGAATTTAGAAGCAGCTGCAAACAAAAGCAAGATCGACAATGCAGTGCTTAAATTATCAGACTTTACTTATATCGTATTGGGCGAACGCTTGGCAAACATGGTCGCAGAACAGCAATTGAGCTATTGGCGTGTGGAAGATTTGGCGCCGGAAACCATTCTGGCATCCATTAGCGCTAAAGTCCTATAGAAAAAACGATTTCTTAATAACCAGACAACACTTAAAGCGTGATACGCTTTTTTTGTTCGCTTTAAATAGGTTTAACCCTACCCATAACGGTACTGTCTTATGTCAATAAATTCTGAATCATTATCTAAGGAACCTTCTGCTATCCAGCAGCGTCGGCAAGCAAACACCTTGTTGTTGCGTCTACAATGGTTGGTGATTTTGCTACTTATCGCGGCATTATTAGTCTTATATATTAGCCATCAACGTTTTCAACATAGCGTCAATGAGCGTCTGCAAAGCAACGAGCAGGTGGTCAGCCGTCTAAATGAGATGGATGATCGCATATTTGCCATGAGTCAGCAGACCTTACCAGAGCCGAGCGTAGCGACCAATAACCAAGCTCAGAATCAGCTGGATTTATTGCGTATTCAAATACAGGCAGCCAATAGATTATTGGCCGACAATAACGATAGCGCAGCGATAGACTTACTACGTGGTCTGCATTGGCAATTGGCACAAAACAGCAATGAGATTGCCCCAGCGTTGACCGTGGTCATTAAGCAAAGCTTGCTCAAAGATATCGAACGCCTGCAAGCACAAAGTGCACAACCAAGCCCGTGGCAAATTCAAAATCTAGCGATTCAAAATATTCAAGATTTTTTGCACAGTCATGAGCGTGCCACGAGCAGTAATAGTAATAGTAATGACACTAGCAATAATAATGGCAATGAAGGCACTCAGAAAAGTAGAGCAGTAAGCAATAATAACCTTGCTTTGACACGCCGCCAACTAACCATTCATGAAGTTATTATGACATTGAATTTAGCGAGCCAAGCTAGCAATATGCGTGAACAAGATCAGCTGGTCAGCTATCTGACGCAAGCTCGTAAACAACTAAAAACCTTAGTGCCACAGTCTTCTATGACTGCTAGCAAACAACCTGCGCAAGCAGCAAAAAATGCGACGAGTGCTGCTGAAAGTACAAACGATCTGGCCAAGAACTTAGAAACAATGAAAGCGCCAAGCGATATTCCAGAAGTACTCGATTGGTTAGATAGACTGATTGCCAATGCACCAAAACCAAAGCCACTGTTGACCACGCAAATTTTGGACAAACCGCAACGTTAATGAAAGGTGACGTCAATGAATAAATATTATTTAAGACAATCGTCTATATCAATATTGAAAGATAAGGTTAAAACATGGATCAGCCAAATAGAACAGTCGGTTTTGCCACTGAGGTACTAAACGATAGTCGTCCTGACGAATTGGCGCATTATCCTGTTATTCATCATCAGCCGATTCACTGGGGTGAGATGGATGCGTTTAACCACTTAAACAACGTCGTCTATTACCGTTATGCTGAGTCAGCGCGTATTGCGTATTTGCAGACGTTAGGGATGTTTGATGGCAGCATGGTCACCGTATTAGCACAATCCAGTTGCCAGTATTTGCGTCCCGTGACTTATCCGGATACTTTATTATTAGGCGTTCGTTGTCAACGTTTGGGCAATACAAGTATAACCATAGAGTATCGTTACTATAGTACGGCGCAATTGGCTATCGTTGCGACGGCTGAAGCAGTCGTGGTGCGCTTAGAGAGTGATGGCAAAACTAAGTTGCCTTGGACAATCGAGGAGCGCGAACGACTGCTCGCATTAGAAACAGACGTTGGACACACGCCTAAATTTTAAAAATTAACACCTCATAAATATAAAAAGGCACGCTAACATTACGCTAGCGTGCCTTTTTTAAGCTTGATTTTTCGACTCAATAACGCAAACAGATTTTAGTCTTGCTGCGGCGCATGCACAAAATCAACCACGTTCAGATCAAAGCCTGATAATGCATAAAACTTCATTGGTGATGACAATAGGCGCATATCACGGACACCTAAATGACGTAATATCTGTGCGCCAACACCAACGCTACGATACGGCTGTTGAGTAAGCGTTGATTGCGATTCATTGTCTGCAGCTTTGTCTAACGCATCCCCTAAATCAACCGGCTGGTTACTACCAATCCAAACCAATACACCGCGATCTGAGGCGCTAATTTCTTTTAGTGCCGCTTGTACGCTCCAGCCACTACGGCCAGTCATGTCATTTTTAGCTGCAAACAAATCACGTAATGGATGGAAGCCATGAACACGTACCGTACTGACGCCTTCGCTGACATCGCCTTTGACTAATGCTAAATGGGTCTCATCAGCACCAAATTCACGGAAGCGATGCAAAGTGAACGTACCATGTTCAGTCTCAAAAGGATGTGATTCTACTTCTTCTACTGTTTGTTCATTGGCGATACGATAGTTGATGAGATCAGCAATCGTACCAATTTTAAGGTCATGCTCTTTAGCAAATATTTCAAGATCATCGCGGCGTGCCATCGTACCATCAGCATTGATGATTTCGACGAGCACAGATGCTGGCTCAAGACCTGCTAAGCGTGATAAGTCACAACCTGCTTCTGTGTGGCCAGCGCGATGCAATACGCCACCATCTTGCGCAATGATAGGAAAGATATGGCCAGGCTGTACAATATCTTCAGCTTTAGCAGTAGCAGAAACCGCTGCCTGAATCGTACGGGCGCGATCGGCAGCAGAAATACCAGTCGTAACGCCTTCAGCCGCTTCGATTGATACAGTAAAGTTGGTGCTGAATTTAGCTTCGTTGCGTTCAGACATCAGTGGTAAAGACAGCTGATGCGCACGAGCTTGTGAGATGGTCAAGCAGACTAAGCCGCGAGCATGGGTAATCATAAAGTTGATATCTTCAGGGCGCACATGGGTCGCTGCCATGATGATATCACCTTCGTTTTCGCGGTCTTCATCATCCATCAAGACGACCATTTTACCAGCACGAATGTCTTCGATAATCTCAGGAATCGTATTTAAACTCATAGTAAATCTCAATGTCTTATTATTTATAGATAGGTGTGATTTGGAATATAGAGCATTATCTACCTATTGTAGCAGCAGATGATACAAAGCGCTGTTACGGTCAAGCAAAGCGCGCTATCAGTAATGTCATTCAATAAAAAGTGACGCACTTAATAGCTTGTATAGTTCATTATGAGGTCATTTTAACGCTTTTCATCGCAACGTGCTGTGTCATCTTCCCACTATATCGTTCAGTATGTCAAAAATCGTCATAAGTATTATCAATGATTGCTATCATTTGTGCATTAAAGCGTACATTAGATAATGAACCGAGCCGTGTCATGCATGGTTAGTCATTACTTGCTGCTTGGGTTTTTAGCCAATCCATAAATTGCTTGCTGTGTTGTTCGCGCTGATTGTCTGCAAACTCATAAAAGCGTGTGCCAATTAAATTGTCTGGCAAATATGATTGCGGATAGTAATGGTTGGGATAATCGTGCGGGTAGATATAATCCTGACCATAGCCTTGGTTACGCATCAGTTTGGTCACGCCATTACGTAGATGTAGCGGCACAGGGGAGGCATCCTTCTCTGCCAATGCCATCGCAGCATTAATCGCTTTATACGTGCTATTGCTTTTGGCACTGGTCGCCAGATAAACCACCACTTGCCCTAAAATTAGACGTGCCTCAGGCATGCCAATAGATTGCACACTACGCAACGCTGCATCAGCAAGGAGTAGGGCATTGGGGTTAGCATTACCGATATCTTCACTGGCCAAAATCACTAAGCGCCGCGCAATGAAGTCGGCAGGCTCACCGCCCACCAGCATCCGCGCCATCCAATACAAAGCTGCATCAGGATCGGAGCCACGGACAGATTTTATCATTGCCGATACGATATCGTAATGCTGCTCACCATCTTTGTCGTAACGCACCAAAGCGGTTTGCGCCACTCGGCTAACCAGTTCGTCATCAATGATAACTGGCGACTGTTTAGCATCAGCCGTTTGAATGGCAAGCTCTAATACATTCAGCGCCTTTCTAGCATCACCATGTGCCAGTTGGCTAATCGTATTTTGCGCTTGTAGATCGATAGTCAGATTTTGCAGAATGTTATCTTTTTGCATGGCTCGTTGCAATACTGCGCTGATTTGCTCTGGTGTCAGAGGTTCTAGGCGATATACTTGGCAACGTGATAGCAGGGCGTTATTGACACTAAAGGAAGGATTTTCAGTGGTCGCACCAATCAAGGTAATATCACCAGACTCTACAGCGCCCAGTAATGCATCTTGCTGAGCTTTGTTAAAACGATGAATCTCGTCGATGAACACCACTGGTGATTCGAAGTTTAAAGAATCTTTGGTATCTAGCACTTCACGCAATTGCTTAACGCCAGTATTCAAGGCGGATAGCGCATGAAAAGGCCTGCCAACTGCATCAGCGAGCAGCATGGCAATGGTGGTTTTGCCAATGCCAGCTTCACCATGCAAGATAATGGACGGCAGGTGTCCTTGCTCCACCAAGCGTCTTAATGGCGCACCCGCTGCTAATAAATGTTCTTGACCAATAATAGCATCAAGAGTCGTGGGGCGCATACGCTGGGCGAGTGGGGTATCGGCATGAAAGTTAGGCGGCATAGGACTCTCTATTATAGGGTCGGATAGTTATGACTTTACTACAATGACAGAGTGACTTGATGAAGCTGTTTTGTACAGAGTAAATATTCGGCAGTCGCCATTTTTTGTAGAAAAACAAAGTTATTTGATAATCAGTATTAGACATCAGTGGTAAAAATAAGCTAATTTATACAAACAGCCCTTAATCATTGCTCTTCATAACTATTATAGTTGAGCGGCTAGGCTAACGTAGATTGACGTTAAGAAAAATCGGCTAAGTGTACAGCTTATGTCTTAGATACTTGTTTTTCAATGCTTGTTTTTCCATGCTCGTTCTTCAGTGTTTGGGTTTCAATGCTTGGGTTTCAATGTTTGTACCCCTATTTAATGGTTTAGCATGATTCACTAGCCTAAGGTAACTCATTAACCATGTATCAACAGACTCTCAAGCAGTTTTTACAAGCAAGATTTTCAAAAAAACAATCACGAAAGCTGACTGCTGGCGAGATAGCGCTCGCTCATTCGGTATTCGGTAACAGTATCACCCTCGATGACGTTCACCTTAAAACCGCGCGCTGGGTACTCAAAAATTATGCGGTCAGCCCTAATGGTAATATTTACTTTCATCCGGCAGATTGGATAGCAGATTTTAGCCATGCGTCCATTGGTAAGCAAAGTTGGCTCATACACGAGCTAACCCACGTTTGGCAGCTACAACAAGGATTAAAGGTAGTACGCGGTGCGATTATCAATCGCCGTTATGATTATGTGTTAGAAACAGGTAAATCCTTTTTTACATATGGTATCGAACAGCAGGCACGCATGGTACAAGACTATTTCGTACGTCGGCAACTTGGCAAAGACTGTCAAGATCTAGAAGCTTGTATTCCATTTCTGAGCGTACATGCTGTGAATAATACGACAGGTAAAAAGTACGACTAAAAAAATGACATAAAGCAGCAATGGATTGCTGTGATAATTCTAACTTTTATTATTTTGCATTAACAAAGGATATGTACTCTGATGTTTAAATTTTTGCCAGAAACGCTGGATAATGAGGTTCATGATAGCGACATGAATAAAAGCTTCTCAGACAAAAGCACCAGCTCTCTACGTTATCCCTCAACGGTACTTGTGGTAATGCTAAGCGGCATATTGCTATTGAGTGGTTGCCAGCAAGCAGACACGCAACCTGAGCCAAAGGACAGTCAAAGCACTGAACAGACGAGTGCTGAAGACAGTCAACCAATGCCGCAAAGTGATTCAGCTGCTGCGCGTATTAAACAGTTTCAGCCGTTGTACGTCGCTCAAGCACAAGGGTTGCAGCGTCGGCTACAAGCAGAGTACGAATCGTTGCAAGCTGCTGATGCGTCCGATGGCGATGCTTTATTGCTCGAAGGAGCAACTCAGGACACTGCTAATCAGGCCACCGCTAATCAGGCCAGTGCCCCAGTGACTGATAGTCTTAAGTCAGGGGCAGAGGCCATCGACAGTAATGAATCTGAGCAAGCATCAGTGCCAGTGGCCACTGATAGTGCGGTTAGTACGGATACTGAGATGAATACCAGTACTGAAGTTGGTGAGCGCGATTTGACTGTACTTAAGCGTATCAGTCTTGAGCCGCGTAAACCTGTGATGATGACTGAAGAGCAAATGATAGAAAGCTACCAACAAGCGATGGACGCGCTCTATCAACCAGTAACGACACCGCTCAGTGCAGAGGATAGCGATACTTTAATTAATATAGCCACTTTGACACCGCAGTTATTCGAACATGCAGAAATCGCTGGCAGGGTCAGTGCAAAAAGCCCAGCGCTGGCTCGCTTGATTATTCAACACCAAGTCTGGGAGCAAATAGAAGCGCAGCAAGTCATCGATATGCAACAAATGAAGGTTGATCAGCAACAAGAGTTTGAGACATTGATGACTAAGTTTAATGACACCATCGAAGGGTATGATGAACAGATTGCTAAATATGAGCAGACACTAAAAGAATTCCAATAACTGACGATATTGCGCACGTTTGAATCAGCAATTATATATAATAGAGCTAATATATTTATCTAAAACTAAAAGCATAAAAATCCCGCACGATGGCGGGATTTTTTATTGCTCAAATACTATTTAGCTTACTTGCGATCTTCGACCTTTACAAAATCACGGCGCGTTTCACCAGTATATAACTGACGTGGGCGACCGATTTTGAATGGTGCACTGTGCATCTCTAACCAATGGCTGATCCAACCAGAAGTACGAGCCAATGCAAAGATTACGGTAAACATTGACGTTGGGATACCGATAGCTTTCAAGATGATACCAGAGTAAAAATCAACGTTTGGATATAGGTTGCGCTCGATGAAGAACGGGTCTTCTAGTGCAATTTTTTCTAGCGCCATTGCCAATTCAAGCTTAGGATCATTGATACCAAGTGCTTCTAATACCTCATCACAAGTCTCTTTCATTACTTGCGCACGTGGATCGAAGTTTTTGTAGACACGGTGACCAAAGCCCATTAGCTTCACTTCACGGCTTTTTACTTTTTCCATGAATTCAGGCACGTTTTCAACAGTACCGATTTCATCTAGCATCTCAAGAACGGCTTCGTTCGCGCCGCCATGTGATGGTCCCCAAAGGGCTGCGATACCAGCAGCGATACACGCATAAGGGTTAGCACCCGTAGAGCCTGCTAAACGTACCGTTGACGTAGAAGCGTTTTGCTCATGGTCAGCATGCAAGGTAAAGATTTTGTCCATTGCACGAGTGATGACATCGTTTTTCTGATAATCTACATCAGCAGGCGTTGCAAACATCATGTATAAGAAGTTTTCAGCGTAGTTAAAGTCATTACGCGGGTACATGAACGGTTCGCCCTGAGAGTATTTGTAACTCATTGCAGCAAGCGTTGGCATTTTAGCAATCAGACGAATAGCTGTGATTTCACGATGCTCTTCGTTACTGACGTCTAGGTTGTCATGATAGAAGGCTGATAAAGCACCAACAACACCAACCATAATAGCCATTGGATGCGCGTCACGACGGAAGCCTTCAAAGAACTTACGCAATTGGTCATGGACACCTGAGTGCTTACGGATCTTTTCAAAGAAATCTGCTTTTTGCTCGGCATTAGGCAATTCGCCATGAACAAGCGCATAAGCCACTTCTAAATATTCAGCGTTGTTTGCTAATTGATCGATAGGGTAGCCGCGATGCAATAACTCGCCTTTGCCGCCATCAATAAAAGTAATTTTTGATTCAACAGGTGCGGTTACTTTAAAACCAGGGTCATAAGACCAAAAGCCCGACTCTTGTAAAGCCGCAACATCGATAACTGGGCGCCCTAAAGTACCTTTAATAATTGGAAGTTCGTATTCTTTACCATCTACGGTTAGTTTGGCGTGAGTGTCAGCCATAAATTCCTCTCCATTGGTTGTAACTTGTTAGAATAAAAATATACCGACGCACAGCCTCGCGCCATTACTAGTAAAACGGTCAAAATGTTTTTAACGTATTTAATATGCAGGCTATATTAGCAGCAATTCTCTATGATTTGAAAAAACTTTTAGCAGCAAAGGCACCAACTGGTGTGGTTTCATAGTGTCTATCTACTGTAAATTTTGTATCAAAATATGTCTGCTTGGTTATTTTGCTTAAAAACTGCCCTTTTAGAGCGTTAAGGCAAACTCTATTATGCGCATAATATCTGCATCGATTTACCAAAATAGAGCAAAGCGTATTTTGGCTATCTATGCTAAAAACAGACTGCGTATGAGTAGTAGGCGAACGGAATGGGTCATCTAATCCTCTGAGCTGAGTCGTCAGGGGGGATTTAGTATTGCACAAATTCGCTTGTTTGTTAAATAAGCCTTCTTATTTCATTAGTTTAGGGATAAATTTGTAATTGTCGCCCAGTCATTTTATAATTAGCGTTACTTAACTGGCACTCGCTTTGTGCGAATTGATAAGTGGTCATGATATAGTGTCGTTTAAAGCTGACTCTATCTATATTTAGTGACGACTAGACGGTGACTGTTTAGACCAGAGCTTTACGTGATGGTCTGATAGATCTTGTTAACTGTCCTATTTTTAAGTAATGAGCCTATTTTAATTAATCCGCTTATGGTTCATATTGATGTAGAGAAGACAGTGATCTTTTTCTATGTGAAAAGTATCAGTAAAAATAGAATAGTTAATCGCTCTAACGAATAGTGCGCTTACTTGTTGGTTAGTCGATGAGCCGCTATTAAAAAGCTTATCAATTTAACGAGTCCTGCTACACCGTTTACCATCCGACCATTTCTTCATATTTAGCGCAAACTAAACGAAGTCAGCTAGCTCTTCCTTACTTTATTCGTCTCGTGTGTTGCTCAATACCTAACTTGATACTATTTATATCAAGCAGTGGTTGTTAGCAGATACAGGAGTATAACCGCAAAAAGGATGCCCGCTGTGAAAAGCAACCGACCTATTGATCTGCCTTTAAGCCAAGTGATTAGCGTTAATCGCTCACCGATTGCGATCGCCTCAATCTTGCATCGTATCTCTGGCATTATTCTATTTTTATTGATTCCTGTCATGCTGTGGTTACTACAGAACTCATTGGCGTCGCCTGAGAGTTTTGAGACCGTATTTGACAACGTACTTGTGCGCTTTTTAGCATGGATATTCGTTGCGGCGATTGCTTATCACTTTGTGATGGGTATCAAGCACTTATTTGCTGATATGGGCATGAATGAAGAACTAAAATCTGGCCGCACTGCGTCTATGGTTAGTTTTGTGATTGCAGCGATTCTAATTGTCGCGTCATTTGTATGGGTGATGTTCTAATGATTAAAAATGATTCAGGAATCAAAAGTGCGACTGGTCTGACCGGTTCAGGCTCACGCGATTGGATTATCCAGCGTATTAGCGCTGTCGTTTTAGCTGTTTATAGTGTGGTATTGCTGGGCTTCTTTTTGACGCACGGCGACGTTACTTATCTTGAATGGTCATCATTCATGACCAGTCTGCCTATGCGTTTATTTAGCTTAGTGGCGGTACTTGCACTAGCTGGCCATGCTTGGGTTGGTATGTGGACCGTGTTCACTGATTATATTACCACTGGCAAACTAGGCTCAAGCGCAGCAGGTCTACGCTTAGTGCTACAGTCATTGATGATTATTGCTATTTTAGTGTTTTTATTTTGGGGCATCATGATTTTTTGGGGTACTGGTTTCGGTGTTGTTGCCGTTTAACTATAGCCAATCATAGCGTTGGATATTACTGACTTAGTCAGTCACTTATATAATAGGTGCGCTATGGTTTAGTCAGTGAGCGAACCCAATATAAAGATAGATATGCAAATTAGGTGGCTAAAGGTTGTTTGCGTCATCCACTTTGATAATTTCAAGTAGGGGCGAGACAATACAGTGTTTTGTCCAGCAATAGGATGATTTTGAGACAGCCTTTTTATTTACTTCTAAGCATTAACAGGCATTAGGAAAACCGTAATGGCAACTAGACAAGATAATACCATTAGTAATATTAAGACCCTCAACTACGATGCAGTTATCGTTGGTGGTGGTGGCTCAGGTATGCGTGCTTCACTACACTTGGCAGAAGCGGGCATGAAGGTTGCAGTCCTGACCAAAGTATTCCCAACGCGTTCGCACACGGTTGCTGCTCAAGGTGGTATCGGTGCAAGTTTGGGTAACATGAGCAATGATAACTGGCATTTTCACTTTTATGATACCGTTAAAGGGTCAGATTGGTTAGGTGATCAAGACGCTATCGAATATATGTGCCGTGAAGCGCCAAAAGTCGTCTATGAGCTTGAGCACATGGGCATGCCGTTTGACCGTAACGAAGATGGCACGATTTATCAACGTCCGTTTGGTGGTCATACATCAAACTATGGCGAAAAAGCGGTACAACGTGCTTGCGCCGCTGCTGACCGTACAGGTCACGCACTATTGCACACGCTATATCAAAAAAACCTAGAGCAAGGTACTGAGTTCTTTATCGAGTGGATCGCTCTTGACTTGATCAAAGACGAAGCCGGCAACATCAATGGCGTTATCGCACTTGAGCAAGAGACGGGTACTGTAGCTGTATTCCAGTCACCGATTACTGTCCTAGCGACAGGTGGTGCAGGCCGTATCTTTGCCGCATCTACCAACGCTTATATCAATACTGGTGACGGTATTGGCATGGCGGTCCGTGCTGGAATTCCATTACAAGACATGGAATTCTGGCAGTTCCACCCAACAGGCGTTCATGGTGCAGGCGTACTATTGACCGAAGGTTGTCGTGGTGAAGGCGCTATCTTACGTAATAAAGATGGTGAAGCATTCATGGAGCGTTATGCGCCAACTGTGAAAGACTTGGCACCACGTGATCTCGTATCACGTTCTATGGATCAAGAAATCAAAGAAGGCCGTGGTTGTGGCCCTAATGCGGACCATATCGTTATGGATATGACGCATCTAGGTGTTGAAACCATCATGAAGCGTTTGCCATCAGTATTTGAGATTGGTAAAAACTTTGCCAACGTTGATATCACTAAAGAGCCAATTCCAGTAATCCCAACCATTCACTATATGATGGGCGGTATTCCAACCACGATTCATGGTCAAGTAATCACTCCTGATCTAGAAGCGGGTACGGATGACGAAGGTCTATACACGAAAGGCACTGTCGTTAAAGGTCTTTACGCTATTGGCGAATGTGCTTGTGTCAGTGTTCACGGTGCCAACCGTCTAGGTACAAACTCACTACTTGATCTATTGGTATTTGGTCGTGCGGCAGGTAAACATATCGTTGATGAATTCCATCATGCCGATCACAACTATAAACCACTTGATCCACGTGTCCTTGATTTTACAGTGAAGCGTTTAGACAAACTGCAACAATCGACTGAAGGCTATAATGCTCAAGACGTTGCGGACGAAATTCGTGCGACCATGCAGACACATGCCAGTGTATTCCGTACGCAAGCGATGATGGACGAAGGCGTTGAGAAAATCTTAGCGCTAGGCGACAAAATCGACCAGATTCATTTGGCTGATAAATCACAAGTCTTTAACACGGCCCGTATCGAAGCTTTCGAAGTGGCTAATCTATATGAAGTGGCTAAAGCAACAATGATATCAGCAGCGATGCGTCATGAAAGTCGCGGCGCACACAGTGTGTCTGATTATGACCGTCCAGAAGATGATGACTATGCACCAAACGGTCGTAACGATCATGACTGGATGAAGCATACGCTTTGGTACTCTGAAGGCAACCGCATTATTTATAAGCCAGTTCGCAAAGTGCCATTGACCGTTGATTATATCGAGCCAAAAGTTCGCGTCTATTAATTTTTGACTGCGCCGCTGGTCTCTATGAACAGCGTTAACGTTTTATCCCTTATTAATTTATTAAAAAGGTGACCGCCAGCTACATGCTCATGCCAGCGCTGTGATAAAGATACTCTATCTAGCGCTGATATGTTGCAACCTTTGTACGCCCGCCATCACCTACGTGTGGAGTTTAGCATTATGAGCCGAGGTACTCGCACCATCGAAATCTATCGCTACGATCCTGATCTGGACGCAGCGCCACGTATGCAAACCTATACAGTTGAGTTGTTAGACTCAGATCGTATGTTGCTTGACGTGTTATTACGCCTGAAAAAGGAAGATGAAACCATCACCTTCCGTCGCTCTTGCCGTGAAGGCATTTGTGGCTCTGATGGCATGAACATCAATGGCAAAAATGGTCTAGCCTGTCTTATCAACATGAACACGCTACCCGAAAAAATTACTGTTCGTCCGTTGCCGGGTTTACCTGTGGTTCGTGATTTGGTCGTCGATATGAACCAATTCTACGAGCAGTATGAAAAAGTACACCCGTACTTAATCAACGATCAGCCAGCACCGCCAACAGAGCGTTTGCAGTCACCTGAGCAACGCGAAAAGCTAAACGGTCTGTACGAATGTATTCTATGTGCGTGCTGCTCAACCAGCTGCCCATCGTTCTGGTGGAACCCTGATAAGTTCCTAGGTCCATCAGCATTACTGCATGCTTATCGTTTCGTCGCTGATAGCCGTGACGGTGATACTCAAGCACGTTTAGCTCGCTTAGACGATCCGTTTAGCTTGTTCCGTTGCCGCGGTATCATGAACTGTGTATCAGTTTGTCCAAAAGGTTTGAACCCTACCAAAGCAATCGGTCATCTACGTAACATGCTGATAGACCAAGCAGGTTAAACGAGTTAATCGCTGCCTAGTTTATGTACATATCATAATGAAACACCGTCTCAGTATTAGGCGGTGTTTTTTATTAGCTAGATTTGCGTATGGGTAGGAGATAGAAGAGGTATTTCTGTTTACTATTTGGAGAGGCGCATTTGGCTAAAACGCGTTAAATCGCTGGTCAAAAGTAAGCCAGTATTAACAATACGTTGGTGGTATGTAAGAAGTCCTGTTATGTAAACGAACTGTCTATATAATTAGCAGTAGAAATGCACGGAGTAAGAGGTTTATAATAGATATTCATTATGTAAATACCTACTATTGAGCAAACAAACTATGTCGTGCAAGGCATGCATGCTAAGCTATACAGCAATGTATGTTTGCCAAAAATGACAATAAATATCCTTCATAAGAAGACATTTCAGCGAAAACAGCCAATTTATAGGCTAGCTGAACGATAGGGTATTTGCAAAAGGTATTATCATTAATAAATTGGTTATAGCTGATAGCAGTATATATAAATTAATGTTGTGAAACGAGTCAGACAAGAAAACTGGACGTTCACAAATAATTTTATCAGATGGCTATTGTTTGAGCTGAGTGTTGTAGTAGCGCCATCATTATTACTTGACATATTTTTATCGATAATGATGAACGCTACTTATTACAGTAAGAACAACGATGCCTTATATTAGTTATCAGAATATTAGTCATCAGAAATTATTAGTCATCAGCAATAGCAAATCTTATTACTGTTTAAGCTCAAAAGTCAAAATATCAAATGTACAACGAACGACACAATAATAAGCACGATTCCATTCATTTATCTATCAAATAGACGATTATTATGAATAGTATAACTAAAGAAGCCGCAGACGTAGAACATACTGAACTGGCCGCTGATAATGCCAACTATATCGAAGTGCTTTATGAGCAATACCTGACTGACCCTACTAGTGTTGATACGGATTGGCAAGCGTATTTCGAACAATACAAATCGCCAAACGATGCTCAGCATAATGCTATTAAAGACCAGTTTTTGTTACTTGCTCGCAATCAAACGGCGAACAAGGGCACTCCTGCAGCCACAACGACTAGCAATGCAGCTGACTGTGCCGATCCTAAGCAAATGGGCGTACAGCAGCTGATTTCTGCTTATCGTCGCCGTGGTCACCGCCGCGCAAAACTCGATCCATTAGATCTGCACCCACGCGCTGAAGTAGAAGATTTGACGCTTGAGTATCACAATCTTTCAGAAGCCGATCTAGACACCATATATCCCACCAATGATTTGAATATTGGCAAGGACGAAGCACCGTTACGTGAAATTATTGAAATCATGGAACGTGTTTATAGTCGTTATATCGGTATCGAATATATGCATGTTACCACCAGTACAGAAAAGCGCTGGATGGAAAAATATCTCGAAAGCAATCTGGGTTATATTGAGTTTGATAAAGACAAACGACTCTCTATCCTTGAGCGCTTAACCGCTGCCGAAGGCTTAGAGAAATATTTGGCGCGTAAATATACGGGCGTCAAGCGTTTCGGTCTAGAGGGTGGCGAGAGCTTTATCCCTGCTATCAATGAAATCATCCAACGTGCTGGCGGTTATGGCACCAAAGAGATGGTTATCGGTATGGCGCATCGTGGGCGCTTGAACTTATTGGTGAATATCTTAGGTAAAAAACCTGCTGATTTGTTCGACGAGTTCGATGGTAAAGTTCAGCCAGAAAAAGGCTCAGGCGACGTTAAGTACCACAACGGCTTCTCATCTAATGTGATGACGCCAGGTGGCGAAGCGCATTTGGCTTTGGCTTTTAACCCGTCGCACCTTGAAATCGTTGCGCCAGTATTGCAAGGGTCAGTACGTGCCCGTCAGGTTCGTCGTAATGACCAACCTCTTTTAGACAATAAAGGCGGTAACTCAGTCTTGCCAATCGTCATCCATGGTGATGCTGCTTTTGCTGGTCAAGGCGTGGTTCAAGAAACGTTCCAAATGTCACAAACTCGTGCTTACACCACTGGTGGTACGGTACATATTGTGATCAATAACCAAGTTGGTTTTACGACCAGTCGTCAAGAAGATGTTCGCTCAACTGAATACTGTACTGACGTGGCAAAAATGGTACATGCACCTATTTTACACGTGAATGGTGATGATCCTGAATCGGTCGTGTTTGCCGCACAATTGGCATTAGATTATCGTCATCAATTTGATAAAGATATCATCATTGATCTTTTCTGCTATCGTCGTAACGGTCACAACGAAGCAGATGAACCTTCTGCCACTCAGCCTTTGATGTATGCCGTTATTAAGAAACTGCCGACGACTCGTACTATTTATGCACAGAAGCTTATCGCAGATGGTATCTTGAATGCTGAACAAGAAAAGCAATACGAAGATGAGTATCGTGAGTCTTTAGACCGTGGTGACTATGTTGCCAACTCATTAGTTCAAGAACCTAACGAGCAGCTATTTGTAGACTGGAAACCTTACCTAGGACATGATTTGGTTGATGACTGGGATACCAGTGTCGATATCGAAATCCTAAAAGGTTACGGACGTCGTATGGCTGAAATGCCAGAAGGCTATAAGCTTCAGCGCCAAGTTCAAAAAGTCGTTGATCAGCGTTTGGCTATGCAAACTGGCGAAGAGCCTCTTAACTGGGGTGCTGCTGAGACATTGGCATACGCATCTTTAGTCGATAACGATAAAGTATTGGTTCGTATTACTGGTGAAGATGTGGGCCGCGGTACTTTCGCTCACCGTCACAGTGAAATTTACAATATCGATGATGGCAGTATGTATGTGCCACTGGCTCATATGAGCGAAACACAAGCGCGTTTTGCCACCTATAACTCATTGTTGTCAGAAGAAGCCGTATTGGCCTTTGAGTATGGTTATGCAACGACCGTACCAAACGCATTGATCGTTTGGGAAGCGCAGTTTGGTGACTTCGTCAACGGTGCGCAAGTCGTCATCGATCAGTTCATCTCGAGTGGCGAAACCAAATGGCAGCGTGTGTGCGGTCTGACTATGTTGTTACCACATGGTTTCGAAGGTCAAGGCCCTGAGCATTCATCGGCGCGTCTTGAGCGCTTCTTACAGTTATGTGCTGAAGACAATATGCAGGTCATTACGCCAACGACGCCTGCGCAAATTTATCATGCCCTACGTCGTCAAGCAGTGCGTCCGATTCGTAAGCCATTGATCGTCATGTCACCAAAAAGCCTATTGCGTCATAAGTTGGCTACGTCAAATCTCGAAGAGCTGGCCAATGGTAAATTTGAGACTGTATTGCCAGAGATGGATGAGCACAACGCAGACAACGTGACTCGGATGGTGCTATGTGGTGGTAAGGTTTATTATGACTTGCTAGAACAACGCCGCGCGCTCTGTCTTGACCATGTCGCCATCATCCGTATCGAACAACTTTATCCATTGCCAGAAGAACGGTTGATTGCTGAAATTGAAAAATACAGCAACCTAAAAGAAATCGTTTGGACGCAAGAAGAACCGCTTAATCAGGGCGCTTGGTATTACTTGGCACCGAGTATGTTCCGTATTGTGGTACCGCATCCAACCAAGGCAAAAGTCATGGAGCCAGTAGCACGTCCTCCTAGTGCTGCCCCTGCGACAGGTTCTGCGAAATTACACGTACAACAGCAACAAGCATTAATCGCTGGCGGTCTTGGTATTAGTGTGGACGAATTGTCTAAGTAGCAGGTTGTCAAAGTAACAGACTAGATAAGACAAATGAATCAGGCGATGACAGTCAGTATGGTGTAAATACTTTAGATCGGTACTGACTGCCTATCACGACTTAATAATAAATAGCAATATCCAAATCTAAGGAGTATATCGATGGCTGAGATCAAAGCCCCCGTTTTTCCAGAATCGGTTGCCGATGGCACAATCGTTGAATGGCATGTCACTGAAGGCCAACAAGTAAACCGTGATGACCTATTGGCCGAAATTGAAACTGACAAAGTTGTATTAGAAGTTGTGGCACCTGATGATGGTGTGGTAACCAAAATCGTTAAGCAAGTTGATGATACTGTATTGTCTGATGAGTTAATTGCAGAGTTTGAAGCGGGCGCAAGTGGCGCTGGTGCAGACGACAGTAATGACGGTGATGCTCCTTCCGTGAATCCAGATCAGCCAGCTGCTCCAGTACAAGCAAAGCAAGCGGCAGATGGCGGCGAGCCAGTACAAGTAACAGATAAGAAAGAAGAAGCTGATCATAAAGATCAAAGCCCAGCAGTCCGTAAAGCGGCAAAAGAGAGCGGCGTTGATCCTAAAGACGTCGAAGGTAGTGGTCGTGGTGGTCGTGTAACCAAGACTGATATGGCAAGCCCAACGCTAAAAGCAGACAGCTCTATTAAGTCTGATAGCGGTCGCCCAGTAGCTGAATCAGCTGGTGAGCGCACCGAAAAACGTGTGCCAATGACACGCCTTCGTAAGCGTGTTGCTGAGCGTTTATTGTCAGCGACGCAAGAAACTGCGATGCTGACGACGTTCAACGAAGTTAACATGAAACCGTTAATGGACATGCGTACCAAATATAAAGATCAGTTTGAAAAGCGTCATGGCGTCCGTCTAGGCTTTATGTCGTTATTTGTCAAAGCAGCGACTGAAGCGCTAAAACGTTTTCCAGCAGTGAATGCATCACTGGATGGCGACGACATTGTTTATCATGGTTTTTATGATATCGGTGTAGCTGTATCATCAGACCGTGGTCTAGTTGTTCCTGTATTACGTGATACCGATCGCATGAGCATGGCAGATGTCGAAAGCCGTATCCGTGAACTTGGTGGCTTGGCTCAAAAAGGCAAGCTTGGTCTAGATGACATGACTGGTGGTACTTTCACTATTTCAAACGGTGGTGTATTCGGTTCACTCATGTCAACGCCTATCTTGAACCCGCCACAAACCGCTATCTTGGGTATGCATGCCATCAATGACCGCCCTATGGCAGTTAATGGTGAAGTTAAAATCTTGCCAATGATGTATCTTGCACTATCTTATGACCATCGTATGATCGATGGTAAAGAAGCGGTACAGTTCTTAGTTACTCTCAAAGAGTTGGTCGAAGATCCAACCATGCTCCTCTTAGACCTATAAGCTTCTAAGCTTGTATTGGCAACCGCCGATACAAGCTTTTTAACTTTGGTAGCGTGGTATAAATAGTTTTTTAATGATGCTACCGTTTCGAGTAGCAACGTCAGCAGCTATATTTTATTAGCGTTTTTTGATAAATAAATGTGTGGCGTTGATATAGTGTATTAACTAGCAGCGAGAAACATCGTTTATCTCTTAATAAAATAAACAATAGCATAAATGATAAATAAAATAGAAATAGGAACGTACTATGAAAGACAGTTATGATTTAGTCGTTATCGGCGGCGGTCCTGGTGGTTACGAAGCAGCTATCCGTGCAGGACAGCTTGGTATGAGCGTTGCTTGTATCGAAAAACGTGTTTATAAAGGTGAGCCAGCACTTGGCGGGACTTGCCTAAACGTTGGTTGTATCCCATCAAAGGCACTGCTTGATAGCTCGCATCGTTATGAAGCGACCAAGCATGATCTTGATGAGCATGGTATCAGCACCGGCGATGTCGCTATTGATATCGAAAAAATGATAGAACGCAAAGAAGGCATCGTTAAGCAATTAACTGGCGGTGTTGCGGCATTATTGAAAGGTAATGGCGTTGACTGGCTACAAGGCTGGGGCACGTTGGTTGACGGCAAAGGCGCTGACAAACAAGTTAAATTTGTCGCTTTAGAAGACGAAGCAGAAAGCACTATTACCGCTAAGAATGTGATTTTGGCGGCAGGTTCAGTGCCTATCGACATTCCAGTTGCCAAAACTGACGGCGATCGTATCGTTGATTCTACTGGCGCGCTTGATTTCACCTCAGTCCCTAAACGTTTAGGCGTTATTGGTGCCGGTGTTATCGGTCTTGAGCTTGGTTCAGTATGGCGTCGCTTGGGTAGCGAGGTTGTAGTCTATGAAGCACTTCCTAGTTTCTTAGCAGCCGCTGACAAAGACATCTCAAAAGAAGCTGGCAAAATGCTGAAGAAGCAAGGCCTTGATATCCGTGTCGATACCAAAGTAACCAATGCTGAAGTTAAAGATGATCAAGTGGTCGTCACTAGCGAAAACAAAGGTGAGTCATCTGAGGAAAGCTTTGACAAACTAATCGTTTGTGTTGGTCGCCGTGCTTATTCTGAAAAATTACTTGGCGATGACAGTGGCATTCAATTGACCGAACGTGGTCTTATCGATGTCAATGATCAGTGCAAAACCAATCTTGATGGCGTTTATGCCATTGGCGATTTAGTCCGTGGTCCTATGCTTGCGCACAAAGCAATGGAAGAGGGCATGATGGCTGTGGAACGTATTCATGGCGAAAAAGCTCAAGTTAACTATGACACCATCATCAATGTCATTTATACTCACCCAGAAATTGCATGGGTAGGTTTGACTGAGCAAGAAGCTGAAGCAGCTGGCTATGAAGTCAAGACGGGTTCATTCAACTTAGCAGCTAACGGCCGTGCATTGGCTCAAAGCGAAGCAGAAGGCTCTATCAAAGTAGTGGCTGATGCTAAGACAGATCGCCTACTAGGCATGCATGCTATCTCAGCCGGTGCTGGTGATATCGTCCATCAAGGTATGATTGCGATGGAATTTGTCTCTAGTATCGAAGACTTGCAGTTGATGACGTTTGCGCATCCAACGATGTCAGAAGCGGTGCACGAAGCGGCACTATCTGCAGATGGCCGTGCTATCCACGCTATCCAGCGCAAAAAACGCAAGAAATAAGCAGTTGCTCGTTTAATTATTATCGATTTACAACCTGATTGTGGTATCGCTATTTTGGCGATAGCCACGATCATGAGTGCGTCAGACGTATGATTAATATATGCATGGGCGCACTTGATTTCACTTTTTATTAATTGTAAAAAATAAAGGATACAATCAATGAATTTACATGAGTATCAAGCAAAAGAGCTATTAAAAAGCTACGGTTTGCCGATTCAAGAAGGCATCCTCGCCTATAGTGGCGACGAAGCTGCTGCTGCTTTTGATAAAACGCCAACTGACATTGCGGTTATCAAAGCGCAAGTACATGCTGGTGGTCGCGGTAAAGCGGGTGGTGTAAAGCTGGTTAAAACTCGTGAAGAAGCTAAGCAAGTAACTGAAGAGCTTATCGGTACCAATTTGGTTACTTTCCAAACTGACGCTGATGGTCAACCAGTTAACTTCGTATTGGTTGCAGAAGATATGTACCCAGTACAAACTGAGCTATATCTTGGTGCAGTCGTTGATCGTGCGACTCGTCGTGTGACTTTCATGGCATCAACCGAAGGTGGTGTTGATATCGAAGAAGTAGCAAACGAGACGCCAGAAAAAATCTTTAAAGTACATGTTGATCCTTTAGTTGGTCTAATGCCTTTCCAAGCGCGCGATGTTGCGTTCAAACTGGGTCTAGAAGGCAAGCAAATCAACCAGTTCGTTAAATTGATGACTGGTGCTTATAAAGCATTTGTTGAAAACGACTTTGCGCTAATGGAAATCAATCCATTAGCGGTTCGTGAAAATGGCGAAATCGTTTGTGTTGATGGCAAAATCGGTATCGATTCAAACGCACTATATCGTCTGCCTAAAATTGCAGCATTACAAGACAAAACTCAAGAAAACGAGCGTGAGCTTAAAGCTGCTGAGTTTGACCTAAACTATGTTGCCCTAGAAGGTAACATCGGTTGTATGGTTAACGGTGCTGGTCTTGCAATGGCGACCATGGATATCATCAAATTGTATGGCGGCAAGCCTGCTAACTTCTTGGACGTTGGCGGCGGTGCAACTAAAGATCGCGTTGTTGAAGCGTTCAAGATCATTCTTGAAGACAGCAGCGTTGAAGGTGTTCTAATCAACATCTTCGGTGGTATCGTACGTTGTGACATGATTGCAGAAGCCATTATCGCTGCTGTTAAAGAAGTCGATGTACAAGTACCTGTCGTTGTACGTCTAGAAGGTAATAATGCTGAAAAAGGCTTACAAATTCTAGAAGAGTCTGGTCTTAAGCTGACGACAGCCCAAGGCTTAGCAGATGCGGCTCAGAAAATTGTCGATGCTGTTAAAGCTTAATATATTTGAGGCATAGTCCTTTAAATATAAGCGTTTAAGCATAGTAGTCAACGTGTAATAGCAGCTTGTTTGTATACATTTATCATTTATCATTTATATTTAATGGTTAACATACCATCAGGTAGCTATTACAAGACAACCGAATACAAGGAATAAATAATGAGTGTATTAATCGATAAAGATACCAAAGTATTGGTACAAGGTTTCACTGGTAAAAATGGTACGTTCCACTCTGAGCAAGCGATCGAATACGGTACTAAAGTAGTCGGCGGCGTAACGCCAGGTAAAGGCGGTCAAACGCACCTAGGCCTACCAGTATTTAATACTATGGCAGAAGCCATGGAAGCGACTCAAGCTGACGCTTCTGTTATCTATGTACCTGCACCATTCGTACTAGACTCTATCGTTGAAGCAATCGATGCTGGCGTTAAATTGATCGTTGTGATCACTGAAGGCGTACCAACTATCGATATGCTAAAAGCCAAACGCTATCTTGAAGAAGCGGGTGACGTGCGTTTAGTTGGTCCTAACTGCCCAGGCGTTATCACTCCAGGCCAGTGCAAAATCGGCATCATGCCAGGCCATATCCATCTGCCGGGTAAAGTGGGTATCATCTCACGCTCTGGTACATTGACTTATGAAGCAGTAGCCCAGACTACTAAGCTTGGTTTTGGTCAGTCAACTTGTATCGGTATCGGTGGTGATCCTATCCCTGGTATGAACCAGATTGACGCACTGAAATTGTTCGAAGCTGATCCACAAACTGAAGCTATCATCCTAATCGGTGAGATCGGTGGTACTGCTGAAGAAGAAGCAGCTGCTTATATCAAAGATCATGTGACTAAGCCAGTGGTTGGCTATATCGCTGGTGTTACGGCTCCAGAAGGCAAGCGTATGGGTCATGCTGGCGCTATCATCTCTGGTGGTCAAGGTACTGCTGAAGAGAAATTCAAAGCATTTGAAGATGCTGGTATCGCATATACGCGTGACCCATCTAAACTTGGTGATAAGTTAAAAGAAGTTACTGGTTGGTAATTCAGAATTAATTTTGTAATGTAACTACTAAAACTATATTGAAATATTAAGAAGGCACCCCTACAATGGGGTGTCTTTTTTTGTAACAGAAGATCGTTACAATATTCTATATCCTTGTTAAAAAAGAATACATCTATGATAAAAGTACTAAGTATATTTGGCACACGTCCTGAAGCCATTAAAATGGCACCAGTGGTTAAAGCTTTAGAAGCTAACCCTCATATCAAGTCATTAGTTTGCGTAACAGCTCAACACCGTGAAATGCTCGATCAAGTGTTGTCGTTATTTGAGATTACACCTGATTATGACTTAGATATTATGAAGTCGGGCCAAAGCTTAACTCAAGCCAGTTCAAGAATGTTACTTGCTCTCGAACCTATTCTTGAAGAATGCCAGCCTGACTTAGTACTCGTTCACGGTGATACCTCAACAACATTATGTGGCGCTCAAGCTGCTTTTTATCAGCAGATTCCTATTGGTCATGTAGAGTCTGGATTACGTACTTACAATATTTATTCTCCATGGCCAGAAGAGGCCAATAGACAGCTAACCAGTATCATTACTAAACTGCACTTTGCACCGACTAAAACAGCTGCTCAGCACTTATACGACGAGCACAATAATCCCGAGTTTATTTACGTTACTGGCAATACTGTAGTGGATGCCTTATTAGATGTGAAGCAGAAGCTAGAAACCAGCAATCAATTACGTAATGATCTACAACAGCAATTTTCTGAATTAGATTTCACAAAACGTCGAGTATTGATTACTGGACATCGCCGCGAAAACTTTGGTGATGGATTTGAGTCGATCTGCCAAGCAATTCAAGAGCTTGCTCAAAAATATCCAGATTATGAATTTGTTTATCCTGTACATTTGAATCCCAATGTAAAAGAGCCAGTTGAACGTTTACTACATGGTCTTGATAACGTTAAGCTGATTCAACCACAGGATTACCTGCCATTCGTTTATTTGATGAGCACCAGTCATATTATCTTAACAGACTCCGGAGGTATTCAAGAAGAAGCACCTTCGCTTGGTATCCCAGTATTAGTAATGCGTGAAACGACCGAACGTCAGGAAGCAGTTGAAGCAGGTACAGTTAAGCTAGTTGGTACTCATCACGCTACTATTGTGGCTGAAGTTAGCAATCTCATTGAAAATGAGGCCATTTATTCAAAAATGAGTGAAGCTCATAATCCATATGGTGATGGTCAAGCGTCAGAACGTATTACTAAAACTATTGTTAGCTTTTTTAATGAAGCAGATTCTTCAAAATAAATAAATATAAGTTAGGTGAGAGAAAAATGAAAAATATTTGTGTGTTTGGTCTAGGATATATTGGTTTACCAACGGCAGCTATGTTTGCTCATCATGGTGCCAATGTTATTGGTGTTGATGTTAATCAGCATGCAGTTGATACTATCAATCAAGGCAAAATCCACATTGTCGAGCCAGGTTTAGAAGCTATCGTGAAGCAAGCAGTGGATAACGGTAAGCTCAAGGCTAGTCTCACTCCCGTACATTCAGACGCTTATCTCATTGCAGTTCCTACACCTTTTAAAGGTGATGACCATGAGCCTGATCTTTCTTATATTCAGGCTGTCAGTAAAGCATTAGCACCTTTGTTAGAAAAGGGTGACATAGTAATATTAGAATCCACATCACCAGTAGGCGCTACTGAAAAAATGGTTGAGTGGCTTGCTGAAGAGCGTTCTGATTTAACCTTTCCTAAATACCATGAGCCTGACGTGGAAGCAGATATCTTTGTTGCTTATTGTCCAGAGCGCGTGTTACCTGGCAAAGTCGTAGAAGAGCTGATTTCAAATGATCGCATTATTGGTGGTATGACTAAAGAATCGACTAATAAAGCGCAAGAAGTATATCGTATCTTTGTAGAAGGTGACTTGTTAGCAACCAACTCTCGTACCGCTGAAATGGCAAAATTGACGGAAAATGCCTCTCGTGATGTGAGTATTGCTTTTGCTAATGAGTTGTCTATTATTTCAGATAAATTAGGTATCAACGTTTGGGAACTGATTGAGCTTGCCAATCATCATCCACGCGTAAACATCCTTCAGCCTGGGGCTGGGGTTGGTGGACATTGTATTGCTGTCGACCCATGGTTCATCGTCAATCAAAACCCTAACGAAGCTAAAATCATTCGCGCAGCTCGTGAAATCAATGATAGTAAACCTGATTGGGTTATCGAAAAGATCAATGCAGAAGTAAATAAATTAAAAACTCAAGGTATTGAGAAGCCAACAGTAGCGTTGTTAGGTTTAGCTTTTAAACCGAATATTGATGATTTACGTGAGAGCCCTGCAGTTCATATTGCGAGAGAGATGTTGGATGTTGATTCAGCAGAACTTCTATTGGTGGAGCCCAATATTGATAAACTACCTAAAACATTAGATTCTGGAAAATTGGTAAGCTTATCTGAAGCCATAGATATAGCCGATGTCATTGCTATCTTGGTTGCCCATGATGATTTTGCAAAAATAGAAATTTCTAAAAAAAATGTCATTAGCTTTGTGACTAATCTTTAAGATTTTAGGTTTGGCTATAAGTATAGCAGTGGTTATTTATGCATAGTCAAGCTTATTCATATTGCTTACTTTTGAACTTTTACTTAATTTGTCGTGGTGCTCTATGAAAAATACTATTTTTAAAATGCTGTCTAAAAACACTAATGAATTTAGTCAAGCAGAGCTTGAAATGCTCAATAATCTCATAGAGCAGTATGGCGGTTCTATAGATGAACTTAAGTATTATATACGGTCACTCGAGTTAGAGAGTGAGAAAAGTCGTCTTAATCAATCGGCTGAAAAAAATACAATTTCCTATCAGTTGGGAAAATCGTTAATAGATATTGCAAATAGAAAAACTAATATTAAGATGCTAAGTAAAGAATTGTATGCTATTTATGTTGACGCACTTAGTAGAAAAAATAAAGATCTAAAAAACGCTAAGCTGTTTCATAAAATTATTATATTGTTGAATGAACAGAAGCAGAAAGAGTTACATGATTTAGTAAGAATGACTAATGTAAGTAAACGTAGCATTGAAAAACCAGCTGAAACAATAAAAGTCAAATATATAAACAATGAGCATGTAGATAAAGCTATTTTACAAAGCGCTTTCTCTGATAAAAGCCTAAGAATTGCAGCTATTATGGATGAGTTTACATCGCTTTGCTTTGAACCTGAAGCAAGTGTCTTTCATATCTCTCCAGAGAACTGGAAATCAGAAATTTTAGAGTTCAAACCTGATATGCTGTTTATCGAATCGGCTTGGCAGGGTAAAGATGGTCTTTGGAAGACAAAGGTCAGTCATCAATCAATAGAGTTGATTGATTTAATTAAGTTTTGTGAAGAAGTTAATATTAGAACTGTTTTTTGGAGTAAAGAAGATCCTGTTCATTTCGGAACTTTTTTAGGTGTAGCTGAGCTAGTTGATATTGTATTTACTACAGATATTGACTGTATAAGCAAGTATAAAAAACACTTGGGTCACAATAGAGTCTACTTACTATGTTTTGCGGCTCAACCCACTATTCACAATCCTATCGAAATTTATGAGCGTCAAAATAGATTCAATTTTGCAGGCTCATATTACCTTAAATATCCTATAAGACAGCGTGATTTTAGCGTTTTATCTGACGTAGCAGATAAATATAAAGGTTTGGATATTTTTGATCGTAATTTTGATAAGCCTCATCCGCACTATGAGTTCCCTGAACGCTATCAGTCGATGATAATAGGTACTTTGCAGCCATCTGAAATAGACAAAGCATATAAAGGCTATGTCTACGGCATCAATATGAATACTATTAAGCAATCACAGACAATGTTCGCTAGACGAGTATTTGAGATGTTAGCTTCTAATACGATTGTATTAAGCAACTACTCACGAGGTGTTAGACTGCTGTTTGGTGATCTGGTCATTTGTTCAGATGAAGCGGCTGAGCTTTCTAGGCAATTAGAAAAGTTCACTGAGGATTTTTTGACTCAGAAAAAATATAAGCTTCAAGGTCTTAGAAAAGTTTTAAATCATCATACTTATCAACATCGACTAAAGTATATCTTAGAAAAGTCGTTTGAAACATCTTTGAATATTCTTAGTAATGATGTAGTAGTAGTGTCCCATGTCAAAAATAATAATGATCTTAGATATGTCCTCAAAAGCTTTAATGCACAGGATTACTCAGATAAAAAATTATTTATATTCAGTGCAATAGAATTAGAAAAAATAAATGATGACAGAATTACTCTGTTTGATAATAAGTTAGAAATGTATCAAGCTATAGATAAGTCTCCAGAAGACACCTATTTAGCTGTATTTAATCCTGATGATAGTTATGGAACTCATTATTTATCTGACTTAATGTTAAGTAAAGTCTACCTTGGGCAGAACGATAGTCCTCTCACTATAACTAAAGATAGTTATTTTGAAAATATTAGTGGTAAAGCGGTATTTGTACAAAACAAAGAATATCAATCAGTAGATAGGTTCAAAGCCAGTAGAAGCCTAATACCTATCGATTTATTCAAAAGAGAGGTCTTGGAGAACGAACAAATCGAGGATATTTCTAGCTTAGAAATTGAAGCAAAATCTTTTGCTATTGATGGCTTTAATTATGTGTCAAATGGGGCAAGTCTTAGTAAAGAGGATACTTTAAATTCACACGGTAAGCTGACTATCGATGAAGGAGTAGACTTTGAAGGGAGGCTTTTGAAGGTAGCAGAGTCGATAGATAGTAATGTTAATGAGATTGATGATTTAAATGCATACGAAGACTCGGGCGCTTTTGTTTTTTCAGTTGAGGATATAGATGCTCAACTCATCAGGCCTCAAAGTAAGCAAGTACAAATAAAGAGAAATAATTTAAATGTAGAGATAAAATCCTCACTCCCTGAAGAGAAGTTTGCCTATATTTATTTTAAGTCTATATACAATAGAGATGATATCAATTTAAGTCTAAACAGTCAGTTCATAGTTGATGCAGATGCCAACATGGATCTACGTTCTGTATTTGTGTTTTTAGATGAAAACAAAAACAAAATATCGCATCATATTGCGGCAGTTTCTCATAATCACACCATGCCTATACCTCAAGATTGTAAGTATGTTCAAGTTGGGTTCAAGGTTACAGGTAGTGGTCAGTCATTCATAGAGTCGATAAATATTGGTGAGAAGCGAGAGATAGTGAATGATCTCGTTGCTAAAACTAATACTTTAGTATTGGCAAAGCAATACCCTTCTTATGATGACTTATATAAGTATGGCTTCCTACATAGTAGAGTAAGAGCGTATAAAAACCATAACCATCTGGTAGATGTTTTTAGGATTACCGATAGTAAATCTGATGTAGGTTTTAGAGAATTTGAATCCATTGATGTCTTCAGTGGGAGTAGTGGTAACCTAAAAAATATTCTCGAATCAGGTCAAGTAAAGAATATATTTATTCATCTTATGGATGAAAAGATGTGGAGCATAATCAAGGATTATCGAGAAACGTTGAAAATAACCATATGGTTACATGGAGCTGAAGCACAAAGCTGGCAGCGTCGTGACTTTGACCTTGTAGGCTTGAGTAACTCTGACATAGAAAGAAAAAAGAAGCTTGCTGATTACCGTTTAAGATTTTGGAAGAAACTCATTACTGAGGAGTTAAACAGCAATATCACTTTAGTTTTTGTGTCTAATACCTTTCTTCAAGAGGTAGAAGAGGATCTAGAACTTACCATACCAAGCTCAAACAAGATGGTAATACATAATTATGTAGACGAAACTATATTCGGATACACTGAAAAAAAGCCTGAGGATAGACTTAAATTACTGTCTATTAGACCCTATTCAGGTCTTAAGTATGGTAATGATATGACAACTGATGCCTTATTAGAGTTATCCAAATATGAGTTCTTTAAAGATTTAGAAATCAATATTTATGGTGATGGGTTTGAGTTTGATTCGATTAATGAGCCTCTACTGCAATTTGAAAACATTCATTTGCATAAGCGGTTTTTGAGTCATCATGAGATTGCAGCAGCTCATAAAGAACATGGCGTTTTTTTAAATCCTACTAGATGGGACTCTCAAGGTGTATCTAGAGATGAAGCAATGTCTTCAGGGTTGGTAGTAGTAACTAATAAAGTAGCAGCAGTGCCAGAGTTTATTTCTGACGAAGAAGGTGCATTATTTGAAGCTGAGGATGTGCAGGATATGGTAGAAAAAATCAAAGATATTGTACGGGACTCTTCTTTATTTTTAAACAAGTCAGAAGGTGCAGCAGAACGTGCTAGTACACAATGTAGTTTTGAGAATACTATAGCTAAAGAGATTGAGCTATGAAGTAACTGTTATTGTATTTTAATTGAAATATAAGTATGTTGCATACAGTATTTAATGCTTCATATAAGCCAAGGATATACGAAATTTATTTGTATTTTCAGTAATTATTGGTAAATCTACCTCTGAGACTTTTCATATGATTAAAATATTTCTTTCTGAAAAGTTATCTGTTTATATTGATGATTCAGAAGCTAAGATACAAGTTTCTCTAAATAAGAAGATAAAAGATTGTGTTTATGCTTGCTACTTTTATTTCAAAAATGGAGAAGTAGTTAAATATCATTATCAACATGCTCTAGATTTTTTCCACTCAGTTAACTTAGAAGAATTATCTAAGCTAAATATTAGGTTCTTTATTTGGGATAAAAAGAAAAACGTACGCTCGTCTGAGTTTTTCTATATTTCAAAATCGTTAGATATATTTTATAAATATAAGTATTTTTTAAACAACGAATCGAATGGCTCTTTATTAGGAAAAGATATAGAGAGATATATTACAAATACAGGTAATATTGAAAAAGGTAGAATGTTATTTGAAGATAATAAGTTAAAGTTAACTACTTTTCCAGCAGTTAAATGGGACAATTGGGAAGCAGACCCATTTAATAATAGGTCTTGGCAATGGGCACTACATTGGTTTGATTTCAGTAAGCATCTTTTAGCATTTTATCATAAAACTAATAATGAAGAAGTACTATGCAAATTAAAAGAATTAATCTCTAGTTGGATAAAAAATTATCTGTATGATGAAAAAACAGATTTTGAGTTTATATGGCATGACCACGCTACTGCTTTAAGAGCAAAGCAGATATTGTTATTGTTGTCTTATCTAAAAAAATATAACAATTCTTGGATGAACTCTCATCTTGAATTTATACTTTTATTGTTTGAGGCCTTAGATGTGCTAGGAGCAAAATTAGAGCAAGAAAATTTTTATTCCAAACATACCAACCATGGACTAGAGCAAGTCCGAGTTCTCATGCTTTTAGGTGTCACTTTAGATAATAAAAAATGGGTAGATCTCTCTATTCTACGTCTAAATGATGAGTTGAATTTCTCATTCACTAGCGAAGGCGTACATAAAGAAAATAGTCCTGGATATCATCAATTTGTATTCAAAATATTTTTATCGATAATTGAAAGCTTTTCAAGTACTAAATTACTAGAGTTAAACTCTAACTTCAAAGAGATAGCTCCAAAAGCGTTAAAGTATATTACTTATATATTACGACCAGATAACAAGTTACCAATAATAGGTGATACAGAGTTAAAACCCACTAGCGATGCATATAAAAATTTTTTTTCGGGAACGGCGGAGTATGAGTGTTTCTTATATTCTTTGACCCAAGGCAGAAAAGGTAAAATACCAGATAAAAATAATATCGTTTATCCAGAGTCCGGTTACGCAATATTCAGGAATACTTGGGGGAATGAGGAAGACTTTGAAGACAGTATGCAGTTGATATTTAAAGCAGGGTGTTTGAGTCGATACCATCATCAACAGGATGAGAATAATTTTGTTCTATTTGCTTTTGGTGAAGATTGGATAATTGATTCTGGGTTATATAATTATGTAAACAAAGACCCTATAAGATATTATGTACGTAGAAGGCAAGCTCACAACATACCATTAGTTTCTAATACAAGTTATAGCCATGAAGATTTTAGTCATAGAATTAAAAGCTGGTCAATAATTGACTATAGTGAAAACGATAGTAATCCATATGTCTTAGCTGAGAACACAGTATTACAAAATGTAAAACATAGTAGAAAAATCGAATATAATAATCTTAATATAAAAGTTGAAGATAGTATTAATTGCTTAGATAATGTGGAAAGGAACGTTACTTTTTTACTACATGTACCTATGGATAAGGAAATAAGGATAATAGATGAGCAAATCCTTATATCTTCAAAAAATCAAAACAAGATTTTATCATTATCTTTAAATGCAAAACCAGATAAAATTGAAGTTAGAAAAGGTGTAAATAAGAAACAAATAAATAGTATTATTTCTCTTACAGCGAATAATTATACTGATAGTCAAGTAATTAGATTTATTTTTAAAGAAATAACTAATATTGATGTAAGGATGTTAATGGTTTTTTCTTGATGTAAAAAATGAAAATTTATTAGAGATTGATTTATGCAGAATTTTAAAAAATTATTTGAGTATGGTATTTTTCCTAAAGGAAACTCTTTAGAAATATCTTATTATACTTTAAAAAATAATGATATTACTATTGCTGCATATATATATAAATGTGCAAAAGATAGTCCTAGAGTTGTAATACATAAAGTAAGTTACAGAAACAAATTAAATAGTCATAATGTATTTCTAGAGAGTGGTAGGTATCAAGTAAAGTTCTTTGTCAAGAATAGAGGCGATACTAAATATTTTGAGTCCTTTCTGACTTCACCAATCGAATTAAAAGTTTTAAAGTATTTCTTGCCTAAATTATATGAATGTAACTCTACTGAAAAAATAATACAGTCTTTAGTAAAGACGGGTTTAAATGAAATTGATTTCAAAGTTATTGTAGTAGAGAAACATAAATGGAATAGTGAAAAATATAATTTTTTCTTTTGTTTATCAGAAGCTGCTCTAAAAATTATTTCTACAGAAAATTGCACATATGAAACTGCTAAGTTTTTATTTAACTGTATTTTTTATATAGGAAATAAAGATTTCTTACTTTTACATGAGCGTAATTTATTTAGTCAACTTATCATAAATAAATTTAATCAGGCTAGAAAAGATGTACTGTTCTGGTTTGGACTTATGCAGCACAAACTAGGACGTGGAGACATAGCTTATAGTGCCTTTAGTGTTTTATTATCCTATAAGAGTGAATTAGATTTTCACCAAACTGGGGCTTTATCGTATTTGTCAGATACTAGTAAATTTCTAGATAACGACTTTAATGAGACTCAAATAACTTACATAAACAAGTCTCTACCTACAAACTCTCAAGGCTGTATATTAGTATCATGTGATTTTGGATATTTTTCAGCTTACCTAAAAAACATTTTACATACTTTTGATAAAAATTTAACTGTTCACTTGCATTTAATTTTACCTGGTAGTATTGAAGAGTTAAACTTAAGTAAGATATCCGAACAGCATGAAAATATATTTGTAAGCTATGAACTTATCGATGAGTCCATAGGTAATTTTAGAACTTATTATAGTGTTTCTCGTTACTTAATTCTTCCAGAGATACTTAATAGATATAATTTACCTACTATTGTAGCGGATGCAGATTTAGACTTCCTGAACATAGGGCTTATATCTGTGGTTACCAGCGTAAATGATAATGAATTTGCGTTAAACATCAAAGATAATGATTTACCTTGGTTAAGAGTCACAGCAGGTTTTAATGTCTTTGGTAAACATACTGGGAACGCAAATTTTTTTAATGTATTGATAAAGTATATTAAATTTTGCTTCCAGACTGGTAGGGATGGCTGGATGTTGGATCAAACTGCTTTAGGTCAGTGTTTATATTTTTATAATATGGGATTGATAAAAAGTGATTCTGATTTTGAAATAAATAAACTTCAATTGGAAAAGACAGTTAGACAGATAACTAATAGAGCGAAGAAACGAGTTGAAGCTAGACAGGCTTTATCGAATCTGAGATATAATTGAATGCTATTAATTTATTAAAGAAAAAAGAGGTGCTTGAGTCGTAATTTCCATAGATTGGATCTTTCTTAGGTTTGTTCACTCATTGATTTCTTAAGATATTGCATATTAGGCTTAACTTTTAAACAACAAGAGAGGTTCTATTTGTCAAATAAAATAAATTTCAAAGTTTATGGCGGTTGCGTTTCTCGAGATATTTTTAATTTTGATGATTCTGATACGCTTCAGCTAGTTCACTATCATGCAAGATCTTCTCTAGCGACCATTGGATCTGATAATGTAGCAAAGAAAATTCCAAAGAAGTATTATGACTCTTTGTCTAATATAGAATCAAAGTTTCAACGTCGTATGGTTGAGTCCGATTTCGATAATGAAGTCATAAAGTCTACAGCTGTAAATGACTATGATTTTTTACTAATCGATTTTCTTGTTGATAGACTGCACTTGGCTGAAATAGACGGTAAGCTAGTGACTCGTTCAGTAGAGTTTCTACGTTCAGGTATCAAGCCTGATAGAGTTATAAATACCTTTTCAGAGCAGTATTTCAAATTATGGAAAGAAGGAGTGAATAACCTATTTAATGCGGTTAGTAATACAGTAGGTTTAGAAGCTGTAAGGATTAATAAGGTCTACTGGACAAATGTTGCGACTAATTCACAAGATAGTATTGTATTAAATGAGAAGTGGGATATTGAAAAAAATAATGCAAAACTTGCTGCTATGTATGAGCATGTCGAAAAAATTCTGCCATCATCAAGCATTATTGAAATTGATAAAGAGTTGCTAATAGCAGATTCAGACCATAAGTGGGGACTATCCCCCTTTCATTTTACCGATGATTATTACAGAAGGATGGTGAATACATTCAGAGGTTAGCTTTGTTTTTTTAGCTAAACCTTAGAATTAATTTGAATTAACTGAATGAAACTTGCAGGTCTTTATCTATATCAATGCTACCCAAAAATTAAAGACAAATCCAAAAAATATATTATAGAGTAATTTTACTATGCGCAAGAGTAAAGATAGAGTGAGCAAGCAATTGAAAGTACCAAGTATCCAGCTTATAGAAAGTCTTTCACTGCCATTAGAAGTGCCCGTCTGGTATCCAACAGCTGTGAGGCCAGGTCAAAGAATCAATCTTAAAGGGATAGTAGAGTATCTAAACATTGACCCTGCTCATACTCGTAAAGCCGTCTTACTGATTCGAGCGTATGATAAAGCCGGTAATGAAGTGAATATGTCTTTTAATAAAATGGCAAGATCTGAGGCTTTTGATGCACACTTTAAATATCTTGCTCCTACACAAGGTGTAGTAGAAGAGCTATATACATTCGTCGTACCTGAAGGGGTAACGACTATTCACTTTGGGTTTAATAGATTTTTATGTTCAGAGAGTGAGCAGGTGATATTAAGTGATCTTACTATATTCCCTGAAGTAGAGACGGAAATAATTGAATCAACTAAAAAACTAGAAACGCCAACCACCCAACTTATAGAAAGGCTTCCACTACCATTAAAAGAGCCGGTCTGGTATCCAACAGCTGTGAGGCCAGGTCAAAGAATCAATCTTAAAGGGATAGTAGAGTATCTAAACATTGACCCTGCCAATACTCGTAAAGCCGTCTTGCTAATGAGAGTCTATAATAAGGCTGGTAATGAAGTCGACGTATCTTTTAATAAAATGGCAAGATCTGAAGCTTTTGATGCACACTTTAAATATCTTGCTCCTACACAAGATGTAGTAGAAGAGTTATATACATTCGTCGTACCTGAAGGGGTAACGATTATTCACTTTGGGTTTAATAGATTTTTATGTTCAGAGAGTGAGCAGGTGATATTAAGTGATCTTACTATATTGCCTGAAGTAGAGACGGAAATAATTGAATCAACTAAAAAGCTAGAAACACCAAACACCCAGCTTATAGAAAATATTTCACTGCCATTAGAAGTGCCCGTCTGGTATCCAACGATTGTGAAGTCAGGTCAAAGAATCAATCTTAAAGCGATAGTAGAGTATCTAAACATTGACCCTGCTAATACTCGCAAAGCTGTCTTACTGATTCGAGCGTATGATAAAGCTGCTAATGAAGTTAACGTATCTTTTAGTAAAATGGCATGGTCTGAAGCTTTTGATGCACACTTTAAATATCTTGCTCCTACACAAGGTGTAGTAGAAGAGCTATATACATTCGTCGTACCTGAAGGGGTAACGACTATTCACTTTGGGTTTAATAGATTTTTATGTTCAGAGAGTGAGCAGGTGATATTAAGTGATCTTACAATTCGTGCTGAAACAGAGCTTGAGATACGTAAAAGATTTGAGAACATAAGTACACAATCTAAAGAAGAGCATTTAAACTTAGGTTTTTATAAAAATACTAGCAAAGTTTTTTCTTTAGGAAGTTTCGCAGATGGCAAATATAGAATGTTAGTTACTCATGAAAATAAAAAAGTATTCGAGAACAGAAAGTCCTTAATTCTTTTTTTTAAAGGACTGTCAGATAAAAATAAAAAAAACTTATATATATCAGATTTTAATAAACAACCATTTTGTTATATGGGTTCAGGATTAGAGAAAGATGGTGTTTTTTATCAGGATTTTTATTTAGATATTGATATTTCAATAAAAAAATGCGAGTTGTATTTTTACTGCACTTTACCAGAATTTAAAATTGATAAGTTTGTTATAGAAAAAAATAATAAAAATATAACTAAGTCTGGAAAAGTTATTTCAAAGCTAAATAGTGAATGGAATAGAATTACACTAGATAAAATCAATACTGAGCATCTAGAGTTTCTCTTATATGCTGATATAAATGCTAACGTCGTTGATGGATCTTCTGTATGGTATTCATCAATGGCAAGTATATTGGCTGCTAAGGGCAAAACGGCAATAATAATAAAGGAAAACTTAAGACATAATCAAATTGTATCCAATATTGAAAACATCCGAAATGTACAACTAATAACACCGGAAAAAGTTGGGTTTGATGGTGTGTTCGATATTGAAAAAGGTGTTGAGCTACTCAGAAAAATCGACGATGCTTCCCCTAATTTGAAATTAGTGGTAGTAAGAGGTTGTGAAGTAGCATATAGGCTATCAGAAACTAGACAATTTTATAATCGACTAGCCAGTTACATTACAGATTTCTATACAGTTGATGATAATAAGCTGATAATGAATGAAGAAAAGGTCGAAAAGCTAAAACTGATTAGTCTTAGGTCTGTTTATATGCTTGTACAAACTCAATTGATTAAAAATAAAATTGATGAAATAGTGAGTAACAGTCCTAAGTATATTGATATGCCGCCGCCAATTAATGATAAGTTTTTTGAGGGAACAAACAATATAACTGATAGACTAGAAATAAATACTAATTCTGGGGCAGATGACAATGTTATAAAGATTGGCTATGCAGGTAAAATAACCCCTGGCTGGGGTATATTTGAATTATTTAGTTTTGTTGAAAAATTAAAAAGCGATGGTTTTGATGTAGAGCTTTATATGGCTGCCAATAAGATATCATCACCTACCAATTTGAAAGAGTTTCGTCAGAAAATTCAAAACTGGTTTAAAAAGCTTAATGTCAAGTATTACGATAATTTTAATAGAGAGCAAAGCCTTGAAATGCTTTCTAAAATGGACTTTATATGGTGCTTTAGACCTGCTGATTTTGAAAATGCTACTTTGGAATTATCGACAAAACTTGTTGAATCGGTTGCGATTGGGGGTCGATGCTTGTGTTATCCAAGCGTTATTAAT
Source organism: Psychrobacter sp. ASPA161_6 (assembly GCF_051970285.1). Lineage (NCBI taxonomy): Bacteria > Pseudomonadati > Pseudomonadota > Gammaproteobacteria > Moraxellales > Moraxellaceae > Psychrobacter > Psychrobacter sp. ASPA161_6. Next base: position 269,311 of record NZ_JBEFNJ010000002.1, read on the forward strand.
ATCGAATCGTTAGGAAGAGATTATCCTTTCTTCATTAAAAACTACCATGATTTCAAAGATATTTTGAGTAAAAGGGAATTGCAGCTCGATAGTAAGTTTTCTGAAAATATTTGGCAGAGACATTCTCTAAAGAAAATTAGCGAGAATTTCCATAGCCATTTTTTATCAAAGGCATTATCTAAAAACAAGGTGCTTTTTGCAGGTCACGATTTCAAATTCATAGATGCTTATATTTCTTACCTAAAATCTAAAGGCGTACCAGTTAAGAGAGAGGTCTGGGAATGGGGCGGTCATAAAAACTCGAAACAACTGATAGATGGTTATAATTGGGCTGATACTATTTTCTGTGAATGGGGCTTAGCCAATGCTGTTTGGTACTCCAACAATAATCCTGATAATAAACCAATATATGTTCGAATGCATGCGCAAGAAGTAAGAGAAAGGGCTCAGAAATTTGGTAAACAAATTGATATGGACAACATAGAAAAGATTATTTTTGTTTCTCAAAATATATGTGAGCAAGCTATTGAGCTGTTCGGTTATCAAGAAAGTAAAACTCAATTCATCCCCAATTTTGTAATGGACGATGAGTTCTATTTTGCCAAAAGAAATAGAAGTAAGAATACTGTGACGTTAGGTCTGCTTGGATTTGTTCCACAGACAAAACGATTGGATCGAGCTGTATTACTTTTAGATTCACTACGTAAGTCCGGAGTTAATGCAACGTTAAGCGTGAAAGGACACAGACCTGAAGAGCTTGAGTTTATGCATGCTCCTTCTAGAGTAAAGGAACTAGACTATTATTATGATACTTACAAAATGATTAATAGTCTCGGACTAGCAGAGTATGTCAATTTTGAGGGTTGGGGAGCAAATGTTCGCGATTGGTATGAGGAAATAGATATTATTTTATCGCCTTCAGAGAATGAGTCCTTCCATTATGCTGTAGCTGACGGCGTATTGTCTGGATGTTTGCCTGTAGTATGGAACTGGAAGGAGTCAACAGTTATTTATCCTAAAAACTGGGTGGTTAAAGATGTGGACGAAGCCAGAACTCTCATTGAAGGATATATAAGCTATAACAATATTGACGATTTGGCACAGAAAAATAGAGCGTATTTAGTTGATCAATTTGGCTATCAAAAAGTGCTTAGTGGCTTAAACAAAATGATTGTTCAGTAAAATATTTCATTAAGAAATTGATTAAAACTATAAAATGATGTCTTTATAAGAGCGTGTAAAATGTCTATATATTTAGTAGTGTTACCAAAAATCGAATCAAACAACTCTCACTTAGAAAGTTTGTTAAAGAAAGTTGCAGTAGGTTATAGTGAATTATTTAGCGATATTGATTATAAGTATCATCTTTATATGCCTGATAATCCTTATAAATCAGGTAGCTTAATAGTATGGGATAGAATTGATCCAGCTTCTTTTTTTCATAAAAACAGTAATGGAGTATGGGCGATTTCTTCAAGTACCAATGTCTCAAAAAATATAGCTGAGCAAACTACTAGACGGGGTGGCGAGTTACAGTATTTAAAGCCCATATGGGGACATTATACAGTTACCCGTGCTGAGTTATATTTGAGTCAGTTTCAAGCTTGGAATACTGTGCCTGCTATCGAGTCCATCCATTATGCCGAGGACGATAACTATATTTACGTGAGTAACAGACCTCTACCTATAGCCTTAGCCATGAGTAAAGGAGTAATTAAAGATGTCATCTTTAACACTGATTTTCTTGCAGAGTACTTAGCATTTGGTTATTCAATCACTGGTAATACCACGTATAAAGGCGTTAAGATACTACACCCTAATAAGATGTTAAACGTTATTCGCGGTCACATTAGCTTCAAGGATGCACCACTATTCATTGAGTCCACCCTGCCCGTTGAGCATACTCAGGAAGAAGCCCGACAACATCTTAAACTTGCACTAGAAAATGCCATGAAGCGATCTATTAGCAATATGAGAGGGAGGAAAATTCAGTTGCGAATGAGCGGTGGTAAAGATTCTAGGTTATGCGCTCTATTAGCTCAACCTTATAAAAGTAAGTTTTTTGCAGTTAACTTTGGCAAGATGGAAGAAGAGGAAACTGATCTTTCTGCAATTATTTGTAATTATGTCAATATTCCTTTAGAAATAACTTCTCCCAAACTCATTTCAGGAAATTCAATTAAGGAAAAGGTAGAGAATCTTTTAATGCTTTCAGACGGTATACTGCCCTCTGAACCCCATACGGCCATCTATGTAGGCTCTGAGCCACGAACGGATAACGAGTCAATTATGATGGGCCAATGGCCATTATTTAAAGGTGGCTATGCTAATAGCATGAAAAACGATGAGAAGGTATTAAAAGAAAAACTTACCAGTATTATTTATCCTATTTTTGAAAAAACGCATTATGATTATTTTCAAAATTACATACTTGATTGGATGAATCAAACAAGTGCGTCTAGCAACTTAGAAAAACTTTATTTATTTTCTAGAACTTTCCGTTCAGGTAGATGGCTACAGAGTAATGTAGCATTACTTTCAAGAGATGCTGACGTTCTTTATCCTATAAGTGATGCGGAAGTCACCGCAGTTTCGGATGCGTTGACAATGTTTGAAAAGGTTTCTCAAAGTGCTCTATATTCTGTAATGGATAGTATGGACAATTATATAACGCATTTACCTTTAGCTAATTCTAGATGGCCCGCTGGTACAAGTGCCTCTATAGGTGATAAACTGAATGACGCAACGATAGAGGACTTGTCTAAGAACTTAGAAATCCCTCCAAAATATGTTACCAGGGAATATATTTCTGCAATGAGTGACAAGACCATATTTGAATTGGCAAAGCAAATTCAAAACTCCATTCGCTTAAAGGATTACAAGGAAATTTTAAGTTGTGATTTTATTGAAGCTGTTTCTAAGTCTGCATTGGGTACTATACAACCACCTTCTAATATGCATTTAAGAAATTTCAAATCTGCAATATGGCGACTCTTTATAGCAGATGTTTGGTTATCAGAGAATTGGTTAAAATAACTAATAATTATATAAGAAATAAAATGAATATTTTTATGGATTTTTTAACAACTTATATTAGGACTAATAAATGATTGAAGTATTTATAGTCAATCCAGAATAAAAGAGATACAGCCCATATCATGAAACAGTTTAGGCAAATTATTCTCCATCCATCCTTGGCGTAGAAACTTAGCTTGTGCCCATTTCTTTTCAATGGGATTAAGATCAGGGCTATAGGGTGGTAGCCAAAGGATACGATGACCATGCCTGTTCAGTAATTTTTGGATACGTCTGCTTTTATGAAACCGAGCGTTATCCATGACAATCACGCATTTAGTTTTAAGACTTGGAATTAGAGTGAACTTGCACCAGTCATAAAATATATGGCTGTTGATATTCTGTTCAAAGTAATCAAGCGCAAATAGCATTTTTTCATAAAGCGCACCGATGACATTGGTACGTTTTTTAGCTTGCCAATTGTAGCTATCAATACAAGGTTTACCTATCGGTGCATAGCCGTAAGGACGAATGGTTTCTGCCTCAAAGCCACTCTCATCCATATAAACAATGGGATAGCCTTGTTGTGTAAGCCTATTAAGCTTACTCTGATACGCCGCTCTTTTTATCGGACAGGCTTTTGGATGCTCCAAGGTCTTTTTTTTGACTGATACTCAAACGCTTTAAGGCAATCTCAATACCCGATTTGCTACAGCCTAAACGTTGAGCTCGCTCGTACATATAATCGTCTGGATACTGTTCAACGTCTTTTAATAGCGCTTCATTCAGTATTTTACTGGGTGGCTTATTCCGAGATTGCTTGATAGTTGGGTTTTTCAGCCAGCGTTGTAATGCAGTTTTGCTCACGTTATAGAAAATACAAGCTTGACGGATAGTCATATCTTGGTTTTTAACGCTCTTAATCACTTGCGCTCGGAAATCTGCTGAGTAGGTCATGGATTCTTCTGCCACTTTGCTTATTTTAAAAGCATTGTATCTTATTTATAAAAGACTGACTATATATCAATATTTGAAGATAAAGTCTTAGGAAAGCTATTGATAGATAATTTACTCTTTGATTTTTCTAAATATGAGTATGCTTTTTTTCTATACAAGGATGGCTTTATTGATGAAAAAAGAGGTTATTCTAAATATACAGAAGTACTATTTGATATTGGTAATAGAGTAGGTAGGTTTCATGTCAAATGCTTTGTTCGAGAAATAGATTCTGCTGAGGTTCAGAGCTGTAGTTCTAAAAAATTAGCTATTAACTTACAGCCATACAATATTGACCGATGGCGAACTAGAATAGTTAAGACTAGCATTGATTCGTTTATGAATGCTAGAAATAATTTAGATGGTCTACATCAATTGCAACTGAGCAACTGCTCTATAGATATCTTATTTCATAACTTTGATAGTCTAAACCTAGATAAAGGTATACTGGTCTGCTTTTCAGCCGCTATAGGCAGTAGGCATCTTAAGCAAGCTCCTTTTTTTTCTGGCCTAAAGATTGCTAAGAAACTAGATATGCCCCTAGTTGCAATTGCGGATCCTTCATTGTCATTATCGAACTCATTAGCTTTAAGTTGGTACGCAGGTAATGAGAGTATTAAGGATCTTCCTAAACAACTTGCTAATATACTTGATATGGTTGTAAAAAAGTTCGACACTAAGTTAACACTTTTTGGTGGCTCAGGTGGAGGTTTTGCAGCCTTGAATATTGCAGCTGAGATGTCACATGTAGTAAATGTAGCTGTTTGGAATCCTCAAACTTCAATTTCCAAATATACGAAACAAGAAGTAATACGTTATATTGAGAGCTGTTATTCTTCACATACTATTGAAAGTGATTTGTATAAAAATCTAGAAAGTATAGGTGTCTCTCATGATCTAATATCTATTTATCGTAAACTGAAGAAATCAGATAACATTTTATTTTTACAAAATACAGGTGATACACACCATATTGAAAAGCATGCTAAACCTTTAATGAAAGCTTTAGAAGTGGAAAATGTAGATGAATACACTTTTATAAGTGGTGAAGTTAAAACCTTGACTTTCTGGTTAAAGAAATGGGGGAAAGGACATATAGCCCCGAGTGAAGATGTTATTTTAAAGGTATTATCAGAAATGATAGCTAATAAAAGCTCTAAACAAATAGCACTGCAACTACATTGATTATATAAATGAATATTTCAGAGTACTGATCCGTCTTGTAGGGTTAATAACCTAAAACCTGTGTTCATTATTTCTTAGTAACCATACGCGTTCGCTTTTTAACATGCTGGCAATCCCCTATCTGATTCAATAATTGCTAAAATTACCACATAAATATGTAGAATTGAGAGATATTTCTTGAAAATAGCATTGATCAGTGATGAATTAACCTCGCAAGCGCTAGATCTAATAGGGGCTGTAAAAGTAGTTCACAAAAATTGGCATTATCAATTCAAACGCCGTCATAAGCCCGATTTTATTCTTGTTGAATCTGTTTGGCGCGGTCACAAAGACAAATGGCGTTATAAAATAGCCAATTATCCTGATTACCCTGAGCGCAGTAATGTTGAACTACGTAAACTCTTAGAGATGGCAGATAAGTACAATATTCCAGCAGTTTTTTGGAATAAAGAAGATGGTGCTCACTTTAACCGTTTTATCGATTCTGCCAGTTTATTCAAATATATACTGACAGTTGATGAAAACTGTGTCGAGCGTTACCGCGCTATATTAGGTAAGAGCGTAAAAGTAGGGGTTCTGCCTTTTGCAGTCCAGCCTAAGTTTCATTATCCTACCGCGTTGCCACCACGTTATAACGAAAGTTTGTTTGTTGGTAGCTATAGTCACCACATACATAATGCACGGCAACAGTGGCAAGATATGGCATTTACGGCCGCTTCTCCTTATGGACTGACTATCGTAGACCGTAACTCTGACCGTAAGTCAGATGTCTATCGTTATCCAGAGCTACCGAACATGACTATCAAGCCTGCGGTACCTTATGACAAGACAGGTGAACTATTTAGGAATTATTCACATTGCCTCAATGTCAATACTGTGACTGACTCTCCAAGTATGTTTTCCCGTCGTCTGATTGAGATTATGGCTTGTGGACGACTAGCAGTGACCAATCCTAGCTTGTCGGTCAGTACCCGCTTTGAAGGTATGTGTGAAGTCATTGATAGTAAAGAGCAAGCAGATGAATTATTTGCACAATTATCTAGAAGTTATACTAAACAGCAGACAGAGATGATGCGCTACGCCAGTGACCATGTATTACAAAATTATAATTATGATCAATGGATTAAACGGATTGTAGAGTTTATTGATTTATAGCTCCTTATCAGCATATATTGTATTTCCTTATATCTTCTTAATATAGCTAACATACTATGAAAAAAATCACTCACGCTGTTATACCTGTTGCAGGCTTTGGCACTCGTATGTTGCCATTGTCTAAATCTGTGCCAAAAGAGCTATTGCCACTAGGTAATCGTCCCGCTATTCATTATGTGGTCGAAGAGGCAATCGCTGCTGGTATCAAGCATATTGTACTAGTCGGCCATGCACAAAAAAGTGCGATTGAAAACTACTTCGATATCAATGCTGAGCTAGACAGTCAGCTTAGAGCAAAAGGTAAAGACGCGCTGGCGGATAGCTTAAACTGGTTACCAGACGATGTGACAGTCTCTATGATACGCCAAGGCAAGGCATTAGGTTTGGGTCATGCGGTACTCGCGGCTCGCCCGATCATTGGCGAGCATGACTTTGCTGTATTATTACCTGACGTTGTGCTTGATCCGTTTACGGGCGATATGACTAATGATAATTTAGCCTTTATGATTGATGCTTTTGCCAACGATGCACATTCACAGATATTGGTTGATAATGTTGCCGATGAAGATGTGCATAAATATGGTATTGCTAAGCTGAGCGACGCTATTGAGATTGATGAGCAATCAGATACTAATACTAGCTTTAAAGTCGCAGGATTTGTAGAAAAGCCTAACTTAGCCGATGCACCTTCTAAATTAGCAGTGGTTGGTCGTTATGTCTTTAGCAATCAAATCTTTGACTATTTGACCAATACCAAAGCCTCGGTCGGTGGTGAAATTCAGTTGACGGATGCTATCGATGCCTTGATTAGTGAATATGGCGTCAACGTCACGACCATGCGAGGTGACAGCTATGATGCTGGTGACATGCGTTCATATATGCAGGCGTTTATCTATTTTGCCCAGCAGCAATTAGCAGAAGATGAATAGCTGATGGATGAGATAAAGGGCGATAACGCTTACAACAGTGCTCGAAACTCTACATATTGGCAGCAATTACAAACGCTTGCTAAGCAGCCATGGTCACTGTCAGCCTTGTTTGCGCAAGATGATAATCGTGCTGAGCGCTTTAGTATGCAAGCTGGCGCGCTATATATGGACTATAGCAAGCAATGTATCGATGAGCAGGTGCTGGCAACTCTATTACAGCTAGCAGATAGTTGTGAACTGTCCACACGGATTGATGCACTCATGCAAGGCGCGATGGTGAATACCAGTGAAGAGCGAGCAGCCTTGCATACGGCACTACGTTTGCCCGAGACGGCAGAGCTGAAAATTGGTGACCAAAATGTCGTTGCTGACGTCCATCATAGTCTTTCACAAGTAGCGCGCTTATCTGAACGTGTCCGCAACGGTACATGGCGTGGATTTTCGGGTCAAGCCATCACGGATGTGGTTAATATTGGCGTTGGTGGCTCTGATCTTGGACCGCTGATGGCGACTACCGCGCTGGATGAGTGGGCAGATACCGAGATTGAAGTACATTTCGTCTCTAACATGGACGGTACTCAGCTTGATAATTTGCTCAAGCATCTTAATCCTGAGACCACCTTGTTTATTATTTCGTCCAAATCCTTTGGCACGGTTGATACGTTATCTAATGCTAAGACAGCATTATCATGGCTACTTGCCACTGCCAAGCTGCGTGCTGGTACGGAAGACAGTGTGCTACGTCGCCACTTTATTGGCATATCGGCCAATAGTGAAAAAATGAGTGCGTGGGGTATTCATCCAGAGCATCAGCTACAGCTTTGGGAATGGGTTGGCGGTCGATTTTCTTTATGGTCGGCGATTGGACTGGCCATTGCCATTCGTATTGGTATGTCTGGTTTTAAAGCATTATTAGCTGGTGCGCATAGTATGGATGAGCACTTTGCGCAAGCTAATTTTTCAGAGAACCTGCCAGTACTATTAGGGCTGCTTGCTGTTTGGAATAGTACTTTTTTACAGGTGAATGCCCATACGGTATTACCGTATGATGGTCGTCTCAGCTATTTGCCAAGCTACTTAACTCAGCTGGAGATGGAAAGTAACGGTAAGTCTGTCACCCAACATGGCGATCATATTGACTATGATACTTGCCCGATTCTATGGGGTGAAATTGGCTCCAATGCTCAGCATGCGTTTTATCAGTTGCTACATCAAGGCACACAGCAGGTGTCTTGTGACTTTATTGCTTGTGTGCGTCGCTATAGTGGTCAGATGAAAAACGCGCCATTGCAACAGCAGCATGAGCTGTCTTTAGCCAACTGTTTGGCACAAAGTCGGGTGCTGGCCTTTGGTAATGCTGCGCTCCAAGAGTCTGAGGTACAAGTAGCGTCTGCTGCGGAAAAATATAAATACTACCGTGGCAACCAGCCGTCAACCACGCTGCTGATCGATGAGCTGACGCCGCACAGTTTGGGAGCACTGATTGCACTTTATGAGCATAAAGTCTATGTCATGGCCAGCATTTGGGATATTAATCCGTTTGATCAATGGGGCGTGGAGATGGGCAAGCAGATGGCAGAATCTGTACATCAAGCCATGCAGCAAGAGGTAAGCGGTCAATTTGATACCTCTACTGATCAACTGTTAAAGCATATCAAGCGTTGGTCTTAACGTTACTCGCATACTGATATTAATATAAACATATCGAAAGGTCGTTCTATGTCAGATGAACTGAGTCATAAATGTAAAAAACCGTCCGTCTGCGTGCTCGTTGGTCATAGTATTGAAGCCATTACCAGTGCCGTAGTGCTGGCAAGCTTGGGTCAGACTGTTCATTTATATGCAGACGTAGCGATGCTAGAGCAGCAGTTGCAGCAATATAGCTTTGAGCATCACTTGCAAGCGCTGTGGCAAATGTATGAGCAGCAGCAAATCATTCTAAGTAAAGCGTTGCCAGATAGTGCTGATACATTAATAAAAGGCTATGAATCAGTAGGTCATGACGAAGCGGATACTCAGAGCATTGTGGCACTTTATTGGTTGTTTTTAGACAGTATCAAGCCAGTATGGGCAGAAACCAGCTGGATTACCGCATTCAACCACAGCCATCAACAGGCGCTGCCTGTGATTATGAGTGGTATTGAGAAACTAGGGATTGTCTCAGTACTCGCTCAGAATTTGCAGCGCGCGTGGGTATATTATGTGCCGTTTGTATTCTTGCAAGACGGTGATGCTTATAGCTCGATGTTGAACCCTGCATTGTGGTTACTCGGTGAAAAAACAGCCAACAGTAGCCAGCATCTAGAGATATTTAAGCCGTTAATGCAGCATGCGCGTGCCACTCATTACGCTGATATTGCGACGATAGAATTTGCCCGTAGCAGTATCATGGCAATGCTCGCGACGCGAGTGAGTTTTATGAATGAGATGTCACGCTTGGCTGATAGTCAGCAGGTTGATATCAAGCAAGTCAGTCGTATTATGGGGCTAGATGAGCGTGTCGGCAGCAGCTATCTGCAAGCAGGCTGGGGCTTTGGAGGCAATACATTGCCGACCGAGCTGGCTAAATTACAGCAGTCGAGCGTGAGTCATAGTTTAGATATGCCGCTGTTACAGTCAGTCATGCACATCAATGAAGACCAAAAAGAGCTGATATTCCGTAAATTTTGGCAATATTTTGATGGCTTTATTGATAACAAAACGGTGATGATTTGGGGCGGTAGTTATAAATCAGGCTCTGGACGTACTGCAGGCTCAGCCATACATCCATTACTAGCATTGCTGTGGTCTTATAATATTCGTACTTTGGTGTATAGCGATAAAGCACAAGATGAACTTGCCGCGCTTTATCAGCAGCAACCATTACTGCAATTGATTAATACTCCTTATCAGCAGCTAAATGCCGCACAGGCTGTTTTTATCGTTAGTTGGTCGCCACAAGATCAACTAGATATTGCCAAGCTTAATCAACAGGCGATGCCAGTATTTGATGCACAAAATGTAATGACACGCTCGCAGATAGATAGTTTAGTGGGTGACTATTTGGGTATTGGTCGGTCTAAATAGTTCTATTCAAGTTTTTCTATTGCTAAAAAAGCTCGCTAATAATAATCAGCGAGCTTTTTTTTGATTTTAAGTAGGGCGTATTAAATCGTATTAATTTATGCTGGGACAGCACCTTGTGCCGCTAGCCACTGTTGAACTTCTTGAGTTTTAATAGCCAGCAGTTCTTTATCACCACGACTTTCGATGTTTAATCTGATAAGCGGTTCGGTATTGGAAGCTCGCAGATTAAAGCGCCACTCGCCAAAGTTAAGGCTCAAGCCATCAAGCATTGATTTGGTCGGATTTTCGCTGCTAAACTTGTCCTCAATAGCGCTAATAATCATTGGCGCATCATGAGTGGTGAGACGAAAATTAAGCTCGCCTGAACTTGGATAAGCTTTGATATAGCCGCTGACCAATTCTGACAAGGTTTTACCGGTGATAGATAATAGCTCAATCGTTAACAGCCAAGGAATCATGCCGCTATCGCAATAGAAAAAGTCACGAAAATAGTGATGTGCAGACATCTCGCCGCCATAAACAGCGCCAGAATCACGCATGACTTGCTTAATAAATGAATGTCCAGATTTACTGATGACAGCCTTACCGTTATGTTCCTTAATCACTGCTTCAGTATTGTAAATGACACGCGGATCGTAGACGATTGACTCATTTGGATATTTGTTTAAAAACGCTTGTGCAAGCATGCCTACAACATAGCTACCATCGATAAATTCACCATGTTCATCGAATAGGAAGCAGCGGTCAAAGTCGCCATCAAAAGCAATACCAAGGTCAGCTTTATTTTCCAAAACAGCATGTTGGGTTGCGACTCTATTGGCTTCAATCATAGGATTGGGGATGCCATTGGGGAAGCTACCATCCGGTGTATGGTGTAGTTTAATCACTTCAATTGGCGCGCCAGCTTGTGCAAGCTTTTCAATCAATAAATCAACCACAGGTCCCGCACTGCCATTACCTGAGTTAATCACTAATTTAAGCGGTTTGAGTTTATCAGTATCAATAAAAGTCATGACATGATTGATATACGCACTTTTATCAGTTAATAACTGCAATGTTCCTGATCGGTTTTCAGTGGTAAATTGCCCAGACTCTGCCAGTGCCTGAATCTCTGCCAGACCATCATCAGCACTGATTGGTTTTGAGTGTTCTTTAACCAATTTTAAGCCATTATAATTAATAGGGTTATGACTGGCAGTGACTTCGATACCACCCAACGCCTGATAATGACTGGTGGCAAAATACACCTCTTCTGTACCGCTCATGCCCAAGTCAATCACGTCAACACCAGCATCTACAATACCAGCGATGGTCGCCTGTTTTAATTGCTCGCTTGAATGGCGAATGTCGCTACCAATAACGATGGCAGGTTTTAGAGTTGCCATATCATTGTCATGAGCCTCAACCGCCGCACTATAACGCTGAGATAAAATCTGTGCAAAGGCACGACCAATACGGTAAGCGATGTCTTCATTTAGATTTACCCCCAGCTCGCCGCGAATATCGTAAGCTTTGAATGAATCAATAATAATAGGGTTGAATTCAGTCGCTGGCTGGTAGCTAGTGGTCGCAGACGTAGACATAATGATAAAATTCCTTATGCTAAAGCAGTAATAAAATAATGAGATGGACAACACAATTATAAGCTAATAAGCGTTCAATGCTACACTAACGAGAAAATCGTTATGAACTTAACGTAATTTTATAGTCGATACTAAATAAAATGGTTACACGACATTATGATGCGTGACTGGCACAAAATTTTCTTGCTTGCTGTACCTACGCAGACAGAGGCTACGAAAAATTTATACTAGTCACGCTGTCTCTTTTTTATATTGACCTGACTATATCTAATAACAAACGAAAGTGTAAGAGTATCCCTCATGAGCAATCAAGACAATAAAATAGCAGCGCCTGCACCAGTACAAGGAACGCCAACTGCCAGTGGTGAATTAAACGATTTATTAGCTTTGATGGCACGGCTACGTGTTAACTGTCCGTGGGACAAAAAGCAAACCAATCACAGCCTAATTCCTTATGCGATCGAAGAAGCTTATGAGCTAGGCGAAGCGGTACAGAGTGAGGATGATGAGGATATCAAAGGCGAGCTTGGTGATGTGCTGCTGCAAGTTGTTTTCCATTGCCAGATGTATGCGGAGCAAGGTCGCTTTGATATGAGCGATGTTATTACTACTTTGCAAGAGAAACTTATTTGTCGTCATCCGCATGTGTTTGAAGCTGAAACCCTTGAAGATGACGCAGCGGTAAAGGTACGTTGGGATGAGATTAAAATGGAAGAGCAGCAAGCGCGCGAGGCACGCGGTAAACCCAAACGTCGTCTAGACAATATCAAAGCGGGCAGTGCGCTCATGCAAGCACAAGATGTACAAAATCAGGCATCAAAACTTGGATTTGATTGGGAAGGCGTTAGCGGTGCTTTTGATAAGCTAGATGAAGAGATTGCCGAGCTAAAAAATGAGCTGACGGATAAATCTAAAACTGAGGTCAAAACAAATATCAGAGAGGTTGAAAAGGAGCTGGGCGATTGTATGTTTGCGCTGGTCAATGTCGCGCGTAAATTGAACCTTGATGCAGAAGCAGCAACGCTGACGTGTGTGCACAAATTTAAGTCACGTTTTGGCTATATTGAAGCGCAACTGGCAGCAGCTGGCAAGCGTTTAGAAGACAGCGACATAACAGAAATGGATGCATTGTGGGAAGCGGCGAAACAATATGAACGATCATCATGAACGCTTATTCTAAAGTCTCGTTTATCGGTTTAGTCAAGACTGCTGTTTTAGGTCATGTTTTGGCTATTCTGATGCTTAACAATGCTAATGCTGCACCCTGTTTTGACAATCCTCAAAGGGCTTACGATTATCTCTTATCGCAAGAAAATGCCAACACTCAAGCGCGTGAGCAATATACCGTGAATATCAATCGTGCCAGCGAAGGCGAGCTGGTTTCACTAAATGGTATTGGTAGTAGCAAAGCCCAAGCGATTATTTTATATCGTGAAATGTTCGGTAGTTTTAAGACAGTAGATGAGTTAGCAAAGGTCAAAGGTATTGGTGCAAAAACAGTTGAGAAAAATCGAAGACGTTTAAGTGTGCAGGATTAATGGCCGTGTTTTGCATTAATTAACCCTAATATTGACAAAATAGCACGTAAGTACATGTCATAACGCACCCAGCGCGCGCAAAATTTGTTAAACTAGTGAGTACATCCGCCTGATAAACGCTGTGTTCGTCAGGGGTGGTTAAAGAATACCGGCGAGGAGTAGATGCATGGCCGAGCGTGCCGCCAAGCAGTTAGAACTGAATAAATCTGAATTACCCAATTCCATTACTGAAGTAATTGCCACCTTGACCCGAGCTGGGTTTGACGCCTATATCGTCGGTGGCGGCGTGCGCGATACCTTATTGGGTTTACGTCCAAAAGACTTTGACGCTGTCACTGATGCCAAGCCGCATGAGATCAAAGACGTCTTTGGCAAGCGCTGCCGTATTATCGGTCGCCGCTTTCAGTTGGCGCACGTATATTCAGGCCGTGAGCTGATTGAGGTCGCTACCTTCCGTGGCCCGCCCACCAGCAGTGGTACCACCAATCAAGATGGTATGATCCTGCGTGATAACGTCTGGGGCGATATCCAGCAAGATTTCTCTCGTCGCGATTTTTCTATCAATGCGCTTTATTATCAGCCACTTAAAGGTGTGGTTCATGATTTTTGCGGTGCGCTTGAAGACATTGATAATAGAATCATTCGTCTCTTAGGTCATGCGCCGGTTCGTATTGAAGAAGATCCAGTACGCTTATTACGGGCGTTACGTTTTAAAGCCAAGCTCGGTTTTGAGTTTGATGACGCATTGTCTGAGCAATTTCATGATGGTAATTGGGCGCTGCTTGAGCAAATATCACCGCATCGTCTCTATGATGAAACGCAGAAAATGTTTACGGGTGGCTATCTGGTGCCATTGCTGCCGTTATTGTTTGAATCAGGTGCGATTGATAGCTTAATTATTTATCCGCCATCTGAGCCCAGTCCTTTAGTAAAACAAGTGGCCATCAATACGGATAAACGTATCGCGGCAGGCAAAAGCATCAACCCAGCATTTTTCTACGCAGCCATACTATGGGAAAATTACCTGCATCAGTTAGAAAAAGCCAAAAAGCGCAATATGCCATTTGCTGAAGCGCAGATGCATGCGGCCGGCAAAGTCATTGATCGTCAACGCATCAAGACCGCTATTCCTAAATTTGCAGAGCAGTTTATCCGTGATATTTGGATATTGCAGCCAAAACTAGCGGCTCCGCGTAGTAAACAAATCGTTCAGCTCTCTGAGCACCCACGCTTCCGTGCGGGCTTTGACTTTTTACTATTGCGCGAACAGTGCGGTGATGCTGAGCATCCGCTATCCGAATCGACCAATGATATGGGCGACTGGTGGCAAACGTATCAAACCTTGTCTGAACAAGAGCAAGAGCAAGCGATTGATGATTTCGATGAAAATATTCGTCGCGGTGCCTATAAGAAAGGGCAGCGAGGGCGCGGACGTAATCGTCAAAAGCCGGAATCAAATATAGTGGATGAATCGATGTCTAATCAAAACAACACTAAGCGTAGCAAAGCCAATGGCAGCACTGAAAAGCATAGCACTGAAAAACATAGCATTGAAAATCACAGTACTGAGAAAAATGGTCATGAAAAAGCCGTGGTAAATGATTCGTCAAATATCCCCTCACGCCGTCGCCGTGCTGCCAGCCAATCTACTCCTGCCAAGCAGTTTAGTGGTAATAAAGATAAAGGTCATGATTTGCAGCAGGTAAAACAAGACAGTAATGAGCTTGCTCAGCTACAGCAGTTGTCTCTTGCTAATACCAGTAGTCAAAATGCAAATAAACGCCATCACTCTAAGCCTGCGCCATTGTTTGTTATCGAGCACGCAAACGTCGTTCCGCCATTACAAAAGCAGCTATCACCTGCTGATAAGCCTAAGCAACGTCCAGAGTCTGTGCAGAAAAAGTCAGCTATTAAGAACGCATCAGCTGATAAAGATCTACATGATCAGAATGCAAAAACTGATAGCAAGGCTGATCGCTCAAATAAGGATAAACAGCCAGAGGTTACGTCACCTGCTGCTAATGCCTATCCTACCCGTTCGGTAGCAAGAACGCCTGCGCTCGTCACTATGAACAATGAGCCGATACCGCATAAACGCCGTCGCCGTCAGCCAAGTGTAGGCAATACTAATCTTGCTGACAGCACCGAGAAGCAAGTAGCTGCTAATAACGCCGATAAAACTGAAGCGAAGTACACCAAAAAAGCACCTAAGCCAGCAGCTCAATCTACTGGTAAAGCTAAAAAAACAGTAGAACCTGCAGCAACTAAGACGGCAGGGAATAAGACAGAAACCAATAAAGCGACTGTATCTGCGAAAGCTAAAAAACCAGCCAAAGCAGCAGAGGCTAGATCTACTAAGAACAGTCAAAATGCTGATAGCAAATCGTTGGCCGGTCAAGTGAGCGACAATCAAATGGGCGACAATAAAGGCCCTGTACCATCGAAACGTCGCCGTCGCCAGCCCAGTACTGATAATGTCTAGTATTGCTGACGATGCGGATAATGTTAATTGGGTAACCTGCTATGTGGGCTTGGGTAGCAATCTAACCAATGAATTGGGTTCACCTACAGAGCATTTGCAGCAGGCATTGCAAGGGTTGCGAGAGCATAAGCAGATACGCGAGGTTAGAGCTTCCTCATTTTATGCGTCAGCGCCTATGGGGCCACAAGATCAGCCTGACTTCGTTAATGCAGTGGCTGGTTTTAAGACGATATTGCCCCCCTTTGAGTTGCTCGCATTTTGTCAGCAGCTAGAAGAGCAGGCTAAGCGGGCACGCTTACGACGTTGGGGTGAGCGTAGTCTGGACGTCGATATCTTGTTATATGGTGACACGCGAATTACCGAGCCGCAGCTAACCATACCGCATGCTGGACTGCTTGAGCGTAATTTTGTCTTGTTACCGCTGCGAGAGTTAGCCTCAGCGCTCATCATTGATGGTATATCGATAGATGATTATCCATCTAGTAAAGATTGGACAGGGTTAAAATTATTATCAAGCGACTGATAAAGTTTGGATCATAGGCACGATAATAGTTAAAGGTATTTATAACTAAAGGCATTGAAGATTAATCGAGGGTCATATGACGACGTTATCTACTTTAAATAAATTCAAAAAAGACGGCACCAAGTTTACTTGCTTAACGTGCTATGACTCGATGTTTGCACGCATGATGGACAAGGCGCAGATTGATACCATTTTGATCGGTGATAGTTTGGGTATGGTGGTACAAGGCCATGATTCCACCTTGCCCGTAACAGTCGATGATATGGCTTATCATACAGCCAATATTGCCCGTAGCAATAAATACGCACTGATATTGTCCGACTTGCCGTTTATGAGTTATGTGACCTTGCCAGAAGCGGTCGCTAACAGCCGTCGATTGATGCAAGCTGGCGCGCATGTGATTAAAATCGAAGGCGGTAGTGAGCTTTGTGAACTGGTGACTACATTGGCGCAAGCAGGTACGCCCACTTGTGTCCATCTTGGCTTGACCCCGCAATCAGTCAATGTGTTTGGCGGTTATAAAATCCAAGGTCGCGGTGACGCAGCAGCTGATAAGTTGCTTGCTGATGCCAAAGCGGTAGTTGCCGCAGGTGCCGCACTTTTAGTATTAGAATGCGTACCTGCTGAGCTTGCTAAAGCGGTTACGGAAGCGGTTACAGTACCAGTGATCGGCATTGGCGCTGGCGCAGATACGGATGGTCAAGTCTTGGTCATGCATGACATGCTGGGCATGGCTCATGGCCGAGTACCGCGCTTCGTTCATGACTTTTTAACTGATGAGCGCAATAGTACGCACAGTATCGAAGGCGCCTTTGCCCTTTATCAGCAGTCAGTGCGCGACGGCAGTTTTCCAGCCGAGCAGCACCAATTTAGCTAATTTTTTTAGCCAGTCTTAACGAGTCTTTTGGTTTTTACGATTATCAGTAGAAGAATATTTAACGATGCCAATCATTTATCAGCAGATTTCAGAGTTGCGCGCCGCTCTACAGCCTTATCGTGGTCAAAGAAATGATAAACCAGATAGCACTCAGCGTATTGCTTTAGTACCAACGATGGGCAATTTGCATGAAGGTCATCTTGAGCTGGTAAGCATTGCTAAGCAGCATGCCAATATTGTGGTGGTGAGTATCTTTGTCAATCCTACCCAGTTTGGGGAAGGAGAGGATTTTGATAGTTATCCACGCACCTTGGATGAAGATGTCGCTAAGCTAGCAACGGTTGGTGCAGATTATGTTTTTGCACCCAATGTCGATGAGATGTACCCGGTATTGCCACCATCGACCTCAGTTCTTGCTGGTGCCATTACCAATCAACTATGTGGTCAATCACGTCTTGGTCACTTTGATGGTGTTGGTATTGTCGTCTCTAAATTATTCAATATCGTGCAGCCTGATGTGGCGGTATTTGGACAAAAAGACTACCAGCAACTAGCGATTATCAAACAGTTAGTACGCGACTTGAGCTATCCCATTGAGATTGTGGGTGCACCTATTGTTCGTGCTGCCGACGGTTTGGCGCTGTCTTCACGCAATCAATACTTGAGCGCCGCTGAGCGCAAAACAGCTCCCGTACTTCATATGGAGCTGCAACGCCTAGCACAGAAACTAGCACAGCAGTTAACGGGTAATAAGCAGGGCATGCAAGGGTTTGACGTATTACTAGCAGAAACGTATCAGCGTATTAGCGATGCTGGCTTCAATATCGACTATCTAGAAATAAAAACTGACCAGCTAGGGACTATTGATACTAGTGATAGTAGTGAAGCAAACGGTAATGGTAGAAGTAGCCATTTAATGATTCTAGTCGCTGCTTGGCTAGGACGGGCACGATTGTTAGACAACCAATTAGTGACGGTACATTAGCCGTTGTGACGTAGTAATTTGCTGGATGCAATGGACTAGGATGACGGATCATGGATGCAAACGACAGTAAGCAAATAGAGCAAGAAGTGGTGGCTGTAACGAACGATGAGCGGCTGAGCATTTTAGTCGTGTCAGGGCGTTCTGGCTCAGGTAAAACGTCAGTATTGAATATCTTAGAAGATTTAGGCTATTATTCTATCGATAATTTACCGTTATCATTGGTGCCTGATGCTGCCAAGAAGCTGGTCAGAGACAGTGGTATCAAACGCATCGCGCTTGGTGTCGATATTCGTACCCCGCGCGCTGACTTGTCTAATTTCGCTGAGACCCATGACGTTCTAAAACAGACTTATGGTAAGCAGGCTGTTGAAGTAGTGTATGTGACCGCGCAAGAAAGCACCTTGGTTGCACGCTTTAATGCAACGCGACGTGTTCATCCGTTGATGTCACAAGATGTCGACAGTGATAATGCTAGGCATATCGCTTTCAATCTACCAGCCGCGATCAAAAAAGAAGTCGAGCTGTTAGAGCCCATTGCTAGCCATGCTGATATCACAATTGATACCAGTATGCTTAATATCCATCAGCTCAAAGACACGTTGCGTGCCTATGTCGGTATTGACAATCAAATTGTCATTAATTTGCTGTCTTTTGGTTTTAAGTACGGCAGCCCAATTGATGCTGATTTTATATTTGATGTTAGGATTTTGCCAAACCCACACTGGAAACCTGAGCTGCGTGCTTTGACTGGTCTTGACTCTGAGGTCGGTGAATTTTTTGCAGATTATCCAGAAGTGGTTGAAATGACCGACGATCTCGAAAGGTTTTTAAGCCGTTGGCTGCCTGACTTTTTACACAATAACCGTCATACCGTGACAGTGGCAATTGGCTGCACTGGTGGCAAGCACCGCTCAGTATTTATTACCGATAGTTTACAACGTCGTCTTGCCGATGCGATGCCAGACACTATAAAAGTGTTGGCGAAACATCGTGAAAAAAACCGTTGGTAGTTATTGGTAAACATTAGAATATGTCCTCAATTTAATTGACGGGCTAAAAATGGCTAAATTTTGCCAAACAGCGTCAAATAGCTGGTTAGTATCTCGATATTATCTGCGCTATTTTTCTTGTTTGACTGCAATTTGTCTTATTTTTATCGCCGTTTTTAGAGTGAGGACACGCCCTAGTACTTTTATTATTCATTATTTTGGAACGCTTTTATGATTGACTGGTCAGAACATGATATGCGCGTCTCGCGCACAGAACTCAAAAAATCCCATGAGCGCTTACAACAGTTATCGATACCACTTGCCAGCTTGTCGAAAAAACAGCTGAAAAACCTGCCAGCCAGTGATTATTTTATGGCAGAGTTGATGGCTCTTGCGGATATCACCAGTGCCACTGCGCGTATTAGACAGACCAAGCGAGTCGGCAAATTGATCAGCGAAGAAAATCGCCATGAATTGGTAAAAGCCTTATTCGATGCCTTTTTCCCAAAAGAACAAGTCTCTAAAATAGAAAGCTGGTCCGAACGTCTAAATATCAATGATGAAGGCACACTAAAGCAGTTTGTCAAACAGTATAAAATTTCAGAGCGCAACAGTCTTTATCAGTTATTGCTTTGGATCGAATACGCCAAGCACACGCACGATGACGAGCTGATGATGGAGTCTAAAGAAGATTTGGCCAGCTATATTCGCGAAGTGACAATCTTATCGGATTTAAAAGGATAGTTGTCCTACAACAACTAATAGCGCTACAACGGTTATCTGCACAAATACCAATAGATAGACGAAAAAGAAAGTTTATCGAAGTCTAAACATAAAAAAGCCAATCATGAGTGATTGGCTTTTTTAGCGGCGTTAATACAGTTTAATTAAAGACAATTAACGTCATAAACGTAGACATGCCTGTGTTTATTTTTTCTCAGCACGTGCTTTGTCAACTAAGTAATCGACAACCTTAACTACTTTGGCGTCTTCACCCGTTACCACGTACTTGCCTTGTACCACAACAGCTGGTACGCCTGATAGCTGATAACGTTTAGCGCCTGCCTGTGAGCGACCAATTTTTGTACCAACGGCAAATGAGTTATAAAGGCTATTGAATTTCTTTTGATCAACACCTTGAGATGCATACCATTTGCTTAATGAAGCTTGGTCAAACAGCTTTTTGCCATCTTTATGAATGGCATCAAATAACGCATCATGGGTTTTGTTTTCATAGCCTAGGAGTTGAGCAGAATAAAAACCACGGGCACTGGCTTCCCAAACAGGGTTAAGCGCTGCTGGCGTTTTGAAGAATGCCACATCTTTGTCTTTGTTTTTTGCCCATTTTTCCATATGTGGATTAAGCGCATTACAATGCGGGCAACCATACCAAAAGAATTCACGCACAATAATAGCATCACCGGTGATTTTTTCTGGATTGTCTAGCACGCGATAATCTTTTCCGGCGACATAATCGGCTGCTTGTGCGCCCATACTGGCGATTCCAATGGCGAAAGCCAGACCAGTCAATGTAATGACACGTTTCATACTTTTTCCTTGAGAGGTAGAGACTGAGAGTTTTAGAAGTTTCTATGGGTTTGAAGGTATAAATGACAAAGTGTCGAGTATAATCAACCTACAGTAGAGTACCGACTATAATAACGTAAAATAGGTGTGGTTGTGAACCCGATTCTTAACTAACGGTTGTAAACCTGTGAGCTATTATTTAAGGTATCTTACTTATCACTATCTGATTTTCAAAACTGAAACCTTTAATCAGGTAAAGATAGAAATTGCCATTGACGCAACAGTTACTATAAAGTAAACAGCACACGGTGATGATGATGTTCAAGTATTTGCTAACCTCATTCACAATCCGTGACGATGTACTCACGACAAAACCGCCGCTCGCATGCTAATATTAAGTATATAATCGTGCACTGTATACGATAATAACTCTAAAGGAAAATGCTATGAGCGCAGCTTTATCTTCGTCTTCTGTAAATGATCAAGCGACCAGCCGTTTCGATGATGCTGATACTAATAATACGGTTACGGATGATACTGTGGCTGATAGTACAACGGCTGCGACGATAAATGTGGATCCTAGCGAAGTCGACAAGTTTAATAAATTGGCGAGCGAATGGTGGAGTAATACTGGCGCGTTTGCGACTTTGCATGAAATCAATCCACTCCGCCTGAACTGGATAGAAGAAAATATTAAGCGCGGCTATCAAAATAGCGGTGATAGTACAAACGCTAGTAAGACTGCTGAGATGGGTCTGAGTGGCAAAAAAGTGCTTGATGTCGGTTGTGGCGGCGGTATATTGTCTGAGTCGATGGCACGTCGCGGTGCTGATGTGACCGGTATAGACTTAGGGACTGAAAACCTAAAAGCGGCCACGCTTCATGCCGGACAAAGCAATTTAGAAAAGACGTTGCGCTATCAGCATATCCCAGTAGAACAGCTAGCAAAAACCCATGCGGGTCAGTTCGATGTGGTGACGTGCATGGAAATGCTTGAGCATGTGCCTGATCCAAGCTCGATTGTGCAGGCTTGTTTTGAGCTGTTAGCGCCTGGCGGTGTGTGTGTGTTATCGACGATCAACCGTAATCCTAAATCGTATCTGTTTGCTATCGTTGGCGCCGAATATGTATTGCGCTTGCTTGACCGTGGCACCCATGATTATGCCAAATTTATCACGCCTGCTGAGCTGGACAAAATGGCAGTTACTGCTGGGTTTACACGCCAAGATATCATTGGACTACATTACAACCCAATAACCAAGCGTTACTGGCTGGCACAAAACGTCGATGTCAATTATATGATAGCCGTACAAAAGCCAAAGGCTTGATAGCTTAAGTCATTGTTTATCGTCCCATCATTAACGCACCAAACACCTCACTAATTAAAAGAGTATGCCTTATGAGCCAATTCGTCAAAGCCGTTTTATTTGACCTTGATGGGACGCTAATCGATACTGCCGCTGACTTCGTACGAATTATCGGTAAAATGAGCCGCGAAAACGATTGGCAAGCCCCGCCTGAAGCGCTTATTCGAGAACAAGTTTCTGCCGGTGCGTCAGCCATGGTCAAGCTCATGCTGCATCAAAATGGGCAAGACAGCGTTAGCGAAGATGATTTACTTGGTTTTCGTCAGCAGTTTTTGGATGATTATGCCGCAGATATTTGTATTGATAGCTGTGTATTTAGCGAGTTAGAAGAAGTGTTGACCACACTTGAGAAAAAAGGCGTACCTTGGGGTATTGTCACCAATAAGCCGCGCTATCTAGCAGAGCTACTGTTACAAAAAATGCAGTTAGATGAACGCTGTGCAGCCTTAGTTTGTCCTGAGGATGTGTCACGTTCCAAGCCTGATCCAGAGCCGATGTATATGGCATTAGAGAAACTCGGTATACCGCGCGGCGCTGCTGGCTGTGTTCTCTATGTCGGCGATCACATACGTGATATTGACGCTGGCAATGCCGCTGGCATGTCGACGATTTTGGCCGCTTATGGCTATATTCCACTTGAAGATCAAAAAAGCCTAAAGAAGTGGGGCGCAGACTATATTACTGACACCCCTGAGCAGTTGAAGAAGCTATTGCTTACTTCAGGTAAATTTGAATATCTATAAACAAACCAATCATCAGTAGAGCCGTGATAGGAACATCAACTATAAGTAAATGACTCATAAATAGGTCACCTGCAATAGTTGCCTTTAAGTAAGTCCTTCTAAAAATAAATGCTTTTGAAATTAAATACCTTTGATTATAAATAACAAGCAGTGAGTCATATCATGAGCGACAATGTTAAGCAGTCGGCGACCGAACAGAACCATCAAGCAGCCACGGGAAAAGCGATGCAACCTTTAACGCACGACGATATCCGTCAGTTTGTGCCACCTGTTGACTGTTTAGATGGTAAGACTATCTTGGTAACAGGTGCAGGCGATGGCATTGGACGGGTTGCCGCATTAACCTACGCCCGTTATGGTGCCACGGTTCTACTATTGGGTCGCACGAGTAGCAAGCTTGAATATGTCTATGATGAAATTGAGAGCTTGGGTGGCAAGCAGCCAGCCATGCTACCGATGAATTTAGAAGGTGCAACCTATGCAGACATGCAGAAGTTAGAAAGGCTTATCGACAAAGAAGTGGGTCAGCTTGATGGTATATTACACAACGCTGGTATGCTCGGACAATTGACGCCGCTTGAGATGTATGACATTGATACTTTTGATCAAGTAATGAAGGTCAATTTTACAGCGACTTTTATGCTCACGCAAGCGTTGTTACCGCTGCTAAAGGACGCGAATCATGGTTCTATCGTCTTTACTTCTAGCACGGTCGGTACGCACCCTCGCGCGTTTTGGGGTGCTTATGCGCTCTCCAAGCAAGCCGTCGAAGGAATGAGTGATATTTTTACTCAAGAGACGCAGAATACGACGAATCTGCGTTTTAACTGTATCAATCCTGGTGGCACTCGTACCAATATGCGCGCTCACGCTTATCCCGGTGAGAATCCTATGTCTCTTAAGACACCTGAAGACATTATGGCGGGCTATGTTTGTTTGATGAGTGACGCCAGTATTGGAATACGTGGACAAGTGGTAGATTTACAACCAAAAGACTAGCAGAGAAAGATGACTGTAAAAACCATAGCGTTATATATGTTTTTTTACAGTCGCTGGCGGGTTGTAATTGGGCTTAGAAAGCCCCATCTATCTGTTCTTAAAGACTTTTATCTTATAAGATATTAATAATAATAGACAAAAAGGATAAGATTATGGCAGGTGGCTGGTCAAAAGATGGTGCCGAGCACGAACAAATGGATGCGACGGTCAATGATGCGCTTGAGCGCGCGAGGCGTGCGCAACCAACGGGTAAGAGTGCAGAATTTTGTGATGAGTGTGGCAATCCGATTCCAGAAGCGCGACGTATTGCCGTGCCGGGTGTGCAGCACTGCGTCGGCTGTCAAACCGAGCTTGAGCAAGAGGCGAGAGCGGCTGAACTGTTTAATCGTCGCGGCAGTAAAGACAGTCAGTTGCGTTAATTAGTACAAGTTAATTAAAAAAAGACCAACACTACTATTTTACTTAGTAGCGTTGGTCTTTTTTTTGAACGTAGTATTTTTTAAAAGGGAGTCTTTTTATAGGTAACTAGGGCATGTCTTCCATCAACAGCGCCATCAGCTCATTGTCGCAAGCCTGCCAATCTAGTGAAGATAATAACGGTAGAGTATTCTCTACTTCTGCTTTATTAGACACTACACCGTTATCTATAACTGACTGCAAAATCACCTCTAGTCGGCTATCAATTTGGGCGCTCGCC
Source organism: Psychrobacter sp. ASPA161_6 (assembly GCF_051970285.1). Lineage (NCBI taxonomy): Bacteria > Pseudomonadati > Pseudomonadota > Gammaproteobacteria > Moraxellales > Moraxellaceae > Psychrobacter > Psychrobacter sp. ASPA161_6. The sequence continues at coordinate 293,967 of NZ_JBEFNJ010000002.1, forward strand.
GTGGTGATAGTCAAACTGTCAGGCGTAAAATTAATCTTTAACCAACCATCAGAGGTGTTAACCAAGCCTTTAATACGTTGCCAGTTAGGCAGTCTTAACAGCCATTCTTGTAGACCATCAGCGTTAAACACATAATGTGCAGGCAAGCACCAGCCACCTAGCAGCACATCTTGTTGTTGCTCATGATAGCGGTAGGGTAGATCGGTATCTGCCTCTATGTCTTCAAGACTTTGGTCGTTCTCTGTAGCTCGGTTAGACATCAAGCTAGTAAATGGCTGTCTAGTAAGTGGCTTTAAAGAAGTACGAATATGATTAGGCTTGGTTTTATCGGTAGCACGTTGCTGAGAGATGGTATGGCTTGGTTTGGTCAGCTGTGCTATCAGCGTTGACGAGGGGGTATTCAAAGTAGTTGTATTATTTGAGCTATTATCTTCGGTTCGAGAGAGAGACTCTGTCCAGATGACAGCCACCTCAGAATTGAGCATTGCTATCCACTCTTGTAAAGCCTTGAGTTCATCTGCATCCAGTTGCGTATAGCGATTGATCACTAAGACATCAGCATCACGGACGTGCGCTTGAAAACCATCGTGCGAACGATACTTTTGTTGTTGCCATTGCACGCCACTCAGCACCGTAATCACGGCCTGCATATTGAGCGCTGTCTGCCAATGTGGAGCGCTCAATTGTTGTATCAACTCGCGCGGATGTGCCAATCCAGTGGGTTCGATAATAAGACGCTGCGGACGATGGTCACTAAGCAGGCGAGTAATCGCAATTTGTAGGGGCAGTTGACTGGTACAACAAATACAGCCACCACTGACTTCACGAATGGCAATGCTACCTGCATCAGCATTGTCGTCTTGCGCACTTGCTAGCAGCGCACCATCAATGCCAATACGCCCAAACTCGTTAATCAATAGCGCCCAGCGCTCATCGGCGGGCTTGCTAGAGAGTAGCTGGTTGATGACGGTGGTTTTACCCGCGCCCAAAAACCCTGTCACCAAGGTGCAGGGTATGTTTTGAATCATGGTTGATTTGGTCAAAGCCATTGTTGTCTAAACCATCGTCATAAGTGGTTATAAAGCAGCAACTATAAAGTAAATACTATTCACTTTTTGCCGTTTCAACTTCAGCTTCGTCAGGAACGAACACGTAGCCTACACCCCAAACGGTTTGGATATAGCGGGCTTGCGAAGGGTTGTCTTCAATGAGGCGGCGCAGACGTGAGACTTGTACGTCGATTGAACGCTCCATCGCACCCCATTCACGACCACGGGCTAGATTCATCAGCTTATCGCGAGTTAACGGCTCACGGGGATGCTGAACCAATGCCTTTAGTACTGAAAATTCACCAGTCGTTAAGGTAACGACGTTGCCGTCACGTTTGAGCGTACGAGTCGATAAATCAAGTGTCCAAGGTCCAAACTCAACCACTTCTAGCTGATGACTTGGCGCACCCGGCAGCTCACGATTTTGACGACGCAGTACCGCTTTGATACGAGCAAGCAGCTCTTTTGGGTTAAAGGGCTTAGGCAGATAATCATCCGCGCCCGCTTCAAGACCAGCGATACGATCAGCATCACCGCCTTTTGCAGTCAGCATGATGATTGGAATATCGCCATTGTCTTCACGCAGACGCTTGCAAATACTAATGCCATCTTCACCCGGTAGCATCAAGTCCAACACCACCAAAGAAAAAAGCTCACGTTGCATCAACTTGTCCATTTGACTGCCATCATGGGCAGTACGAACGACGAAGCCATCATCTTCTAGGAAGCGTTGTAATAAAGAACGCAGACGGGCATCATCATCGACCACTAAGATACGCTGAGTCAAAGTATCGGGGCTGTTATTGTCAGGCATACAGGCATCCTCTTATAAAAATTATTATTAGTAGAAATTATCAGCAAAAACACTGTCGTTATTTTATGGTTGAGCCATTTATTATAGAAATTGCATATAAATAAAAAACTTTTGTTCAATTCGTCAGTACGTATCAATATTTGTGCTCTTGGTACTTTAGTGTATAAGATTGCACCGCCAATTGCATCACCTGTAGGCATAAATGCTGTATGCGTTTGTTTAACAAGGCTACAGAACTTAGGATAGCAACCGAATTAAGCTATAAAATCACAGATAAATAAGGAAAAGATAAAAAGGATTTTTATTCATGCAGCTTTTGCTATAATGCCAAACACCATTTATCAACGATTGATACGTCTATGAGTAGCACTGATACCTTAACGCCATCTCAAACCTCGACAAATGCACAGGTTTTGGATGCAACCACACACGCGAATATTCACGACAAGCTTGCTCGCGCGCTTGGCATTAAGACTGCTCAAGTCAATGCGTTTGTCAAACTTTATGATGAAGGCGCGACCGTTCCGTTTATCGCGCGTTACCGTAAAGAAAAAACGCAGAATCTTGACGATGCGCAGCTGCGTGCTTTAGAGAAGTCGCTCAATTATGAGCGCGACATGGCAACGCGTCGCCTTAAAATTACTGAGCTGCTTAGTACGCAAGGCAATTTGACCGACGAGCTACAGACGCGTATTGATAACGCGACGTCTAAACTTGAGCTTGAAGACATCTACTTGCCTTATCGTCCGCGTCGCCGTTCACCAGCGGCCAAAGCACGCGCTGCCGGTCTCGATGTGGCTGCTCAAGCAGTCTTAATACAAGAGATTACCCCAACAGAGGCACTGGCTGACTATCAAGCGCCATCTAGTATCTCTGACGATAGCGGTAATGAGATTGAGGTCGACTTTAGCGATATCGACAAGCAGTTGGCTGGCGTACAAGCCATCATCGTTGATGAATGGACGCAGGCATTAGATCTGCTGGATAACTTACGCAGTGGTTTTGCCAAAACGGCCAGCATCGTCTCGGCAGTTGCCAGTGATGATAAGCGAGAAGTCGGCGAGAAATTTAAAGACTATTTTGAGCACAGTGAAAGCCTTGCTCGTCTACCGAATCATCGCCTATTAGCGATGCTACGTGGTCGCCAAGAAAACGTTTTGGGTCTCAAAATTGAAGGCGAAGATACTCCTTTTATCGAAAAGATTATTGCTCATTTTGATATCGATGCCAAGGCACCTGCTGCCCGTCGTGAGTTTTTAGCAGAAGCGGCGAGTAGCTTGTGGAAAGAAAAATGGCGTCCGCATATCGAGCATCGTTTATTGACTGAAAAACGTTTGACCGCTGAAGCAGATGCGATTGATGTGTTTGCCAATAATTTACAGCACCTATTGATGTCAGCACCTGCTGGTCGTAAGGTTATCTTAGGCGTTGATCCTGGTATTCGTCATGGCGTAAAAATGTCCATCGTTGATGCCCAAGGTCATGTCATGTTGGATAACGAAGACAAGCCAGTTGTCGCTACCGTGTATCCGTTTGCCCCTGATAATAAGATGGATGCAGCTAAAAAAGTCATCGATGAGCTGTTAAGCACTTACAACGTTGATTTGGTCGCTATCGGTAACGGTACGGCGAGCCGCGAAACAGATGCGATGATTAAAGAAATTTTGGCTGCCAATTCTGAGCTAAAAGCCAAAGCCGTCATCGTCAATGAATCTGGCGCCTCTGTTTATTCGGCGAGTGAGCTTGCCAGTGATGAGCTTGCCAATTTAGATGTCTCTGTACGCGGTGCGGTTTCTATCGCGCGTCGCTTACAAGATCCGTTGTCAGAGCTGGTCAAAGTAGATCCAAAAGCGATTGGTGTTGGTCAATATCAGCATGATGTGAATCAGACTCAGCTAGCAGATAGTCTAGATAAAGTGACCCAAGACAGCGTAAACGCGGTTGGGGTTGATGTGAATACGGCAAGCCCTGCTATTTTGGCACACATTGCTGGTTTGAATAAAAACGTCGCCCAGCAAATTGTCACTTATCGCAAAGAGCACGGTGCATTCGACAGTCGTGAGTCATTGAAGAATGTCCCACGCTTGGGTGCTAAGACATTTGAGCAGGCAGCAGGCTTCTTACGTATACACGACGGTAGCAATCCACTTGATGCGACTGGCGTACATCCAGAAAGCTATGCGCTGGTTGATAGCTTACTTGCGCAAACCGGTAAAGCATTGCCGGAAGTATTGGGGAATGATGGTGTACTAAACACGATCGACACTACTGCGATCGCTGCAAATGATGACAATATCAGTGTAAAAGCAATTATCGAAGAACTTGCCAAACCTGCTCGCGATCCACGTCCTGAGTTCAAAACAGCTAATTTCCGTGACGATGTCAATAGCATCAAAGATCTGAGCGAAGGAATGACGTTAGAAGGCGTGGTTACCAATGTGACGGCTTTTGGTTGCTTTATTGACGTTGGTGTCCATCAAGATGGCTTAGTGCATATCTCACAGATGGCCAATGATTTCGTTGCCGATCCAATGAACCGCGTCAAGCCGGGTGATATCGTGTCAGTTCGTGTTATCTCTATTGATGAAAAACGTGGTCGTATCGGGTTTAGCATGAAGCCTGAATCTGAGAAACCTGCACGCCCAGCAGCAAAACCTACTGCGAGAGATGCTGGTTCTGATGAGAAGGGTAATCGCTCGCGTAGTGACCGTCCAACTAGCAGTCGCCCAGCTGCTGATAAACGTCCGTCTAAGCCACGTGGTAAGCGTCAGGATAAAGACAACGCGAGCAACAATCGTAGCAAAGCGCCAAGGGCTGATAAAACAGAAGTGCCGAGCAAAATGGGTACGTTGGGTGCATTGCTGCAAGAAGCAGGTGTGACTAAAACTAAAAAATAAGTGGCTTTATGGATTTCTTAAGTCGTTTCTAAATAATTAACAGCAATAATCAATAAAAAAGGCAGCCATTAGGCTGCCTTTTTTATTGGGAATATATTTGAAACATATATTACTAGAAGTGCTTTAGTGTGGCTAATAACTCAGCTTATTGGTCGTCTTGTTCCGACTCTAATAAATCCTCTTCATCTAGCATGTCTTCTTCTGGATCTTGCATCGCTTGTTGTTCGGCTTGCATAGCCTGTCGTTGTGCTTGCATGGCTTGTTGCTGTGCTTGCTGCATCTCTTGTTGTTGTACTTGCATATCTTGATCTTGTTGTTGTGCTTGAAGCTTAGGCGCCATTTGCTGTTGATTAGCGTTGCTATTCACGCTTGCTCTTGAGATGCGCTGAGTTTCGCTGATCTGAATCGAATTAGATTGATTTGGTACTGATTGATTGTCAGCATTTACAGCTTCAGTCTCGAGTGTGGTAGCGGTAGTAGCATTTTGCATATCTGCTTGTGCAGTCTCAGCAGGTGCTGCCATGGCCAAGCTTGGGATAGTAAGTGCAGCGCCAATAAGTAACGATAAAGGTAGGGTACGGTTTTTCATCAGTTGATTCCTCAGTTTGCATTCTTATAGTGTCAGCTTAAAGTATTTCAAACTTGACGCTTATTTATATGCTTTCGTTTATCATAAATTAATTTAGTATTTTGAATATATATATTTAGTATATCTAACATTTAATGTGTAGATAAAATAAAATCATGACAACCGTATAGCGATTATCATGACCAATTTGAACGAAAAGCTTTATAAAATCATCTAATAAAACTCTAAGCAAGAGAATACCAACTAAGCCATTAATATTTCAGTAGTACATAGATTAAAAATCTAACAGACAAGCGCTCGCAGGTGACTTTGTGCAACTATTGTATTCTTATTGTCAGGTAAGAATATGAGCGCTGCCACCTTATCTTTAGGTATGTCGGTTACTAAATAAGCGCATGACCTACTGAGAGTCAAGCCTTTGTCCTGTAGAAAAAACTATTCGACGATGACATATCTACCAGTCGTAGGGTCGATAACGCGCTGCTGTAAGTCATTATCAGGGACACGGATAACTGGGAAAGTCTGGCTAATTTCTGTACTGTCGATTACCTCGGCATCTGCTGCTTCGCCAACGACGACGGTACGTCCAGCGTCTTCTACAGCAATGGCAGTACCGTTAGCCGTGTTGACACGTTTGATTTGATCCACGGGAGCGACGATTACTTCTTTTACCCGATACTTAGCGGGTCGAATAACACGAGTGGTTTCGATAATGACTGGCTCTACACTACGCTCTTCAGTAATCGCAAGTTGTGCTTCTGGCGCGTCAGCTTCAGTGACTTCAGCCATAATCGGTGTCGGGAATTTGGTGCTAAAATGATTGTCACACTGTTGCATACTTAGACGAACAGGATTGCCGGTTTTGTCCATATAAACGTTGACTGGCATATCAGCAGCAATGGGAACGTATTTTCCGACCAAGGCACCCGACACGCCGTAGCGACCATTCGATTGTCCAACGCCTAAATCACAAGCGCCTGCTGTATAGTCGCTAGTATTCAAGTTATTGCTGTCAACGACATTCTGTGGAATCATAACATCAGATAAGCGCATCTTTTTGATAGAGGTTTCACCAGCTTGGCGTTTGGGATTTTGATACGTATAAGGGGTATAAAATTTGGCTGAGCCATCTTTGACAGCGGTGACGCACTCGTCGTAACTGTCGTAGCCTACGTTGCCGTGAGTATCGGTCGTCATCCCAGCATTTGCATTACTGCCAATCATTGCCAGACCTGAGGTGATGACAGCGGCGGTTAATATATTCAATTTCATAGTTAATTCCTTTTAATTATAAATAAATGTGTTGTAGTCAGAATGGTGGCTTGCTTGTATGGCTTATTTTTATACTGAGTCATTAGGGCGTGTCATTAATGAAAATTATTAGTGAAGTAATTCCTTACTTAATAAAATCACTTACTTAATAAATAACGTCGTAATTTCTAATTAAATGTTTCTGTCTTAATGTTTCTTTACTTTAACGTTTTCAATGCTACGTCAGTTGCTAATAGATGGCTGTGACATCAGGCTAAGAATGTGTAGCATAATGTATAAAAAAAGGGAAAACTGGCAACATTGTTCACCAAAAATGTACGTTATTATTATTTATTAACATCTGCTAAAAAATCATGGGAAATTTTACCTATTAAAAAACCGTACCCTGTTACCAAGATACGGTTAGTAAAACTTAAGACTTTATCACTCTATAATCTATAAAAGTCTAACCCTCGACTATTTCGAAGCTAAGACCTGCATGCGTTTCTAGGCGCGTTAACAGTTTGTTGCCCATTGCAGATGCTGGCGTCCAAAACCCACCACAGACATCGTCTTTGCTAATATCTTGCGCTAAACACAAGGCCGCTTGTGCCAGCATGCGTGATGTACTGCCATAGCCAGGATCTTTGTCGCCCGTTACTTTGGTATTGATGGTGTCTTTATTGGCAGTTTGGCCAAAGAGACGAATATCGTAGTAACCATTATCTTGATCAGACTTTGACGGGCCAGAACCAGCTTTTGGTAAGACGTGCTTGGACAGTAGCTCGCGGCTTGGCTTAATCATCATCGCGGTGGCAAATCCTAACAGTCCAGCGCTCAGTGCATAGCTTGACAGCTTACCTTTTATGCCATCTGTCATCCACATGGCTTCGTCATATTTAAAGTCGCGTCCATATTCATAGCCGAGTAGTTGGTTACTGCGATGTACGATACGGGTATTGATGCTTGCCATCACAAAAGGAGCCAACCAGCGTTTGTGCTCACTGTCATATTCTGGCTTGCTGATATTGGCTTGGCGCACGCTAGGCACGTCTTTATCATCATTGAGCAGATAAGGGTTTGCCACTTGCTTACGACGTGATTTATCTTGTCCCACTTCTTCAAAGATGGTCGCCATCGAGGCAATCGTACCACCAGATAAGCCACCTTTCGCCGCTTTTACGCGCATGTGAATCACATCACAAGTGCTATCGAACTGAGCTTCTGCCTGCTGCTGGGTAAAATAAACGCCCAAATCTGACGGGATAGAATCAAAACCACAGGAGTTGACGATACGAGCACCGCTTTGTTTGGCAGTTTCTTGATATTTATCCATCATGTCTTTGATAAAGATAGCTTCACCGGTGAGATCGACATAGTCTGTACCATTTTCGGCGCAAGACTTGATCAACGGCTCACCATATTTTAGGTAAGGGCCGACGGTTGAGATAATGACTTGTGTTTGTTTGGTCATCTTATCAAGACTGGTAGCGTCCTTACTGTTGGCTATAATGATGTCTACTTTGTTCTCAAGCTTGGACTGTAATTCGTTAAGCTTGTCCTCGTCACGACCCGCTATCGCCCACGTGACGCTATCACCATTTTTATTTTTGGCATCAGACAAAAAGCTTGTTAAATAATGGGCGGTGATTTGCCCAACGAAACTTGTCGCACCATATAAGACGATGGTGTAAGGACGCTGTTCGCTACTGGTCTGCTTATTATCATCTGCTGCATTGATAGTCTTTGAGGTATCCGTATTTGTAGCCATATTTATTATCCTTAATAAGTGTTTTTTATATGTGATCTCATACTGAATGGTAGAAATAAAAAATCATTTTTTATATGCCATTGACTCTATTCTAAGACATGTTAACCGTAAGTAGAAACCCGTTAGTGTGAACTGTGATGGTTTATAGCAGACTATAAGAGGAAAATGCTAGTGATTGAGGGGTATTTTACTATCTCTACATATAAATCTCGAAAAGCCAAGAAAAAATATCAGCATATTAAGATTTGCTACAAAGGTTACATAACCTACCGATATTATTACCAAAATGAACGTTTATCGGTGCGAAACATTGCTAATCTATGTTTGTAAGCAGTTATAGACAGTATTAAAAAAAACAACAACTTAAAATGGATATTGGATGAGGTAAGGCAAATATTAGTAACGGTCGTTTATAAGGTCTGTTATATGTGTCTTAGCATCTGATTTTTGATAATTATTGAGGAGAAATCTATGTTTCGCTGGGCTATTATTTTTGCCGTAATCGCACTTATCGCAAGTTTTCTAGGGTTTGGCGGTGTCGCTGGACTGTCTGCAAACTTCGCATACATTTTGCTAGCATTGGCTGTGATCTTGTTCATTGTCGCGTTTGTTAGTCGTAAAATGTAATGATAAGTTGAACGAAATAAACGTTATTCAGTAATAAAAAAAAGTCCTCGATTGAGGACTTTTTTTATGGGGATTTTTTACTAAAGGTATTGCTTGAGGTATTAAATACGTCTCTATATATAAAAGAGGCGAGCTAAATAATTATAAATGTTTGGGCTGAACAATATGTTCCATGCGTTTAGCTAAGCGAATATCAAGACTGGTAATACCGCCCGTATCATGGGTCGTTAGACGCACATCTACGACGTTATAAGTATTGTGCCATTCAGGATGATGTTCGAGTGCTTCGGCGTGAAATGCAACTTGGTTCATAAAGCTTATGGCTTCGATAAAGTCGTTAAATTTATAGCTCTTAATGATACCGTTGCCATCGCGCTGCCAGCCAGCCAAGTCTTCTAGCTGTAGATCAATTTGCTTGTCAGATAAACTACTCATAGTGTTCTCCTTTATTATTATGTTGGATTTACTGGTCGAGTATTCGCTAGCTTTTGGTTATTGGTAGACTTCTCCATTTTAGTAAATGCTATATGGGTTTTATGATTAGAATAGGACAAAAAACCCACCTATATTCGACATCTTGTCATATATTTAACGATAAACATATGATTGTAGATAGCAAACAAATAGGAGGGTAGTGTGGCATCAATTGTTGGATTTTAATAGAGCTAAAGGATGGTATTCGACTATACCAAATCTTGATACTCAGGGTGTTTGCTGATGTAAGAGGCGACAAACGAGCACTGTGGCACGACTTTTTTATCCTGTTCGCGCGCATAGTCTAGCGCATGTTTGACTAGACCTGAACCGACACCGCGTCCACCCAATTCTTGCGGTACGATCGTATGGTCATAGACGAGCTTTCCGTCGCGTTCTTGATAGCTGATATAGCCAGTGTGACCATTGATTGAGGTCTCAAAACGTTTGGCTTGTTCATCATGGACAATATCTAAGTGTTTTTTGTCAATATTATCGTTCATATAGCACTCCATTTTTTATAAGTTTTCGCATTATTAATGTTTGTATGAAATGACTTGTTTTTATAATTAGTTATTTCTTTATGTGAGTCATTGCCAATCTTTATTATGAGTCATTGCTCATAGATATAATAGATACTTACGAATGCTTATGGTAAATACAGATAGGCGAAATGTTACCGTTCATTCTTATAACATCTACTTGGCATAAAATAAGGCGTTTTGCACCACAGGCGGTAGATATTTGCTTAAGCCGCGCATGAGCGGTTCATCTTTTGGTTCGACAACATTATTTGCATGCGCTGGTAGATTGGATTGTGCTTGCAAATGTGCCTGCCATTCTTCTGCACTTGGTTTGCTAAAATGCTTGATACGACCTATTACTTGTTTGAATTGGCGACCAAACCGACCAGTGTTATAAGACAAGCCATACTTTTGGCAGATTGCCTGTACTTGTGGCGCGATACGAGCGTAATGGCGAGCGGGCATATCAGGAAAGATATGGTGCTCGATCTGGTGTGACAAATTACCCGTTAAAAGATGAAACCATTTGCTACCTTGAATATTACTAGAGCCAAGGATTTGACGGACATACCAGTCCCCTTTGCTTTCGTTAGCATCGAGATGGGTGTAGATATGCGCCTGTTCGGTAAAGTGACCACAGAATATCACTGCCCACGTCCAGATATTGCGAGCGATATTGGCAGTGAAATTGCCGCTTAATGTACTTATGCCGCTACGACGCCCCATCGTTACTGCTGCTAAGGCTGGCAAGGCGATATAGTCTTTGCCCACTTGTCGACCGATTTTGGCAAATAAAGCGCGAGATTTTTGCTGCATGATGTTATGCAGATCAGGAGAGTCCGCATACTCATCGGTACTGATTTGAATATCATGAAAAGCAACTGCCCACTCAAATCCAAGTGCCAGTCCTGCGGTACTAAGCAGGTTGTAGCGATCTTCTGGCACCCAAGGCTGCTCGTCAGTCACTCGAATCAAATGGTAACCCACATCATGATCGCGACCAACGATATTGGTATAAGTATGGTGCAAATAATTGTGCGAATGCTGCCATAGTGGGGCAGGACAAACGATGTCCCAATCAAACTGCTTACTATTCAGATGCGGATGCTGCATCCAGTCATATTGCCCGTGCATGACATTATGACCAAGCTCCATATTGTTTAAGATTTTGCTAAAACTTAGTAAGGAAGTACCCAATAACCAAGTCGCCACTATACGTCGTCGTGATGACAGTCGACCTGCGACAGCCAGTAGACCACGTGCCAGCACTTCACTATAGACGACGGTGGTATAAACGCGCTGAATATAGCGAGCATCCTCAGCACCCAGTGAGTCCATCACGCTCTGATACAGAGTGTTTAACTCAGCAGCCAATGCTTCTGTACGCGCTTTTGACAATTGCGAGCCGCTCAAAGTTGGATATAAACCTTGTTTTGGCGGTACAGTCGTTAATCCAGAAAATGTAGGCACGGCAGACTGTGCGGTGAACATAGAGGGTAATAAGCGCATAGATAGTCCTTAACCGAGACTGCTTAGGGTGTCAGACGACAGCGTCGGTCCAATGATTCAAGTGAGTTTTAGCATATAATATGCACCAATGTTAATCTATCGAAATCTGGTACAAGTTGCTGTATTTTAGTTAGTTTACCTAGGGCATGTCATCAATTAGCACATTGATACATTTAGTGGTCTTAAAATGGCTAAATTTTGCCAAACATCGTCAGCAATTTTGTCAATATGTTCATATTTACGGCAATTTCTTCCTTGTTTGGCTGCAATTTTTCTCATTTTAAGCCTCACAATCTAAATGATGACACGCCCTAGGGCAGGTCTTAATTAAACAGTAATAATGATAAGAATAATTAATGAGTGAGCGGGGCTTTATTTTGAGTTCACAAGGTATTTTAAATGCTTCAAAACCGTTAATAAGGCGGTACCAACACTGTAAGTCTATCTATAAAAAATATCTATGAGTCTCTATTAAAAATAGCCGCTTAATAGAAGCAATATGCTTTATACATCTAAAATAACTTCTGTCATTGGTATATTGATACAGGTCTGAATAGATTCATAACCATTGCTGCTCACTTTGCCCGTTTGGATATTTTTGACGACACCGCTTATTTTTTGGCAGCGACACAGCTGGCATATTCCTTGTCTACAACCATAGCTCAGCCGTATGCCTGCTTGCTCAGCCCCTAAAAGCAAGGTGGTGCGACTACTAAACTGCTGCTGTCGCCCGCGTAAATATACCGTTTGTGCTGCTATATCTGCCGTTTTGCTTGACTCATCTGTGCCAACGTTCATATCAGCATCGGTCAATGCCGTGCCAAAATGTTCGATAATCACGTTGTCTCGTAGTGAGTGCTTGTTAGTTAAGCTCTCTTTATCTGTTGGCGGGCTTAGTGTGTCAAGGGCGCGGTAAAGCCCTGCTAATAATGAGGATGAGCCGCAAGCGAATATCGTCGACTCTGCTAATGATAATGGTAGCAGTGATAAAGTATCAGCGTCTAAATGTCGCGTGCCTGCTAGCTGGCTACTGTGGTTATTTGGATCAGTGGTATTAACCATATAATAAGCAAAGTTGGGATAGGTGGTAGCTAGTCGTTGCCAGTACGCTTGAAAAGGCGCTCTTGCCAATGTCGAACGATAATAATATAACAAAGTAACGTGACGTCGTTGTGTCAATGCTTGAGTAATCAACCCTAACATTGGGGTAATACCGCTACCACCAGCGACAAATAAGAGGGGCGACTGCTCAGAGTGTGGCAGTCCACTTTTTTGCTTGGCTAATTTTTCTGATGTATCCGCTAAGGTAAAGTCACCGCTCGGAACGCTACTATTAAATACCGTACCAAGTGGCGCTTGTCTGGTCAGATAGTCCGAAACCAGCCCTTGCGATTTGATAGCAATAGTGACGGTAGCATGTAGAGTATTGCTAGCGCGATCCTCAGTATTATGGTCAGCGTTATTAGCAACACTATTGTCTACAAAGTTCTTAGTGAAAATAGCATCATATAAATTTTTTGGCTGAGGAAACAGCCCAACCAGCGAGTAACTGCGCTGATGATTGATGCCATCGATAGGTACGGTCAAATGAATATATTGACCACCTTGCCAGCTATCGTTGACCGAAAATGCCTGTCGTTTGAATGCCTGATTGACTTCAAATTGCAGCGCAATCAGTTCTTCATTGAGCACTTGCCGTGCCACAAGGCGAAGTTTTGGTGTGGTCAATGACCAAAACGGATGCAGGCGCGACCCAATGAAATCAACGAACGCGCGTTGGATAATCTCAGGGCGGTAGCCGGTCGTCATAGAATACCTTTTATCATATGCTTTTCAATCATTGTAAAGTCGTGCGTTTGACTGCTCACCTAAGTGCTTTTGCCGTTATTTTTATCAGCGTTTATACATATTAGAACAGACAAAACAACTCTACAATTACTGAAATATTTTATTAAGAATATCTAATATCTTAACGGCTATTCATTAATTTTGCGAAAAATTTGCTGCAACTTTTTGTGGAGTTTATAAAACAGAAGCGTATCAGGGTGATATGATTATTGTTCAAATTAGGGCTTATACTGACTATTATAGGCTGCATTCAAGCAAATAATCTTGTGCTGATAGGCGTAAAAACTTGCGCTTATAGGTGCAAAAATACGAAATCAATGCCAAAGAGTGCTAAAGCCATCTACTAGCTTGCAGGGTATGCGCCACAATGCGATAATGGCCTATAATTTGTAACCCTGATTTTGAGGTGCAGCACGCTTGGCATCATTGCTAAGTATGATTTGCTTGCCTCTTCTATGCAGTCTATCGGAGTGTTAATGGCTCAATATATTTACACGATGAACAACGTGTCAAAACTTGTTCCACCTAAGCGTGAAATCCTAAAAAATATCAACCTATCGTTTTTTCCGGGTGCCAAAATCGGTGTACTCGGTATCAACGGCTCAGGTAAATCAACCTTGCTACGCATCATGGCAGGTGTGGATACAGAATTTAGCGGCGAAGCACGCGCGCAAACGGGCACCAAAATCGGCTATTTGCCGCAGGAACCACAGCTTGACGACAGCAAAGACGTACGTGGTAACGTCGAAGACGGCATGCGCGAAGCGTTAGATGCGCTCGCTCGTTTAGATGCTATCTATGCTGAATACGCTGAACCTGATGCAGATTTCGATAAACTTGCTGAAGAGCAAGGCAAAATGGAAGACATCATCCAAACATGGGATGCCCATAACTTAAGCACTCAGTTAGAAAAAGCCGCTGATGCCTTACGTCTGCCGCCATGGGATGCAGATGTTAGTAAACTGTCAGGTGGTGAAAAACGCCGTGTGGCGCTATGTCGTTTGCTATTATCACGCCCTGATATGCTATTACTTGACGAACCGACCAACCATTTGGACGCCGAATCTGTCGCATGGCTTGAGCAGTTCTTGCAGAACTACAGCGGTACTATCGTTGCCATTACCCATGATCGCTATTTCTTGGATAATGTCGCGCAGTGGATTTTGGAGCTTGACCGTGGCCATGGCTATCCGTATGAAGGCAACTATACTGAGTGGCTAGAGCAAAAGAACACGCGTCTAGAGCAGCAGAATAAGCAAGAAGAGTCCTTTGCTAAAGCGCTGAAAAAAGAGCTTGAGTGGATTCGTAAAAACCAAAAAGGCCAACAAGCCAAGTCTAAATCTCGTGTACAACGCTTTGAAGAGCTGAACTCAACAGAGTTCCAACAGCGCAACGAGACGGCTGAGATTTATATTCCACCTGGTCCACGCTTGGGTAACAAGGTTATTGAGATTAATGACATCTCTAAATCATTTGGCGATCGCTTGCTCTATGAAAACCTAAGTTTTAACGTCCCAGCAGGTGCTATCGTCGGTATCATTGGTCCAAATGGTGCGGGTAAAACCACGCTATTTAACATGATTACTGAACGTGATACGCCAGATACTGGAACCGTTGATTTGGGTGAAAGTGTCAAAGTCGCTTATGTTGGTCAGGTACGTGACAACTTAGACGATAGCAAAACTGTTTGGGAAGAAGTGTCTGACGGCCTCGACATCATCACTGTTGGTGAATATACCACGCCAAGTCGTGCTTATATCGGTCGCTTTAACTTTAAAGGTTCAGACCAGCAGAAGCATGTCGGGCAGTTATCTGGTGGTGAGCGTAACCGCTTGCAACTGGCGAAGACGCTAAAGCAGGGTGCGAACGTATTACTCCTCGATGAACCATCAAACGATTTGGATATCGAAACCCTGCGTGCACTAGAGGATGCGATCCAAGTATTCCCAGGTACCGTCATGGTCGTGTCGCATGATCGCTGGTTCCTTGACCGTATCGCCACCCATATCTTGGCGTTCGAAGAAGAAGGCCCTGTTTGGTTCGATGGTAACTACTCTGAGTTTGAGACCTATCGTAAAAAGACCATGGGTGATGCTGCCACTCCTAAGCGTATGAAGTATAAGAAGATTACGAACTAATACGGCTGTTTAGTATATTGCAATCCAATAAAAAAGACCTCTAATCGTTAGAGGTCTTTTTTTGTGCTTCATCTACTTAAGATAACTGGTGATAAATCAATTCCAGCTAGAGATTAGCGCTTGCGCCCAAATTTACGCTGCTTTTTATTACTAATCTCAGTAATCGCATGGGTAATTTCCTCTTCATCTAAGCTGGCGACTTGCTGCAAGATTTGCATCATATCAGGCGTTAGCACGTATTTGGCATGATGCGCAATGTCATGAATACGGTGATCAAAGGTCAGTATGCCCGTTTCATCGTCCTTTTGTAGATAGTCAAGGCGAGTCAAAGCGCTAATAAAGCTAGTAAATAAGGCGCGGTCAAAGAAGTCAGGAATGTCATCCGCATACAGCACAGACAAGCGCTGACCGAGCAAGTGGCACAGATCAACGACTTCGTTTTCAGTCAGGTTGCCAGAGCCTTGTTGAGCAAGGAGGGCAAGCGTCATAAAGTAACGTTCAAGGCTTTGCTCAACTGGTGTTGCAAGCACTTGTAGCTGCTGATAGCATTTGCTATTGGACTCGGGGACGCTAAGTACGCCATCACCCAACTCCACGATCAGTCCATGACTGAGCAGATTATCTACTTTTTTGTTGAGTGTTTCGGCTAAGCCATGTGCTGGATAATATAAAAACAGCTCACTTTGTAAAAATGGATATAATTGCTCGGCAATATTATCCAAACGACTGCGTTCGATACGTCCATTGCGCGCGACTAAAGCAGCTAGGAATGATAGCAGAATAAAGACATGCAAAATGTTATTACGGAAGTAGCTAAGCAGTGCTGCTTGCTTGTCTGCGACCTGAATGATGTCGCCTAAAATATGTGGAATACGTTCGATCAGTTTGAGCTTGACCCCATAATCGATAATCTGCTGCGGGCTCATATCAGTGATGACTGTATCCTCTGAATAAGCTAGCTGCTGAGCAAGACCTTGATAGAGCGCGATTTGCTCACGGCAGATATCTTCATCTAGTGCCGCTTTGGGAGCGGATAGGAGTACTAATGACAGTAACGATACGGGATTGACCACCGCAGCTTTATTGATATGCTGCATGATTTTTACACCGATATTATCGACCATGGCGCTGGTTTTGACATCAAGTGGGGTATCAGTGCGATCAGTCGGTAAGCTATTGGCTGCCACATCGAACTTTGTCATAAAGTCGCTAAGGTGAAGCGGTTTGCCAAAACTTAGATGGACATTGCCAAAGATGCGCTCAATTTTACGACCAACTTTGAGTAAGCCGATTAAAGATTCAGACTCTTTTGGCTTGCCTTTTAGTTCGCCCACATAAGTACCGCCTTCCATAATCCGCTCATAGCCGATGTAAGTTGGAATGAATACCACTGGCTTATTGGTTTGGCGTAACTGGCTGTGTACAGTCATCGCCAGCATGCCCATCTTTGGTGGTAGCAGACGACCTGAGCGTGAGCGACCGCCCTCGATGAAGTATTCGATAGGCGTATTACGAGTAATAAGCGTATGCATGTATTCGCGCAACACAGCGGTATAAAGCGCATTACCACGGAAGCTACGACGAATATAAAACGCCACCGCTCCGCGTAATAGTGGACCTAAGACAGGCACATCTAAGTTATCACCTGCTGCAACGTAAGGGATGCTCAGACCACGCTTGTAGATAACGTAAGACAGTAGCAGATAGTCGACATGACTACGATGACAAGGCACGTAGATGATTTCGTGATCTGTTGCCAGCTCGCGCACTCGCTCAAAATGATGGACTTCTACACCGTCATAAAGCTGTGTCCATAACCATGTCAAAAATCGATCAAAGACACGAATAATCGGGTAGGAGTAGTCATTCACCATTTCATTGGCATAGCCCTTCGCGAGGCTACGGGCGTCACGAACATTGATCCCCGATGCTTCGGCCTCAGCTTCTATCGCATGCTTAATCGCTGGTGAATAGACCAGCTTATCGACCAAGTTGCGTCTGTCTGATAAATCAGGACCGAGCATACTGGCGCGCTGCTTGTCTAGGTAGATCTTGAGCTGTTGTTGCAGCATGCGCACCATCTCACGATTGCCATCGGCAGCTGCGACCAACGCATAACTTGGTACGGTATCCGTCTCATTGGTGCCATCAGTAGTTGAATTGACTGAATCAGTGGCAACAGAATCAAAGACAGCTGGACCTTCTACGTGCCCTTTAAGATTGTCATTAATAAGGGTACGCAAATCTTGCGGTGGATGGAACTGGACAAAGGTATCGCGTCCCATCACCCCAATATTAAATAACTGCTTGGTAATGCTGGGATCTTCCCAGTTATCAGCCGTTAAAAGCTTAAAGAGGGAGTCTTCTTTCTCAGGTGCGCGTCCCCACAATATAGATACCGGCACTAGACGCACTTTTAGCTCTGGATACTGTAAAACAGCAGACACCAAACGAGAAAGGCGCGGCGATAGCTGACTGTCTTTGGCATGGGGATGGTGCAAAAATATGATGGCCGCATTCTCTTTAATATTATGGGCGGCGTCATTTACCCCAACCAATGCTGGTGGCAGATTGTGCTCTTGCGTCTGCAAATCGATCAAAATACTGTTGGAGCGTGAATAATCTTGCAGCACATAAAACCTTAGCGTCTGATCGTCAGTATCAAACTCCGGCAATTCACCCAACAGCTTCGGCTTAACAGCGATATCGAGCAGTTGACCCGATACTTTGCGATATAGCTGATTGATGGGCGCATTCGAGTAAGGCTTAGTCGCAATTGCAGCGTCATCGGTTGCTGCATCGCTGCCTGTCGCTGACTGGCTATCGGTCACGACTGGCGCTTTAAAAATCCGTTTTTTTAGGAACTTATTCTTTAAGAAACTGGGTATCATAATGGATATCAAAATTAGTAAATTGTATTGCCCTCATGATGCCATAAAAGCCATCAAAGCGATATATTGTGTCTGTATATACTGCTAATATTAATACGATTTGGTGACCATTTCGAGAGTTAAATACCGTGTGAGATGCTTAATTATTTGAGGTATAAAGGCTTTAGCGCAATGATATAGTGGCGTAAACTACTACTAAATATCAAACTTTAGATCGCTATCGGTTGAATTGAGGATACGCCCTAATCTTTACTCTCACTTATTTCAATTACATAACCATAAGTTAAATACCTATGACTCCTGCTATCAAACTTGCCAAACAGCGCGGCCTTGATTATCAGCTGCACGAATATACTCACGACAGTAATGCCGCTTCTTATGGATTGGAAGCTGCCGAAAAACTGGGCATTCCATTAGCTCAAGTGTTTAAGACTTTGGTGGTAGCCACTGACAACGGCTCACTGGCAGTGGCTATTTTGCCAGTGGACAAAATGCTGAGCTTCAAAAAAATGGCAAAAGCCTTATCGGCTCATAAATTGATAGCCTGCAAAAAAGTACAAATGGCAGACCCTAAGCAAGTTGAACGTAGTACAGGTTACGTACTGGGCGGGGTTAGTCCCCTTGGACAAAAGAAGCGCTTGACGACCGTCATTGATATGTCGGCTGAACAGCAGCCAACCATTTATGTGAGCGGGGGTCGCCGCGGGTTAGAAATCGAATTACCACCGACACAATTGGCTGCCACTCTTGAGGCCTGTTTTGCTGATATTACCGATGACTAATGGTTAAACTCAGACTTGATATGGACACTAAATTTTCACTCATTATTCACACTTCTTTAAGGATAGACTCATGCCGCATTTAACTATCCAAGTCACGCCTAACGTCAGTCTTGCTCATGAAGAATCATTGCTCAAGTCGCTCAATAAAGTGCTATGGGACAGTGGTCAGTTCAAACAACAAACTGATATCAAAGCACGTATCCTACCCATCCAAACATTTCTGGTGGGTGTGGAAGATGATGAGCAGGCCAATGGATTTATTTACGCGCATCTAAAAATGATGACAGGACGCGATATTGCCGTTCGCAATCAGTTGGCAGAGCTATTGGTCGCAACGATAGAAGATCAGTTGAGCGCCGCGCAATCGGGACGTTCAGCATTGCAGATATGCGTGGAAGTTGAAGAGATTAGTGCGGTCTATCATAAAAAAATGCTTGGTGAATAGTATTATTAATCAATATTTGCCGTGTGCTTTACCGTTACTCGTATTTTAGTAAATCTACAAATACTCGCACAGTGGCTCGCTGGCATACTTAGGTAAGACAATCACTTCAACGCTATAACCTGCCGTTTGACCTTGGGTGGCCATCAGATTACGAGCAATGCGCAATCGATAAATCCCCGTGGCAGGCAAGCAGCCTTGATAAATGATACCGCCTTTGGTGCCATCTTGTGTGCCATTGGGCATATGCAGCACACCGACATTGGCAGTCTCAGGCGTACCAGCAAGTGATGCAATATTAATGATGGCATATTGCCAACTGTTGGCGTGAAAACGATACCAGCGCTCATCTTCATTAGGCTTTAGCTGACCAGTTACCGTGCTACTGATAGCACCTTTAGCAAACTGAATAGGAGTGTCGCTACTTTTAGCCAACGCACTATTCGCGCTAACACCTATTAATGTGGCACTCAGCAACAGCGTTTTTATCACTCGTGCGGTTAACAAAGTGCTCTTGTTATTCATGGACAACATCATCGCCTCCTAACTGAGTTTGTTATCTATCTATTATTTCCAGATCTAGTATTCTCTGACTTTTAGTTAAGCATAAAAAAGCGCCTAAATAATAGGCGCTTTTTTTATCAATGATTGATGAATTTGTTTTTGAACTTAAATCTTAATCTAAGAAAGCAAAGTTTTCGATTTTCATGGCAGTCATGCTGCTGCTTGGTGCAACCATACCTTCGGCGTGACCTGAGGTACGTGGCAACAGTTTATCGAAGTAGAACTCAGCAGTTTGGATTTTGGCTTTGTAGAACTCTGGTGATTCTGTGCCGCCATTTTCAAGCTTGTCATAAGCGACAGCCGCCATACGTGCCCAGTGATAACCCATCATGACATAGCCTGAGTACATCAAGAAATCGTCTGATGCTGCTGAGATGATTTCACGGTCTTTACGAGCCATTAGCATCAAGCGAACCGTTAAGGTATTCCACTCAGCACAAAGCTTGGTCAATGCCCAAACGAATTTACGCATGTCTTTATCAAGTGCATACTCGCCACACCATTTCATGATGCTTGAGGTGTAATCGCGGATGATTTTACCTTTAGACTGCAAGATAACCTTACGACCGAGCAAATCAAGTGCCTGAATACCAGTCGTACCTTCGTACATAGTAGCGATACGCGCATCACGAGCAATCAGCTCCATGCCCCACTCTTTGATATAACCGTGACCGCCATATACTTGCTGACCGTGTTTGGCCGCTTCAATACCTAGCTCAGTCAAGAAGCCTTTGAGGATAGGTGTATAGAAGCCAAGTTTATCATCCCATTTTTCAAACTCTTCATCATCACCATTGATGATGCCTTGTGCCATTTTATCAGCATAGCGGGCTGAATGATAAATCATCGAGCGACCGCCTTCAGCAAAGGCTTTTTGGGTCAATAGCATACGACGGACATCGGCATGATGAATGATCGCATCGGCTACTTTCTCAGGATCTTTAGTCCCTGACAACGTACGCATTGAGCGACGATCTCTCGCATAAGGTAGGGCGTTTTGGAAAGACAGCTCAGTGTGCGCCAAACCTTGGATGCCAGTACCGATACGAGCGGTGTTCATAAAGGTAAACATGGCTTTTAAGCCTTTGTTTGGCTCACCAATGAGGTAACCGACCGCATCATCAAAGTTTAGGACACAAGTTGCTGATGAGTTGATGCCCATTTTGTGTTCAATAGAACCACAAGAAACGCCATTGCGCTCGCCAATTTCGCCTTCAGCATTCGGCAAAAATTTCGGTACGATAAACAATGAAATACCACGTGTGCCTTCTGGTGCGTCCGGTAGACGTGCTAGCACAATGTGAATGATGTTATCTGTTAAGTCATGCTCACCACTTGAGATAAAGATTTTGGTGCCGCCCAGCTTGTAGCTACCGTCATCTTGTGGAATGGCTTTCGACTTTACTTGACCCAAGTCAGTACCACATTGTGGTTCAGTCAGACACATGGTGCCTGCCCAAGAGCCTTCGACCAATTTATGTAGATAAGTCTCTTTTTGCTCATCTGTACCATACTGTAAGATGGTGTTGATACAGCCTGTAGATAGACCAGGATACATTGCCCATGGCCAGTTCGCCGTACCGATCATTTCAGCTTTAATTAGGTTCAATGAAGTCGGTAAGTTCATACCACCGTATTGTTCAGGATAAGAAATACCTTGCCAACCGCCTTCTACAAACTGGTCATAAGCGTCTTTGAAACCTTTAGGGGTTGTGACTACGCCATTTTCAAAATGACAACCTTCTGCATCAGCTGGCTGATATAAAGGTGCCAAGACGTTTTCGGCAAAATCTGCCATACCTTGAAGAATCATATCAACGGTTTCAGGGTCAGCGTTTTCGCCATTGTCTAAGCTTTTATAATGCGTTTGATAGTCGAACACATCATTTATTAAAAACTTGATATCACGTAAAGGTGCTTTGTAAGTTAACATAGTCGGTCTCTTTGGTTAATTCGCTGTCGTAGACTTAGGATTGAAAACCAGAGTTTATTCGAGCGGATGTTTGCTTATTTTGATACAAATGAATGATATTGTAGATGGTGAGTTAAACTTATTAAAATATCGTCTGTAATGACAGTCGCTAAGTGTTACTTAATAAAAGTTAACTATTATGATAGTTATCCAAGTATAAGACTTCTATAACGACAAATATATAACTTATAACTAATATTCATAATTCGTATTATTGTATATTAAATTAAGTTATGTGTCGGTAAAATATTCACGTTTAAATAATGGCATTACGAGTCATTTTCATTCAAACATCGTGCAAATTAAAGTAAGAAAGACAATGTTTCATCAATCGGCGCAATATCGAGGCAAGAGGAAAATCGATTTATGAGCGCATCAAAGCGTAAGGCAAGTTGGATAACTTGGCTGGCAGAACGGTTTGCCTATGTTAAGTCGTTAGTGTTAGGTGAGTTGCCGCATTTGTTAACAGTTAGTCGCAGCAAAAGACCATGGCATATGCCGATTATCGCTGCCATTGCCATTAGCTTCCCCGTGTTCGTCGGTGCTTATTTTGATGCTTTGTCTTCGGGTATTAAGGCTTCGCTGGGGGCGATGATTATCCTCAACTTGCCGTTGTCAGGCACACTACCGTATCGTTTGGTGACGGTCATGGCGTGGGGATTTGCCATGGTGTTGAGCTTTGCACTCGGACTGATCGCTCAGCAGATACCTGTGCTCAGATTGCCTGTATTTGCATTGCTCGCTTTTGCTATCGTCATGTTGGGTCGTTACTATCGACAGCCGCCACCGGCAGGATTGTTTGTGATGATGGCAGGGGCGATCGCGTTATTTATTCCTGTGCCGTTGGCGCAAGTACTATCAGCAACAGGGCTAGTGATGTTAGGTGGTGGCATGTCGATGTTACTAGCGCTGTTATATAGTCTGTTTTTATTAGCGACGCGTCCTACTGTGCCTGCGCCCGTTTATCTTTATGAATCGGACATGATTAGCGACAGTCTCATTGTGGCCAGCTTTGTGAGCTTGGCGTTGGCCATCGCGATTTTGCTAAAGATGCCTTATCCCTACTGGGCAGCTGTGAGCTGTTTCATCATTATTCAAGGCATGCAGCTACGCACGATGTGGATCAAACAAATGCATCGCTTACTCGGTACATTAGTGGGAATGGCAGTGGCGAGTTGGATGCTGTCGTGGGGGCTATCGATATGGGGCGTTGCGATCGCTATTTTGATAATGATGCTCTGTATCGAGTCATTAGTCGATCGTCATTACGGCTTGGCAGTGGTATTTATCACGCCGTTGACGATATTTATCGCTGAATATGGCAGCATGTCGCTGGTGCCGCCTGTCGCCGAGGAGATCATTCGTGTGCGTATGCTTGATACTACGATTGGTTGCGTGGTGGGGCTTAGCGGTGGTCTGGCCATACACTCAAGCCGTTTGCGTGTGCCGCTAAGACAAATAGAAGCTTGGCTGCTCGCGCGTTTTGGTCAGACAACGAAAGAATAAATGAAAGGCGTATGACAAAGTTGTCTGATTCGGCTTCATACGCCTTTGTGGTTCAAAGCAGCATATAAATGACGGTCTGATTTATTTGGCGTTGAGAGCTTTAGTGGCTTGTACGACATCGATACTATGACCTGTCCAGCGCTCAAAACTTAGCGCCGCTTGTCCGATAAGCATGCCGTAGCCGTCTGAGGTCTGCGTCCCACGTGCCGAAAAATGCTCTAAAAACGGTAGAGTGCGACCATACATCATGTCGTAAGCATATTGCGTGCTTAGCGTGTCGTTCAGTGGCAAGGTCTCGCCCGATAGACCAATCGATGTCGCATTAATAATAATGTCAAACTGTCCGCTCAACTCGCTAGTCGTACAAGTAGTAATCTGCTGCTGACTAATAGACGTACTGGCAGCGCTAAGCTCGTTGACCAAGTCGGTGGCTTTGCTCACTGTGCGATTGGCAATTGTGAGTGTTGCGATACCGGATTGAATCAAAGGTAATATTGCCCCGCGCGCGGCACCACCAGCGCCAATGATGGCAACGCGAGCACCATCCAGCGGCCAGCCTAAGCTGGTGATATGATTGATTAACCCTTGCCCATCGGTATTGTCACCGTACAGCGCCTCTGCTATTGGCGTGCCACTGTTTAATAGTGCTTTATTGAGCAGTAGCGTATTGACCGCACCAGCGACTTTGGCGTGCTCTGATAAGCCACCACGCGACTGACAGCACGCATAAGCGACTTGTTTAAAGGGAACTGTCACATTGGCACCCACACCGCCACCATGAAAAAATGCCTCGATGACCGCGGCAAAGCTGGCTGCATCATCGGGACAATACTGGCGTTGATAGCGAATATCAATGCCTGCTTGCGCCGCAAATAGCGTATGTATTCCAGGAGATTTGCTGTGGGCAATCGGATTGCCAATAACGATAAAGTGCTGGGTCATAAATAAATAGTCCGCTGGCAGTAAGGGCATGAAGGAGTCAGATTGATAACCGTTCAAACCCATTCATCATAAGGGATAACGCTATGTTTGACAAATAGGGTGGTCAAGCGACAAATACAGGATTGAACATAGGGGTTTAAAACGTGAGGTCTTTAACAAATCTGTACTGTCTGGGAGTGGTATCCGTAACGTAAAAGGTAGTCAAGCGTTCAGCAGTTGGGTAAACTAGTGAGCATAAAAATCGATATCAATATGCGCTAGTAACTGCTAGGTTATCACCAAGCTTTTTAATAAAACATTCTTCATTATCAGTGGCGTATCTGCCAGCTCGTTAATACTATTTTGAGATCAATCTAAAAGTGTGAGTACATTGTCCATGTTGAATAATAACCTACAGACCCTGATGGTCAGTATGATAATGGCAGTTGGCGTGACGTTGAGTGGCTGTGATAGCACCAAAGAAGACGCCCAAGATCCAGAGGCTGGCGCGGCAACCACTAGCGAGCAGACCGCCACAGATACTTCTACGCAGACCGCTCCGACTGGTACGGCTGATTTAGATGGTGCGACTGCTCAGCAAGGCACACCAGTAAAATATGATGTGCTGGCATGGGGCGCTGACCAAGTAGAGCCGATCACGGTTGATGAGCTAGATGGTATCAAAGCGACCTTTGGTAAAGTGGTGAGTACCGACGAAAACAGCCTAGACTATGCCAGTAATCCAGCTTCTAAGTATCGCTTTATGAATACCGATGCGCCTTATTTAGATATCATCGATTCCGAAAAATATCTGGAACTTGGCTGGTATTATGCCAATCCAACTGACTCTGATAAAGAAAAAGAGCTGAGTCAAAATCATGCCAAAAAATCCTATATGCTAGCGCGTCAGCTGATGGGTGATGACGGTGGCAAAGTGCTCGCTGATATGCTGAACGGTCAAATTATCAAAGATAAAACCATCGGTGGGCAAAAAATAGAGCTGGCGAAATGTGAGTTTTATAGTTGTATGCTGGTGCTTAATAAAGCTGCTGCCCAAACAGACAATAGCTAAATGGTGGGAGCTATCATGCCGCCGTCTAACAGCTGGATACGTCTGCAACCTCTAAGCGAGGCTAGCGATAAAGCAGCAGTAACAGCAGTAACAGCGTTAACAATGCCGTTAGACAATCGCGGACTGGCATACGGTGATGGATTTTTTACCACTATGGGCGTCATCGATGGGCTGATACTGTGGTCGGACTATCATCAGCAGCGCCTTGACTCTCATGCCGACGCTCTACAGCTCGATATCGATAGCCAAGCGCTATTGGCCACTTTGCAGACACAGGCCAAGCAATTGCAGCAAGGCATGCTTAAGCTTATCGTCACCCGCGCGGCGCAAGATGTCCGTGGTTATGGTTATGCGCCAAGTACATCCGGTAGTGCTTGCGAGGTCTGGCTCAAGTCTTCTGCCATGTCTATCGCCACTGCTGATCAGCTACGTCTACCGAATGGACGCTTAGTGCCTGTGCAACCAGTGGCTTCTGCCACTTGCTTGTCTTCACAACTCGCCTGTCTACCGCCACCGCTGGCCGGACTCAAAAGCTTAAATCGTCTGGATAATGTATTGGCAAGCGCTGAGCTACAACGCGTTAAAGCCCAAACATTAACATCCAACCCCTTCTTACCAGCCAATCATTTATCGTCCAATCTTTTACCAGCGAGTGCCGAACCCAATATCGGTGAGGGGCTGCTGCGTGATATGAGCGGGCACTGGGTTGAAGGGACGATGAGTAATGTGTTCTATCAATTATCAGAATCGCCATTCGCAAAATCTTCCAATCCTCCACCTCTTCAAAACAGCAGTTATCTAAGCACTGGTCAATGGTACACGCCGTCGATGGCGCAATCGGGTGTCGCTGGCGTAATGCGACAAGTGCTTATCGATGGGTTATCCAGCACAGAGCAGCCGGTCATCATTAGATCGTTGCAAGATGCGGATTTACCTAAAGTAAAGCAGCTATTTTTTTGTAATGCGCTACGCGGCATCATGCCAATGACCAGTTTGACGTTATTGTCGGGTGAAGTGGTGGGTTTTGAATCAGTTTAACCGTATTTAAAAATATTAAATTTGGTGTCAAGAAAATCATCAGGATATAAAACGACTTCTTCATTGCGATACATATCTTGTGCTTTTAATAGCGCGTCTTGCTCGTTCTCTGCGTTAACCTCCACGATATTACTCAACGTTTCGACAATTTCTATCTGAAAAACTCTCTTCAATTTCTTATCAGTTTTCATCATCGCTGTTCCCAATATATCTTTATCAAAATTTCTTTATTATTCATATAGCCTAGGTTAGCAAAAGCGCTTAAAAAGAAGTGATCGTCTTTTGTTACGTAGCCTTGTGCGATAAGGAAAATCGATCAATGATAGTGATTTGATAAGGAGAGAAATCCATGGACTACGTCTACGAAGATGAACGTATACCTTTACAAATCCGTCGACTATTAATTTTTGATGAGATTTGCAAATTAGCAAAAAAACAACCTGATGAAATTATTCACTTATCAAGATTCACGGAATTATCGCTCGGTGTTATGTATTTGAAAGGCTTTAAAAAGTTTATTGCGTTTGGCGGTGTGTTTGAGTACGCAGAAACAAGAGAGGAAGTTATCGAGCGACGTATTAGAGTTTTTCCTAACGACGAACCAGTCACGCGTGCACTAACAGTCAATTTAAAGCAGTTTACTCAGCCCGCGCGCACAGCTATCCAGCTAGTTTGGTATTGGAATAACTATGTTAAAAATAGAATGCACGCTTACGTCGATTATCGTGAAGAAGTGTTTTTTCGGATTAATGATGAAATTGACTCAGACTACCCACCGCATAAGTTTCATGACCGTCTCGTTGCAACGGCACGTTTACCTTTATGGGACGATAGAGAGGAGTTAATCGCAGACGTCTACCGTGATAATAAAGGGCAGCCAAAACCTGAACGCTTCAATGAGAAACGTTTAATATAATTTAAAATACGTAGAAATCAATCGTATCTGATTAAAGATTATTTAGCAGGAGATAAAAAATGCGTACTACCTATGAAGAAAAACGTATCCCACTACAAATCCGCCGATTAATGCTATTTAATGAAATATGTCGTAAAGCAAAAAAACACCCTGATGAAATTGTTCACTTAGCTGGTTATTCGAAGATAGCATTCAGTATTGTTTATTCTAAGAAAGATAAAAAATATACAGCATTTGGTGGGGTATTTAAGTATGCGCATATCCGCCAAGAAGTCATAGAGCAAGGCGTAGATAAACTGCCTCATGATGAGCTTGTGATGTGTGCGCTTACCGTAAAAAGACAAGCTTTTACCAAGGCTTCTCGTACGCCATTAGAACTATTAATAGGCTGGAATAAACAGGTAAAAAACAAATTTTCTAAATGTATTAAAGACAATATGGACACTTTTTTTAAAGTAAATGATGAGTTGGAAATGGACTATCCTCCGCACAAATTCTATGAACGATTGGTGGCAAGCGCTTATTTGCCACTTTGGGATGATAATCAAATTTAATATAATTTTCGATAATGTCCACGACCCAAAAACTCAATAATGCCTCTATCACGTAACACTTGTAATTGTTGACGGATTTTATCTTTTATATGGTTGTTTTCGGGATGTTTGAGTTTTAATAAGTCAGCGAAAGCATAAACCTGATTGAGAGAGAAATTCACATCCAGCCTATCGATACACTGCCAAACATCTAATGTCCAGCCACGTGATGTGATAGATTGCTCGCGTAAAAACAAGGTTTTCTGAAATTGCTTGGTGACATTATCGCGTGGTATGACTTGCTGGTCTTTGACCAAAAACACTTTCCCCGACTCAGGCACTTTACGCAAGTCAATATTACAGCCAACCCAACCAGCGCGTTTGGCAGTAACGGATAATGGTTTGCGTTTTATAATCATGTCCGGCTGAAAGAACTGCTTAGGAATGATTAAAAAGTTATTCACCTTATATTCTTGAGAGTAGGTCAAAAAGAAAAAGCTGGGATTATTGTCACTATTAATACGTTCAATCATAGTGTCATAACCACCATCATTAATAATGTTGCTTAATTTTGCCTTTTTACTTTTTAGCTCATATTCCTCATGACAGTTTGAGCAATAAAAATCAGCGACAGGTTGGTTATTAACAAATTCAACCAATGGCTCGGCATTACAATTAGGGCAATAGCTTTGGTTCGCAACCCAATCTTCACTGAGCACACGAATCCTTTGGGGTTCAGATTGATAGTTTGCAGAGAGAGGTTGATTGAAATATAGATTCATAATAAGTTTTCGTTGTAGTAGACAAAACAAAAATATCAATAAAAGCGCAGGAATATTCAGTCATATAAATGCGCATCTACAGCAAGTTAATTCACAAGCTAAGCAAATACCATTGAAAAGCGCACGGTTCAGTGCTAAATTCTAGCAAACCTCTGCCTTGCGAGTTGCCATGAGCAATCCAACACCTGAAACGCCTCCTGAACGTCCTAATGATACTCCATCCAATGAGCAAGAGGGCACTGTTGACGAGCGCATCGCTAGAGCGCCATCGGATGCCAAGCCAGTCGTGGATGAGGCCGCAGGCGAAGAATTGCCGGCAACGGATATCTCGCTCATCAGCGGCAAAAGTAAACCGCGTAAATATAAAGTGGACAATCAATCGTTCTTTATGCAGCGTGGCTATCAAGTATTGCTTGTGCTGGGGCTTATTGCTGCGTTTCTCTTAGTCATAGTCTACCAGACACTGTTTGGACGGATTGAGCAGCCGCAGCAGATGGTCACGATCGAGCAAGGTCAGACCTACTACGGATTGCTGCCGCAGTGGCAACAGCAGACGCCACTGTTTTCTGCTAGTGTCGCCAAGCTTTATATTAAGTCGCAAGTCGATGCACCATTACATGCAGGCATTTATCAATTACCAGAGAACCCAACCATCGCTGAGGCACTACAAGTGCTCGCGCAGGGTGCTAAAGCGGCAATGGTAAAAGTGCAAATTATCGAAGGTAAAACGTCCAAAGACTTATATCAATCGCTACGTGATAACGACAATATCAAAAAAGAAGTGCTAATAGCGGGCAGCGGTGATGCTAGTAACGCCAGTATTGCTCAAGGACTGGACTTGGTCGGTATATTGCCAAAGAGCGTGACCAACAGTAACGACCCTATCGTCAATCATAATCTTGAAGGGTGGTTTGCGCCTGACACTTATTATTACGGCGAGGGCACCAGTGACAAGCAGGTATTGACGGATTTGTATAAGCGTCAGCAGCAAGCGTTGACCAAAGCATGGGAAAATCGTGCGCCAAACCTACCTTATAAGACACCTTACGAAGCACTGGTCATGGCCTCTATTATTGAAAAAGAAACCAGCGTATCAGAGGAGCGTCCTATCGTCTCTGCCGTGTTTAGAAATCGTTTGGATAAAGGAATGCGCATGCAGACTGATCCGACCATCATCTATGGCATGGGCAGTCGTTATGATGGCAATATCCGCCGTAGAGACATCGACGAAAAAACATCCTACAACACCTATCAAATCGATGGTTTGCCGCCCACACCGATTGCGCTACCGTCTGCGGCCTCTATCGAAGCGACACTACACCCTGCCGATAGTGACGCGCTTTATTTTGTGGCAACCGGTAACGGCGGGCATAAATTTACCAACAGCTTGGCGGCACATAATCAAGCGGTTAAAGACTATTTGAGCGTCATGCGTGAGAAAAAATCTCAAGCAGCAGCGCAGTAACTGTCTATAACAGCAGCACCTTTACTCTTTTAAAACCTATCGTTTATTGAGCGCTATAACTTGACGGCTATAATCTCACTATGGCGCTCATCGATGACACAAGGTCATATCATGTCAGTACCCGTGCACACCAACGTATCATCTTCGAATCCAAATCAATCAAATACTTCTCCTACAACTAGCACGCCCAATACAGGGCGTTTTATCAGCTTTGAGGGCACAGAAGGGGTGGGAAAAACCACTGCGATTGAGCAACTGTGCTTGCGACTAGAGGACAGTGGCATCCCCTATATTCGTACGCGTGAGCCAGGTGGCAGTCCGTTTGCAGAGCGTTTGCGCGCTATATTATTAGACCCTACAACGGATATCGAGGATGATACCGAGCTGTTGCTGCTGTTTGCCGCGCGCTGTGATCATATACAGCAAGTGATTCTACCTGCATTGCAGCAGGGTACATGGGTGATATGTGATCGATTTACCGATTCTACCATCGCCTATCAAGGATTCGGACGTGCGCATGGTGATGAGGCTGTACGAGCTAAGATTGATATGCTTATCAGTCAGTTCGTACCGCAGTTGCCTGAGCTGACCCTATGGTTGGATTTATCGATATCAGAAGGCATGGCACGTGCCAATAAGCGCGGTGCTGCGGATCGTTTTGAGCAGCAGGCGACTGAGTTTTTTACATGGGTGCATACAGGTTTCAGTACGCTCGCAGCCGAGCACCCTGAGCGTATCCAGCGTATCGATGCCTCAGGTAGCGCTGAGGAGGTCAGTGCACGAGTATGGCAAACAGTTGCGACAAGATTTCATCTTAGCTAGGGCGTGTCTCCAATTCACTCGATATAGTCAAAATACCCCAAAAACGCTACGATACTGCTGATATTAATTTTTTGTAGCCTCTGTCGGCACAGGCACAGGCACAGGCATAGCAAGCAAGAAAAATTGATATCAGCAGTGCGTGATGGTTCGATATTACTTTGCACTGACTATATCATCTAAATGGGCTAAATCTTGCCAAACATCGTCAACTAGTGCCCTATAAAAAAGCCCTCATAATCAGTATGAGGGCTTTTAATTTGCTTATTAGCTTTTCAGACAATATAGTCATTCCACTATAAAAGTATTACAGTGTTAACCTCGCTTGAGGTATCACATATACATCTACACTCGGTTGCCTTGTACTACTTTTAAATTGAATCGACTATAGCGTTTATGGTTTATCCGCATCCTTTTTTACCGAATCCTTCACCTTCACATTGTTGGTGGTATTGTCATGATCTGAGTCGGGTAGGCGGTTAGGGTCGAGCGCACCACCTTTTATCTTGGGCGCACTACCATTACCGTTTGTACTACTATTAGTCGACTTACTGGTTTTTGACATTGCCGTTGAATTATCTGCCATCACCCCTTTGTTGACTGTGCTAGTAGAGACATCTTTAGCTTCCGCTCCCTGACGTTTATCTATTTCAGCCTTTACGGTTTTTTTCGCTGCGTCACTCTCTTTATCCACCGCTATGGATGGCTCTTGCTCTGGCGTATCAGCGATATCTTCCACCATCTCTTTTTCTTTACGCTTTTCAGGCGCTTTAGAGTTGGCTTCAAAACTGGCATCTGCGGCAGCACGGGCTTGCTCTTGTTTTGGCGTGACGTCCACTGGCTTTGGCTGGACTTCATCATCAACGACCAGAGAAATCAGCTTGCGATCACGTGGTACTGATCCTTCGAACTTATCAGTGATGACTTGCAGCTTGCCTTCTTTGTCTAGGGTATAGAGCGGCACAAATTGTTTATTGTCGGCTTTATACTGCTCAAACGTATAGCTGTCCGTGATGTTGGTGATTTTAATACGGGCTTTTTTGGACAGCATACTAGCAAGTTTGGTATAGGTTACGTCTTTGCCAAACAACCACTGCGAATGAAAGTTTGACTGCTTATCATCGCGCTCACTTTTTACTTTTTCATCGCTGAACTTGAGGCGATAGAGCTTGCGCTCACCGAACTCATGGCGGTAATGAATCTCAGACAAGGTATTCATCTCTTTATCCATACTCATCGCGAATAGATGACCAATACCGATAAGGTCAAGATGATGGTCGGCGTGATCGGAGATGGGGTTGCCAAAATAGGTGCGCAGACCACTCATACGCGCGCGGGCGATATTGGTATAGTTATTATGAGCGACGATGACATCGAAGCCTTGGTCTTTTAAGGAGGTTGCGATTAGCAACGCAACTGGATTGGAGCCAACGATAAGAATACCATTGGTCTCAGGCTCACGCACGCCAAGTAAGTTGCCCACTACTTTTGCACCCAAGCCCTGAATCATGACCGTACCGATGATGACCATAAATACTAAAGGTACGAGCAGCTCAACGCCCTGAATATCATACTCTTGCAAACGAATCGCAAACAGCGATGAGATAGCAGCGGCGACGATACCGCGTGGTCCAATCCAGCTGATCATTAGCTTTTCATTGGTTTTTAGGTTTGAGCCAATAGAAGAAGCCCAGACCGATAAGGGACGCGCGATGAACATCACGATAGCGAGTAGCACCAAGCCTGCAAAGCCCACACTCATTAAGCTTGCCAGCTCCACACGAGCTGCTAGAATGATAAATAATACCGAAATAAGTAAAACGGTTAAAGATTCATTAAACTCTAAAATAGTCTCACGTGGGAACTTGGGCCAGTTCGCCAGTGCGACGCCCAAGACGGTGACGGTTAGCAGACCAGACTCATGCTCTAAATGGTTGGAGACAGAGAATAAAACCAAAACAAAGGCTAGGGTAAAGACATTGCGTAAAAACTCAGGCACCATATGGCGGCGCATTAAAAACGCCAATGCCCACGCGCCAGCCATACCAAGCGCCGTTGCAAGCACGACAATTTTGGCAAATAGCAATATGCTGCTGGCTTCACCACCAGAGATAATATACTCATAGACCAATACCACGGCGATAGCGCCAATGGGATCGATGATAATGCCTTCCCATTTGAGGATATTGGAGATGGTCTTGTTGGGGCGCACACTACGTAACAACGGCATAATCACCGTCGGACCAGTGACACATACCAGCGCCCCGAATAGCAACGCAATCAATGGATCGACATCGAACAATAGATAAGTCGACAGCGCGACGATAGCAATGGTGATGAGCACCCCGACCGACACCAGCATCTGTACGACCGTGCCGTGTTGCTTGATTTCATCAAACTCAAGGGTCAGTGAGCCTTCGAACAGAATAATCGCCACGCCCAAAGAGATGAACGGGAACATCAGCTCACCCAAGACTAAATCAGGGTCGAAAACGCCGAGTACGGGTCCAACAATAATGCCAATGAGTAACAAAAATAAAATGGACGGTTGCTTTAAATACCAAGCCAACCATTGGGCGGCAATGCCGATCCCAACCACGCCGGATAATAATAGGGCGGTATCCATAAATTAATCCTTTTATAATCTTGTGATGCTGTCTAGTTATTAAAGTGGGTTATCGTTAGCGGCCAAAACCTTTTATAACGGCAAATTAATAATAACCATAGCCATCATGAATCATGGATGATATATATACTATATAGTAGTAAAGACAAACGCGTCTCTAGATAAATAAAAAAATGCTAGAAGCGCAAAAGATGGAAAATAAGGGCGTTAAAAGCCAATTCGATTAGTGTATAGTTCATAGCTGCTTGATACGGCTAACTATTGTTTGCTAAAAAATTTATTAGGCTTGTTATCATATCATGATTTTATTTTATATATGTCAAGGGTCTGTCTGACGCGATAGCCGCGCGCCATCGTTCTGCGCTGACACATGATTAGGTGAACGCGCTATAAAAGACTACAAAATCGAGGGGATAAGACGACGCGGTATCAGAATGGCTTATATTCACGTCATTATCCTCACCCATCGCTACGACACAAACTGGTAGGCAAGTAATAGTAATAAGCTGACCAGCGTTCAAGATGGTTGCTTATAAATTGTTCCTTATAAATTATTGCTATAGATTATCCCTATAGATTTATACAAGCTTGCTATCTATTCTATTATGGCGATAATAGCGATAATATTGTTGCTAACAATAATAACCACTCATATGGAGACAATATGCCTATCAATATGTTTCAAGCGCAACCCACTATTCGTATGCAGCGTTGGTTGCAACGTAGCAGTTTGGCACTGTCTATCGGCACGGTAATGGCGATAGGCATTAATGCAGCCACTATGCCTCAGGCACAAGCAGCGGTCACCACTGCTGATTTCTCTGACTTGGTACAGCAAGTGACGCCAGCGGTGGCACGGGTCAATGTCACCAAAACGGTCAGTGAAGATGAGCTTGCCAAAGCGCAAACCGCCGAGCTGTTACGTCAGTTCTTCGGGGATCGCTTGCGTATCCCAGATCAAGCAGCGAAGCCCGCGATTGAACACGCTTATGGCACTGCTTTTTTTGTCACCACTGATGGTTATATGTTGACCAATCATCATGTGGTTGCTGGAGCAGACAAAATCACCGTGACTCTTAATGATAGAACCGAGCTGGATGTGACCTTGGTGGGCAGCGATGAGCGCTCAGATGTGGCCGTGCTCAAAGTCGTGGGTGATCAGTTCCCAGCTTTGCCCATTGGCGATTCAAACAGTCTAAAAGTAGGTGAGCCAGTATTGGCGATTGGCTCGCCATTTGGCTTTGATTATTCGGCATCCGCAGGTATCGTGAGTGCCAAGTCACGCAGTTTTTCACGTGAGACCAGTGTGCCTTTTATTCAAACCGACGTGGCATTAAATCCGGGTAACTCAGGTGGACCTTTATTCAATCAGCGCGGTGAAGTTATCGGTATCAACTCACGTATCTTTAGCGGGACGGGCGGTTATATGGGCTTGTCGTTTTCTATCCCCATTGACGCGGCGATGGATATCTACGAGCAGCTAAAAACCAATGGTGAAGTCGCGCGTGCCTATATGGGTATTTATCCTCAAGACATCGATCGCAATCTGGCCGAAGCGTATAACTTGGCTCGTCCACAGGGCGCTCTGCTTACACGTGTCTCACCAGACTCACCAGCACAAAAATCAGGTCTGCAATCAGGCGACATTATTTTGCAATATAATGATGTGCAGATTATGCGCGCCGCAGATTTATTGAATCTGCTCAATCGGGCGCGACCCAATGATCCGTTCAGTGCTCAGATTCAGCGTGATGGCAAGCAAATGACCGTAAAAGGCACGCTAACGTACGCGCCAAATGATGTCCGAGCGCAAAGCGGCTCACAGCAAGACGATGAGATACAACTGGGCTTACGTCTGCGCAATTTGACTCCAGATGAGCAGGCAGAGCTAGCTGTTGACAACAAAACAGGCATATTGGTCACGACCGTCGACCCGACTGGCTTAGCCGCTCGTTCAGGTATTTTCGCTGGCGATATCGTTACCAACTTTCACCAAAAACCGATTGCGAAGGTCACGGATTTCTCCAGCGCTATCTCCTCACTTCCCAAAAAAGGGGTAGTAACGATTGAAGTCATGCGCCAAGGCATCCCCGGTATTATCGGCCTGCGCATTGAATAGCCACCATATAGTCAATCCACTATGCTTAAATGAAGTATCTCACTAAGCGTTGATAATTATACTTGTCTATCATAGAGCGCGACCTCTATAATGGCTGATTTTTTTATCGATTGATTTTGATGATATGCTATTGCTCGATTTAACTTTGATTAAGCGACATTGAGTTGGGTGTTGATTTGATTGAACAACATTAATTGACCACTGCACAAACGACTATTCATACCTCTATATACAGCTAGGTAATTATGACTGACCACGCTTTTTATACGCTCAGCATCACGACAGCGGCAGCATTGCTAGCGTATATCATCTTGTGGTCAGGATTACAGACGTTCAATGCCAATCCTACAAAACGCTTTTTGCGTATTTGGTCAAAATTGACGCTATATTATGCTGCTTATACCATGCCAGTTTGGGCGTTACTGTTGGTAATTGGGCGAGTACAAGAGGTGACGCCTTTACTGGCACAATTATCACCGAGCGTTGTATTGATGGCTACCATCGCGATGGGTCTGTATTTTTATACTGTCGTTGTGCAGCCCAACTGTTTGCGCGTGCAGCATCATGCGGTTGATTTAGACTTGTCAGCCCCGCTCACAGTAGCGGTATTAGCAGATTTGCGTATTGGCTTATATAGTGGCAAGCCGCGTCATATTCGCAAGCTTGTCGCTACCATCAATGCGCTGTCAGCAGATGCAGTGCTGATTACAGGTGACTGGCTCTATTATCCGAGCGCAGATTTGGTGGGGCAGTTGATGCTGTTTAAGGGAGTAAACAAACCCGTTTATACGGTGATGAGTACCTCGGATTTGCGTTATCAGTCGATTAATACTACCAAGCAAGGTCAGCCACTATTGAAAGATACCTTGGCCAGTGCCTTTGATGTGCTTGATATCAATTATATCGGGCAGCAATGTACGTCGTTGCCGCTTAAATGTGCCCAAACTGGCAACGGTCGATCAAGAGCAAATCAAACAAGCTCCGTTAAAGGTCACCCGAATACCCGTACACAAACAAACCCAAAGGATAATCCAGTCGTGGCGGTGCTTTGCGGTTGGCAAGATGTTCCGAAACAATCGAGCGATGCCAAAACTTTGCAGGTACCTAGTAAAGTGGCGCTCAGTGCCGAAATCGCGCAGGCGACTAAACCTGTCATTATCCTTGCGTCACGATTTGATAGTATTAGCGACTTACCAAAATTGCTACAGCCGCGACCACTATTGATAACGGGGGCTGCTAAAGCGATACAGAAAAACATACTAAAGGCGCAAAAAAAGCAAGATATTCGCCGTATAGGCAATCAGTCGTCGTTATTGGATAGCAGCCGGATGGGTAAGCAGCGCGGTTTATATCAGCATGGTAGCGCGCAGATATTTGTCAGTAGCGGAGTGGGCACTCGAGGATTGCCTTTTCGCTTGTATCGTCCGACTATCGATGTGTTGACGATTCGTTAAAACGACTCAAAAGCATTTATCCCAGTTTCATAATTACGCTAAACTAACTATTAGGGTCTGTTGAACATTCAAATGTGGAACTGGCAGTGGCTATTTTTTAGACAATACGCAGTGAAATTTTTGACGCCTAGTCGCTCTAGGGTAGACAATTTCGCCATGTATTGGCAAAAAATAGTCCTGCCCTGAAAGGCTGATGCTAAAATCGCCCCAAACGTTGTTGCAAACCTAGCTAAGGTCTCGACAGTATCGTCGGTTTACGCCTAGTTTGGGGCAATTTTAGCGATCAGCAGTCCTAATATTTGAATGTTCAACAGACCCTAAATAATAAAGTCTATAATCAGTCACTCTTGCGCATTACCATCGCGTTAAATAGGGCTTAAAATGGCACACGATATACCTAGGCTGAGCATTAATTGACTGATAGCGGTCAAATCAAAATATGCTACACTAGTAAGCGTTTTTATGGCTATCAATAAACAACATCGGCAATTGACAAAAATAATGTTAGTGCGGGTAGACCTGCACATGATTTTATAGTGCAAATGTCATTATTGTAGGTATATAAACACCCAGTATGAACATCAAGCAATACCTGTCATTGGCTTGTCTATTGACTTAAAAATGGATATAGGTAGTTGCAAATGATCGATCATGTGACAGCTTTAATAAAGCTAGGATAATACAACAGTAAGGCACGGTTATGAGCACAGCATACGACGAGATCAAAACCCGACTACAAGGTTCAATGGTAGCCTTGGTAACGCCCATGCACCCTGACGGCACGGTCGATTATAAACGTCTGGCCGATCTCATAGACTGGCAGATTGAGCAAGGCACCCACTGTCTCGTTGCCGTCGGTACCACTGGCGAATCAGCGACGTTATCGATGCAAGAACATAGCGATGTGATTCGTTACTTTGTGAAGCATGTCAAAGGCCGCGTGCCAGTGATAGCAGGTACAGGCGCGAATAATACGACTGAAGCCATCAAACTGACGCAAGATGCGGCGGATGCTGGTGCAGACTGTGCATTATTGGTTGCTCCTTACTATAATAAGCCGCCACAAGAAGGCTTGTACCAACATTATAAAGCCATTGCCCAAGCCGTAAACATCCCGCAGATGCTCTATAATGTACCGGGGCGTACCGTGGTCGATATCGCTCAAAATACGGTTGAACGTTTGGCTGATATCGATAATATCGTTGCGATTAAAGATGCGACGGGCTCAGTCGCTCGCGGTGAGCAATTGATTAAAGCGGTTGGCGACCGTATTGTCGTGCTATCTGGCGATGATGGCACGGCGCTTGATTTGATGCAAATGGGTGCCAAAGGCAATATTTCAGTAACGGCTAATGTCGCACCGAACGCCATGAGTGAGACCTTTTCGGCCGCGCTACGTGGTGATTTTGATGCCGCGCACAAAGTACATGACGTGATTAAGCACTTGCATCGTGATTTATTTATTGAATCGAGCCCCATTCCAGCAAAATATGCGTTACATAAAATGGGTATGATAGATACGGGTATCCGCTTGCCATTGGTTTGGCTAGCAGAACAACATCATGCCACTATTGATGAAGCGTTGGTTCGCGCAAATTTATTATAGAAGTGAAGCATTGTAAATGCTGAGCCAGTCGCTGATGACATTGGCTTAGCAAGAACTTATAAGGTTCTATCAAAACGACGAGCCAATCGTCCAAATGAGCAAAAATTGCTAACTCAGAGAGATAATATGATGAAAGTATCATCAACCCCTACAAGAACGTTTCCTGCTATGATGGTTTTGGTATTGGGTAGCACACTAGTATTAAGTGGCTGTCAAATGACCAAAGGCTTTCTTGGTAAGCGCGATAATGGCAGCTTAGAGTATCAAGAGAGTAAGAAGCTTGCACCACTAGAGCTACCAGTGACTCAACAACCAGCAGCTTTTGTGCCGTTATACACAACCCCAAATGCAGGCGTAAACACGCTCACCTTACAGAACGAAGCAGGTAAGCAGTATCAACTGCCTAAGCCTCAACGCGCTGTCGCTGTGAGCGATACTTCAAACTAAACACCGTATTTCCCTACTTACACCGCTGACTTTTTACTGTGATTGTTCAGGACATGATGGTCTCATGAATGACGTCATATAGGATTCAGCGGTCGCTGCGCGTTTTTACCACATAAGCTTGAACGAACAGGAACTCCATAATGCAAAAGCAACAACTGCTGTATAAAGGTAAAGCCAAATCAGTCTATGAAACAGAAGACAATGACCTTCTGATTTTACACTTTCGTGACGATACCTCGGCGCTTGATGGTAAGCGTATCGAACAGTTGGCACGTAAGGGCGTGGTTAATAACCGCTTTAATGCTTTTATTATGCAAAAACTGGCTGCCGCTGGTATCGAAACTCATTTCGAAAGACAATTGTCTGATGACGAAGTGCTGGTCAAGCGTTTGGATATGATTCCAGTTGAGTGCGTCGTACGCAACTTCGCTGCGGGCAGTTTGGTTCGTCGTTTAGGCTTAGAAGAAGGCCAAGCATTGACGCCGCCTACTTATGAGCTATTCTACAAAGATGACGCGCTTGGTGATCCGATGGTCAATGAGTCACTTTCTGTGTCTCTTGGTTGGGCTACCGAAGCACAATTAGCAAAAATGGAAGAGCTGACGCATCAAGTGAATGATGTATTAAAAGCATTGTTTGATGCAGGCGATTTAATACTGGTCGATTTCAAATTAGAATTTGGCGTATTCCATGACCGTATCGTTTTGGGTGATGAGTTTTCACCAGATGGTTGCCGTATTTGGGACAAAAATACCAAGAAGAAATTGGATAAAGACCGTTTCCGTCAATCATTGGGCGATGTTATCGAAGCTTACGAAGAAGTGGCCAACCGTATTGGTGTGCCACTTAGCTAAGTCGTAAATGTCTAGCGCAAAACAAAAAAACTGAGCCATGTGCTCAGTTTTTTTATGGCATTATATGAATGATGGTTCCCTAGTGAGGACTTGAATCTACGGCTGTGGGCTAATGATATCAACGTTTTGACACGCTGAGATAGCCACAGTGTACTTTACGGTTTACTTATCATACATACTCTATCTGTGATCGATGCGCTATATAGGTATCGAACTGCTTGTGTTGGATATGAATTTAATAACTATGAAATCGATAGCATGGCTTAAGGCTATGGTTTTCCAAAAAAATTGGTATTGATAGATCTTTATACCCCCTAGTGAGCGTTACCAGTGCTAGCAAAAATACAAGAACATCATACTTCTCAAGAAGATTAGAGCAGTTAGTAACAGTAGTAACCTTTCTTTAAGTTTCATAAAGCTACGCAACCTCCTAATCGTTTATTATTTCCTTTGTCAACAAAGCAAGGCTTCATCAAACCATTTTGTTTGATTGTAAGCATTACATCTTAATTAATAACTCATGCTTGATAAGCATTTGGAAGGAAATGATAATGAAAAAGATAATGATGAGTTCTATTCTAGCTGCTACTGCTTGTTTTGCGATGATTGGTCAAGCAAGTGCCGCACCTGCACCGCATTTTGTAAAACATAAAGTCTCCCATGGACAGCAACAAAAAGCCCCTCAGAAAGTGGTCGTTAAGAAAGTTGCACATAAGAAATTTGTGGCTCAAAACCATAAGCATGCATCTAAAGTGGTATATGTTCAAAACCGCCGTTAGTTGATGTAATTTTAATCGTATTATCTGATAAAAAACAGCTCCTAATTAGAAGCTGTTTTTTGTGTCGCAGGTTATGGTAATAGGAAAGTTATCATTAAATCTCTAGGTTCAGTACTTGCGGTTGTCTTATGTCTTGATCTACTCGTTTCTATTATTTGTACAGAAAAAACCTTAAAGAATAAGACTGCTATTATCAAAAAAATAAGCTCAGAAACTTCTTAAAAAATATGTATCATTCTGGGTATAGTAATCATTATTGATGGCACACTTACTTCTGTAATAACATGGAAAAGTATACCCCACCGGAACCAACTAATTAGTGTCATCAATCAATTAATAGACCATTTAAAACAGACCGTTGTAATGGAACCACTCAAAACAGACTGCAAGATTTAATCACTTTTATCCCATTTAGGTAGTTATCGGTTGAATTGAGGACACGCCCTAATAATGCTCAGTGATAAAATCCTCTCTAGCCATAATTATTGATGTCTGTTAGACACCATGAATATTATCCCTTTAGGCACAAGTTTGTAGCTTAATTCGTATAAAAAATCAAACATAGCGCCAACATTGTCTTCAATATCTTATCTTACTTTTATGCTAATTTATTAATACTTGTTTATTAATATTTGGTCATGTCAATTAGATGATAAAAATAAGAGAAGGTTTCGCTAATGTCTACTGCTTCATCAACTGTTTTAGACCCTAGTTGGTTTACTCGACCAACCTGCGTAGTCGCCGCTGATTTGATTGGCAAAGTATTGTGTAGAAAGTTAACGGATACTGATGGCATAGTGAAAATCTTGCGCATGCGTATCTCAGAAACCGAAGCTTATATCGGTGAGGACGATCCAGCCTGTCATTCGCATGCGGGTAGCCGAACGGCTCGTACTGAAATTATGTATGCGCAAGGCGGCATGTTTTATGTCTATCTGACTTACGGTGTGCATCATATGCTCAATCTGGTCAGCGGTGGAGAAGAGTCTCCTGAGTCGGTATTAATACGGGCTGGGTTTTTAACCGACGATAGTGATCGTTTGATGGAAGAACAGCTTCTGAGCACGAACAAGCAACTTACTCATCCAACCCAGATGGCAGGTCCTGGCAAATTAACGAAGCGCTTACAAATTGATCGCGCGTTAAATGGCAAATCTATCAGTGTGGAGTCAGCAGTATGGCTCGAAGATGATGACTGCCAGCCACCAGTATCGCTGCGTCCTCGTATCGGCATTGACTATGCTGGCGATGCCAAAGATTGGCTATTGCGCTATATCTGGAGCGACCATCCTTCATTATCAAAAAAATAAAACGATGGCTGCGCTATGATGGTAATAGAGCTGCTCTCTCATGCTAATAGATAAAACAAAGGGTGACACTATGTATAAATTGACGGTTTTTGTTCCCGAAGCGGCATTAGAGCCAGTTAAGTCTGCTTTATTTGCCGCAGGCGCTGGTACGATTGGCAATTACGAGCAATGCTGCTGGCAAGTACAAGGGGTGGGGCAGTTTATGCCGCTGGCAGGCAGTGATCCGCATATTGGCGCGCAAGATAAGCTCGAAAAAGTTGATGAGTGGCGAGTCGAGATGGTGGTTGCCACTGCTAATATTGAGCAAGTCATTGATGCACTAAAGCAGGCACACCCTTATGAGACGCCTGCCTATGATGTCATCGAAGTGCTAGATTTTTGAGCTTTAGAGGTATAGTTGATACTAAATAAAATGGGTACATGACATTATGATGCGTGACTGGCACAAACTTTTCTTGCTTGCTGTGCCTACGCAGACAGAGGCTACGAAAAATTTATACCAGTCACGCTGTCTCTTTTTTACATTGACCTGACTATAGCGCTATTAGCAGTGGTTTAGGCTTATTTTATCTTAATTACTTGATAGCCTGGATAGCCAAGTTCGATTTTATAATCTTTACTACCACGTGTGGCCTTTACCTTTATTTTGCTATCGCCTCTTTTATATTTGACGTCTTTGACACGGTAGCCCATATTACTGACTTTATTGGCGGCTCGTTGTTCGATAGCTGGTTGATAAAGCTCTTTATCAACGTTTTTGATAGCTTTTTTATGCTTCTTATAGACTTTATTGTCTTTATAAACGTCCTCGTAAAGGTCGCCGTACGCATTGTAGCCGGGGGCAGTGACGCAACCTGTCGTTATCATTAACGCTGTAATCATAGCGGTGGCAACGGTTGGCTTTAGTAGGGTTGTGATATTCATAATGTCCTCTTATCAAGTTCAAGTTTTTTGACAGTGTTATAAAAAATGGCCAAACAAACCAAGGGCTGGCTTATTTGACCTTAGACATCAATAGGTTAACGATGCCAAAATTTTACATTAAGGCAATATGAGATCTAGCATTACCTTGTCGTAAGTTTCGAGATATCATGTGAAACTTACGACTGAAAACTATTTAAATACAGCACTTCACTGGCTTTCTTAGGATTACCAGTTCTTTTTATATTTGTGGTTCTTTTTGTACTTACCTTTTCCTTTTTTCTTGTATTTACCGTGCTTATCATAATCATGCTTATCGTAGTCACGGTCATTATCATATTTGTCATCGTAGCGCTTCTTAGACCAGTCTTGTCTGTTTGAGCTGATAAGCTTTAGGCTGGGATAAGTATACTTGAGCTCATAGGTTTGATTGCTCTTTTTGGCATAGGCAGTGATCGCTCGATTGCCTCGATAATTATCGGATTTAATGTCTATGACCTGATAGCCTTTACGACGCAAATCCTGACGCAGCTTCTGGCT
This sequence comes from Psychrobacter sp. ASPA161_6, assembly GCF_051970285.1. Lineage (NCBI taxonomy): Bacteria > Pseudomonadati > Pseudomonadota > Gammaproteobacteria > Moraxellales > Moraxellaceae > Psychrobacter > Psychrobacter sp. ASPA161_6. The sequence continues at coordinate 337,817 of NZ_JBEFNJ010000002.1, forward strand.
CACACGGTTATAGCTAGCGTTATTGTCATAACCCTTGTCACCGCGATAGACAGAGTTATTGTCATAGCCTGGTCCTACGACAGTACAACCAACCATCGTACCTAACAATGTGAGCGAAAGGCCAGCAGACCTCGCTGTTTTCAATGAGAATAGCTGTAAAATCTTCATGATCAAATCTCCTACGATATTTTTTTGATTGATAATTACGTGATTGATAGTTACGTGATTGCTTTTCACCTCTAACAGCGTAATGCAGTTGATATATATTTGACTTAATAGCACCGATAAATTAGTAGCGCCAATAAAGAAGGACTTGATGCCTTTTTATATTAGCCGTCTTATTTGTTTGCTCTAATAACTGGAGAATATTGCGTTTTGAAATATTTTCTTACATTATCTATGATAAGGCACAAAACTTGATGTTAAGTGTCATTTGCGTTAGTGAGTTGTAATTCCACGTTTAAGGATATGTCGCTTAAACAATCACTTAAACAACAATACGGCACATACCTGAGTATTAGCAATAAAAAAACCATAGATGCTATTTAAGCTTATGTTGTTTCCATAATTTGTAGGTATAACGGTGCTTGTATGTAGGCTACTGACCAATATTTCGACCGCCATGTCAAAGACAGCTCCGTTAAATATGAGTTTATTTACCCCTTTATGCCATGTGGGGTAAGTATTGTTTTCTACGCGTTGGCGTTCGTTATATTGCCAAAGGGTAGGGAAGTGTTTTGGGAGAAATGCTGATTTGGAAGTATTAACGACATTAGAGTAAATTGGGCTTGTAAGCATATGCTTACAAGCAATGACGTTTACGCGACTTAACATCAGGGTGAGAATTAGGCATTATACATACACGGCATCAGGGAATGTAACTCAAGGATTGAGTTGACCGCATTAAGGATAATGATTCGTTTACTGGCATCAGGATGATAACGGTAAATGAAGAAAGGATACATAACCTTTGCTGATAGCAGTTAATGCTAGTAACCGTAGTAAATAGGGTAGGATGCCCGGTATCGCAACATGCTGAACGTTATGCAAGGATGCATAGATTACAGTCGTGATAGGTAACATGGATGGTTAACAATAAAACCGCATAACAATTAATTGCTATGCGGTTTTATCGTGTCTATAGGTTGAGAAATTTTTATTCAACCTGTTCTAAGTACGTTATTGAGTACTGTATAAAGCGTTAAATAACTGCTAATAAAAAACCGCATGAGAATCATGCGGTTTTTTTACTTATCAAATCATCAATATTGTCATTGTGACTTAACTGATAGCTTAGTATTTGTTTTCGCGACGCCAATCATCTACTTCACGCTCAGCATCATCCTTACTATGGCCATAACGCTCTTGGACTTTACCAACCAATTTATCACGGCTGCCTTCAACGTGTAATAAATCGTCATCAGTAAGATCAGCCCATTTCTGCTTAGCTGAGCCTTTCACTTGGTTCCATTCACCTTTTAGGGTATGTTCGTTCATTATTATATTCCTTTTTTTGATTATTAATTAATCCAGATATTTATCTTGTTTGGTTTTACTTAATGCTAAGTTCAGTCGCTATTTTTATTTAGTTACCATTTATTGGATATCTATAAAAATAAGCTAACTGATGCCCCTAATATAGGCTTTGAAAATTACGCTGTCTGTATATGCAATGTTTAGAGTGTTACTTCATGATAGCAATCTGCATGAGTATGTTATGGAGACCATATTTGTGTAATAAATAGGGTGTGTTGTCAGCGAAATACGTAAATAACCTAAGAGATTTTCTGACAATCTACCAATACCATCATGATTTATCAATGGCTCAGATTTTGTATTCTTCTGTATTTAGCTCGGAATAAAATGAGAACACGCCCTAGAACAATTTTAGCAATCAGCAATGCCTATTTATAAAGGTGTAACACGCCTCTTATAAAGGTGCAAACACAGACTACTTAGCCAAGTAATCTTGATAACGCTTGGTCAGCTTCTTTACTCGGAGACGATCACGAATCAATAAAAATAGGGGTGAAGCATTGGGTTTTGGTGGCTTTCCTGCACCCATACGTTGTAGCTGGCGCTTAATGACAGCCATAGTCGCAATCGCACTCAAGGTTTTGTCTTTCCACTGAACCACTGGATCGTGGGCACTGAGCTGATCGTTTTCTTTCCAGTCATTAGGCAAAGCGGGGTTCATCGCTAAGGCTGTGCCCATCCCGACAATATCAATGCCTTGGGCTAGGACGTTTTCTGCTACTGCCAAACGCCTGACACCGCCTGTGGTCATAATGGGCATGGTGGCCACTTGCGCAATCTCTTTTGCAAAGTCTAAAAAGTAAGCTTCTCGCTGCAAGGTTCGGCCGTCTGCTGTTGTGCCTTGCATCGCTGGGCTTTCGTAACTGCCACCAGATAACTCCACCAAATCAACGCTAAGCCCATTCATTGCTAGAATAACGGTCTTTGCGTCATCAGCATCAAAACCTCCACGCTGAAAATCGGCTGAATTCATTTTTACAGTGACGGCAAAGCGAGGCGAAACTTGTGCACGAACAGCTTTAATAACCGTGATTAATAAGCGCATACGATTTTCAATCGAACCGCCAAATTCATCGTCACGTTTATTGGTTAATGGCGACAAAAACTGAGAGATAAGGTAACCGTGAGCGGCATGAATTTGCACGCCGTCAAAACCAGCTTGTTCTGCTTTTAAAGCAGTATCGACAAAACGTTGAATCAGCTGCTCGATATCTTGATGGGTCATGGCGCGGGGTTTGCCAAACAGATGAGAGTGCTTTCCTAAATCAAGGGAAACGTCAGAAGGTGACAACACATCACCTCCCATAGCCGCATACACTTGGCGACCAGGATGGTTAATCTGCATCCAAACTTGGGTGTCATTCTTTTTGGCCACTTTAGCCCACGCTTCAAAAGGAGCTATATCACTGTCTTTTTCTAATACAATACCGCCCGGACCGGTCATCGCGCGACCATCGACCATCACATTACCGGTAATTAATAAGCCAGTACCACCCTCAGCCCAGCGTTGATATAAGCGCAAAATAGTAGAGCCAGGGACTTGTCCTTCATCTGCCATATTCTCTTCCATAGCAGCTTTGGCAAGGCGATTTGAGAGACTGGTGCCACAAGGTAATAAAAAAGGAGAAAAAACTGCTGATGTCATGATGGCAACCTAAAAGTATTGTTTCGTGAAAAATAAGTTTGACGATGAATTTGACTATAGACTTATAGTTTAAATGACTATAATCTTATAGTCGATATAGTAATTATTCCCATAAGTCATTTTAAAACATCAATCGAGGTCGATATTGAAGGTAAATGCTAGAACAGACTTCATTCGCATGGCTGCCAGTCCAGCAACCGAATCAAAGCGTGAGCTGGCAAAAGCCAAAACGCGTCGCGCGCTATTAAAGAGTGCCCTACAGCTCTATAGCGTAGAGGGCGCTTGTGGCATGAGCATGAATAAAGTTGCCAAGGGTGCAGGCATTGCTCAACCTAGCTTTTACAATCATTTTGATAGCCTCGATGCCTTGCAACATGAATTAAGCGAACAGCTCAAAGACAACTATCTATCCCCCATGCGTATGGCTTGGGTAACGATGATAAAAGATTATGATTTTTTGAATAAAGAGCAATTTAACCAGCGTTGCCAGTCCTGTTTGACCCTGATTTTTGATGCGGCGTTTCAGAATATTGCCTTGTTTCAACACCTAGTCGAAGACCGCCCGCGCTTTGGCTCAAAGACAATAAATGCCGTGAATAAGGATTCGGAGCATAAACAGTTAGGCAATCTTATTACAGAAATACAAGAAGAGTGGACGGAGATATTCATTCAGGGACTACAGTTATCTGGTCGTTCTATTGAACGCACTCACGTGAATCTCTGTGTCGATATTGCTAGCGCACAAGTCCATGAATTAATTTTAGGCTGTCATCAAGAGCGTTATTCAAAACAACAAGCGATCACCATTTTGAGTGCAAATTTTGCTGCATTGTTTGGCAATTTTTTTGCACGAACGCAACAATAAAGAAAGTAACTTGTAGTTGGTTCAAAATAAAAGGGGCACGTTAAAAATAGTGTTCTGCTGGTATAAATACTCCTTGACTGCTGCGTGCTTTGCACTCCAGAGACTTCAAAAAATTTATCCCAACAGCACTGTATTCTTTTTAGATTGAATCGACTGTATAAAACGAAAGTAGAACGGAAACTAGAGTAAATAACACACAGGGAGCACGACTATGGCTAAAGAAATGGTAGCTGACGAACAAACACATTTTAGGACCTGCACATTGTGCGAGGCGATGTGCGGCGTTGAAATAAAACATGATGGCGAAAAAGTATTATCGATTAAAGGCGATAAAAACGATCCCTTTTCTCAAGGCTATATTTGTCCGAAAGCCACGGCCTTACAAGACTTGCATGAAGATCCTGACCGTTTGCGTCAACCTGTCGAAAGAACCGCTGACGGTTGGAAGGAAATCAGCTGGACGGACGCCCTAGACAAAGTAGCGGCAGGCATCCAATCAGTACAGCAAAAATACGGTCAAAACGCCTTTGGGGTGTATCTGGGAAATCCGAATGTGCACAACATGGGTGGCATGCTAACGGTCAAGCAACTATTAACCAGCCTAAAAACACGCAGTCGCTTTTCTGCCACTTCAATTGATCAGCTGCCGCATCATATCGTCAGCATGCATCTATTTGGTCACATGCTGCGTATCCCTGTGCCCGATGTGAATCGCACACAATATATGTTGATTATTGGTGGTAATCCGCTGGCCTCTAACGGCAGTATCATGACTGCGCCGAACATGCGTCAAAAGTTAAAAGATATCAAAGCTCGCGCGGGTAAAGTGGTTGTGATTGACCCAAGACGCACAGAAACCGCAGAGATTGCCAGCGAGCATCATTTTATTCGTCCCGCAACTGATGTTCTGTTATTACTGGCTATGTTGAACGAAATCTACGCGCAAGGCTATGCCAAGGTAGACAGTAGAGCGGCGGCTTTGGCCCCAGAGATTGATCGTATAGCCTCTTTTGCCAAAGACTATACGGCTGAGTCGGTAGCCAGTATTACTGGTATTACCGCACTTGAAATTAAACGTTTAGTAAAAGAGTTTTGCGAGGCTGAAAGCTCGGTCTGCTATGGTCGCATGGGTATATCGGTGCAAGAGTTCGGCTTGTTAAGCCAGTATCTGTCGATGGTCATTAATATCGTGAGCGGTCGCTTAGATGAAGTGGGCGGATTGATGTTCCCTAATCCTGCGGTCGATGTTGTCAATAGCTCGGGCCTAGGATATTTAGGCAAACGCCACAGCCGAGTAAGCAATCTGCCTGACTTCAATGGCGAGTATCCAGTGGTTGCGATGGCGGATGAGATGTTGGTAGCAGGCGAAGGTCAGTTGAAAGGATTTATGAGTGTCGCCGGCAATCCTGTCCTCAGCACCCCAAATGGTGAAAAATTAGATGAAGCCTTGTCAGGGTTGGAGTTTATGGTGTCGCTCGATTATTTTGTGACCGAAACCAGCCGTCATGCCAATATTATTTTACCACCGGTATCGCCACTAGAACGTGACCATTATGACGTGACCTTTAATGGTTTTGCCGTGCACAATGTCGCCAAATACTCGCCTGCCTTGTTTGATCGAAAAGACAATGAAAAGCATGATTGGGAGATTTATTTAGAATTGGCTGATCGTTTGGATAAAGATGCCCCAGAAGCAATACAAAAAGAACGTGCAGCGACAAAAGCGTTTGGGCCAAAGTTTTTACTCGAGCAGGGTCTCAAGTATGGGCCTTATAAAGAGGTTACCTTGGATGTGCTGATAGACAATCCGCACGGTGTTGATTTAGGGCCACTGCACAGTATGCTGCCAGAGGCCATCAAGCATGCAGACAAGCAGATTCATCTCAATGTTGATTTTTATCAAGCAGATTTAGACCGTGTAAAAGAGATGATGCAGCAATATGATGACAGTCACATTTTGCTCATTGGCCGCCGTCATGTGCGCAGCAACAACTCTTGGCTGCATAATAGCCATCGATTGGTAAAAGGAAAATCACGTTGTACGTTAATGTTACACCCTGAAACTGCTGAGCAGCATGGTATTGAAGATGGTCAAGATGTCAGAGTAACTTCTCGAGTGGGTAGCGTTATCATTGCAGCAGAAGTGACGGATGAGCTCATGCCAGGCGTTGTGAGTATTCCACATGGCTTCGGTCATGGTCGCAAAGGCGTTAAGCAGAAGATTGCGCAAGCGCATGCAGGGGTCAGTGTTAATGATCTGACAGATGATACCCTAATCGATCAGTTAAGTGGAAATGCAGCAGTGAATGGTGTGCCAGTACAATTAGAAGCGCTTGAATCAGCAACAGATGACGCATTGGCTACGGCATCATAAATCTTGATGGGCAGCACAGTAATATAAGATTTTTCCTAAATTTAAAAGAAGGCGCTTACTATAGGTAAGCGCCTTCTTTCTTTTACATAATATTTTAATACATCGTTTATCCGATTAAGCGCTCATACCGACAAAGTCAAAATCCACGTTAGGGGTTTTACCTTGGATTAATAAGCTAATTGCTTTTGCAGAGCCGCAAGCATGCGTCCAGCCTAGTGTGCCATGACCCGTGTTGAGCCATAAATTATCAAAGGTGGCACCATCGTTGCGGCTACCGTGTTTCACTTGACCGCAATGTGCCCGTCCAATGAGTGGGACATTTGAAGGTGTCATAGGCCGCAGTCCCGTCCAGTATTCTACGGAATTTGCAATAATTCCTTTGGGGAACAACTGCTGCACGCGCCGAGTAATGGCTTCACAGCGAGTGGTATTTAAGTCTAAGTTATAGCCATTAAACTCTGCGGTGCCAGCCACCCGTAACTTGTCACCCAATCGTGAGGTAACTAGCTTAAACTCATCATCAATCAAGCTAACAAAAGGCGCTAAATGCGGTGCACGGGGATTGATTTGATAAGTAGCTGAATATCCTTTGGCGGGAAAAATAGGTGCATGAATGTTCAGCGGTTTTAATAGGGAGACACTATAGCTGCCAAGCGCCAACACATGACTATCAGCACTAAAGGTCTGCGCATTTTCGCCTTTTGGGCGAATGGTAATACTGTGCACACGCGGACGGGTAGAGTCAGCATCAGTATTAAGTGCCAAAATCTCAGTATCATATAAAAACTGTACGCCAGCGTCTATGCAGCGCTGTGCCAAACGCTGGGTAAATAGATGTGCATTACCAGACTCATCACGGCTGGTATAGGTTGCGCCAGTGAGCTTATGCGCGATTGGGTAAAGCGCTGGTTCCAAACTGACAGCGTTATTGATATCAATCACGTAGCGCTCACAACCAAGCGCTTGCATGCGTTCGGTTGGTTCGATGGCAGCATCAAACTCTGCTTGGCTGGTATAAAAATGCATGATACCGCGCGTTTGCTGCTCGTAATCAATACCGATATCAGCACGCAGCTGTTGCAAAGTATCTCTCGAATACAGACCCAAGCGCACCATTTGCACGAGATTGGCATCGGCTCTATCGGCGCGGCACTCTTGCAAAAATTGCATGGCCCATTTGAGCTGGGCTTTATCTGCACGCAAGCGATAGAGTAGTGGTGCATCTTCTTTAAACAACCACTTAAGCGCTTTCATCGGAGTCGCAGGATTGGCCCAAGGCGTAGCATGCGATACTGATATTTGACCGCCATTAGCAAATGATGTCTGCATACCTGCCGCTGATTCGCGCTCAATCACGGTCACATCATAGCCTGCCTGACGTAGATACCATGCGGTGGTCACGCCCACCACGCCTGCTCCGAGTACCGCAATATGTGTCATAGGATTCTCTATGCTCATGTTAATCATGACGGTAGCGCTGTATTAAACTGCCATCACCTTTGCTGCGTCGCTTGCTTGATTCGATTTACTTCTTATTTTGGACGTGCAACATCTACCTGTAGAGCAGCTGGCAAGTCCAATATGCTCAGACCACTTTCTGCTAGCTGTTCAGGACGAGCCACGACCAGAGCGGTAAAGCCATCATCATTTTTCATCGCATTGACCACTTGGATTTTATCAAGCTTGTCACCTGCGCTTGGTGCTTCACCGGTGCCTTGTACATAGTGTAAAAATGCTTTGGGGGCAGATTTAAAATAAATACGGGCGATGACTTCTTGACCCAAGTAGCAGCCTTTATCGTAATCCATGCCGCCGCGCTGATGTAGACGCAGCTCTTGTGGTTGGAACTGGCCCTGAGTCGTAGCTACGATCCAATAATTACCAGTGGCTATGCTACATGCCATCCAATCCTGTGTGTCGGCGACGGTATTGTGATCGTCTTTATGGCTAAAAGTTGGCTCACTGGCTAATACACAAGGATAAATCGCTGCTGGGGCACTGGTTTCAAACTTTGAAAACGCCCCGTACTTATTGAGATGTGCTTGTAAAGACTCAGCACAATCGCTACTTATGACCACGTCATAATGCTTTTCTGCTTGTTTTTTGATCCAAATACCAAATTCAATACGACCTTTTAAGTTGCCGATGGCGGCTGCCTGATAGCTAAGCCCGAGTTTGGTGACGTCACAAGTCAATTGCCCTTGTAAGAACTTTTCGGCGTCCTCACCTTGAATAGTTAATTGCGAAAACTGCGGTACGGCTGATGTATTTGAAGACTGAGTCATTGTTATTATCCTTCTGATGAGAGCTTATTTATTAATAATATAGAGGGTAAATCGAAGTGATAAAAAATTATACGGGCGCTTTTATCATTGACAGTATATGTGCACATAAATCTAAATGAGGCTAAGAAGAGTACCACAAAAACCCCTGTCATAAGAAACGTCATCACTAAGCGATGGGTTAAGCGTTAAATTGGGCATAGCGTCCCATTTTCAACCGTACAAATTGGTTAAAGATGGCGAGTTACGGTACAATATTGGCTCTACAATTAACCTAATGTACGATGGCTGCCGAGGATAGAATGAGCTTACCCAATTGCCCAAAATGTGATGCTGAATATACGTATGAAGATGGTGCGTTACTGGTATGTCCTATGTGTGCTCATGAATGGACGGCAGCTGAAACTGATGCAGCGCAAGCTGAAGACCAAGATGCCGTCATTCGTGATGCTGTTGGCAATGAGCTACAAGATGGCGATGCTGTGACCGTCATCAAAGACTTAAAGGTCAAAGGCTCTTCAATTGTGATCAAAGTAGGGACTAAAGCGAAAAGTATTCGTCTGTTGCCAGATGCGACCGATGGTCATGATATCGACTGCAAACTTGATGGCTACGGACCAATGAAGCTTAAATCATCTGTTGTCAAAAAAGCTTAAGCGGCTACGTTTAATTCAAAGAATAATACTAAAATCTGATAATAATTAATCAGAAAGTTTACTTTTAATAAAATAATACAGAACCAATAAATAGAGAATAACTATGAGTACTAAAAACGAACAGCTCTTTGCGCAAGCACGCAAGCATATCCCAGGTGGTGTCAACTCACCAGTCCGCGCCTTTGCAGGGGTCGGTGGTACGCCAATCTTTATGCACCGTGCCAATGGCAGCAAAATCTATGACACCGAAGACAATGCCTATATCGATTACGTCGGCTCTTGGGGGCCAATGATTTTGGGTCATGCGCATCCAAAAGTTATTGATGCCGTTAAAAAGGCTGCCGATGATGGTTTGAGCTTTGGTACACCAACGCCGTTTGAAACCACCGTTGCTGATAAGATTTGCGAAATAGTCCCGAGCGTTGAGATGATTCGTATGACCAGCTCTGGTACAGAAGCGACCATGAGCGCGATTCGTCTGGCACGTGGTTATACCCAACGTGACAAAATCGTCAAATTTGAAGGCTGTTATCATGGTCATTCAGATAGCTTATTGGTAAAAGCAGGTTCAGGCATGCTTGATATTGGTGAACCAACATCTAAAGGTGTGCCAGCGGATTTCGCCAAGCACACGATTACGATTCCTTATAATGATCCGCAAGCGATCAAAGACTGTTTCGAAAAGTGGGGCGAAGAGATTGCCTGCGTTATCTTAGAGCCGATCGCTGGTAACATGAACATGATCATTCCGACTCAAGAATTCCATGACACCTTGCGCGCAGAGTGTACTGCCAATGGTGCGGTATTGGTATTTGATGAAGTGATGACTGGGTTTCGCGTCGGACTTGGCGGTGCACAAGCGCATTTCGGTATTGACCCAGACTTGACTTGCTTTGGTAAAATCATCGGTGCTGGCTTGCCAGTTGGTGCGTTCGGCGGTAAAAAAGACATTATGTCTTGCATTGCACCACTTGGCGGTGTCTATCAAGCCGGTACGTTATCAGGAAATCCACTCGCGATGCGTGCTGGTATTGCCATGTTTGAAGATTTGACGGCAGAGGGTTTCTATGACGAGTTAGCAGCGAAAGTAGACCATCTAGTGGATGGTTTTCAAGCGGCGGCTGACAAACATGGTATTCACTTGCGTACCAATAAATTGGGTGGCATGTTTGGTATGTTCTTTGTCAAAGATACTGAAACTGCAACGCCGAAGAACTTCGATGACGTGACAGAGTGTGACATGACCGTGTTTAATACTTTCTTCCACGGTATGCTCGATCGTGGTATTTATCTGGCACCGTCGGCTTATGAAGCGGGCTTTATGTCTATCAAGCATAGCAATGAAGATATTGATGCGTCTATCAAAGCTGCTGATGAGATATTTGCAGAAATGGCAAAAGCATAGTTTAGCTAGAGCTATTTTTTAGCTTATAAAAAAACCAGTACCGTCACTTTATGAGTGGTGCTGGTTTTTTATTGCCATTTATTTTCTACAGTCATCTATTTACTTTTGATGTTTTTAATATCGGCGTCTAATTGTACGCGTCGTTGTTGTGTATAAGTGGTCAAACAACCATTGAGCACCATTGGATAAGCACTACCGCCACGAACCGGACTGGCAGAAAACTGGCAAGCTTTGTCTCTAAAATCAATCCATGCCAACTGCACCGTTTTTAATTGCTTTTTCTCAGAGCTATTAAGTAAGCGCTGAAAATCACGGTAAGACTGGTTCAGTTTTTTGTCTTCTACGGCCAGATCAGCTGCAATACACTTGTTAATATCAGTCTGAGTATATGCATTGTCGCAGGTGTTTGCTGCGGATGCTTGAACACTGAAAAATAGCCCTGTTGACAATAAAGCAAGATAGCCGACGTTTTTAATATGGCTCATGATAAACATATAATCTCGTTACTGGTATGAAATGGCATTTAGCATAACATGGCTATATTTCGGACATATCTCAAATTTATGAGAGGTTTGGTAAATGTTCGTACGGAATTGAACCTATAGTCGATTCAATTCAAAAGTAGTACAAGGCAACCGAGTGTAGATGTATATCAAATACTTCAAGCGAGGTTAACGCAGTAACACTTTTTTAGTGGAATGACTATGTAGTTTTAAGCTGGTAGCGCCAAGTTTTTGTTCTATATACTGGTCATAAAAGGCGATTCGTATAGACCAAAAATACTGTTAATGACAGACCTAATAGAGTGACTCAACCGCTTAGAAAATTAGGATTAGAGTGTGCTATGCTGAGAAAAACTTACTCAGCAAGGACGCTAACTCATGACTACCAGCACTAATAATATGCCTAGCACTAATACGCCACCGTTATGGCAAGCTTCGTATGAGAAGTATGGGCTAAGAAATAATTTAGATGTGTTAGAAGGTAAGCACAATCTGCTGGATTTATTACAACCAAAGATAGATCAGCATAGTGATTCTGTGGCTTTTAGCATGGGACCCGCCACACTTACCTTTGCTCAATTAGATATCGCTAGTCGGCGCTTTGCTGCATTTTTACAAGCAAAAAACATCGAAAAAGGGGCACGAATTGCCGTACAGCTGCCAAATATATTGCAGTACGCGGTGGCATTGCTCGGTTGTCTGCGCGCAGGCGCAGTATTGGTCAATGTCAATCCGATGTATACCCATTATGAATTGGCACATCAGCTGACTGATTCTGAGTCCTGCGTACTCATTGTCCTTGATGGCATGGCATCCGCTTATGAGCAGCTCGATGAGGAAGTAAAAGCGCAATTGTTATTAGTCATACATTGCTCTATTGATCCCACTGTCGCACCTACCGATAACGATATCGCCTTGCTTACTCATATCGATCAGACAGCAAGTGCTACAAGCCAAGCAAATAACGCTCACGAAACCACAGGCGATGTCGCCGCAAACGATGTCGCTACAAACGATACCTCAGCACGGAGCGTCAGCTTTGCGCATATTATGAATACCTACCATGCTGAGCAATGTCAGCCCGTCACTATCGAGCGTGAAGATTTGGCTTTATTGCAGTATACGGGCGGCACGACTGGTAAGCCAAAAGGCGCGATGCTGACACACTATAATGTCATGGCCAATGTCTGTCAGTGTTATGCGATGTTTGGCAAAGCGATTGAAACCGGTCGCAGCGAGCAGATTAAAATACTCAATCCATTGCCGCTATATCATATTTTCTCATTTACAGTCTGCGGGCTGCTTGGTCTTTACGGCGGCTGGGAAGATATACTGGTCACCAATCCTCGTGATATTGATGGTCTGGTCAAGACAATTGAACAGCATCGTCCTCATGTCATTCCTTCGGTCAATACCTTGTTTATCGGGATGCTGCATCATCCAAAATTTGCAGGCCTTGATTTCAGCCGACTGGCACTCTCCATCGGTGGTGGTACAGCTATTATCAAAGCGGTCTCTGAGCAGTGGCAACAAGTCACTGGCATTATGATTCATGAAGGCTATGGCATGTCTGAGACGGCACCAGTTATCTCGTTCAATCCACCAGGGATTACGACTTTTAATGGTAGCGTGGGTCTGCCACTCGCCATGATGGACATCAAAATCATGGATGACAACGGCTCAGCGTGTGCTATCGGAACACCAGGAGAAGTAGGTATTAAGGGGCCACAAGTGATGCAGGGTTATTGGCGTCAAGACAATACGGATACCTTTAGTGCCGATGGTTATTTCAAATCAGGAGACATTGGCGTGCTGGATGAGCAAGGGTTTTTGACGCTTGTTGATCGCAAAAAAGACATGATATTGGTGTCAGGATTTAATGTGTATCCGAACGAATTAGAAGCGGCGTTGACTGAACATCCAAAAGTGCTTGAGGTAGCGGTCATTGGGATTGAAGATGCACATAGTGGAGAAGTGCCAAAAGCCTTTGTGGTCAAAAGAGATCCAAGCTTGACGGCTGAGGAGCTGGCTGCTTTTGCCAGTGAGCGTCTGACGGGCTACAAACGTCCACAGTCTTATGCGTTTATCGATGAGTTGCCAAAGACGGCAGTCGGTAAAATATTACGTAAGTCTTTACGCTAAATGAATGTGTCATTTCACTGATGAAAATGACCTGACATAAATAAAATCCTCAATACAAATTAAAAAACTGGGCTGCTATTTTTAGGAGCCCAGTTTTTTAATGCGTGCTGTATATAACGATTGAGTCTTATCGTGATTTATCAAACTTGCGATCTTTTAAACTCAAATTGCCGCGTAGCACATCGCTATACATTCGGAAGTCGCTAGCAAAGCTCTTTAACGGAAATTTAAAAGAGGCAGGTTTGTTTTTTTCAAAAAAGAAATGACCGACCCAAGCACAAGCGTAGCCTGCCACGATACCCTTTAGCAATGGCTTTGGTGAGCGGGTTTTGACCGACTTTGCCAAACCCAATAAGCCAAAACTGCTGCCTGCGAAATGCAGTCGTCGGCACGCCATATTTTGATGTTCTTCTAAATAGAAATCGTAAAACTTCTGCTCAGTGGGCGTGGCAGCTTTTACTATGTCATGGTTCACTTGGCTGTTTGTCTGAGCATTTGCTGTTTTATTGCTATGCGATGTTTGATTGGCATGCAGTGTGTGATTGGTGGTTTGATTCATTGTCGTCGCTTCCTTGCGGGTTATTTATTAATCATCCGTCCGTGGCGCTTTTTGTTACCAAAGCCGAACGGTTTTACTATGCGATGAGCACGGATTGGTTTAATAGAAAATTAGAATGGATAAGTAAGTGCTTGTTCTTTATTATAATATTTATGGTTTTTAATGTAGCAAATCACCCTGATTAACACAAGCGCCAAATGTGCTCTACTTGTCTGTGCTGGTGCGGGGCTTTAGCCAAGTGTGCGTCTTACTTGCCAGTGTTTGGCATAAATGCTTTAATGGCGAAACTCGCTGTGATTCGTTCAGTGATATAAGCTATTCATAGAGCAATTTTCTTATATTTCAGCAAATATCCTATCCTTTTTATCTAACACGGTAACGATATCTCCTATGCCTAATGACTATTTAGCAAACCCACCAATCGCCGAAGATGAAATGATGGCAGCCATTGATATTGGTTCGAACAGCTTTCATTTGGCCATTGCGCGTCTCGATCATGGTGAGGTACGAAAAGTGGTTTCCATGTCTGAAAAGGTGCAGTTGGCGGCAGGATTGGACAAAAATAATATCTTGGAGGCGGCAGCTGAGCAACGCGGACTTGAGTGCTTAAGTCGGTTTGTGGCTCGCCTCGATTCGGTGCCTGCCGAGCGCATCCGCGTGGTGGCGACCAATGCTCTGCGCCAAGCTAAGAATGCGAATGACTTTATTACCCGTGCCAATAAAATCTTACCCAAGCCGATCGAAATCATCGCTGGACGAGAAGAGGCACGTTTGATTTATTTGGGCGTGTCACACACCAATGCCAGTAGTGATAAGCGTTTGGTCGTCGATATCGGCGGTGGTTCGACCGAGTTCATCATTGGTCAAGAGTTTGACCCGCTATTGACCGAAAGCTTACAAATGGGCTGCGTTGCCTTTACCAAAAGATATTTTGATGACGGGCAGATTACCAAAGAAGCGTTTAACAATGCCATATCAGGCGCACGCAAAGAAGTATTGGCGATTAACGGGCGCTATCAAAAGACGGGCTGGAGCAGCGTGGTTGGCTCTAGTGGCACAATTAAAGCGGTGCGTAACGTGCTTGTCTCTAAAGGTTGGGCGGATGAGCAAGAACGCATTACTTATAAAGGCGTCAAAAAACTAGAAAAATTATTGATTAAGATTGGCAATGTCAATGATATTGAGCTTGAAGGCGTCAAGGAGCATCGCAAGGCCGTCTTCCCTGCAGGCGTGGCAGTGCTGCGTGCAGTTATGAAAGTGCTGGGCATTGAGACTATGACCTATTCTGATGGCGCGTTACGCGAAGGCGTCATGTATGACATGCTCGGGCGCTTTGCTAGTGAAGATGTGCGTGACCGTAGTGTGCTCGCGCTGATTAAACGATACTCAGGGGATAAAAAACAAGCCAAGCAGGTGGTAAAAACCAGTCGTAATCTGTTTGAGCAAGTGAAGGCGAAGCTGTCACTCAGTAGCGACGATTGCGATTTGCTCAGGCGAGCGGCGTTTTTACATGAGATAGGATTGGCGATTAGCCATAGCAGCTACCACAAACACAGCGCTTACTTGCTTGAACACTCTGATATTCCCGGGTTTTCACAAGTAGATCAAAAGCGTATGGCGCAGCTGATGCTTAATCATCGTCGCAAGCTCAAGTCGGATATGTTAGAGCAGACTTGTACTATTGGCGGTGATTCGCTGGTTTATCTATGCTTATTGTTACGGTTAGCAGTACTCGCGCATCACAGTCGTAGCGATAACGAATTACCAACGCTGCAGCTTCAAGTCATTGATACCAACTGCTGGCAAATCACAGTGACCGATAATAATGAGCATTATGCTTTTCTATTGTCAGATTTGCACAATGAGGTCGAGCAGTTTGCTAAGTGGGGCGTGACGTTAAGCGTGGTCGAGGCATAAGTGCTGAGCGCTAGCATTGAGTCGTTACTATTGTGATGAGTAAGCTACAGATTAACGTAACAAAAGCGGCTTTGTCGGTAATGTCATGCCATTTAAGATGTGCTACTATAGCTTCTATTGAGTTTACAACTGTACTTTTATTATCTACAAACCGATAACGATGCTATTGTTAAATATAATTATTAAAGGGAAAGGTCTATGAGCACTGTCTGGGATAGTGTGCAGCTTGCACGGCACGCCAAGCGTCCATTATTTATGGACTATGTTAATCAGCTGTTTACCGAATTTGATGAGCTGCACGGCGACCGTGCGTTTGCTGATGATAAAGCCATCTTGGGCGGGCTTGCGCGCTTTGACGGTATGCCAGTAATGGTGATTGGTCAACATCGCGGTCGCAGTACTCGCGAGCGTATCGCCCATAACTTTGGTATGGCCAATCCTGAAGGTTATCGCAAAGTGATTCGCTTGGTAAAAATGGCGGAGCGTTTTAATATTCCCGTGATGACCTTTGTTGATACTCAAGGCGCGTACCCTGGTATCGGCGCGGAAGAGCGTGGACAAGCGCAAGCCATTGCCGAAAGCATCGCAGTGTTTTCTAGCTTAAAAGTACCTATTATCGTGACCATTATCGGTGAAGGTGGTTCAGGTGGCGCATTAGCGATTGGTGTGGGTGATAAGGTAAATATGCTGCAAAACAGTATTTACTCAGTTATCTCTCCGGAAGGCTGTGCCTCTATCTTGTGGAAAACGGCCGAAAAAGCACAAGATGCCAGTGAAGCCTTAAAATTAAATGCCATTAATTTATATCAAATGGGTTTAATTGATGCCGTCATCGAAGAGGGTGAAGGCGCTCATATTCAGCCACAGCCAGTCATGATTGCATTGAAAGCACTCATTGCTGAGCAGTTAGATGAGCTTAAGGATTTAGATGCGCATGAGCGTTGCGAGCTACGCTATGAGAAGCTAAAAACTTTTAACTCAGAAGTGATGTTGCCTGCTTAATTGGTTGCTACGGCGCCTTTATTGTTAAGTCTCTACTACTTAATAATAGGCTTTTCATATTAGAGCCTGAATCTTAATGCTAAAATAAAAACGTGTCATTTAATGGCGCGTTTTTTTATGGCTGTTAGTATATGAAGCATCTAACGTAACTACAAATAAGGCTGATTATGACCAGCAGCGCAATCATCTCGCATCCTATTAAATCAATTGCCGATTTGCCAGTCGATGAGACACTAGCAACCGCGTTATTGACCAGTTTGGCTGAGTACAGTGAGCAGCTGCATGGTCGACGACTTTGGCTGGCTTGTAGTGGCGGGCGCGATTCATTGGCACTGGCGGCATTGTGTGTGCAACTCTATCGCCAAGGTAAATTGCCATTTTTACCGCAATTACTGCATGTTAATCATGGTTTGCAAGCGGATAGTGGTGCTTGGGCGAAACATGTCGCTGATTGGGCAGAGGTGCAAAAAATACCGTGTCAGATTTTACATGCGCAAGTGAACGGTCATGATGAGCAGGCGGCACGGCAAGCACGCTACGGTGTCATGCGAGCGCAACTCAATCAAGATGATGTATTGCTCTTAGCGCATCATGCCGATGACCAAGCAGAAACGGTATTGATGCGGCTGATTCAGGGCGCTGGGGTGAATGGGCTCTCAGGCATACAGCCGTGGTGCATCCAAACGCAGGGCACACATCGTATGGCACTATGGCGGCCTTGGCTGACCGTCCAACGTGCCAGTATTAGCACCTATGCCCAGCATTTAAAACTGCCCTATATCGACGACCCGACCAATGATGTTGGCGACAATGTACGCAGTGGACTGCGCCGTGATGTCATGCCAGCACTGACAAAATATAATCCCAACGTCATTGATAACATTGCTCGAAGTGCGCAGCTACTAAGCGATGCGCAAGCGACTGTCAGCGCTCAATCAGCAAAAGACATGCATCACACAGCTAGTAGTTCGCTACAGTTACCACCTGCGCAGCGTGTGCTAAATATTGATGAGCTACAGAAACTACCGCTTTATCGGAAGCGTCAATTATTGCATCATTGGCTCGGTCAAGATGAGCCATTGCCGCCCGCTAAGCAGCTAGTCGATGATGTACTACATCTAAGCCAACGTGATGATAATGATCACCAAACGGAACTTTTTTGGCAAGCTCGTAAGCATGCGTATACTATTCGTCGTTATCGGCAGCAGCTTTATCGTCTAAGCAATGATTGGTTGGCATGGCTTAACATGCCGCTTAATGAACAAACCCAAACGTTAGCCCCTGCCAATCTGTCCAACATTCCTAGCAATGGCTTATCTGAGAATAATTTGGCACCGATTCATTTACGAACGAGCACCGACTTTACTTGGCAGTTGCAGATATCACCTCAGGCATTGACACAGTTATTAGACAATACGGAAGATGAGCATGCGTTACAGACAGTAGTGAAGATAACAGCACTAGATCGCAAGCAGCGCTTACAGACTGCATTGGCATCGCGCCCACAATCAGGAAAAAAACTGTATCAAACGTTGGGCATTCCATCATGGCTACGTGAGAGTTTAATAGTGGTTAGTGTAATGTGTATTCATACAGATGAAGAATTGCCGTTATTGCTAGTATCGCCATTTGAAAGTTGGGTGCTAGGGAGTGATCATTCAGGTATTCATTTCGACGACAATCAGTTGGCAAAATATATTGAGAGTAATCTCAGCCTAAATAAGAGAGTCTGAATAATTACTGAGTTCATTCTAATGTAACGATAGCATTAGGCGCGACAGCATAACGAGCATAACGGGTACTTTGAATTTATCAAACGGTCGTAGTAGCAGTATGGTAAACTGAGTGTCATTTTAAATGCCATTATGTTACTTTGATTACCTTTGAATTTTTTGAGTAGGAGACATGTATGTCAGTATTAGATAATAAGAAAATTAGCTTCATCGGTGGCGGAAATATGGCGCAGGCTTTGATTAGCGGGCTTGTGAGCTGCGGTATCAAACCGAGTTTAATTACTGTTGCTGATCCTAGTAGCGAGGCTCGCGAGCAACTGGCTGCTAAAGGGTTGAATACGGTTGACCCCACTGTAGATGCAACTGCTGCTATTATCGATGCTGACATTGTGGTACTGGCAGTAAAACCGCAAGTGATGAAACCGGTTGTGAGCGCTTTTGCCGATGTGTTAGACAAGCAATTGGTGATTTCGGTCGCGGCAGGTTTATCGACGGATATTTTGTCAGGCATGCTAGGTGGCTATAGTAACATCGTGCGCGCGATGCCAAATACACCTGCCATGATTCAGATGGGTGCGACCGGTCTGTATGGTACGGATGATATCTCTACGGAACAAAAGCAGTTAGCAACCGCGGTGATGGAAGCGTCGGGTCTGGTCATGTGGGTTGATGAGGAAGAGCATATGCATGCAGTCACAGCCGTGTCAGGGTCAGCGCCAGCATATATGTTTTATATCATCGAATCGATGGTCGATGGGGCAGTTGCTTTAGGTTTAGATAAAGAACAAGCCTCAGCATTGGCCATGCAAACCATGCTAGGCGCGGCAAAAATGGCAATGGATAGTGATGATGCGCCTGCTGAGCTACGCCGCAAAGTCACGTCACCGAACGGTACGACTCAAGCTGCGGTAGAATCAATGCAAGCCAATGAGATTGGTCGCCAAATCGGTGAAGCCATGCAAGCTTGTTATGACCGTAGCCAAGCGCTTAGCGAAGAGATGAAATAATACCAATAGCCACCAGATACAACCAGCCACTTTGAGAGTGGCTGTCATCATAAATGGTTAATACTGGTCTCGATTATTCGTCTTTTATTAATTTTGTTGTTATTAGCGTACAAGCCCATTGAGTAGCAATTCATGAACAACCTGTTATTTCAAATTTTTGATTTGGTCACCACCTTCGCTATGATGTTGGTCTTCATCCGTTTTATGCTGCAGTTTGCAGGGATGGATGCTAGCAATCCGATGATTGCTCCGGCTTACAAAGCGACTCATATCGTCGATGTGTTTGGGCGTATTTTCCCAACTGTCGGGCAAGGTCGTATCAGTATTGCCGCCATCGTGCTGATGTTTTTGATACGCCTGATTGATATCTCTGGTAAAGCCGCGCTGACCCATAAAGGCATCGCACCTGTCCCGCTATTTTTTACGGGTACCATCAGCTTGATATTAGACTTTTTGCGCATGTGTCGCTATTTGGTCATCGGCTCTATTATTGTGAGCTGGATTGTTGTGTTCACTAAATCTGAGCATCCTATTATTGGTATCATCATTAATTTGGCTGAGCCAATCTTAGCGCCCTTTCGCCGTATCACACCAAATTTAGGCATGCTTGACTTGTCACCTATGGTCGCCTTTTTTGCTTTTATTTTGCTCGAAATGCTCATTGGTGGTTTGGCAGCGAGCTTTATGCCGATGTTGGGCTAGTAAAATAAAGACAGAAAGCTAAGAAAAGATTCGCTAAAAAAGACGCTCTATTAATATAGAGCGTCTTTTTTTATTTATCGTTTATAGATTATTCTGAAAGTCTATAAAACGATTGGGTATCAATTGGGCTTGGTTATCCTCAGGGTGCGGAGCATCAGCCGCACGCAGGGTTTGTGTAATCCAGCTATCGGCTGCCTTGACCGCATCGATAAGCACGTCTCCCATCGCCAATCGTCCAGCGATAAAGCTAGCCAGCGAGCAGCCAGAGCCATGAAATTCACCTGTTAGGCGTGGTAAAGTGCTTTTATGCACCATATCACCTTGTACATATAGATATTGCTCGATATCACCGCTATCAAAATCGTGTGAGGTTTTGACCAATACGGCATAAGACCCTTGTGCGCACAGTTTTTTCGCAGCTGTATGCAAGTCTTGCTCACCGCTCAAGGCTCGCAGTTCATAAGTGTTTGGGGTAATTAGAGTGGCATAGGGCAGCAGCTTCTTGAAAGCGGCAACCAACGTCTGCTCGTCACCTAAGCTACCACCACTATTGGCAACCAATACTGGGTCTAGTACAAAAGAGGTGTGTTTCTTGATAACTTTATTAGCGAATAATCTAGTCATCATTTTTATATTATCAGTAGTGCCGAGCATGCCCGATTTGATAACCTTTACTGGCAAATCATCGAGCACTGCCATAGCTTGATTTCTGACTAATTCAGCGCTACAAGCTTCAAAACCAAAAACTTGCTGCGAGCTTTGTATGGTAATGGCTGTACAAGCAATGGCAGCATGACCACCTGCTTGACCAATGGCTTCGATGTCTGCTTGTAATCCAGCACCGCCTGAGGGATCCAATCCTGAAAAACACAGTACTACTGGTCGCATAATATTTCCTTTGACATAATCTAAAATGAGTAACAAATACTATAGACACCCACTACTAAAAAAGCCATAGCAGGTTAGAGGTTGTGTATAGACGGTCAATCCATCAATCAATAACAACGCATACCAAACCCAAAAAGTACGATTAGCGGTGTCAAACTCGTTTAGTCTACAATGCGTAGCACTTACACTCGTTTTCCTTGCTACTCTAATTTTTGTGAATGGTATCAGATTAGGCTGACTGCTCTAAACCTCGTTTTTACTGATTACTCTGGTACTTTGGTCGTTCAAGAGGGTATAAGGCGATGTAAACAAATAAATATGATAAAAATCGCATTAAATCTGTAGACAACGCTTGCAATTCGTTTCGGCTTTGCTATAATACTCGCCCACGGGATAAGACGTATTATCAGCAATAATACTATTTTTTAGAACTTAAAAAGTCTTACATCGTTTGGTGAAGTGGGTGAGTGGCTGAAACCAGTTCCCTGCTAAGGAACCATACGTTTGCGCGTATCGAGGGTTCGAATCCCTCCTTCACCTCCATTTATAGTGTTGTTTTTAGAGTAGTATCGAAAAAATTAGTGGTTGATTTTTTATCATTTAAAAAGTAATTTGATTTTAATGAATAAATATGTTGACACAAGCGATATTATCTATATAATGACCAACCTAATTTACTACAAAGTTATTTACTGCGTAGTGAATGATGTGCAAAGTACGCGCTTGTAGCTCAGTTGGATAGAGCACTTGGCTACGAACTAAGGGGTCGGGAGTTCGAATCTCTCCAAGCGCACCATTTGCATTATCACTTCTTTAACCCAGTTAAAGAAACATTAAAATAATCGCCTGTCTTATGACAATTTGGCGGTTTTTTTATGTCTACAGTTTTTATAAAACTACTATTTATAAAACTACTATTTATAAAGCCACTATTTATAAAGCCACTATTTATAAAGCCACTATTTATAAAGCCACTATTTATAAAGCCACTATTTATATTATAAAGCCATGTCCTACTTGTTATCCTTCTTCTAGATTTGAATAAACAGTCTTTTGCATCTGACGTCTTCTCTCATCATAATGTACGATAAGTGCCTGAATTACGGTACAATGAGCGCTCTATTTTTCGCTTGCTATGGGCTTGTATCATGTCAAAATCGTCGTCAAAAGCGGCTAATAAAGCCAAATTGCCACCAAAAACCTCCATGCCTCGTGCCCCTGAAATTGAAGAACCAACGATTGCCAAACCTAGCACTCGTATGGCAGCGATCCTTTATGATGGGATGCTGATTTTAGCGTTGTTATTTTTGGTAGGGACTTTGCTGACGGTGATTGGCACACTTATGACTATGGAGACGGGTAGCGAGTCCTCACAAGCGCAGTCGCTGCCGACATGGTATCAAAACTTTATTATGACGCCGTCTTTTATACTGACGCTGGTGGGGTTCTACGGGATATTTTGGCGTCGTGGTGGGCAGACATTAGGTATGCAGACGTGGCGCTTAAAAACGGTCAATAATAGCGGTCATTTACTGACGTGGGGTCAGTCCTTTAAGCGCATTTTAGCCGCCTTTATCATGCCACTCATATTTGGCATCATTGGTAGTGTCATCGATGGCTCGCGGGCTATCTTATTAACCAGTGCTTTTTTGGGCTTCATCTTTAATTATGCTTTTTGCTTCTTCAACCCGCGTGGTCTCGCGGTGCAAGATATGCTATCCAATACCATCACGTTAAAAATGCCAAAAGCAGAGAATGAAGGACTATGGCGGGTCATTAGAAACCGCAAGCAAGGAAAATAAACCGCACCATCATCGCCATAGTCTGTCAACACACGTTAAGCGTTACATGTTGGCTGTCTGCATCAGCCATAAAGTATAGCCGACGAAAAACATGACTAAGGTCGCGCCAGATATGCGACCAAATGGACGCTTGGTCATAAAGGCAAAAACACACAGTACCACGAGTAATAGAGTGATCAACCCCATCGCTAAAATATCACGCGATAAGATAATCGGATTGGCAGTGATGGGGGCGATGAGGGCGGCCAGACCAACGACGCCTAAGGTATTAAAGATATTAGAGCCAATGATATTGCCCAACGCCATGTCGTGCTCGCCTTTACGCGCTGCGGACAAGCTGGCGACCAATTCAGGCAGCGATGTACCAACCGCAACGATGGTTAAGCCGATAATTAGCTCGCTTAAGCCCCAAAACGTTGCCAGCTCTACCGCACCCCAGACAATGGCTTGCGAGCTTGCTACCAGCATTGACAAGCCAATCAGTAAACTGCCTAACCCACGCATCAAGCTAGGATGATTGTGCTCTGTGTCGCTCAAACTTTCTGTAATAGCATCGGCGTCATTTGATTTGCCTTCGCGTAAGCTCAGCACGATTTGAATCCCTAAGACGAGCACTAGCATTCCTAATAATACTAACCCGTCAGTTAAGCTCAGCAGCCCGTCACGCAGTTGCCATGCTGCCAATGCGGTAATCACTACCAGTATCGGTAGATCGCGCTTTATGACACCTTTATGAATGATAATAGGGCTAATCAATACGGTTGCACCCAATACCAAAGCAATATTGATGATATTAGAGCCATAAGCATTACCTAATGCCAGCTCAGGGCTGCCTTCTAGTGCGGCCAACACGGAGACGACCATCTCAGGTGCGGATGTGCCTACCCCCAATATAATCACGCCAATCAAAAAACTTGGCATGCGTAACTTAATGGCTAAAGCGGTCGCTCCATCAATAAAAACATCAGCGCTCCAAACCAAAATTGCTAAACCAATCAAAATTGCAATGACTGCCAACCACATGTAGATAACTCCTTCGTTAGGGATAAAAAATAGATATTAGATGTTGAATAAGCTTACATCATATAAAAATGGCATAAAAAAAAGCTGAATCACAATCTGGATTCAGCTTCGATATAAGTGCAAGTATTTTAATGGGATTTTGACAGCAACAGCAACTGTATGATGACGTATTTACCCATACTTTATGTAACAAAATTTGAAGTAATTTTCTTAAGCCACTTGTACTGGGATGATATTTGCCGTGTCTTTTACGGTGTTGTCTTCATTACAATAGACCAGTTTTGGCTGATACGTTGAGGCTTCAACTTCATCAAAATGCGCATAAGCACAAATGATGACGATATCACCCAAATCTGCCATATGCGCCGCAGCACCATTTAGCGAGATAATACCAGAGCCTGCTTCAGCACGAATAGCGTAGGTGCGAAAGCGCTTGCCATTGGTCACATTATAGATATCGATAGATTCATTTTCACGTAGACCAGCAAGATCTAACAGATCACCATCGATACCACATGAGCCTTCATAATGAAGCTCGGCATGGGTAACGCGAGCACGGTGTAATTTGCATTTAAGCATATTAAGTAGCATAGGTTGCTTCCTTAGCGTAACTGATATTAAATAACTAAATCAAAAGGTTAATGGGGACAGAACTGCCAAAATAAAAGGCCATTATAATAGCACCACTATATTATTCGGGTAATTTAAAGCCATTAATTTGTGAACGTGCTTTTTCGACATCACCACCTAGCAGTAATGGCAAGGCCTCAAAGGCAGCAGTTAATGCGCTATCAATGGCAATTTGCTCATCGGGAGACGCTTTAGAAAGGACATGCCCACTGACTTTAGATTTGTGACCAGGGTGACCGATACCCACACGTAGGCGATGAAAATCATTGCCGATGTGAGGCGTGATATCGCGCAGACCATTATGACCACCATGACCACCATCGGTTTTGAGCTTGATACTACCAGCGGGGATATCGAGCTCATCATGAGCGATCAACAATTCATCATTGTGGATGCCATAAAAATTGATCATGGGTACCACGGATTCGCCAGATTTATTCATAAAAGTCAGCGGCATCAAAAGACGAACATCGTGCCCATGAATTTGCCCGCGTCCTGTTACCCCGTGAAACTTTTTGTCAGGGGCGAGCGTGATATTAAACTGCTGCGCTAAATGATGGACGAACCAAAATCCTGCATTATGGCGCGTAAACATATACTGCTGACCGGGATTACCAAGACCGACAATAAGTTTTATGGCCATAAAAACACCCTGCTTAAATTTAATAAATGAGTGATAAGGTTTGAAAAGTAAGACGACTCTATAATATTTAGCCTATATAAAAGTTGTCCTAATTTTCAAACCTTACGGACAAAAACAGCAGGAGATATTCATCACCTGCTGTTTTTCTAACCAAACAAACCTTTTCTACGTAGCCTACGATAAGTCGCTACATAGTGGTGGTTTATTATTCGCCGTCTTTCTTGTCTTCAGTTTCGCCGTCAGCATCTTGCTCAGTGGCTGGTACGTCAGCTGCATCAACGTCAGCTGCATCTTCGTCAACTTCTTCAACCGTTGGTGGCTGCATGTTAACGATAGTACGGTCATGGCCGTCTTCTAGCTCAAGCTCATGAATGACAACGCCTTCAGGAAGTTTGATGTCTGATAGACGGAACAAATCACCGATTTCCATACCAGATACGTCTACTTCTAGATACTCAGGAAGTAGTGATGGTAGGCAGATGATTTCGATGTCAGATACTAGCGTTGATAGTACACCAGCAGCAGCAGTACCAGGCGCATCTTCACGACCAGTGAAATGCACAGGAACATTCATGTGGATTTTTTGACCTTTCACAATGCGCTGGAAGTCAGCATGCATCGGGAAGCCTTTAGCTGGATGACGTTGCAAATCTTTGATAACAGCTTGATGCTCTACGCCGTCAACATTGATGGTCAAAATGTGTGAGAAGAACGCTTCAAATTCAAGCGATTTTACCAACTCATTGATTTTGATAGAGATAGAGGTAGGCTCTTCGTTGCCACCATAAATAATAGCAGGAACTAGATTCTGCTTACGTAGGCGGCGGCTCGCACCTTTACCTTGTTGTTCAGCAGAACGATCAACTGCGTTTAGCTCGAAATGGTTAATGCTCATGGATATAATCCTATAAAAAGAATGAAAAAGTGTCTGGTCATAAAAAGTGGATTTGCGACCGATCCACTAAGACGTGATGATAGCTAAGATGGCTAATGATTAATAATCAGCCTCTTAAACCATTCGCTCATAGCAACGGTTTCTATCACTATAATGATCATAAAAGTCATTATAGTGAGCATAAAAGCCATTACTTATCAGCGTGATCAGCACTTTTGGTAATATCGACCACTTTAGATAAGATAAATGGTCGGCACAGGCGCGCATTATACGTGGTTTTGTTGTGATAATAAAGACCTAGACAAAAGGCTTACCTAAAAAAAAGCGCCAAGTAATGATACTTGACGCTCTATTTTTTGCTATTAAGGCTTCGTGGTCACAGTGCTTACTATCAAAATCACTGCAATAACGGTTTAAAATTAGGCATCAAACATTGCGCTAATAGATTCTTCGTTGTTAATACGACGTAAGCTTTCAGCAAGCATTGGGGCAATACTGACCTGACGAATTTTGCTACATGCTTTAGCTTCAGCCGATAACGGAATTGTATCGGTAACGACGACTTCGTCTAGCGCAGATTCGCTGATGTTTTTCAGCGCATTACCCGATAGAACAGGATGTGTAATGTAAGCTAAGACGCGACGCGCACCGTTTGCTTTTAATGCTTCAGCCGCTTTACACAATGTGCCTGCAGTATCGACCATATCATCAACGATGACGCAATCACGGTCACGGACATCACCGATGATGTGCATCACTTGTGATTCATTGGCACGGGCACGGCGTTTATCAATAATCGCCATGTCGGTATCGCCCAATTGCTTGGCCATCGCACGCGCACGTACCACACCGCCAACGT
This sequence comes from Psychrobacter sp. ASPA161_6, assembly GCF_051970285.1. NCBI lineage: Bacteria > Pseudomonadati > Pseudomonadota > Gammaproteobacteria > Moraxellales > Moraxellaceae > Psychrobacter > Psychrobacter sp. ASPA161_6. Next base: position 364,885 of record NZ_JBEFNJ010000002.1, read on the forward strand.
CAGGTGAAACCACCATGATATTGTCATAGTCTTGTTTTTTGAGGTCGTTGAGTAGTACGGGCGTACCGTAGATGTTGTCAACTGGAATATCAAAGAAGCCTTGAATCTGATCTGAATGCAAATCAACGGTCATGACACGATCGATACTAACGATGTTTAACATGTCAGCGACGACTTTGGCCGAAATAGGTACACGAGCTGAACGAGGGCGACGGTCTTGGCGGGCATAACCGAAATAAGGCATAACAGCCGTGATACGGCCAGCACTAGAGCGACGCAAAGCGTCAGCCATCATCATGATTTCCATCAAGTTGTCGTTGGTCGGTGCACAAGTAGGCTGCATGATAAACACATCTTTACCACGTACGTGTTCTTTGATTTCCACGGCAATTTCGCCATCAGAAAAACGCGTGATGTCAGCTTTACCAAGAGGTATATGAAGGTGATCGGCTACGGTTTTTGCTAATTCTGGGTGGGCATTGCCCGTAAAAATCGCCAAATAAGGCATGACAGAAGTCCTATTGATTGACTCAAGCAGCGACCGCTAAGCAGTGTCAAACTGCTCAAATTCAGAAAAGAGTGGTGAAAATGATTGGAGACTACTATTACAGTAAAAAATGGTAGGGGTAGCTGGACTCGAACCAACGGATGTCAGGATCAAAACCTGATGCCTTACCAACTTGGCTATACCCCTGTAATGTCTAGGCTATGAACATCCGATATCTAATAGTAACTACTAGTTATTCTTAGAATGATGTCATCACCTGTTAATTATCTCATAAACGATTAAACCGTCTAAAAAACAACTTTTTCCCTAGCGGTGTCCATTGCGAACTATACCGAAACTGGGATAACGTTGTCAATGACAATCAAAATAAGTGAGTATTTATAATACCAATTATAATCAGTGTCTATCGAACGCTTCGTACTAAAAAATGGTAGGGGTAGCTGGACTCGAACCAACGGATGTCAGGATCAAAACCTGATGCCTTACCAACTTGGCTATACCCCTATTGAGGCGACCTATTATAATTAAATTTTCAGATTTTGCAAGTCATTTGCGGCTTTTTCTGCTATTTATTCTTAATTCATCAAGGACGGTATGATTTCGATAGGTATATGGTGAAAGTCGGTAATAAGGATTGATGCCTTACTGATATCCTCTCGTAGGGCTATATTAGTGAGCTTGAGACTAGCGTGTCTGGTACGGGATTTCCAAAGTAGTCTTATATGTTCCGAGGAGCAGCGTAAGACTCAACTGTATGCAACAGCTTTAGCAATGTAGCTAAGAACTCACTTTTCTTTATTCTTGAAGTGATAGTATTATTACTATCAAAAAATTTCCCAAAAAATATCAGACATTCATTTTCTTGATAAACGTAAAATAGAGATTTGTTAGTAGATAAGTCATAGAACAAAAAGTTAGTTTTCTCACTACTGCTATCGTAAACTCCAGTTTCATTTTCATAAAAAATATCGTGTAGCTTGCTCCGTGGTTTATTGATCAAGCTCTTACTTAGGTGAAATTCGCCATTAGTAATAAGTTCTATTTCTTTCTTAATATTGTCAACAAGTGGAAACACATAATAATTATTATCTTGATAACTGATGTTTACTGAGTTCACAATAATATCTATCACTATGAATGGTTTTTCCATTTCGTGTATTTTAAAAGCAATAGTTTCTGTATTTCCGAGAGTGATCATATTTTGCTCTTAAATGCTTTAGGCTTGATAGTATTTGCGGCTCTTACCTTTTCATCTATCTATAAAAACTTGCGCAGTTATAAACTCCCAACTATATATGCCGCACAAGGAGCTTCCGCAACCCACTTTGCTAGAAGTGTTTTGTCAGTAGCAACGCTTGCATCCAATGGCAAAAACACTGCGCTACCAGAGCCGGTCATGCGTGCTGTGCCTAGTGCTTGCGCCTCTAACCCTTGCAAATAATCCAATGCCTCTCTAACAGCAGGTGCGAGGCTCATCACCACTGGCGTAAAGACATTGTGATAAGGCACATTCAAACGTTGAGTATAGTCATTGAACTGATTTTTAATCGTCTCAATTGATAGTGGCGTAATATCGCGCCTTAATTCAGGGTGGGCGAACAGTTTGGCGGTATTCACATGCGCGTTTGGCGTTAGGACTAAGTATTGCTGCTCAGGCAAGTCAATCGCTGTCAGCTCCTCGCCAATACCCATCGCAATGGCATCTTGACCAAAAATAAAGATTGGCACGTCCGCACCCACTTTAGCACCGATTTTTATCAGCTCATCACACGTTAAATTAAGCTGCCAAATCTCATTTAATGTTAGTAGCGTCGTCGCGGCATTGGAAGAACCACCGCCCAAGCCTGCACCCATCGGTAGATGCTTGTCTAAAGTAATTTGCACTGACGCTAATTGCTTAGGTAATTTGGTTGATTCTATGACAAATGCTAGCAATGCGTGTGCGGCTTTAAAAATCAAATTGTCATCTATACTGGCAGTTATTGCGTCTGCGCCAGTTAAGGTCAGCAGCTGAAGACAAAGTTTATTGGCATCTAACCGATTATCAGCCGTAGAAATGACGGCATCATCTGTGACCGAAAAGTGCAAATAATCGCCCCAATCGAGAAGGCGAAAAACGGTTTGCAAGTCATGATAGCCATCAGCACGCTTACCAGTAATGTGCAAAAACAAATTGATTTTTGCTGGGGACAAGCGAGTGATGGTCGTTTTAGCGCTCATATTATTTTGCATCGCCATTTGATTTATGGATGTTTCAACATTTCAACGTTTACATGTCTCAATATTTCAATGCTTTAACGATTCTGATGATCAATCGTCATGACGACTTTATTGCCTTGTGATTGTGCAGCGCTGATTTTACTAGGCAGCTTATCGTTGCCTTTATAGGTAAAGCTAGCATTCCACTCACCATTAACTGAGCTAATCAAACGATTTTGATTGTCAAGGGTAGGGGCGGTGTCGGAAGGCGCTGGGCGACCAGATACCCAATACGGCATTTGCGAGATCGGTGCTTGCCAGCCAGTGGCTTTTTTGAGCAAGGTTTCAGGATCGTCAGCGGTCAATGTACCGGTTTTTTCGCTGACTAGCGTTGCCGTTTGACCATTGTATTCAATGTTGGTCTTACCAATCCCGAGCGCACCTATCAACTCAATCGCAAAGCGGTCGTTTTGTTGTCCCCATGCGTAAAAGGCACTGCCGCCTTGAGCACCGTTAGTGTCATTAGCAGGTGTCGTAACGCCAATTTTGCCAGTGATATTGAAGCTCTCAAGCTTTTGTGGCTGCTGGCCACTTTGTCCCTGTACGGTGCTACTAGCTTGGTTTGTGCCGCTGGTGGTCTTTAATGATTGACAACCAGTCGTCACCAAAATGGCTGCTGTCAAAGCCGTCATTAGACTTAGTTTTTTGGCTGGAAAAGGGATTGTTTGTGATACTGACATGATGCTTCCTCAAAATTAACAAAGATAATAGCTTAAGCTGAATTTGTTACCCATTTATACGTCGCTGTTAGCTTCTTATAAGAGCCTTGTAGCTTTGATAACTTGGGTTTTGATAGCCTGCGCAATGGTTATGGCTTATTTGTTATACAAGATATTGCTTAAAAATGACGCCAACTGTCATTAATACAGTTGTATGCGGTCATTAACATTGTGTTGCCCAAATGAGAAGCGCTGCTGTAGATCGGCGAGCAAGGCGTCGACTTTGTCATTATCCCCTAGGCCTTGATAAGCACGCAGCAATAGTGTCCCTGAACGTAGAGTGGGTAAGACATCGTAAGGGGTTTGCAGGTAATTGATCACTTGGCGATAGTCTTCGTTGGCCAAGGCATTGCCTGCCAAGATATTCAATGCTTGCAGATGTAGCTCGTTATCGTAACGTGGGTCATCATAGCGAATTTGGATAATCGCTGTCGCTAGCGCCAACCCTTGCTCAGAGCTGCGCTCGTTGGAGAGCAATAATTGGGCGTAACTAAGCTGATAAGAGAGATTGTTAGGATCGAGCGCTTGCAAGTGATTGAGCAAGGTGCGTTTGACCACGTAGTCGGCTTTATCATCTAACAGCTGAGCACGGGCAAACAGTAACATCTCACTATTAGGATACTTACGCGCTGCCCGCGTCAACAACCGCAGCGCTTCCTCTGGCTCATTCTGTTGCCATAAAATATCGGCTTGTAGTACATAAGTGTCAGGCGCAAAGACGTTAAATTCTTTGCGTAGTTTTTCTAAGGTAGCGATGGCTGCATCCACGTCATCATTAATCAACTCAAAAGCGACGACTTTTTTGCGTGCTTCTAGCACTAAGTCTTCTTGCATGACACCATTGAGATAGTATTTCGCTTGATCAAAGCGTTGCTGGCGCTCGGCACTGATACCGAGGTAATAATAGGCTTGGTCAAGGTAAGCAGGACTTTTTGCCAGCATATTGAGTAGGCGGTCAGCACTAGGGTATTCTTCAATGTCCAAGCTGACCAGTGCGGCCAATAAGGTGATCTCAGCATCATCAGCAAAGCGATTGTGCGCCTCTAGTAATAGCTGCCACGCTTGCTCGCTTTGTTTCAAATCCAGTAAGTAACGAATCTCATATAGGTACAAGCTTTTGCTATCAGGATTACGCAGACGTGATTGGCTAACATAATTAATCACCATTTCAGGCTTTTCTATGTTGCGCAATATATCTGCTTTTAAGGTAATAAAAGGCACATAGTCAGGCTGACGCTCTAGCGCGCGATTGATATGGACGATGGCAATTTCAGGTTCGTTAAATTGGTATAGCAAGCCTGCCTTTAACACCGATAGCGAGGCATTTTGTTCACTATCAAGGGGTTGTAGGGCGGCGAGTAATTCTCGTTTGTCATTATCGGTATTGGGATAAATGCCGATAAGGATTTCGCTTAAGTCTGCCCGAGGGTCATAACGCAAGATACGATTTAAGGTCTCACCTGCCAACAGATAGTCGTGCGCGCGCAAGGCCAAATGTGCCACATAAAACCATGCGGGTACATGATCGGGATTTTGATCTTGCCACGTTTTGGCAAATTGTAATGAATCTTCAACACTCTCATTACGCAAAGATAAGCTAAGCGCTCTCTCAAACACTGCCGTCGCATCTTCTTTAAAAGATTGCTGCTTATAAATCATCACCGCCCGGCGTGTGTCATTGCGATCAGCGGAAAATTCTGCATCCAAAAGCGCATACAAGCTTGGCTCGGTCAGCGTCGGTTGTGCGGCAATCGTCGGTGGTAAGCTATTTACATTTGCCACACTTGTTATTGTCGTTGCTGACTCGTTCTGTGTTGGTTCATTGGAAAATGTATTACGATTAGTCGCATCTGTATTCATCATTGCGACTGAAGGCTGGCTTAATGAGGATTGATTATTAGTGGCATTATGAATGTCTGATGGGTCGAGCGGATTGGCATGAGCGGGTGAGGCTAGGCACAGACAAATGGCCAACGATAATGTTAGCTTATAACGTTGGCATAGACGTTCAATAATGACGTGTAATAAAGCGCGAAGGCTAGATTGATCGTTATGCACAAGTTGTGATCGAAATGATGACTCAAAAAAAATCATAAATAGCAGTGTACACCTATTGTTTACCCATTAATAAGGCAATTTTATACTGATGATTTTAAAATAGACATCGGTAGCCAGTACCCATGATTGACATTATAGAAGGAGATTGAGGTGATAAACAATAGCGCCCGTGTTACTCAATTATTCGTCCAAAAAATCTACCAGGTAGTTGATTTGTTACTCATGCGCCCAGATACAAGCAAATAGTCACCATAGGTGGTCGAGTGTTAAATAAAGCCAGCAATAATGATATAATAAGCGGTTTTAGGTTTTCCTTTAAGCGCTGTTTGCTAAACACTGCTTTTCTAATTTATAAAAACTGCCTTTGGCAAACGGCGAGCACGCTTGGCTGGCAAGTGAGCGTTATATTTATGGTCTATCAATAATGAGATTAGTGGTCATTGGGGTCAATCACAAAACCGCACCAGTCGCTCTACGAGAGCGCTTGGCGCTTGTGGGTGAGGATGTGGCTATCGCCCTTGAGCAGTTAGAGGCCTTTACCGATGGTAGCGTGATTGTCTCTACGTGCAACCGTACGGAGATTTATGCCCTCGTTCCGCAGACTTTGTCTCAGCAAGCAGTAGCGTCGCCCACGGTCAATGACGTTACCTCGCCATCTTTTAGCAGCAATACTAGCAATGCTGCGCTCAGCACCAATATCTCATCAGCGGTCATCAGCGCCCATATCGTGAAGATTAAAACTTGGCTGGCTGATTTTAAGCAACTGTCGCTCACCGAGATTGACCCATATCTATATGTGCACCGTGATACTCACGCCTTGACTCATTGGTTGAGGGTTGCTGCTGGGCTGGACTCTATGATATTGGGTGAGCCGCAGATATTGGGTCAAATCAAGCGCTCCGTACATATGGCGCAAGAACAAAAAGTATTAAGCAATCAGCTAGGTTGGATCGTCGATCAGGTATTCGCTGCTGCCAAACGGGTACGTAATGAGACCAAGGTTGGCGCTCAAGCCGTATCGCTCAGCTTTGCTGCGGCTAAATTGGTGACGCAGATTTTTGATGATTTGCCCAATCGTACTTTGTTGGTGGTTGCCGCTGGCGAGATGAATCGTTTGGTTGCCACTCATATTGCGGGGCTTGGGGTAGGGCGGGTGATTATTTGTAACCGCAACCCTGAGCGTGCTGAGGCTCTAGCGGCTGAGCTGCGCAAACCTGGACGACAAGTGGAAGTCAGAACTTTGCAAGCGTTGCCGCAAGTGCTGGCAGAGGCTGATATTGTCAGTAGCTGTAGCGGTAGTATGGATTTATTGATTGATAAGACCATGACATTGCAGGCGCTGAAACGTCGTCGTTATCAGCCAATGCTGATGATAGATTTGGCGGTGCCACGTGATATCGATTCGACCGTGAGCCGCATAGATGACGTGTATTTATATTCTGTCGACGACTTGCAACATGTGATAGCGGGTAATATTGAACAGCGTCGTCAAGCAGCAGTAGATGCCGAGCTACTCGTTAGCCAATTGGTCGTCGAAATGGATCGACGTTTTCAAGTGCGCCAAGTCGGCAAAGATATTCAGCAGTATCGTGAGCGTACTCATGACCAAGTAGATAAGCTGCTTAATGAGTCTATTGCTAAGCTTAACGCTGAGGGTGCGAGCCCTGAAGATATCATAGCCGAGCTGTCCAGACGTTTAACCCAAACTTTGACCCATGCACCATCCAAGCTGATGCGTAAAGCGGCACGTGAAGGGGACAGTGAATTGTTAGACTTTGTCGTCTCAGGACTAAAAGATGCCAATCGTGGACATTGATGCTGATCAGCACCGCATTTACCAATAAGCCGTATTTACCAATAAACAGTCAATAGTGCAAGTCATATCATTGCCTAGGCGTATCGTTGTCAACCCTCGGTATCGGTGCTAATATCAAGCTCTCATTAAATAAATGGTTTGGATTAAGATACCGTACTGGTGTTCGCTAAGCGTGTGGCTATGAATATATTGGCTTAGCGTTTATAGGCTTTATCAATATTCATTTTTAGCCCATTTAGTCTCTTCCGTTCAGATTGAGGACACGCTCTAGGCTAAAGTACAATATTGTCAGCCTTACGTCGTTTTCTGGTTTCTTATCCGATATTAGTACCTAGGCTGTATCCATATTTGGATATGGCTGTACTGAGATTTAAGCGCCATCAAATTATCTAACCATAAACTAGGAGCGTTCCATGACTGCATTACGTCAAGATATTGATCCAAATGGCCTATTAGAATATTCAGTGGTTTACACTGACCGCGCTCTCAACCATATGTCTAAAGTCTTTCAACAAGTAATGAACGACTTATCTAGCGAGCTAAAATCAGTCTATAACGCTGATGCCGTTGCTATCGTGCCAGGTTCTGGCACTTATGGGATGGAAGCTGTTGCCCGTCAATTGGCAAAGGATGAAGATTGTCTGATTATCCGAAACGGTTGGTTTAGCTACCGCTGGACGCAAATCCTAGAAAAAGGCAACATTGCCAAGTCCTCGACGGTATTGACCGCTGATCGTACAGAAAATACTGATGCGCCAAAGCCGTTTGCACCAGTCGATATCGATGTCGCTGTAGCAAAAATCAAAGAACAAAAACCAGCCATTGTCTTTGCCCCGCATGTCGAAACTTCAGCTGGTATTATTCTACCAGATGACTATATTAAAGCATTGGGCGAAGCCGTCCATAGCGTAGGTGGCTTATTGGTCATCGATTGCATCGCCTCAGGTTGTGTTTGGTTGGATATGAAAGAGCTGGGCATTGACGTGCTTATCAGCGCGCCACAAAAAGGCTGGAGCAGTACGCCTTGTGCTGGTTTGGTGATGCTAAGTGATGCAGCCGTCAAAAAAGTCGATAATACAGAATCTGATAGCTTTAGCCTCGATCTTAAGCAATGGTTGAACATCATGCGCGCCTACGAAAATGGTGGTCATGCTTATCATGCGACCATGCCAACCGATGGCCTGCGTCAGTTCCGCGATACTATTAATGAGGCCAAAGAAGTGGGCTTTGCTAAACTGTCTGACGCACAGTGGGAGCTTGGCAACCGTGTCCGTAAGGTCATGGAAGACAAAGGCGTCGAAAGTGTTGCCGCTGAAGGCTTTAAAGCGCCAGGTGTGGTGGTGGCTTATACTGAGCGTGATGACATGCATAAAGGTAGCGCTTTTGCTGAAGCGGGCTTGCAAATCGCCGCTGGTGTACCATTAAAAGTTGGCGAACCAGAAAACTTTAAAACCTTCCGTTTGGGTTTGTTTGGTCTAGATAAATTGACGGATATTGATGGTGCGGTAACGCGTTTTGAAACCGCGCTTGATAAAGTATTGGCGAAATAGCAGCTGTCGCAGAAGCATGATTGGCTGTGCCAAATTTGCTTTATCTATTTGAAGTAGCACTGATGCTCGCTTTCCTTGCTACTCAAAATGAAATCTATTTAATTTAAAAATACTGAGCCTTTATAACAATAGGTTCAGTATTTTTTTACCTTTTTATTATATTTTATAATATAATGTTTTTTGATAAATCGAAAGCTGTCATATGAGTTAGTTACTTATCAATGAATTAAGCAACTAAGCAATTAAGCAACTGAGAAAACAAGCAAGCTAGGTAAATATTATGAATATACAAATAGACTGGCAAGCATTTACGCCTATCTCCTTAGTGGGTGGTCTGATACTGGGTGTAGCGACAGTTATTCTGCTATTAGGTATTGGGCGTATCGCTGGTGTCAGTGGTATTTTCTCAAATCTGCTTAAACCCAAGCAGGTAGAGATGTGGCAGGTATTGTTCATAGTTGGCATGGTTGTCTCGCCGATACTATATGGTCTGGGAAAACCGTTACCTGATATAGAGATGAGTACTTCTTTGCCATTATTAATTGGGGCGGGATTACTGGTTGGTTTCGGCACGCGCTTGGGTTCTGGCTGCACGAGTGGTCACGGTATCTGCGGTAATGCGCGTCTGTCACCACGTTCTATGGCAGCGACGGTGACCTTTATGTTGTTTGGTATTGTGACCGTCTATATTGGTCGGCATGGCTTGGGCTTGATCTAACAGTGGCATAGACAGCACGTTGCGAAGGCAGTGCTTGATACTATAAATAGAAGAGAATAGCGAGACACAACCATGCTAAAAAATATAATTGGATTACTGGCTGGATTATTATTTGGCTTTGGGTTATTGATATCTGGTATGACCGAGCCTGTTAAAGTGCAGGGGTTTTTGGATATCTTTGGTGCGTGGGATATTTCACTCGCACTGGTGATGGGTGGCGGATTGATAGTGGCAATGGTCGGCGTGCAATTGGCTAAGCGCCAACAGACCAGCTGGATTGGCACATTGATTGAGATGCCAAACAAAACCGTCATCAATAAAAAACTGCTTATCGGCGCAATGCTGTTTGGTATCGGTTGGGGTCTAGTCGGTATTTGTCCAGGACCCGGTATCGTGCTACTTGGGACGGGACAATGGCAAATATATGTGTTTATTCCAGCGATGATCGTTGGGATGTTGGTCTATCAATGGCTTGAGCCTAAACTCAACTAACATGAGCTTGGTTGATATCTCTCAAAAATATTATGACAAATAATTGCTTTACTCATAACAGTGTGAAAAAAAGGGTCAGTCTAAATTTATTAGACTGACCCTTTTTATTTAATGGCTATTCAGTAATCATTTGATACTGGAAAAGCTTACTTGGCGCTTGGAGTAACTTTAGGCGTTTCATGTGCCAATGATTTGGCGGCTTGGCGCAGCTCAAATTTCTGTACTTTACCCGTACTGGTCTTTGGAATTTCGGCAAACACAATATACTTGGGCACTTTAAAGCCCGCTAAATGCTGCTTGCAATGTTCCATGACGGTATCGCGCTGCAAGGTGCTACCTTCATGGATTTCGATAAAAGCGACAGGGACTTCACCCCATTTATCATGTGGCGCGGCGACGACAGCACAGCTTTGGATTTCAGGCATTTTATATAAGACGTTTTCGACTTCGATGCTAGAGATATTTTCGCCGCCCGAGATAATGATGTCTTTGAGTCTATCCATAATTTTGATATAGCCATCAGGATATTTGACGCCCAAATCACCCGTACGGAACCAGCCATCAGCAAAGGCTTCTTCGGTCGCTTTACGGCTTTTTAGATAGCCTTTCATGACCATGTTACCGCGCAGTGCCAGCTCGCCCATTTCTTCACCATCAGTGGCAACGGGTTCAGTCGTGCCTTGTTTGAACACGTCAAATCCCGTCATCAAATGTGACGTCACCCCTTGACGTGATTTTTTCTGCGCGCGGCCAGCGACATCAAGCGTATCCCATTCTTCTTGTTCTGCGCAGACGGTGACGGGCCCATAAACTTCAGTGAGACCATAAACGTGAGAGATGTGAAAGCCCATCGCTTCCATGGCTGCGAGCATGGTCTCAGATGGCGGCGCACCAGCGACCCAGCCTTTGACCGTATGAGTGATGGCTTCTTTATACTCAGGTTTGCCGCCCGCAATCATATTGTGTACCACAGGCGCTGAACAATAATGGCTGACTTGATGCTTGGCAATCAACTGCAATATCAAATCAGCATCAATGTTTCGCAAGCAGATATTGACCCCAGCGCGCTCAGCGATCGTCCACGGAAAGCACCAGCCATTGCAATGAAATAATGGCAGTGTCCACAGATACATTGGGTGCTTTGGCATGTCCCAATCTAAAATATTAGAGATTGCATTGAGAGTGGCACCGCGATGATGATAGACCACGCCTTTGGGCTTGCCCGTCGTGCCAGACGTATAGTTCAGCGCAATAGCATCCCATTCATCTGCTGGCTTTTCCCAGTTATCTAAGCTGTCTGAGCTGGCAATCAATGCTTCATAACTCATTTTTCCAAAGCGCTCGACATCGATAGCGTTGTCTGTCGCATGAATGACGATTAGGTTAGGAAAAGTCTCATCGATAATCTCAGCATAATCAGCAAACTCACTGTCTAAAATCAACACTTTGGCTTCTGAGTGCTGTAAGCAAAAGGTAAGCGCATTGATATCGAGACGGGTGTTTAAGGTACAAAGTACACCTCCTGACATGGGCACGCCAAAGGCACATTCGACCATCGCTGGGGTGTTGGGCATCATGACCGCGACGGTATCATTTTTATCAATACCTAGTTTACGTAAGCCATCTGACAACTGCCTGCAACGATCGTAGGTCTGTTGCCAAGTCTGCGTGAGGTCATTGTGCTCTAAGTCATCATAGATAATCGCAGTTTTGTCAGGATAAACTTGTGCACTGCGAATGATAAAATCGATGGGAGTCAGCGGTTGATAATTGGCAGGGGTTTTGCCGAGACCTGTGTGAAAGTCAGTCATGGAGATAGTCCTTTATCGTACTTTGAGTTTGGCTATTTTTATAGCTCAGGGTTTTTCTATTGATAACTAGGGTCTGTTGAACATTCAAATGTGGAACTGGTAGTGGCTATGCTATCAATAATTAGCCTTTATTATAGCCAAAGGCGTGGCAAAGTTAGGCTGATTTTGTGGTTTTTACTTAACCAAATACCATAAAATTGCGTGATTAAAGAGGGCTGTCGATATAGTGCTCACTCATCAGTCGCTCGTCTGCGTAGCTGATAATAATAGCGGTGTGTTACGATACCAGTCATGTAAAACTGTAAACTGTGTTTAGATCAACAAACCATTCATAAGGAAAATGATATGACCGCCAGCCGCACTGCCAATTCTATTGAGACCGCTAGCACCAATGAGCACTATCCACATTTATTTGAGCCGTTAGACTTGGGCTTTACCACGCTAAAAAATCGCTTAGTGATGGGGTCGATGCATACAGGTCTCGAAGACCGTTTTTATAATTACGGTAAACTGGCAGCATATTTCGCAGAGCGTGCCAAAGGCGGCGTGGCGATGATGATCACCGGTGGTATTGCGCCGAATCGTGAAGGTTGGTTGTCGCCTGTTGGTGGCACGATGAACACCAAAGCTGATGTGATTAATCATCAGCGTGTCACTCGTGCAGCACATAAGTATGATAGCAAAATCATCATGCAAATTTTGCACAGTGGACGCTACGGTTATCAACCGTTTGTGGTGTCATCAAGTCCGATAAAATCACCAATCTCGCCATTTAAACCGCGTAAGATGAGCATTAAAAATATCGAGCAAACGGTAAAAGATTATGCCCGTTGCGCAAAGCTTGCTAAGCAGGCGGGTTATGATGGTGTCGAAATCATGGGCTCAGAAGGGTATTTGCTGAATCAGTTTTTATCGCGCCATGTCAATAAACGGACGGACGAGTATGGCGGTGACATTCAAAATCGTATGAAGTTTGCGGTTGATGTGGTCAAAGCGGTGCGAGAAGCTGCCGGTGAAGACTTTATTATTCTATTTCGCTTATCAGTGATTGACTTGGTCAAAGACGGTAACGTCATGGACGAAGTCATCACTGTTGCCAAAGCGTTAGAAGAGGCGGGCGTGACCATCATGAATACGGGCATCGGCTGGCATGAAGCTCGCATTCCGACGATTGTCACTAGTGTACCGCGTGCGGCGTTTATTGATTTTACCGCTGAAATTAAAAAGCATATTAATATTCCAATGATGGCGGCTAACCGTATCAATATGCCAGAAACCGCTGAAGAGATTGTCGCTAGTGGTCAGGCGGATATGATTCAAATGGCGCGTCCATTCTTAGCCGATGCCCATTGGGTTAATAAAGCCAAAAACGGTCAAGCCGATCGCATCAATACCTGTATCGCCTGTAACCAAGCTTGCCTCGATCATACTTTTGCCAATAAACGCTCAACTTGTCTGGTCAATCCTCAAGCCTGCTACGAGACTGAATTGGTTTATAAGAAAACCAAAAAACCTAGAAAGGTCGCAGTCATTGGTGGCGGTGTCGCTGGTATGTCAGCCGCTCACGTCGCCGCGCTACGTGGTCATAAGGTCACGCTATTTGAAGCAAAAGATATCTTGGGCGGGCAGTTCAATTATGCCAAAGTCATCCCGGGTAAAGAAGAATTCTTTGAGACCATTCGCTACTATATCAATGAGCTTGAGCACTTAGGCGTTGAGATTAAACTCAATACCAAAGTCGATAAAGCTATGCTAGAAAAAGCCAAATTCCATCATGTCATCGTTGCTACTGGTGTCGTGCCTAGAAGCCTCGCAGGTAAGCTCGAAGGAGCTGACTTGCCACAAGTGATGAGCTATGCTGAATTGCTCTCTGGTGAAAAATCAGTCGGTGATACCGTCGCCGTCATCGGTGCTGGCGGTATTGGTTTTGACGTCAGTGAATATCTCACAGCTAAGCATGGTCAGCCACTTGATGAGCTAGGCCCTGAGCTGTTAAAAGACCCAAGCTATCGTCCAAAAGCACAGTCAGTTAGCGAGTGGCGTGAAGAGTGGGGCGTAACTTCTGATACCGATTACCAAACTGAGGGTGGTCTGATTAAGCCTGAAGCGATCAAGCCTATTCGCCAAGTCTATCTGATGCAGCGTACCAAAGGTCGCTTGGGTAGTGGTCTGAATAAAACCTCGGGCTGGGTACATCGTGCTCATATTAAATCGCATGGTGTCATTCAAGTATCGGGTGCGCAGTACGATAAGATCACCAATGAAGGTGTTTGGATTACTAATAACCAAGGCCAAACTCAGTTGCTCCGTGTCGATAGCGTCGTGGTCTGTGCCGGTCAAGAGTCGGTCGTTGAGCTGATGCCAAATGTCGGTGATGCACCGGACGCGCAATACCATCTTATCGGTGGTGCCAAGCTTGCCGCTGAGCTGGATGCCAAACGCGCGATTCGTGATGGTGCTGAGGTTGCGGCAGCGATTTAAGGTTTGATTTAAAAGCTTAGTTCGAAAATAGAAGCGGTGAGATTAATTATCTCGCCGTTTTTTTTGTTAGATAATATACACTTGCTCAGTGTATAGATGATCGCAAAAAGTTATATTTGTCTTTAAATAACTATTTGGGTAAAGGCTAAGAGGTATGAGAAAAGAAAACTTTCAATTTGGTGACGTAAATTTTAAATGGGGTGACCAGTTAGCTGACGTTAAGTCTCAACTCCCTGAGAAAGATACGATAACTCTTTCTGATGAGGCAAGTTACATGCCTGAAGTAGTCACCATAAAACTACCTAAGTTTTGGACTCTTAATGTTGCTCACTGTCATTTTAGTGCAGTAGATGATGACCGACTGATTGATTCAATATGGATTAATATTCCAGCACAACTAATAGATAGGCAACAAGTTATTAAAAAACTTATAGCCTATTTAGGACAAGGGTCAGACTATTCCTCCGATAGCCATTACTATAGTGATAATGTAGTAGAACACTGTGAATGGGTATTTGATAATTGTAGGATCAGCGTCAGTATGTATGGTGGCGTGAGAGAGGAAGACGATGAAAGAATTATTGGCTGTTTGTCAATATGGTTGACTGACGTAGGGCTTTTAGATGCCTTATATTCAAAGCCTATAAGAGATATGGAAGCTAAAATGGCGGATCAAATTGTTCTTAGTTCTATTGAGTCCTTCCAGACGAAGCAGGCACAAGATATGCGACGATCAAGGGAAAGAGATATGTTCTCAGATTATCCCGCTGACTTTGTTGTCCGAGCATTTGATGGACTGGAGAAAGAAGCCCTTTTTCAGACCCCATTAGCGATACGATCAAGAATAACTGAATCTCAAATTTGTACGTGGCAATCTTTAGCAGGAGATTATTATCTGTCGGACTATTGGCAAACGGTAAAACTAGAAAAAGGTCTTAACTGTAGTTGGAATAACCTGCTACCCACCAAGTTTGGTGGTGTCTGCTATGTCTCGATAGAAGGTTTAGTGATTACTGACGAGCATAGTAGACCTGAGACTAAAGTATTTATTAAGCATCTCGAAAAGATACTGGAGACTAAAATTAAATGTAGAGAAAGTTATAGCGATTAGCAAGCGTAGGCTGGGTTTTTAACCCAGCATTTTGATTTTGCAAAGTTTCAAAGCTAGGCCAAAAGCCCAGCCTACAACCTAAGCTCATCACCCAAAAAAACCCCCTCCCAAACCTCCCTATCCATGCTAAATTAAACCCTATCAACGATAGTCATATCTATCAATCACGCCATAAAAAAGGATTTTATAATGGTAGTGTTAAAGACACTGTTTAAATGGATCATTGTGCCCATCCTAGGTTTATTAATTATTATCAGCTTGGGCTTAGTAGTGACCGGTAATGCTTATATCTTTCGCGGTTTACAGCTTACTTACCTTAAAGGTGAAGCCACTGCCAATATTGATGATTATGTCGATTTTGATAATCGGACTATCCGCGCAAAAGACGCTATCGAATGGGAAAAAGATTCCAATTTTGAGCAAGTCAAACTCACCACAACGTTGCAGAATGCTTTAGATACAGACCAAACGGTGGCCTTTGCTATTATCAAAGACGGCAAGCTACTGTACGAAAACTACTGGCAAGGTTATGGCAGCGATTCGCACACCAACAGCTTTTCGATGGCAAAAACCGTCACAACTATGCTCTATCTCAAGGCGGTGGAAGACGGATACATCGGTAGCATTGATGAGCCGATTACCAAGTGGTTGCCTGAATATGCGGACAATCAATATGCGCAAAACTGTACCCTCGCGGATTTATCAGCGATGACCTCAGGCTATGATTGGACGGAGGATTACTACTTTCCAATTAACCCCACCGCAGAATCCTACTATGGTCATGACTTAGTCAAGCAAATGGTCAATCGAGATTTCGTAGAGGCGTGTGGCGGTCAGTTTGAATACTCATCGGGTGACACGCAAATGCTCGGTATTGCTCTATCACGTGCATTAGAACCTCATGGCTATACACTTTCTAGCTATTTGGAAGAGAAGTTTTGGCAGCCACTTGGTATGCAAGGTGACGCTTACTGGTCGCTTGACGGCTCAGAGAGCATCGAAAAAGTATATTGCTGTCTAAACGCCAGTGCGCTGGATTTTGCTAAATTTGGGCAGTTATTATTAAATGGTGGCGAGTGGCAAGGTGAGCAACTGCTTAGCAAAGCGCATGTTGATTTTATGATTACGCCAAACGCGGGTGCATTTGCAGAAGGGCAGGCGCAAGTTTATGGACATTCAGTGTGGACGGATATGGACAGTCCGATTCCGTTTTATGCAATGCTTGGTCATTTAGGTCAGAGAGTATTAGTGTTGCCAGAAGAGAATGCAATCATCGTCAGGTTGGGCAAGCAGAAAGGTTTGCCCACACCAGTAGAGGGATTTCATTTAGAGCCAGATTTGGGTCAATATGTGACGGAGGTGAAAATGATTTTGGATGGTTTGGTGGAGTGATGGGGTTGTTAGATATTTCATAAACTAGTGGCTGTATGAGTTAAAAGCTACTGGCTCATACAGCCATCATTATCATTGGCTCATATCTTCAATATCACCTAATGTGAGACCAGTTTCTTGGGTGCTGTAGATAGTGATGCCTGTACCGTCGATTTTATCATCCATGACCAATCTACCAATGCGATTACTGGCTTCTTGATTGCCTTGGTCGGCGGCCTTTTTGTACCACTCAAAAGCTATATCATAATCTTGCGGCACGCCATAGCCATTCTCGTAGAGACCACCAATATTAAGTTGTGCCACATTTAACCCTTGATCAGCCGCTTTGGTATACCATTCAAAAGCTTTATCATAATCTTGCGTTACACCGTAACCGTTCTCATAAAGACTACCAATATTGAGTTGGGCTAAATCCAACTCTTGATCAGCTGCTAATAAATACCACTCCATTGCTTTTTGGTAATCTTGCTTAACGCCACTACCTTGATGATACATAACACCGAGATAGGTTTGAGCATTGGCGGATCCTTGGTCGGCAGCTTGTATAAACCATTCAATTGCCTTTAAATCATCTTGCTCGACAACAGTCCCTTCATGATACATAACGCCAAGATCAACTTGAGCATCAGCATATCCTTGGTTGGCGGCTTGTTGAAACAACTCAAATGTTTTTAGATAATCTTGCTCAACCGCAATACCTTCATCATACATAATACCTAAATAGTATTTAGCAGGGGCATAGTCTTGATCGGCAGATTTTTGAAATAATTCAAAAGCTTTGTCATCATCTTCAGGGACTGAGTCACCTTCGTAGTAGGCTAGCCCGAGTTTATATATTTCAGTAGGGGTGCTTTGATTAGATAATATAGGTGTGCTTGAAGACTCCGCTGAACAAGCAGAAGCTAACAAACTACTGGATAGCACTGTAGCTAGTAGTAGAGACGGAATGAGAGTATTAGTTTTTCTTTGATACATTGGATATCCTTTTAACAATTTATTTTTTTATATGTTCTCGCCATTAAATTTTAGAAAGTGATACTAATTATTTAGTTCTATGTCGCTAGAATTCTCATATTTTTTTTCATCTAAATTATAACAGGGTAGGCTAGAGTCATATAATAGTTCTACTAAAGTACCAGTTTTAAAGGATTTATATTCATAATAATTTCTCATGTCTATCATGTACATAAATATAGTAGCTTTGTTATTACAAAGTATACGGACATGATTAGATGCTTCATCAGATCTGCTTGATGTTTTGATTATATAATCGTTTTTGTCAATTTTATCAGTCATATCTACCCAGCCTTCTTTGAGAAGAAAGCTATGTAAACGTAACAGCTTTTTCTCATTAAACTCAGGACTAACATACCAAGCAGTAAACCAAACCTTTCGGTTAATATAATCAAATTCATTTTTATTAAAGTTAATGAAATTTGCGATATCATTTAACTGGTATATTAACCAACTCTCCTTCTCAATCAATTCTTGTTGATATACTTCAAGCGCTTTATCTGGTTCTAATTTAATAAATGAAATAAAGAAAATGAGAACGAAAGCAATAAATAAGATATCGGATAATTTATATTCTTTGCCTCTTATTTCCACTGATTACTTTCCTGTATATACTATTATGTTTTTTGCAGCGTTATACTTCATACCTTTTGCTAACTCCATATTTGTAGAGCCTTTGCTAGCACCAGTAGAGGAACTACTTTGTCTAGCATTTACCGAATAAGTTTTTGCAACTCCAATAGTTCCTGCTATTGTATGGCCATCATCAGTAGTGTCTATGGCAGCAGTTGCTGGACCAACTTCGATGGAATATGAGTGTCCTTTGCCTGATAGGATGGTATCTGTCGCTTTAGTACCATCGCCAGCATTACTACTTATAATACGTCCAACCCCTACCTGGACACTAATGGATGGCGCTTTATTAGTATTAACATTAGCATTTGCAGTTACAGGCTCATATACGTTCCCATTATGAACGTTTACAGACATTCCTATATCAATACCAAAATGCTTAACACCGCCGCCACTTGCGATATATACAAAGTCTACGTTCGATCTTTGGCCAAATCGTAGCATGGCAGTTGCTGCTGAGGCTTTAGTTCTTTGGGGAAAATCCTTTAATCCAGCTTCTATAACGCCAAGGTTTACAATCATGGCATTTTTAGTATGCTTGGCAACATTGACCGTATTTTCACCAAACTCTTTTCCTTTCTTTTTAGTGCCACCCCAATATGAAGTTACAGTATCAACAGCTTCCTTATACGAATCTGACGCAAGAGCAGAGAGCTGATTTCCAATACCTTTTTCTTTATACCAAGTTGAATCAGAAGCCAATAGATCACTAGGGTTATCTGCTAGAGAATAACTACCTACATAATCTCCATCGCTATTGTATTTATCGACTGCAATATTGCTAGAGCTACGTTCTGAACCATAATTACTTATTGGATCTTCTTCATGGTTGAACTCAATTACTTCAATAGCAAAGTGAATCTCTTCAAGTTTTTCCTCATCATTCTCTACAAACGAATTACTCCTATCCGACTTCGCAAACACCAAAGGCGCCGCCTGCTCAACCCCAAACACCTCAAAGCCAGACTCCGCAAACGCCTGCTGAATCGCAATCAGCTTAGCCCCGCAGCTGGTCACATCGCCGCCGCGTGCAATGGGTGCGCCATCGACGATAAACGACGGGTCACCCGTAAGAATAGTCGTGACCTTTTTGCATTTTTTACAAACAACTTTATCGCCTTTACGCGAGATAGGGATGCCGTTATGAGTGGTGTGCGGTGAACCAGAGATGACCGTCCCACCATGTGAGGTTTTTGCGCCGACTGTGATATAGGCTGCCATAGTGCTACCTTGCTTAAATGCCCAACGTTTAGACGCTTATCGCGAATCTATTATTTGCCTGACATTATAGAGGCCTAAAGCGTTAAAAATCAAACTTAAGTTCGTCAAAGTATATCGTCTATATGCAAGTTTAGGCACTGCTTAGCGTAAAAGCGATTGACTGTACTAAAGATTCAACCATTTCACTTGTTTTCAATACCTAGCAAAAATCTAACCTTCCAACTCACCAATCAAGTATTCCCTGATATTTTCAATAAGGTGGTCTCGGAAGTCTGTGGAGTAAGGCTTTGATAGTTAAAATTAGCTTTATCAAACAACAGGATTGATAAATTATCATTGAATATAAAGTCTTATTCCCCATAATGTAGTCGAACTGCTCACAAGATACTTTGTGTATCGATTGCATGATTCAATCGCAAGCATGGATACATTTTATGAACTCAATAACTCATAAACTTTTCATAGCGCTGAGCGGATTGATTTATAGTAACGGGCATCTACAACAACGATCATCATTTGTAATAACAAACCAATTAGATATAAGGCATATCATGGCACACGACAACTTATTTGAACCACTCGATATGGGCACTCAAACCCTAAAAAATCGCATTATCATGGCACCATTGACGCGTCTGCGCTCTGTCGAGCCAGGTGATGTTCCGACAGCATTGGCAAGCGAATACTATTCACAGCGTAGTGGTGCTGGGCTTGTCATCACTGAGGCGACTCAGGTTTCTTTTCAAGCAAAAGGCTATGCTGGCGCGCCGGGTATTCATACCCAAGATCAAATTACAGCATGGAAAACCATCGTTGATAATGTACATGCCAAAGACGGAAAAATCGTCGTACAGATATGGCATACCGGTCTGGTTTCTCATGAAAGCGTGCAGCCTGATGGCAAAGCGCCAATTTCTGCGTCAGATGTTCATGTTGGTATCCGTACCTCATTGCGCGATAGCAACAATCAAGCCATCCGTGTTGAAGCAACGACACCACGTCCAGCCACACTTGATGAAATTAAACAAGTCATTGCTGATTTTGCACAAGCAACCAAAAATGCGCAAGAAGCAGGTTTTGATGGTGTAGAGATTCATGGGGCTCATGGTTATCTATTGCATCAGTTTTGGGTTGAGCAAACCAACCAGCGCGATGATGAGTATGGTGGTAGTCGCGAAAACCGTGCTCGCTTGACGCTTGACGTTATCGATGCTTGTGTCGACGCTTGGGATGCCGACCATGTGGGCATTCGTATTTCGCCACTTGGTACTTTTAATAATGTCGAAGCTGGCTATAATGAAGATGAAAACATCTGGATGATTGAGCAGATCAATGACCGTGGTTTGATGTATTTACATCTGTCAGAGCCTGATTGGGCAGGTGGCACGCCTTATAACGATGAATTCCGTAAGCACATCCGCCAAGCCTTTAGTCAGACAATTATCGCGGCTGGTGGTTATACTGCTGAAAAAGCAGAGAGAAACATCAAAGCAGGTTATATCGATGCGGTCGCCTTTGGTCGTGACTATATCGCCAATCCTGATCTGGCCGAACGTATCCGCGAAGGCGCTGCGCTAAATGAGCAGCATCCAGAAAGCTTCTACGGCGGCGGCACTGAAGGCTACACCGATTATCCATTTCTAAACCAAGCATAATGGACTGTCAGCTAGCGTAAATGCTAAGCCAATAAATATCTGTAAAAGGTATATCCATTAAAAAGCCACCTTACTATCAATAGTGAGGTGGCTTTTTTATTGTCAATAATTTGAACGTTTACTGTGTTCATTTCTTATGGCTTTTATACTATTCAACAGACCCTATTATTTACCAAAATTACCTGTTTGATAATCGCGAAAAGTTTGTTTTAGTTCGGCCTGAGTATTCATGACAAACGGCCCATAACTGGCGATAGGTTCGCCAATGGGTTCGCCACTTAATAGCAGTAATTTAACAGGTGCGACGGTTTTTTCAGTATCAGACGTTGCTGGGTAAGTCAGCTGAATAGTGTCAGTGGCATCGGCAATAAATGAGGCAGACTGTCCTGTTTGTGAATCTATAGTTTGAGAGTTTATAGTGTTTTTGGTAGGTGCTATAAACTGAACCAGTTGACCCGCTGCGATAGAGGTATCATTGACGAGTAGCTCGCCTTCTTGTACCAATAATAAGACATTATGGCTGTCTGGCACCTGTAGCGTCGTCGATCCTGCTGCATGCAGCTCGATATCCCATAAATTAATAGGTGTAAAAGTATCGGCTGCTCCAGTTATATCTTGCCACTCACCAGCGATAATAGCGACTTTACCAATGGTTGTTTGATGGGCAGCCTCACTATCATCTAGCAATTCAATAATCGGCATATCAGTCCGTCTGATGGACTGATATTTTGGCTCAGTCAGCTTGTGGGCGCTTGGTAGGTTTAACCACATTTGCACCATACTAAAGACGCCACCGCGCTGTCCAAAACCTTGCGAATGGAACTCTTCATGTAAGATACCGCGCCCTGCAGTCATCCATTGCACATCACCTTCGAAGATGATGCCGTTACCGCCAGCTGAGTCCCTGTGACTGATTTCACCAGAGTAAGCGATGGTCACGGTCTCGAAGCCTTTGTGTGGATGCTGTCCGACACCGTGAGGCTGCGCTTCATAATTGGGGTTTGGGGCAAAGGTCGTGGGCTTGCCATAATCCAATAATAAAAATGGGTCAGTGTGGCTATAATTAAAACTGGGATCATCCTCAAGATGATTTACTAAGGTTTTCACATAAAAACCGTCACCGACCCAATGCGGTGTTTTGTCACCATGAATATGTTTAATTGCACGCATTGTTCACCTCGCAAGCCCGTGTTTATATTTACTATTATAATGATGGTCATCACAGTCAATCGTATATACAACGGATTGACACGTCCCCAGACGATAACTGTCTATCTGGGCTCTATTTAGGGTTTATTTTTAAACTTATCAATAGACCCTATATAAAATCCATTTCTATTAAACCACTTCGCCGCAGACAAAGCCACTGGCCCACGCCCACTGGAAATTGTAGCCACCGAGCCAACCTGTGACATCCAATACTTCTCCGATAAAGTATAGGCCGTCCTGAAAGTTGCTTTGCATGGTTTTTGACGAGACTTCATTTGTTTTGACACCGCCGCGCGTCACTTCCGCGGTACGATATCCTTCAGTACCAGACGGCTTAAGCTGCCAGCCATTGAGCGTCGTACCAAGTTCAGTCAGACGCTCGTCCTTAATATTGGCCAGCTCTGTGTCTTTGATGTCATCCCACAAGTGCGTTTGCAGCGCTGCCAATAGATTTTTGGGTAATGCACTATCGGTATAATCAGCCAAAACGGTACGAATGAGCTGTCTGGGATGCGATTTTTTATGCGCCAAAAGTAGCATTGTCATATCGATATTTGGTAGTAAATTAATGCTGATGGTTTCGCCAATTTGCCAGTAGTTTGAAAGCTGTAGCATAGCAGGACCTGAGAGTCCGCGATGGGTAAACAACACAGGCAGTTTAAAGGAGATGCGCTCATTACTGGCAATCACTGGCAGACTAATACCTGCCAAAGCACGGATGAGCTCGCCCGTTTTATCGGTGAAAGTAAAAGGCACGAGACTGGCATCGGTTGCGACAAGCGTATGCCCGAACTGCTGCGCCAATTCATAACCCAAGCCACTAGCGCCCATCGTTGGGATAGACAGCCCGCCAGTCGCCACCACTAAAGATTCACAGCGGTAGCCTGTTTGCGGCAGCTTGGTTTGATTGCCTAATTCTTTTCTCTCTTGCTTTTCTTTTTTGCTGAGTTGCTTGGTTGTCAGTAATTCAAATCGGGCATTTTTATCATTTTTGATCGCTTGAACGCTTTCAACTTGCGCATTCAGCTTTACTTGTACACCTACCGCGCTACATTCATCCAGCAGCATGGTCAAAATATCTTGTGCCGAGTCATCACAGAATAGCTGACCATGCTCACGTTCGTGGTAAGCAATTTTGTGCGCTTCCACCATGCCAATAAATTCCCAACTCGGATAACGACTTAAGGCTGACTTACAGAAATGTTGATTGGCACCAATGAAGTGCTCAGGCTCTACAAAATAATTGGTAAAGTTACAGCGGCCACCACCCGACATGAGGATTTTTTTGCCAGCTTTATTGGCATGGTCTAATACCAGCACGCGGCGACCACGGCGACCCGCAGTGAGCGCACAGTATAACCCTGAAGCGCCTGCACCGATGATGATGACATCGTATTGGCTGTTTAACTTAACGGGTGCGGCTTGGTTTTGCATTTGGCTCATGATAATGACTTATAGGGTAGGTTAAGATAATAGGTTTGGATAAACGATATAAAGTATCTCAATTATACCATGGCAATAATGGAAGTGTTTTTAGGTGAGTAATATAGAGAGCTTTAGTCTGCTTGCTATAAATCATTGAATAACTTTACTTTTTCTATAGACAACAATTGATGATTGGTATAATGTAAAAATATGAATGTTATTCGCACCTATTGCTGCCACTTTTGTTACCTATTAGAATTTTAGTCGTTTTTATTTGAAGGAAATGAATTTCTTCAAAAGTAGTTGAGTTAAAAAGCCAGCCGATTGAACGGCTTATTCAAACATTGTCACGGATGACAATGCTAAGACAAAAGGGACTTTATGGATATCCTACAACTGCTCATTAGCGGGATTGCTAATGGCTGTATATATGGGCTGTTAGCGCTGGGTTTTGTGCTCATTTACAAAGCCTCAGAGGCAGTGAATTTTGCCCAAGGCGACATGCTTATGCTCGGTGCCTTCTTAGGCATATCTTTCATTAATGCCGATCAGGCAAACTTTCCTTTCTTATTAGGTATCACCTTTGCGGCTATTATCATGGGCGCATTTGGCTACTTACTCGATCGCTTTGTCCTACGTGGTATCTTTGGTCAACCGCAATTTGCGATGGTCATCCTTACCATCTCGCTCGGATTCTTAATGCGCTTTGTCGCTGGTGTTATCTGGGGACATAGTCCAGTCTCACTACAGACACCATTCTCAGGCAAGATGATGGCATTAGGCTCGCTTAGCATTGCTTATGTCGACATCATTATCATCATATCTACCATCGCATTAACCTCCATTTTATACTTCTTTTTTGCCCATACGCGGCTCGGTATTGCGATGCAAGCCAGTAGCCAAAACCAAATGGCCGCCTATTATATGGGTATTCCCGTTAAGCGCGTCAACGGTATCGTTTGGGCATTATCAGGGGTGGTTGCTGCACTTGCCGGCATACTATTTGCCGCCAAAGGCGCGATTGAGCCTTCTGTCGGACTACTGTTCGGTATCAAGGCCTTTGCCGCTGCCGTAATCGGCGGTTTAGGTTCTTTACCGGGGGCGCTTGCAGGCGGGTTGCTGGTAGGGGTGATAGAGCCCTTTGCTGGTCGCTATCTACCGCTAGGCTTAAGTCAAATTGCGCCTTATGTGGTTATGCTGATCGTGCTAATCGTACGTCCAGGCGGTATTTTTTCTCAGGTAAAACAGAAAAAAGTATAGAAGTTTTGAGTCAAGGATGACTAAAATATTTCAAGGATGAGTACTGCCCATGAAAGCCCAGTTTAAACACAGTTACGATCAAGATATCAATATCTTCGATGACAAGCGCCAACTCATAAAGTATGGCGTACTCCTCTTACTCCTCTTAATGGCACCTTGGCTGCTGAGTAACTATTATATTAGTGAGCTCAGTGCCATATTGATCTGGTCTATCTCTGGACTGGGTCTGATGCTCTTGACGGGTCACACCGGACAAGTCAGCTTAGGTCACGCAGCCTTTATGGCGATAGGTGCCTTTAGCCACATGGCACTGATGGCTCGAGGTTGGAATTTTTTCCCTGCCTTGATTGCCTGCGCGCTTATCACCGGAGTGATCGGCGCTATCATTGCCAGACCAATCTTGAGAACCAGCGGTATCTATTTAGCCATCGCGACCTTGGCGCTTAGCATAATCGTCGAAGACATCGCTATCGTGGCTGAGCCTATTACGGGCGGTATCTCTGGTACCTTTGCCTCTCCCATTAATCTCTTTGGCTACACTATCGATCGCTACATCACGCCAAAGGCCTTTTATTACTTGTGCCTCGTGCTAGTAGTGTTGGTGACCTTAGGTTATATCAATTTACTCAGAAGCGGCACAGGGCGCTCGTTCCTAGCCATTAGAGACAGCGAAGTCTCCGCCCGCGCGCTTGGCGTCAATGTCCCGCAAGCCAAAACGCTCGCTTTTAGCATATCTTGTGCGATTACCGCTATTGGCGGCGCTATGTACGGGCACTTTGTGCAAGCGGTCAATTATGAAAGCTTCACCGTTATTATCTCCATCACCATACTATTGCAGATTGTCATCGGCGGTTTAGGCTCGATACATGGCGCGTTTTTTGGTGCTATCGTAGTTGTCCTATTGCCACAAGTGATTGCTATCTTAGGCGATGTCATCGGTCAAAGTACGGGCTCTAATATCACCAGTATTCCTGGTATTGATACGGCGCTATTTGCCTTAGTCATTGTCATCATGATCATCTATGAGCCACGCGGTATATACGGTATTTGGATAAAGATACGGACTTGGTTTCAGATGTTTCCATTGTATCGAAAAGGACTATTTCGTCGTTCCAAAACTTATCTGAAAACGGAGCGTATGCGATGAGCTTATTAAAAGTTGACTCCTTATCTATCGCGTTCGGTGGTGTCAAAGCCGTTGATAATATTAGCTTTGAGGTAAACGAGGGCGAGGTATTTACTATCGTAGGACCTAATGGCGCTGGTAAATCAACGATTTTTAACTTAATCAGTCGCTTGTACGAGCCGCTTAGTGGTCGTATTACCTTTGATGGTACTGATATTACCAAGCTGCCTGCTCACGATATTGCAAAACTGGGTATTGCCCGTACCTTTCAAAACATCGAATTGTTTGATCACTCAAGCGTGTTACAGAATCTGCTTATCGGTCGACATTCGCAGCGCAATACGTCGTGGATACAGGACTTATTATTTTTACCAAAGGTGCGCCGTAGTGAGCGAGAGCATCGTTTGCAAGTTGAAAAAATTATAGATTTTTTAGAGTTAGCGCCTTATCGAGATAAGCTGATCGCAGGTTTGCCTTATGGTATTAGAAAAGTAGTCGAAATTGCGCGCGCACTAGCCGCTAATCCAAAACTTATTTTGCTCGATGAGCCTGCTTCTGGTCTCAGCGTAGAGGAGACGTCCGAGATGGCATGGTGGATCGAAGACATGCAAAAGGATCTTGGCCTGACTATCTTGATGGTAGAGCATGACATGAGTCTTGTGAATCGGGTGTCAGATCGAGTATTGGCCGTCGCTGAAGGTAAGTTTTTGGCTCAGGGCACGGCAGCTGAGGTGCAAGCCAATCCACAGGTTATTGAAGCCTATCTTGGACAGGAGAGTGTGTAATGTCAGCTATTAAAAAATCACTATCCTCTGCCGCGCCGGCTACTGAAATGAATTTGGTCGACTCTGAAGTAAAAAACAACGTGCTTGAAGTGCGAAATCTAGAATCCGCTTACGGTCCGGTTATGGCATTGAGAGGCGTGAGCCTAGAAGTGCCCGAAGGTAAAGTCGTCACTATTTTGGGGGCGAATGGTGCAGGCAAGACGACGTTAATGAAGACTATCTCGGGGGTTATCAATCCTCGCAAAGGAGCAGTGTGGTTCCATGGTGAGCGTATCGATGGCACTGAACCTGATCGGCTGGTGAAGAAAGGCTTGTCGCACGTACCCGAAGGGCGCGAGGTATTTCCCTTTTTGAATGTCGCCGAAAACTTGGCGATGGGCGCTTATACTCGGCGTGACAAGTCTGAGATACAGCGCGATGTCGAGATGATATATGAGTATTTTCCCATCCTAAAAGATCGCCGTACACAAGCAGCGGGCACGATGTCCGGTGGTCAGCAGCAGATGTTAGCTATCGGTCGCGGACTGATGTCACGACCCTCTCTTATGCTACTTGATGAGCCGTCTCTTGGACTGTCTCCCTTATTAGTACAAGAAATATTTGCGATTATTCGCAGGCTTAATAAAGAGCAGGGCGTGACCATCTTACTGGTTGAACAAAACGCCAGAGTTGCCTTGGCAGCAGCGGATTACGGTTATGTGTTAGAAACAGGGCGTATTGTCATGGCAGGCTCAGCGGACAAACTGATGCACTCTGATGATATTAAAGAGTTCTATTTGGGACAAACCAAAGACAACACTGCGGAAGCCACTCGGTGGAAACG
This sequence comes from Psychrobacter sp. ASPA161_6, assembly GCF_051970285.1. NCBI lineage: Bacteria > Pseudomonadati > Pseudomonadota > Gammaproteobacteria > Moraxellales > Moraxellaceae > Psychrobacter > Psychrobacter sp. ASPA161_6. Next base: position 392,951 of record NZ_JBEFNJ010000002.1, read on the forward strand.
CAAAAAGACTTGGCGATAATAATCATGACGACCTCTATTGATGTTCCTACTGAAAGCAATACTTCACTTTCTCCTGCGGATGCGACGGTCACGAAAGTCACATCTGCCGCGCCAGTATCGTCTTACGATTACTCCAACGATAATGATTATGAGACTAATCGAAAGATACGCAATGCGCCTTTCGATCATCCGCCCCAAATCCTAGAAGGGTGCGATACGCTGAGCAAACTTTGGCGACAGGTTTGCTTGAGCCGAGGCGACAAGATTGCTCATCGCGAAAAGAGCTTTGGTATTTGGCAGAGTTATAGTTGGCTTGACTATTATCATCATGGCTGCGATATCGGCATGGCACTCGTCGAGCTTGGTCTGAGTAAAGGCGATACTGTCTCTATCTTAAGCGAAGACAATAAAGAATGGCTCTATTGTGATATGGGCATCTGCGGCGTAGGCGGGATACCCAACGGTGTCTATACGACCGACAGTCCCGAGCAGCTTGCTTATATACTGAGTGATAGCCACTCTAAGTTTTTGATCGTAGAAAACGATGAGCAGCTGCATAAGTTTTTAGAGATTCGTGAACAAACGCCTAATATTAAGAAAGTCATTGTCTTTGAGCGTAAAGGTTTGCGTAGCCTAGATGATGATCAGGTTATGTTCTTAGATGATCTATATACGATCGGTCGGACTATTGAAAACGTAAGAGAGCGTTTTGGCGATTATATCGATCAAGGTACAGCGAACGATATACGCACCTTAATCTATACTTCTGGCACGACAGGCAACCCAAAAGGTGCGATTTTAACGCACGCCAATGTCCTCTTTGAGCTAAAAACAAGCATTGATATCCTTCCTATATTGCCCACTGATGAGCAGCTGTGTTTTCTACCATTGTGCCATGTGCTTGAGCGCCTAACATCAGTGGATCTTCCTATCCATAGAGGCTGTATTGTCAACTTTGCTGAGAGCACAGAGACGGTATTTGAGAATATGAAGGAAGTCTCGCCTGATACCTTTACCGCTGTGCCTAGATTGTGGGAAAAAATGTATGCCTCCATCAGTAATATGCGTAGTGATGCCAGTGCGCTTAATGGCTGGGCATTTGATCAGGCCATAAAAGCAGGTCATGACCACGCTGATATCGTGATGGCAGGCAATACGCCCACGACAGGTCAACGACTGCGTTACGAGTTTTGGAACAAGCTGGTGCTATATAAAATTCGTGACCTGATAGGCATGAGTAATATTCGCCGTGCCACCACTGGGGCCGCGCCCATCTCGCTAGATATTATCCGCTGGTTTCATGCGATAGGCGTGCCTATCTATGAAGGCTATGGCATGACTGAAAGTGCGGGTGTGATATCGGTTAATACGCCTGAAGCACAGATGGCTGGTAGCGTAGGTAAGGCACTACCCGATTCTGAAGTCCGCATTGCCGATAACGGGGAAATACTCGTAAAAGGGGCGAACGTTTTTGCAGGCTACTGGAATAAGCCCGAAAAAACCGCTGAGGACTTACGGGACGGCTGGCTACATACTGGTGATGTTGGCGAGATAAAAGAGGGCTATATATTCATTACCGGTCGTATTAAGGACATTATTATCACCGCAGGCGGCAAAAACGTCACACCAGCTGCGATTGAGAGCAAGCTTAAATTCTCACCTTATATCTCAGATGCCGTTATCATCGGTGATAGACGCAAATATCTGACCTGCCTGATTATGATAGATCAGGAAAATGTCGAAAAGTTTGCGCAAGACAATCAGGTAATGTTCTCAGATTTTCGCTCGCTGTGTCATGCGCCAGAAGTCATCGCCTTAATAGATGAGGTTATCCAGTCTACCAATCAGACGTTAGCTCAGGTGGAAACCATCAAGCACTTCCGGCTTATTGATGTGCTGCTCAGTCCTGAAGATGACGAATTGACTGCGACCATGAAATTGAAAAGAAGTTTGGTTGAGAAAAAGCATCACGTTCTTATCGACTCTATGTACTGAGCTAGCTCTTTATCAAAGTTCAGCTTAGCACCGTTCAGATTTTTTGACGTTATCTCAACCTTGAAAGTATTAATCTTAAAAGTATCAGCCTCAAAAGTATTAATCTCAAAAGCATCAAACTAACAGCGACTGGAGTCGCAAGGAGAAAGGCAATGAAATGGACATTCAAGACGACGCTACTGGCACTATCTGTCGGTACGATAGGTTTAGTAGGGTGTAGCAATTCAGAAACGCCCGCCGCAGCTGGTACAGATACTGAAACCGCTTCAACGAGTGATATGCCAGTGCAAGGTGTTACGGATACCGAGATTCTATTGGGCGGTGCGAATGATCTATCAGGTCCGTTCGCAGGATTCGGTAATCCTGCGGTAGCGGGTGCCAATATGTATTTCGATGAGGTAAATGCGGCAGGTGGCGTCAACGGTCGCATGATTCGTTACGTCGTCGAGGATCATTCTTATCAAGTACCAAAGGCGGTACAGGCTGCTAATAAGCTCGTTAGTCGCGATAAAGTATTTGGTATGCTGATGTCGCTTGGTACGCCGCATAACTTAGCGAGTTTCCCTATTATGGATCGCGCCAATGTCCCTAATATTATGCCGATCACTTTTGCAAAGCCAATGCAAGAAGAAGGGGCTTTCAATCGCCGTTATACGATGGGTAGTACGTATTACGACTCTATGAAAATGGGTATGGAATATTTGATTGCCGAAAATGATATTAAAAACTTATGTGTCATGTATATCCCCTCAGATTATGGTGAAGAGACCAATGAGGCGGCTAAGGATATCAGCGATAACAATCCTAATGTCACGTTAGTTCAGGCCAGCTCACATCGTCCTGATGAAACAGACTTTGCTGGTGCAATCGCCAAATTAAAAGAAGCCAATTGCGAGCTAATCGGCCTATCTCTTACGATACGCGGCGCTATCACTGCGGTAGGGACAGCGAACGCTATGGGCTGGACTGACGTAAAATTCATCGCTCCTGCAACGGGTTTCCATCCCGCAGTTGCCGAGGCACCAGGTGGCGCTAGTGAAGGCCTATATGCAGTTTCTTACTATAACGATTTGGCTTTGAGAGCGAATGAGCCTGAGACCAAAGCCTTTATTGAAAAGTATAAAAAAGTCACAGGGGAAGATGTATCAGCAGGTGCTATCCTTGGTTATACTTCAGCCAGAATCACTGTTGAAGGACTCAAAGCTGCTGGCAAAGATTTGAATGCCGATACTTTTAATACCGGTATGGAAACCGTTAGTTTTGTAGATGGCATCACAGGATCTACTATTGCGATTACTCCTGAAAGCCATGTCGCCTTTAACGATGTTTACTTATCGCAAGTACAAAGCGGTGCATGGAAAACCGTTAAACAGCTCAAATAAGTACGCATTATTCATTTAGTGAAATTTTGATAGCAACAAGCCATACATAAGTATGGCTTGTATCGTTTATAAACTTTGTGTTTGATTATAGTCAATCCTCTATAAATTGGATACGGTGTCAGTCTCGCTTAGTCTACTATTTGTAGTACTTTCACTCGACTTCCTTGTATCCAAATTATACTGAACCGACTATAGTCTCATTTTATATTTTAACTACTTTATAGCTTTTTATGAGTTTAAAATCCGTACTTAACACAAAATAAGCCACTAGCTACCGATAATAAAAATTAACTAGGATGACAAATTAGTCGCTTTATAAGGATGAGACTATCTGTGCCTAAGTATACAGATGTACAGCGAAATTGTTATGATTGACTGTTGATGCCTTGCAACCGTTGCGCTTATTTGTCAAACTATCATGAAGTGTCACACATTATGGAAGATGACTCTTATTGCCCGTATAGATGGTCGTTATAGACGATTATTTATATAGGTCATAATAATTAAAAAGGATGAACACTATGACCCAGAAATCATTTCCTATCGCCGCCGACTTCATGGCTGCTGCCAATACCACGCCTGAGCAGTACCTCAAAGACTACGAACACTCTATCGAATCAACTGAGACAAGTGATGCTTTTTGGGCGAAGCGTGCTGAGCTAATCGATTGGATCAAAAAACCCACCAAAATCAGCAACGTCAATTATGATCTAGATGATTTCCATATTAAGTGGTTCGAAGATGGTGAACTGAATATCTCCGTCAATTGCCTTGATCGACATATGAAAAAAAGCCCTTATAAGCCCGCCATCATATGGGAGGGCGATCATCCCTCACTACATAAAATTATCTCTTTTAAAGAGCTATATGAATCAGTCTGTCGTCTAGGCAATGCACTGCGTAAGCTTGGGGTCGAAAAAGGCGATCGCGTCACGCTATATATGCCGATGATACCAGAAGCCATGATAGCGATGCTGGCATGTGCGCGTATTGGCGCGGTGCATTCAGTGGTCTTTGGTGGGTTCTCTGCGGAGAGCTTGGGCAATCGCTTAATCGATAGCCGCTCAAAAGTCGTCATTACTGCTGATGAAGGCCTGCGTGGTGGCAAGCATACACCGCTCAAAGCCAATGTCGATCACGCGTTAGATATAGATGGCACGGACAGTGTAGAAAAAGTCATCGTCGTCCATCGCACGGGTAGTGCCATACCGATGAGCGGTCGCCGTGATGTCTGGTATCACAACCTGATAGACGGTGAATCAGAGCACTGCGAGCCTGAAGTCATGAATGCCGAAGATCCGCTGTTTTTATTATACACCTCCGGCTCTACAGGCAAGCCCAAAGGCGTACTGCATACCACCGGCGGCTATATCACCTATGCACTCTCTACCTTTCGTGATGTTTTTGATATTAAAGAAGACGATGTGTATTGGTGTACGGCAGATGTGGGCTGGATTACTGGTCACACATACTCAACTTATGCACCGCTTGCCAATGGCACAACGACAGTCATGTTCGAGGGTGTGCCAGAATATCCAACGTGGGCGCGCATCGGTCATATCGTCGACAAGCATGACATTACGATTTTATACACCGCACCGACAGCGATTCGCGCGATGATGAAAGAGGGGGATGCTTTTGTACGAGAGTCAGATCGTTCAAGCCTACGCTTGCTTGGTTCGGTTGGAGAGCCTATCAATCCAGAAGCATGGGACTGGTACTATAATGTCGTTGGTGATGGCAAATGTCCAATCGTCGATACGTGGTGGCAAACCGAGACTGGCGGTATTTTGATGGCACCTATTCCAGGCACGGTTGATCTTAAGCCAGGTGCAGCGATGACGCCACTATACGGTATCAAACCAGAGATTATCGATGGTGATGGTGCGGTACTAGAAGGCGCTGCAGAAGGAAATCTGGCGATTAACAGTAGCTGGCCGGGGCAAATGCGTACCATTTATAATGACCACGCACGCTTTTTGAAGACCTACTTTAGTGATTACCCAGGTTTTTACTTCACTGGTGATGGTGCCCAGCGTGATGAAGATGGTCATTATTGGATCACAGGCCGCGTCGATGATGTACTCAACGTTGCCGGACATCGTTTGGGCACTGCGGAGATTGAGAGCGCGGTGGTCGCTCATCCTGCTACTGCTGAGGCCGCTATCGTCGGTATGCCGCATGAGATTCGCGGTACAGGCATCTGTGCTTTTATTATCCTAAAATCTGGTGAAGAAAAAACAGACGCACTCAAGGCTGAGCTAAAACGTCATGTGCGCACTGAAATTGGCCCAATTGCCACTTTAGATGCCATCTATATGGTTGATGCGCTACCAAAGACGCGCTCAGGAAAAATCATGCGCCGTATTTTGCGTAACCTTGCGGCGGGACAGTATGTTGGATTGGGTGATTTGTCTACGCTTGCAGACAGCTCTGTGATCAATCAGTTGGTCGACGTGGTCAAAGCTGGTCGCGCAGAGAAGGCTGGTTAATAGGGCTATATTGTTAAAAGAGTTGTTGAGAGCCAGTTGTTCTCGTTCGTCTATCACAGCTGAGTAAAAGCCATGTTATCGAGAATAGCATGGCTTTTTTACGGAGATAATATTGATCTTGAAGCCTTTCAAAGGTTAAATATGATTGATAGACATATTATTCAAAATATCCCTGCCATTGTTATATAGTCAGTACAAAGTAATATCGATACATCATGTACTGCTGATATCAATTTTTCTTGCTTGCTGTGCCTGAGCAGACAGAGGCTACAAAAAATTGATATCATCAGTATCGTAGCGTTCTTGGGGTATTTTGACTAGTTTTAGGATATGTTGAATATAAGTCTTTTTTTATCAAATAATTTATAAGGTCTACTGTCATTATGACTGATCACACTTTACTCTCAACTGATGAATCTTTCCCAAAAATAGCCATCATCGGTGGTGGTTTGACAGGATTGTTGACCGCCACATTACTAGAGCGTGCCTTTATTCAAAGCACAGCCATTAAAAGCACAGCCATTAAAAGCACAGACATTCAAAGCACAGACATTCAAAGCACAGACCAATCCTCTATACCGCAAATAACCATTTTTGAAAAGTCACGCAGTGTAGGGCGCTTAGCCACCCGTTATCGTACCGATAGTCAAACTGGTAAAAATTGGCAATGGGCATTTGGGGCGCAGTTTTTTACCGCAAAAACGCCTAGCTTTCAGCAGTTTATTGCACCTTGGCTTGAGACTGATTTGTTACAACCGTGGTGTGCCGAAGTGGTTGAGTTAACGCCCGCTAATGACAACACTCAGTCATCTGATATGCATTACAAAGATAAATGGGGTACTGCCCAAGCTCGCTACATCAGTACGCCAAAAATGACAAGTTGGGGGCGCGCATTAGCCGAAGATTTGCAACATACCAATATAAAATTCAAAACTCGCGTCGCACCCCTTGCGCAATATCCTCAAAACCAAACTGATGACAAGACTGAGCTTTTCGATGAATCTGGCAATAGTCTGGGCTGCTTTGATTGGGTAATTTGTACCACGCCAAATAGTCAAGCACTAGAGCTGATGGCAGAGAGCGGCTTTACGGAGTCAGCCAACATCGCCAAGCCAAAGATGCAGGCATGTTATACCTTAATGTTAGGCTGGGGTGAGGTGCAATCATTACCTGCAACATTGACCAGTCAAACACCATCAAGATGGGACGTGGCTTACGTAAATGATTCACCATTAGACAGAATATTTATCGAGCATCAAAAGCCTGCTCATAATGATTTGCTGCCCAGTGTCACCATTCATGCGCGTAACGACTGGTCAGAGATACACGTTGATGACGACATCGACACAATAACAGAGCAGTTATTGCAAGCCGCGCAGCAAGCCCTAAACTGGGACAAAGATAGTGCTCCAAGCCAAGTAGACTGCCATCGCTGGCGTTATGCAGCAACGACTGTCGATGATAACGAGGCACTGGGTATCTTGGTTGATCCACAACATCAATGGATTGTCAGTGGTGACTGGTGCGGACAGGGCAATATAGAAAGTTGCTATCAAATGGCAGTAGAAACGGTTCAGGCAATCAAACAATTCACACCATAAATAAGCAGGATATCGTCAATTCTATATCAATTAAATACGGTGTCAGGCTCATTTAGCCTACTATTTGTCGTGCTTTCAATCGTCTTGCTTGTTTCTTCATTTTACGATTCTTAGCACCTTTTTAAGTTGAAAAGTAAAAAGGCTAACGTAACGACGTTATTCATAGCCTTTTTGGCTATATCAAGAATTTACAGACAAAAAAAGAGCCCACAGAGGAGGTGCTGTGGGCTGAGGAAAACTGATCGTGTAGATTGACTACAGGGCAGTGATGATGACTTATTATTATTGGTTTTCTTTGCTATTGTTTAACTAAGATTAGGGTAATAATGGAGAATTCAATGGGTATATATATTTGCTTACAAATTTAAGTGTACAACTGTTTTATTACCTTCGCTATCATAGCGCAAATAATTCTCATTTGGTTATTTTAGTTACATGACATTACGTTTCTCGATATTCTCATCCCTTGCTATGCGTTGAGCAATTATTGCTGAATGAGGGATTTGGTTTAGCAAATTGCATGTGTTTACGACGTGTGATTGTGTTATAAAATAGATAGCGCTATCACTATTTCAGCAGTGGATAGTCAAGATTGATGTATTGAGATAAAAGTAATGGCTGTCTTTGAGTACGAGCAGTAAAACAATACATCAAGAGATGGCATGACGACGTGCTGGAAAAATGCTAAGCTATCCGCCATTATTATGTCTCTATTAAACTGGGTTTGCCATGACTGAGAATACGCAAGTGCATACGCAGGAGCCGTCAAGTACGCAAAATACCAAAAGTATTTTTAACTTGCCCAATAACCTTACTATCGCGCGTATCCTAATGATTCCGCTGTTTGTGGCGATTGCCTATTGGCCACCAGCCATGGGTATCGGGATGCCAGCCATTTCAGATAACGTAATTGCCCGAGTTGGCATGAGTGAATTCAGCGACAGCTTATTGCGGCACTTGTTACTGACTGGCGTGTTTATCATCGCGGCGATTACCGACTGGTTGGATGGCTACTTTGCGCGGAAGCTCAATGTTATGTCAGCGTTTGGGCGCTTTTTAGATCCCGTTGCGGACAAGCTCATGGTCGCCGCTGCGTTGATTATATTGGTTCAGTGGCATCCCAACATCATTATGGCGATAGCAGCGATTGTGATTATCTCGCGTGAAATCGCGGTGTCAGCGCTGCGTGAGTGGATGGCAGAATTGGGTAAAAGTACCAGTGTTGCCGTGTCCTATGTCGGCAAGCTAAAAACGACCTTTCAGATGGTGGCTATCACAGTGTTACTACTCAACTGGGAATCGCTCGAAATGATTGGCTATATATTGATGGTCGCTGCTGTGATACTGACGTTGTGGTCTATGATGATTTATTTAAAAGCTGCTTGGCCATACCTCAAGCAAAGCGGTTAAACTTCAAGCAAAGCGGTTAAGTTCATAACCTTAGTATCAAAAACATAAATGTTAGACAACAAAAAACGCCAGTCGCATTAGCCACTGGCGTTTTTGTTTTTGCTATTTTCTTTTAAATAACTATTTTTTATAGCGTCACTGAGTTGTTCTCACCCAAGTTAGTCGCTTTTTTGCCATCCATTACGGCAGCAGTGGTCATTTTAAACATATTGACCACTGAACTACCGCTTAACCAATATTCGGCACCATGTGGTACGACTTTGATTAGCTGGACGTTTGGATCTTCTTTGCCTTGCTCATAGAATGCATTGTAAATTGGTGACCATAGCTCATCGAGTTTCTCTTGGTCTTCTACCAACTCTGCTTTACCGTTGATTGACACATAGTCTTTTGCATCTTGGCTGACATAGGCCAAGTTCACTTGTGGGTCTTTTTGAATGTCGCTGACGGTTTCAGTGCTCTTATCACCGATGAACCAAATCTCTTTTGCGCCAATGCTTGTCTCACTCGTTGTCATTGGGCAGGCATGTAAATGGCCTTCGTGAGTGCGAGTCGTCATCATGGCAAATTTCACTTCTTTTACCAAAGCTTGTACTTTATCGATATGGTCTTGTCTACTCATAGTTGATTTCCTTTTCTTTATAGTGATTAAATAATAATAGTGATTAAATAATTGGTTGTTTATATATTAGTAATTTTTATTCTGGCTAGATGCTTTCGACATAGTGAAAACAATCATCGTCCTAACAACTGGAACTAGAATACCGAGTTGTACCCATACATTTATATAGGCGACCAGTAATGCGATGTGAGTGTTTGTAAGGAGTATGAGGGTTAGGTAAAAATTGTGACGCTGTGTATTTTTGCTGTCTGATTATCTAGTTCAAAGTTAATAGGGTAGCGTTTAGACGTCAGTGCAAGCTCGCTATTCTGCAAATATCTGACTGCGTAGCAGAGCGCAACCTATCAGCAATTTATCTTGGTTTAGACCTGCTTATTACAGGGCTTCTTGTTATAATACGCAGACCATTTACTTAGCATGGCAGAGATGCCTTGATCTTACGGATTATGCCTTTATGATGACCATCGCCGGACAACCGTTTCTTACCGATTTTCAGACGCAGCAACTCATCAGTCAGTTTCAGCAAAAAACCGAGCTCAATGTCAGTCAAATAAGTACCCAGCAAGTGTATGTGCTATCACGCAAGCTCGAAGGTGATGAACATAAAAAGGCGTTAGACCTACTCGCTGTTGACAGTGCGACAGTACTCGCTGACCCGCAGGACAATCAATTACAAGTCATCGTTGGTCCACGTTTTGGCACGATTTCGCCATGGGCAAGTAAAGCGACTGACATTTTTAATAACTGTGAAATTGAGCTTAACCGTGTTGAACGCGTCGTTGTTTATACGTTAACGATTGAGGGTGAAGCAGGCGAAAAACTACCAGTAGACGCTGAGCAATTATTGTTTGACCGTATGACGCAGAGTTTGGTTTATGATTTGAATGATTTGAACAAATTGTTTGATGATGAGCAGCCAGCATCATTGAATCATATTGACGTCATCGGACAAGGTCAGTCAGCATTAGAATCTGCCAATACCCAGTTTGGTTTTGCATTATCAAGTGAAGACATTGATTATTTAATGAATGCTTATGTCAATGAGCTAAAGCGTAATCCAACTGACGTTGAGCTGATGATGTTTGCACAGGCCAACTCAGAGCATTGCCGTCATAAGATTTTTAACGCTGAGTGGACAGTTGATGGCATTGTGGCGCCAAAGTCACTGTTCCAAATGATTAAAAATACTTACCAGTCTAATCCACAAGGTATCTTATCAGCGTATAAAGACAACGCTGCGGTGATGGCAGGGTCTGACGGCATGCGTTTTTACCCAATTCCGACTGATGCGATGGATGCAAACTCTGCCCATCCTTATGACTTCCATCAAGAAGCAATCGACATTCTGATGAAAGTCGAAACGCATAACCATCCAACGGCTATCGCCCCGTATGCGGGTGCAGCGACAGGTGCTGGCGGTGAGATTCGTGATGAAGGCGCTACAGGTCGTGGCGGTAAACCAAAAGCAGGTCTGACAGGATTTCACGTATCACATCTACATATCCCAGAGCTTGCTGAAAAATGGGAGCAGTCGGGTCAGTTGAGTACTCAGGCTTATGGCACCCCAGATCGTATGGCAACCAGTCTTGAGATCATGACTGAAGCGCCACTCGGTTCAGCCAACTTTTCAAACGAATTTGGTCGTCCTAACCTATGCGGTTATTTCCGTAGTTTCCAGCTTGATACGTCAGCGGCAAAAGACGGCAGCGAGATGCGCGGCTATCATAAGCCAATCATGCTGGCAGGTGGTTACGGCAATATCAAACGCAATCTCATTGAAAAAAATGCCATTCAACAAGGTGATTTATTAATCGTCCTTGGTGGCCCTGCGATGCAGATTGGTCTGGGCGGTGGTGCGGCGTCTTCAGTTGATAGTGGTTCACTTGATGAAGGCTTAGACTTTGCCTCAGTTCAGCGTGACAATGCTGAGATGGAGCGTCGTTGCCAAGAAGTGATGGATCGCTGCTGGGCACTAGCCGGTAATGACGTTGATGCGAGCAATAATGGTAAAGACGGCAACCCTATCGTGTCATTGCATGATGTGGGCGCTGGCGGTATCTCTAATGCAATGCCAGAACTGGTCAATGACCACGAGATGGGCGCGGTACTAAACCTGCGTAAAATTCCATCGTTAGAAGCTGGCATGTCACCAATGGCCATCTGGTCAAACGAAGCGCAAGAGCGTTATGTCCTCGCGATTCGTCCAGAAAGCGAAGCCCAATTCGATGCGATCTGTGCGCGTGAGCGTTGCCCGTATGCCATCTTAGGAACAGCCACGGATGTGCGTCAGCTAGTCGTTGATGATACATTGCTCGCTGAGCAGCCTGTTGATATGCCGATGCAAGTATTGCTCGGTGGCACGCCGAAGATGAAGCGTAGCTTTGAGCGTCATGACACCAGCTTACCTGCATTAGAGTTAGGCGAAGTCAATTTAGCTGAGTCTATCAAAGACGTGTTGCGTCACCCAACCGTCGCTAGCAAATCATTCTTGATCAGCATTGGTGACCGTTCTATCACTGGTATGGTCGTGCGTGATCAGTATGTGGGTCGCTATCAAGTGCCTGTATCGGATTGTGCGGTGACAGCGTCAGGCTTGATTGCACTAGATGGCCAGGTGATGAGTGGTGAAGCCATGAGTATCGGTGAACGTACGCCAGTTGCGCTAATCAGCCCACAAGCCTCAGCACGACTGGCAATTGGCGAAGCGATTACTAACATCGCTGGTGCGCGTATTGCTCAGTTGTCTGACATCACGATGTCAGCGAACTGGATGGCAGCATGTGGTGATGACGCAGAAGATGCAGCTTTGTTTGACGCGGTCTATACAGTCGGCGAAGAGCTGTGCCCAGCACTGGGTATCGCGATTCCAGTCGGTAAAGATTCGCTATCGATGCGTGCCAACTGGACTGACAACGACAATGGCGAAAGCAAAGACAAATCAGTCGTGTCACCTATGAGCTTGGTGATTACGGCCTTTGCTCCTGTCGTTGATGTGGCAAAAACGCTAACCCCTGAGCTAGTCAATGGCGACAGCGCGTTCTACCGTATTGACTTGTCTAAAGGCAAGCTACGTCTAGGCGGTTCAATCCTTGCGCAAACGCTGAGTCAATTGGGTAACGATTGCCCAGATTTGGCGCAGCCGAGCGACTTGGTTGATTTCTTTAACTTTGTCCAAGCGGGCAATGCACAAGGCGTCATCAGCGCCTATCACGATATCGGTGATGGTGGTCTACTGGCGACCATAGCTGAGATGCAGTTCACTAGCCGTCAAGGTATCAAACTGTCATTGACCGATGATAACTTACTCGGTCAACTGTTCAGTGAAGAGCTAGGCGCAGTCATCCAAGTATTACCAGAAAACGTCGCGGCGCTAATGCAGTTGGCAGAAGAGTTTAACGTTGCTGATATGCTCAGCCTTGTTGGTCAAAGCTCGGAAGAAGACAGCTTACTTATCCAAACGCCAACGCTCATGGGTGCCGATGGTATTAATGACACTTTACGCTTTAGCCGTACTGAATTGCAGCAAGCGTGGACTCAGGTCAGCTATCAAATCGCGCGTCGCCGTGATAACCCAGCGTGCGTACAGCAAGAGTATGACTTGATTGCTGATGCGAGCCATAAAGGCCTGATCGCTGCGCCAAACTTTGATCTGAATCAAAAAGTTGAAGAGCCGTATTTAGCCAGTCGCGAGAATAAACCAAGAGTCGCTATCTTGCGTGAGCAAGGAGTCAACGGTCAGACAGAGATGGCAGCAGGCTTTACCCAAGCTGGCTTTGAAGCAGTCGATGTACATATGAGCGATCTACTCAGTGGCCGTATCAACCTACGTGACTTCGACGGTCTGGTCGCTTGTGGTGGCTTTAGTTATGGTGATGTACTGGGCGCAGGCTCTGGTTGGGCGAACTCTATCTTGTTCCATGACGAGCTACGCATGCAGTTTGTCCGCTTCTTTGCCCGTCCTGATACCTTCTCATTAGGTGTCTGTAACGGTTGTCAGATGATGGCTCAGTTAAAAGACCTCATCCCAGGTGCAGATAACTTCCCACGCTTCATCGCCAACCAATCGGCTCGCTTTGAAGCGCGTACGGTCAATGTAAAAATCGAGCGTACCAAGTCTATTCTGTTCAAAGGCATGCAAGACAGCATCTTGCCAATCGCTGTGGCGCATGGTGAAGGCTATGCCACACTAGATAATAACGAAATCGACGGTATGGCAAAACACGGTCAGCTTGCGATGCGTTATGTCGATAGCCAAGGTCATCCAACTGAGACGTATCCGCTCAATCCAAACGGTTCGGTCGGCGGTGTCACGGGTCTGTGTAGCACTGATGGTCGCGTCACTATCATGATGCCGCATCCTGAGCGTAACCTAAAAGCCTATAACCACAGCTGGAAACCAGAAGAGTGGGACGAGGACGGCGCGTGGATGCGTATGTTCCGTAACGCCCGTGCTTGGTTGCGCTAGTCGCAAACCTAGATGCTTGATTAGCTTCGTCAAACTTGCTGAGCCTACGACATGTAGTGCTTGCGCATGTTTTCCTCGCTACTCAAACCTCTAGCAATTGCTTATAGTTTTAGGTAGCTATTTTTTAAGAGAAAAAGGTGGGCTTCGGTTCACCTTTTTTGTGTTTGGAGATTGAATTTTGAGTAGGTTGGTGTGTAGCTTTCGACACCCAACGATTTTAGGGGAGCTATTTCCCGCCTTCCACTTGTATCCGCCAGTCTGGACGCGGCGCTGGCTACGGTTTGGATCGTCGCTTGCTTCGCGTCGCCACCCCAAAACCTAGCCATCGCAACTCGCCCAAACCAGCAGGATACCGCTACAGTCGGGGCTAAAACGCATCTCAAGTCAACAATTAAATCTTCTAAAATATATTGTTTAACTATAAAGTTAGTTTATACAGTTCGTCTAATGAGGACAGATTTAATGGTTTGAAAATTTCACCACGAACATAAGCATCTTTCCATCTTTCATAATCTTTATGCTTGGAAGCATGGTTCAATACTAGCTCAACAAGTTTTTCGTATTGTTCTCTGATAGATACTTCATTGTATTCAGGCTTATGGTCTATTATGAATCTTACATAGTTATCTATTTCAGTTTTAACAATCAAATCATCAATCCTTACAAAGGGTATATAAACTTTCCCTTGTATATTGATGTCTTGAAAACCTGAGTAGTTACCTAAATCGAGCGACGGCATACTAGTCAAACTTCCATGCGCTAAGTAAGTTCTTCTATCCATAGGATATAGACTTGGTATTAAGTAGTAAAATACACTATCCAAATTTGACATTTCATTACTTAATTTCAAATTATCTTTATTAAATTCAAAGTGTTGAAATTCTCCTGTTTGCTCTATTCGGGAAAAATAAACAGATTTTCTCTGTTTAAGATTGAGTTTCATTCTAGAGCCAAACTCTTCTTTATAGTAATAGATGTTATAACCTTCATTCTTGAATATAGAAAAAACAGTTTCAACTAAATAGGTAGGGTAATTAATCTTACATTCAAAGCAGTTAACCCAATGTGGTGAATTAGTATTCTTAAAATCTTCTATATTTATCACAAGTTGAAAGGATTCAAATTTAAATAAGTCGCCAATAGAGTCAGTTTCATTTATTTTGTATTCTTTTATGCTACTTATAAGCGAATCGTTGGGTTCATAGCTATATGAAAACAATGCATGTTTAGTCTTATCTTTATTGAAAGCCAGAGCCGTACTAGATATACCAGACAAATTTTCTTTTAAAAATGCATCGCTAAACAATTTAAGTTTATTCCTAAGATAATCGTAGTTCCATTCATCTCTACTTATTTTTAAATACTTTCCAGAGGTCGAATCGTATATATCTAACTTATAGTGATAACCTAAGAATAAATCTCTATAAAAAGGATAGTCTTGATTCTCAGATATTTCATAGTTTCCAACTGATTGACCTTTATACATAATTATATTATCTGAAAAACCGTATGTGTGTTCAGAAAGGTTTTTAGGAATGAAAATACTTAGAGCAAACTGATATTCTTCATTCCAATAAGCCTTACTATTATTGTAGTTTGCCTCTACGTTCAAAGAATATGTAGTCAAGTTATCAAACATAGTAAAAGCTGTATCAAGTAGACTACTGATCCTACTGGTGAACTGTATTTTAAAAGGACTGTTATGTATAATAAATTCATTTATAGATAACAAGTGATCCAACACAACAGAGTTATCAAATTTGTAGTCTTTTACCCATGGAGATATATGGGAAGCTCTTTGGAGATACTTCTCTTCATTAAATACAGTTTTGATAATTAAACGCGTCCCATATCTACCTATATCGTCAATTTTTTCAATGAAACAGTATCCAGCCTTATCTGAAAGAGGAGAGTTTAATTCGATTTTTAGACTCTCATTAGTTATGCGACTTTTAGTAAAGATAATAATTTTCTGCTGCTCTGATGGTAAATTTCTCATAAGAAGAAATGCACTATGTAGGCCGATACCAAACTCTCCTGAGGGACGCATCCATTGAGGCATTTCACGAATGATTCTTCGTTTTTCTTTATTATTTTTTGAACCTGCAATCTTCTGCATATACTCAAGATCTTTAAGGGAAATACCAATGCCATTATCCTCAACACTAAATTCCCAAAGTTTTAAGTCTTTGTTGTCTATCACTTTTTTAAAATCTATTGTAATAGGAAATTTTTCAAACAGCTTACGAGTATCTTCATCGTATGGATTAGAGTTAAATGGTAAAACTTCTTGAGAACTTTCTTTTCCATGCTCTAACCAAACACGAATCATAGTTGCATCAATAGCATTTTGAATGAGCTCACGATAGATACTCATATCATCTTCATATAAATTATTACCTTGCAACAACTCAATAGCGCTACGCTCATCTAGTGAGAATTTCATCGGTTTATAATCAAGTAAAATCTTTTTACCAGTCATTTTGACATCAAGTTTATTGATAGTTGGAAGTAATCCAAAATCACGACTAGGTACGATATTTTTCCATTGTGACATTTGATTTTGAATTTCTTCTTTGATCCAATCAAACCAGTTACGGCATTCAATATATGCCATTTCTGTACTACAAACAGCAGTAATACTAACGGTCTCGTTATCTAGCTGAAACTCACGAATCGCTTGATGCTTATGTCTATGGGTTTCACTAAACGATGGCATATTACCAACTTGTCTCGCCATGACAGGACAAAAACGATTGTCATCGATATCGAATAAGTCACCTAAGCGTAGTAAGCAAGCGACAAAACGAGGGTGACAGTTTTCTGTCCCCATACCTGTTTGACGGAAAGGTAATGTTTTCATCACATAATCTTCAAAACCAAGACCATGTGCCCAGCATATTTGACCAAGATAACGATAGATACGTTTCGGGAGGAGTTCAGTGCGAGGAGAGCTAATACCAAGTTTCTCAAAAGGATCTAAAACCACTGAATTTGAGTTTTTGGCATGACCACGGCGATACCATTCAGCGATCATTTGACGATATTTTTCTACGCCTGTATGTGGGTCTGAATGATTAACCAGTGCTTTATTCCAACCATCTTCATGCCACACTTTTGCAAATTCATGTAAGTCTTGCGTATTATCATTAGCTAGGCTTTCGACATACTCTTTAAAGTCATCTTCTTCAAAGACCTTTTGAACTTCATCAGCATTAAATAGCATACCGATATCATGCCAGTAAGCAGCTTCTAGAATTAACCATGTGTCTGTCGCTGTCAGCTTTTCAATATTGCTACCAAGTAAACGTTCTATATTGACGAGGATTTGCTGTGAATGTGATTCGTTATGACTACTAAAGTGTGGGTAATAACTACCCACATTTTCAAGCGACTTACCGACGAGCTTTTCATCAAACTCCCATTGCGACATCAATATTCTGGTATTGCTGTCTTCATCAGTTTTCTTTCTTAGATGTTTGATTAATCCTGCGCTCATGGTAAGTCCCTTTTAATTTTTACATATGACATTTGAGTTTTATATTACTTATCAACATAGGTTGATTTTACCGTAAACGCAAGATTAACGGATAAAAGTATTTCCATCCAACTATTCGTTCTCTGAACGCTTTTTAGCCTCAGCAATCAACTCATGAATCTTAGCGCTTTCTTTTAGCACACAAGCATCATAGGCAGAAAGCGGTTTCGCTTCCTGCTCCTTTTCTTGTGCTTGCTTGGCTTTCTCTACTAAATACTTTTCAAGTTTATCGGCTTCAGAATCGCCCATAGTTTATCCCCCATATAATTTTTACCCTATAAAAAACGGCACTGAAATCAGTGCCGTTTTATAAGTCGTGACAATGTAAAAGCTAACCACGACTCCTCAAATACTGACGCACCAAATTATCAATCCCAGCTTAAAATCACCTTACCGCATTGCCCACTTTCCATGATATCAAAGCCTTCTTGAAAGTCATCAATGTGCATGCGATGGGTAATGATGGGCGACAGATCAATACCGCTAATCAGCATTTGCTCCATCTGATACCACGTCTCCCACATTTCACGCCCATAAATACCTTTTAGGGTTAACGCCTTAAAGATAATCTTGCTCCAATCCACCGTGGTGGTGTTAGGCAAAATGCCCAAGAGCGCAATTTTAGAGCCGTTATACATGTTAGTAATCATCGAATCAAAGGCCTGAGGCGAGCCTGACATCTCAAGCCCAATATCAAAGCCGTGCATTTTTAACTCAGCAATGGCACCTTCGATGGTTTCACCTTTGGCTGGGTTGATGGTCATGGTCGCGCCCATCTTTTTGGCAAGCTCTAAGCGATAATCACTGATATCACTGACCACAATATTACGCGCCCCTGCGAATCGGCAAATCGCCGTAGCCATCGAACCAATCAGTCCCGCACCCGTAATCAGTACATCCTCACCAAGGACAGGAAATGAAAGGGCAGTATGCGTGGCATTGCCAAAGGGATCCATGATGGCTGCCATCTCATCGCTGATACGCTCATCGAGTTTGATGACATTATCGGCAGGTATCACCAAATATTCGGCAAATGCGCCATCGCGGTCGACGCCCACGCCGATGGTGTTTTCGCACACATGTAGCTTACCACGGCGGCAATTACGGCAATGCCCGCAAGCGATATGCCCTTCGCCAGTGACTCGATCACCTACTTCAAAGTGCTTTACACCATCGCCCATTTCGCTAATGATACCGACGTATTCATGTCCGATGATCATAGGCGTTTTGATGGTTCTTTCTGACCACTCATCCCACTTATAAATGTGCAAATCTGTCCCACAAATGGCGGTTTTTTTAATTTTAATTTTAACGTCATTGATGCCAACAGTAGGTTCTGGCATGTCTTGCATCCAGATGCCTTTTTTGGCATGGGCTTTAACCAGTGCTTTCATACTTTTCTCTTATTTAGCTGTGTTGTACTTAATGGTTGAATTTAGATAAATACCGAACGACGCTTAATCAATCACATTCATTTGCTTAGCGACTTTGATAAAGGCGGTGATACATTTGTCTAGCTGCTCGCGAGTATGGGCGGCAGAGAGCTGGACGCGGATGCGCGCCTCGTCTTTGGGTACGACAGGGTAAAAGAAGCCAATCACATAAATGCCTTCTTTCAGCAGCGCATCTGCCATTTGTTGGGAGACGTTGGCGTCATAAAGCATAACCGCACAAATTGCCGATGCAGTGGGCTTGATATCGAAGCCTGCATCTTGCATTTTCTTCACAAAATAGGCGGTATTTTCATGCAATTTATCTTGTAGGGTATTGTCTTGCGACAGCATCTCAAACGCTTTTACCCCAGCGGCAGCCACCATAGGAGGAATGGAGTTTGAAAACAGATACGGGCGTGAGCGTTGACGCAGCATCTCAATCATTTCTTTTTTACCCGTCGTAAAGCCGCCAATAGCACCGCCAAAAGCCTTGCCCAAGGTACCAGTGATAAGCTCAATATCACCACGTAGATCAAACAATTCAGTCACGCCGCCACCAGTGTGACCGACCACGCCTGCTGAATGCGACTCGTCAATCATCACCATGGCATCATATTTTTGTGCCAACGCATAAATTTCATCCATTGGCGCTACATTACCATCCATTGAAAACACACCATCGGTGACAATCAAACGAAAACGCTGTGCTTGCGCCGCTTGTAACTGCGCCTCTAAATCTTGCATATCCGCATTGGCATAACGATAACGCGCGGCTTTACACAGGCGTACACCATCGATGATTGAGGCATGATTTAACGAATCAGAAATAATGGCATCTTCGCTAGTTAGCAGTGGCTCAAAGGCACCGCCATTGGCATCGAAACAGGCCGCATAAAGAATCGTATCTTCGGTATTAAAAAACTTAGAAATCGCCGCCTCTAATTGCTTATGCAAATCTTGCGTACCACAAATAAACCGCACCGATGACATGCCATAACCTGAGTTTTCAATGGCTTCGATAGCCGCCTTTTTAATCTCAGGGTGATCAGACAATCCAAGATAATTATTGGCACAGAAGTTAAGCATCTCACGACCATCGGCAATCTTGATGAGCGCATCTTGCGGGGAGGTGATAACGCGCTCGTTTTTATACAGGCCTGCCGCGCGTATATCACTGATTTCTTGTTGTAAGTGCTTCTGAAAGTCTTGATACATAAAGATTCCTTTTTTAATATTATTGGCGTTCGTATTGATAATGCAGATATTAGGACTGCTCATAGAACCAAACTGTAGTCATTTTAAAATAAAATTGATACGCCAATATTGCCGTGCTACTAGTATAAATTTTACTTGCTTGCTGTGTCTACGCTGACAGAGGCTGCATAAAATATATCCCAGCATCACCGCATCGAGTGTAAAGTGAATAGACTATTTACTCATTAATATGAACTAACCACAAATTGCTAAATACTGACGCACCACATTATCCATGCCTTGCTCCAGCGATTCAATCGTAAAGGCATGACCAATCGACACTTCAGCGATATCACTAAGCGCGAGCAAGTCAGCCAAATTATCCAAATTCAAATCATGACCCGCATTGACGCGGATCCCGTTTTGATTGGCTAGGGTGATACAGTCGCTAAAGCGTTGCTTGACCTCATCGAAATCAATATTGTCATCGCTCTTACCATTACTGTAAGCGCGCGCCCATTCTTCGGTATACATCTCGATCGTCTGTACATCACTCTCGATGACCGCTTTGATCTGTTCGATATCAGGGTCGATAAATACCGCACAGCGCGTACCGAACGCTTCTAGCTCTTTGCTTAACGTTGATAAAAACTCATGATGTGTGATGATATCAAAGCCATGATCGGAGGTCAGCTGATCATCACTGTCTGGTACGAGCGTGCATTGATGCGGTTTTACTTCACGGATAATCTTTAAAAACTGCTCGTTTGGGTTGCCTTCGATATTGAACTCAATCTCTGGATAGTCCTTTAAGAACGCACTGATATCATAGATATCTTGATATCTGATATGACGCTCATCGGGTCTCGGGTGTACGGTAAAGCCTTTGACACCTAGATCAATTAGCTTCTTCACAAAGGTCAACAGGTTAGGGTAGTCAGTACCGCGAGAGTTACGGATTAAAGCCAATTTATTCAAATTTACGCTAAACAATGTGCTCATAGTATTTCCTTTTTCATTGTTGTTATGGATAGATTTCTGGTTGTTAATGGCTAATAAAAATCGTTGGTATCAGCATATTTCTTATTCAATGCCTTTAAAATAGCATAAGTCTCTAAGTCTACCGTTCCTGTTGGGTTACGGGGTCTAAAGTGAAGCTGAAATGCATAGACGATATCGCGACTGGCTTTGTCCCATTCATCACTATTATTGATCTGATAGCCATAGTCTCGAAACTGCTGCTTAATCTCAGGTATCGTTGCCGCTGCAAATGCGTCTATGTCCATAAAAGAAAATTTATCAGCGTCATCATACCAAGCGCCGATGCCATATTGCTTATACAGCTGCTGCCAAGGGAACTTTGCACCGGGGTCTATCTTGCGCGAGGGTGCCATATCAGAATGACCGATGATATTCTTTGGTGAGATGTCATATCTGGCGGTGATATCTTGCACCAGCTCCGCGACCTTTTTAATCTGCAACTCGTTAAAGGCAACATAATGCTCATAAGGATGATACGCCAACTTGCCGTCTTTTAGGGCATTTTGATACTCAGGCGCAATGCCTGTATTGACTATTTCGATGCCGATAGAGGTATCGTTCAAGATCGTCCGTCCTGCAAAACCGCCATCACCCGCATGCCACGCGCGCTCGTTTTCTGGTACTAGATTATAGATTTTATCATCGTCATTATCTAACACTAGATAGTGGGCGCTGACCTTGCCTGTGGTCAGTGTTTTGATAGATCGGTCATTGTCTGAAACCGTATAGTGCAGCACAATGGTTTTGATACGTTCGCTTTTGCCAGTGGCTTGATAGGTTTTATTATCTACGATGTAGTTCTCAGTGGTCGCGACTGGGGAGGTCGTGGTCACGCAGCCAATCAAGGGCAGGGTTAAGCACGATGCTAATACTGAAGCCAATGCTAAAGAGGTAATACTTTTTGCCATAAATTGCTCTATATAGCTGGGAAGTTATGCGCTGATATTATGCGCTACGGTGTTACTTTTTGCACAGGCATTATTCTTCGATACCCTATCATGCCCAAGACAATAAAGAATCCTAGCAAGATATAAGCATTAAATGACAATGCCGCTGGCGAAAATGGTAGAAGCAGCAGCGATATAAAGACCACACTGATCAATACAGAAAGATAGTTCAGTAGATTGGCTTGTTTCTTTTTTCGCTCATTAATTAGGTCAGCGGTCGTGACATATGCAAAGCCAACGGTGATACCCAAGGATGCCATCGTTACGATATCGAGTAGATAGTTTCTACCTAGCCAAGGAGAAAGTAAACACACCAAGCATATCAATATAACGGTCTTTTGCTTACTGAATTGGTTGTCTTTATCCGTAAATACGCTAGGCAATAATGAAGTGTCGCCCATAGACTCTAAGAGCTTAACCGATGACAATATAAAGCCATTGATACCGCTCATTATCGAGCCGATCATAGCAATTGATAGTAGCCAAATACCGATGCTACCAATACGATTGTCTATGCCTTCACCTGTTGCCCAGTGGCTGTCTTTGATGGCTTGATAGTCAAAGCTCATGTTTAGCGCGGTAAAGTAGTTGATTAAAAAGTAAAACAAAATACCTGCGATGAGTGAAATTAGGATAATGCTTTTGGTCTTGGTTTTTGAATCGCTAATGGCTTTTGAAATCTGCGGTGTGGTCTCAAAACCGACATACGCCCATGGCATAACGGCCAAAATAGGTAACCATGCCAGACTGGTGATTGAGCCGCTAGACATATCAGTTGGCAAAAATGCTTGGGTCGTTGGTGTCATCCAAAGCGAGGCAAAAAACAGCGCCGTGACTGACAGAATCATAAAGAGGGCGATATAGAGTTGGATTTTTGCACCGACTCGTACACCCTTTAAGTTGATATAACTGAACAAAATGATAGCTGCACTGCACAAGAACACTTCACTAGCGTAGACCTCCCAACCAGCAATCGTATACAGATAGCCTAATTGTAAGCCACTAGGTAACAGGTAGCGCAGCAGCAAAGCGACAGCTGAGATATTGAGCGCGATAATGGAGATATAGCCTATCGTGACGCCCCAACCATAAATATAGGCGTGTTTTCTATTGATGTATTTTTCAATCCAATAGATACCGCCTGACTCAGTTTCTGGTGTTTGGGTTAGCAAATTAATATAGGCACGCGCGACCATATAAATGGCCAAAGTACCGATAATGATGGCGACAGAAGAACCTAATAGTTGTGACTGCGGCAAAAACAAATCGCCTGGCATGACATAAGCACCCCAACCAATAATCGCACCGACGCTAATCGCTATCGCTTGTAGATAGCTGATACTTTCTGTTTTTTCACTCATAGAATACTCCTTCACGATCAAAAATGGAGAAGGAGGGAGTGCTTATTAAAAGGTGAATGCAGGACATGAAAAACCTTGTGATGCCACTACCCAGGGTAGTGGCTATCTTTTATAAATGGAAAAGTCATATTAAAGGTTTTTTCTGAGTGATACCTTTTCAATCCTGTTGAATTTTTTTAGCCAATACTTTTTTCCAACTGTCCTCCAAACACTCAATCGCGAGCCATGGCTCAATTACTTCAGTATTGTATTTCTCTTTAGAATTGGCCAGTTGCCACAGTGTCTCAAGTGTTGCAAACGGATAAGGGCGCTCAACCAAATACACAGGTAAATCAGCATCTATGATGCCATCACGCACGACTTGGAAGTACCAGCCAGAGATACCTTGTTTACTGACCCATGCTGCTATATTTGGCACTTTGGTAAACTGTCCAATTTGATCATTGATTTTATAGCAAGGGCGGCGCGGTTGGACGATGCGCAGTTGTAAATTATAACTAGCATCAGCATCAGCATCAGCATCAGCACTAGTAGCCGTATCACCATACTCAAAAATGTCACCAATACAAACCGTAGACTCAGTCATTTCTGGTAGATCGTTGACGGCTTCGGTCGTAAGATTTTCGCCCAATGTACCGACGCGTACTTTTAGGCCAAACTCTGTATTGATGTGCTTATAAGTCGCAGGTGCCAGTTGATGCACCGCTTTTAGCGGACCACCATGATGTTTACGATCGGCTTGCTCATCAGTGATCAACCCCATGAAATTGACCGCGACAGGCGCTTTGATGGGTGCTTTATCAATGGCGCTCAGTTGTTCACGGGTGAATGGCATGGACTTGCCAGCACGCACACAGGTTAGGGTGGCAATATGTAGCGGCAAGTCTTGGTTAAAGTCTGGCTTGCTTTGTGCCGTTGCTGGTAACGTAGATATCATCGGTTCTGTGCTCATAAGCCGCTCTGATGGTTGGTTGTTTTTTGAGGCAGTAAATGCTGACTGGTTGCTGATATCTTAGCCTAATCTTGAACCATTTTCAGAATATTTACGAGAACATTTCCTAGATACAGAGCCGCTTAATTTTACATAAAAAAAGACCAGAATAGATATTCTGGTCTTTTTAATTTTACATGATCATTGCATTCAATAATCTTATTTATTTTTGTTACGACGACCGGCCGTTTTCTTTTCGCGTGGCACGGCGACTAGCTCAGCCAACTGCTCAGGTGATGACCATAGGCCTTCTAAGTCATAAAACTCACGAGCTTGTGGCGTCATCATATGGACGACAACAGCGCCCAAATCGATCAACGTCCAGTCAGAATCGATACCGCCTTCACGGCCAAGCGGCATAAAGCCCGCTTGCTTAGCTTCAGCACCAACGCTGTCAGCCATTGCGCGTACATGGCGCTTAGAGGTACCGTCAGCGATCACGATGCGCTCCATCACATCTGTCAAATCTTCTACATTCATTACAGTGATGTTCTTCGCTTTCATATCGTCTAGCGCAGTTTCAACAACGGTTAAGCATTCTTTTAAGCGTTCTTCAGTCATGGTGTTGGTCATAAAATTTAATCTCTTGAATCGTAAACATTAAAATAAATAGGTTAATTGTCAATTTGCCATCTCGCACTGACCAGATAGAGGCAGTGACGTATAGAGATATAATAGGCAAAAAACAAAGATAAGACAATTTTAACGGAATTGAGCAGCAGAATATAGCTGATGGGCAATAATATATTGATAAATAGCAGGATTTAGCCATTTAGCGAATGGATTGGATTCAGTATTGCCAATGATATCATTTATTGACGGGATAGATGTGATTTGCGCTTCGGCTGAAGGCATTATATTTGGTTGATTGCCGAGATTTTGTAGCTGCTTGCGTATTTGAGTGCTCGATATGGCCGATATAGGACGCGGGTCTATATAGATGCGACCTTGATGAGGATTTTTCAAGACGCCACTATCTGCTTGAGTTTGCGTGGGTGTGGGTGTAGGTAGCGCGACCAGTTCAGCAGGAGAGTCGGTTGTTTTATTTTGCATTTCAATAGGTAACTGGGCGTGCAGCTGGGTTTGTAGATTGGCTAACGTCTGCATCGTTGGTTTTTTATCAGCAAGATGTGTAGTGATGTTAAAAAGATGGTCATCACTGTCAGAAAAGCCACCACGGTTAAAAACCCAGAGGTCGACATAATCCGTCAGCTTGAGTCCGTCTTTCCATTTATCTAAGCTGCGTGCACTGTCCATCCCCATAATAAATATCAGGCTGTCATGCGGATAGCGCTGCCGTAAGGTGCGGACGCTATCGATGGTATAGACGGGCGGTGCTTGCCACAGCTCCAGCTCATCAATCTGTAATGGGGTATTAAGTGTTGCGAGTTTTAGCATTGCCAAACGGTGCTTAGGGTTGGTGCTTTCATTTTTAAAAGGCGAGCGGGCATTGGGCAATAAGGACACATGCAGTGCACGCTGTTGCTGCTTCGTTATTGGCAATAAATGCTGGTAGACGTACATCGCCATTTGCAGATGACCCTTGTGTACCGGATCAAATGAGCCACCCAAATAGGCACGAATGGCAGGGGCAGGATTTTCTGCAAGGCGGTCATGGGTAAGGTTTGGCATAAATAAATGGGTCAAATGGCTGATAAGAAAACGTTATGATGGATTAAAAATAGACGATATAGTCGATACTAAATAAAATAGATACACGACATTATAATGCGTGACTGGTACAAATTTTTCTTGCTTGCTGTGCCTACGCAGACAGAGGCTACAAAAAATTTATATCAGTCACACTGTCTCTTTTTTATATTGACCTGACTATAGCGCTATTGTAGTGGGCAACGGAGCGTCTGTCATTAAAATGGCAATAAAAAGCCGACCATCATAGTGATAGTCGGCGGTGTTATATACTGCTAATCATTAAACTTTTAATCAGAAAACCGTGTGATGCTTAAATCAAGTCACTTAAATCAAGTCACTTAAATCAAGTCACTTAAATCAAGTCACTTAAATCAAGTCACTTAAATCAAGTCACTTAAATTAAGTCACTTAAATTAAGTCGCTATGGGCTTGGATAGCAGTTAGCGCGATGGTATAGATAATATCATCGACCAAGGCACCACGTGATAGATCGTTTACTGGTTTATTCAAGCCTTGTAGCATCGGCCCAACACTGATGACGTTGGCGCTACGTTGTACTGCTTTATAAGTGGTATTGCCCGTATTAAGATCTGGGAAAATAAAGACATTGGCTTGTCCAGCGACAGGTGAGTCTGGCGCTTTTTGCTTGCCGACACTCATGACAGAGGCCGCGTCGTACTGTAGTGGGCCGTCGACTTTTAGGTTTGGCGCACGCTCGCGGACGATTTGAGTTGCACGGGCGACTTTTTCGACATCCGCGCCTGTGCCTGATGAGCCAGTCGAGTAGCTGATCATCGCGACTTTTGGATCGATACCAAAGGCTGCGGCAGATTGTGCCGACTGGATAGCAATCTCTGCCAGCTCTTCAGCATTGGGATCAGGGTTGATCGCACAGTCACCGTAGACCACCACTTGCTCAGGCAATAGCATAAAAAAGACTGACGATACTAAGGAATACTGCGGCGCGGTTTTGATTAACTGAAATGCTGGGCGTACCGTATTGGCAGTCGTATGAATCGCACCTGAAACCAGACCGTCGACTTCATCTAACTGAAGCATAATGGTACCCAAGTACACGGTGTCCTTTAGGTATTCGGCAGCGACGTCTTCGGATGTTTTACCCTTGCGGCGCTCAACGATGGCGGCGATATATTTGCTCATGTCGAGGCTGTCAGGGTCGATGATTTCTAGACCTTCAGGCAGCGTCAAATCACGGTTTTTGGCGACTTGCTCGACATCGCTACGCTTGGCAAGCAGTACACAGTTAGCGATGCCACGACTTTGGCAGATGCAGGCAGCTTCTACGGTACGTGGCTCAGAACCTTCTGGTAGCACGATGCGTTTTTTGGCTTGCTGGGATTTTTTGACTAGCTGATGGCGAAATGCAGAAGGTGACAAGCGCGGCTCATGATTGCGGCTAAAGTATTCTTTAATCCAGCTTAGATCCAAGTGCGCAGCCACATAACGAGCCACTTCTTCAGCGCGGTCAATATCATCGCTTGGAATCTCAGAGCTCATGTGTACAAGGCTCTGTACTGTCTCATAGCTGTCGCTTTCGACACTCATGACAGGGATGCCAGTTTTGAGCGCTGAATGCCAAAGCTCTGTAACCGTCGGGCTGGGTGTGATACCGCCAGTCAATACCAAGCCTGCCAGTGGAATCCCATTGATACAGGCCAATCCAGCGGCCAACAGCAAGTCATCACGATCACCCGGCACCACGATTAAGGTGCCACGCTTAAAGACTTCATTGACGCGTGACACTGAGCGCGCCGTTAGGCTAATACGGTTGATACGACGTGTTTTGGCTTCCCCAATGTTTAGCCACGTGGCATCAAGCTCTGTAGCAATATCCCATGTACGCGGCACAGATAATGAATCGCTAAAGGGTACCACACCGATGAGGCGAAACGCTTCGGTATTGAACGAAGGTGATAAGCGCTGAACTTCTTGCATAAAGTTCTGGTCCAAGCTGACGACGGCTTCCCCAGGTGCGACAGGTTGATTGTCAAAAGTGTTGGGCACATCTTGCACACGCATCAAAATCACGCCTAACGTACGCGAATCGATGACACCGCCGAACTCACGGGCGTGCACATCAAGTTTGTCTGCTAAATAGGCCGGTTTGCTGATGTCAGCGGTACTGACAAATATAATCTTGGCATCCAAAGCATGAGCGATTGCTCGGTTGATTTGGGAGGCATAAGAGGTCTCGGTGGTCGGCACCAAACCTTCGCAGATGACCACATCATAATCATCGCCGAGCGTATGATAATTGCCGACGACTTCTTCCATTAAATCATCGAGGTTGTCATCGCCGATCATGCGCTCGACATGCTGACGGCTGATAGATTTGGGTGGCTTTAGACCAAAGGCATGCATGGCCAACGCACTTGAGCTGTCCAAGCTGTGTTGTTTATCAAGGGTGTCATCTTGCAAAAACGGCTTCATAAAGCCCGCTTTTATACCGTTATAGTCAAACGCCCGAATCAATCCAAGCGCAGCCGATGTCACACCGATACCGCGGCTGATGGGAACAAGTAAAATGGTTTGCATAAGGTTTCCTACGATTTATTTTGTTTTAGACTTCGATTTATTATTGGTAGCATAAAAAATACTGAGCGTTTTATTCTATTTTTTTATAACCATCAAGAATGATAAACGCTGAGTATAATATCTAAATAGGCTTATACCAAATTCAAGGCCTGACGCGTCTCTTGCGCGATACGGTATTCTTCATCCGTTGGTACGACCCACAGCTCAATACTACTGTCATCTGCATGGAAGCTGCCTTCTTTACCACGGGATAAATCCGCGTTTTTGTCCGCATCTATTTTGATACCAAAATGACGCATCACTGCTAAGATGCTGGCACGCGTGGTCACTGAGTTTTCACCGATACCACCGGTAAAGACGATACCAGTAAACTCCGGTAGCGCACAGCTCAAGCTGGCAAGGTATTTACCAGCGCGGTAGCAGAACATCTCGATCGCAAGTTGCGCGTCTTTATGACCTTCACTGGCTGCTTGCTCGATAGTACGCAAATCGTTAGATAAGCCTGATATGCCCAGCAGTCCACTGTCACTATTGAGCATTTTATCAGTCTCTTCTAGGCTTATACCGAGTTGACGCTTTAGATGCATGTGCAAGCTAGGATCGACATCACCGCTACGCGTACCCATCATCAGACCTTCGAGTGGGGTCAGACCCATACTGGTATCGAGACTCTTGCCATCGTATACGGCAGCCACCGAGCAGCCATTACCGAGATGTGCTGTTAGCCAACCATGTGGCCCTTTAGACTCCGTGATTTGGCTGGTACGCTCTGAGACATAGGCATGAGAGGTGCCATGAAAACCATAACGACGGATTTTGTGTTCTTCGTACAGGTACTTTGGCAGGGCATAACGAAACGCAACGGGCGGCATCGTTTGGTGAAAGGCGGTATCAAACACCACAACTTGCGGCATATCAGGATAAATGGCTTGCACCGCTTCGATACCCAACGCATTGGCAGGATTGTGTAGTGGTGCCAGTATCTTGAGGCGTTTGACTTCTGCGAGTGCATGATCGTCGACTCGCACAGCTGCTGAGTATTCACGGCCACCATGTACCACGCGATGACCGACCGCGATGAAATGGTACTGCTCTAATAGCTCAAGGATTTTTTGTAGCGCCAATTTATGACGACCACCCGGGATAGAGATTTCGAGTTTTTCGCCATTTAGAGTGGTGTGTTTGATACGGGCAGTATCCAGACCTAAGTTTTCGGCAAGACCAGTAATACGAGTAGAGTTGTCATCACTAATCAATGCGTATTTGATAGAAGAAGAGCCACAATTAAGGACTAAAGTAGGACTGGTCAGGGTTGATGTGTCAGAGTTTTTATCATCAAAAGTGGTGGTCAGGCTGGCGCTCATACTCTATCCTTAGATTATATTTTATAAGTGTTGAATCATTATAGATTAACACGGGTTAAATAAACAAAAACCAGCCGTATTCATGCTGACATCCGTCAAACAAAAATAGGGCTGATTTTGGTCATTCTTGCACGGCCATACTTGTCGAGTGTCGATGAGGCGCTTGCTAGCGCGCTCGTCACAGCTGCAAGGTCGGGCTATAATGTAACATATTTTTGTGCTTATACCACGACCACGATAAGGTTTAAATTCAGTACTGAGCGTGTAATTAATACAACTGTGCACCGAGTATCATTGGGGTGTGATAGCTGCTAAAGCACTAAAACCATAAGCAATATAAATTGTAAGAAAGTTTGTCAAAAAGCTGCCAAAACGCTATTTGCTAACTAAAATGGTGCTCTCGTAATAGTTCTAAAGGTAATGTAGTACATCCAAAATAAAGTAACCCCTCAAAATAATACCAACGCTTAATAAATTTTTGAGTGATTCACAGTTACTATGAATAGCAACCATGAATAGCCATTATGAATGGTCATTATTAATAGCCACTATGCGCACAGCTTTATAGAATAATGCTATGATTAAAACCTTGTCGTATCCTCCTGTTTTGGTGCTCGATTTTTAATTTGGTTTTTACTAGGGCGTGTCTTCATTTCAAAAATGGTGATAAGAACGAGATAAATTGCCGTCAAACAAGAAAAATAGCGCAGATAATATCGGGATATTAACCAGCTATTTGACGATGTTTGGCAAGATTTAGCCATTTTTAGCCCATTTAGATGACTATCGATTGAATTGAAGACACGCCCTAATACTGCTTGTTTTTAGCGCCTCCACACCATTGCAACGTTAAAGGTCCTCTATTCTATGTTTATTAAACCCCATTTCTCCAAGCCTGAGTCTACTAACGTATTGGTTAGCAGTAGCCGTCGTGTCTTCTATACTTTCATTATTGGCAGTACCATGATGTTGGGCTTGTCAGGCTGCGGGCAAAAAGGCGATTTGTATTTAGTAGACTCCAGTAGCCAGACCGTGCAAGAGAGTACCGATAAAATCGACAGTACCAGCAATCCACAAGACGCTGCCTTCGCTAGTGTCGATGATGATGACTATCAAAAAACGCGCTACCTAGAACAGCAGCAAGTATTGCCTGAGCCGAGCACCGATATTAACGATTATTAATTTTATAGAAAAATTGTTTGTCAAAGAGCCGTTCTTGCTCGCCGCAACCGACAATCTTTACCCTTGATAACCTGATGAAATTAGAGATGTTTATATGAGTCATTCTGAGCAACACGCAGGCGTAACCGATTTTACTATTGGTGAGTCAGTCACCACCCAGACTGAGCAAGGGTTATATATCGACCCTAACGCTTTAACTGCCCACTTACCAGCACTGCACTATCGCGACGACGCGTTATATATGGAGCAAGTTAGTGTTGCAGCGTTGGCCAAGCATTATGGTACGCCTTGTTATGTCTACTCAAAACAGGCGATATTAGATGTCTATCAAGCCTATACGGATAGCTTTTCTAGTCTAAAGCATCAGGTTTGTTATGCGGTTAAGGCCAACTCTAATCTGGCCGTGCTCGGTATCCTAGCGCAAGCGGGTGCAGGGTTTGATATTGTCTCGCGTGGTGAGCTGATGCGAGTGTTGGCAGCAGGTGGTAAAGCTGCACGCGTGGTATTCTCCGGCGTGGGTAAAACTCGCGGTGATATCGAATATGCACTGACCCAAGGTATTGGCTGCTTTAATGTCGAGTCTATTAGCGAGCTGACCTTAATCAATGACGTCGCAAAGTCACTTGATAAGCCTGCGCCAATATCACTACGGGTCAATCCAGATGTCGATGCCAACACCCATCCGTATATCTCAACTGGATTAAAAGACAACAAATTCGGCATCGCCCATGAAGATGCGGCTGCTGTCTACCAACAAGCGGCAGAATTATCGCATATCGATATCGTCGGAATTGATTGTCATATTGGCTCGCAGTTGACTGAGGTTGAGCCATTTGTTGCCGCGCTCGATAAAATTATTGAACTGGTGCATAGCCTGCGCGACAAAGGTATCGAGCTACGCCATATCGATTTGGGCGGCGGCTTAGGGGTGCGTTATATTGATGAAACGCCCGTGTCTATCGATGAGTTTGCCGAGGCGTTATTACCTAAATTAAGCGCGCTTGGCCTGACGGTATTCTTTGAGCCGGGTCGTAGTATTGTGGCCAATGCCGGTATCTTATTGACTACAGTTGACGTATTAAAGCCAACCGAGCATAAGAATTTTGCCATTGTTGATGCCGCGATGAACGATTTGATTCGTCCAGCTTTATACCAAGCTGAAATGGCAGTGATTCCTGAAATGTTACCACAGAATGGTCTAGACACTGACGGTACACAGCCATGGGATATCGTTGGTGCTATCTGCGAGACAGGGGATTTCTTAGCGAAAGACCGTTTGTTGTCGCTCGCTACAGGTGACGTTTTAGCGATAACGGGCGCTGGTGCTTATGGCTTTACCATGAGTAGCAATTATAATTCGCGTCCGCGTGCTAGTGAGGTCATGGTGGCTAATGATCGCCATCAGCTGATTCGCAAACGCGAAACCACTGAAGCGTTATATGCAGACGAAACGCTGTGGCAAGCCGAGTAACATTATTAGGTCTACCATGACATTTGAATATAAAAAACCCACTATCGTACTGATAGTGGGTTTTTTTATGGCAGAGCTTTACCAAGATATTGGTTTTAAAGGATAAATATAACTTAGTATTTGATAGCGGTGATAATTATGATTGTATCTGACAGCGTGCTAATATAACACATACATAAAAATAGGATAGGACTCAAGGATATGCTCATAGAATTTACAAAAATGCATGGTCTGGGCAATGATTTTATGGTCATCGATTTGGTGACCCAGCGCTTAGAATTAACCAAGGATTTGGTGCAGTTGTTGGGTGATCGTCATTTGGGCATTGGCTTCGATCAATTGCTCGTGGTTGAACCGCCCATGCGCCCTGATGTCGATTTTGGTTATCGTATTTTTAATACTGATGGCACCGAGGTCGAGCAGTGTGGCAATGGCGCACGTTGTTTTGCGCGTTTTGTACAAGCACGTAAACTGTCATTTAAGCAGCGTCTGCGTGTTGAGACAGCGAGCGGTATTATTTCTTTGACCACTGATCGTTATGGTTGGGTAGAAGTCGATATGGGCAAGCCGAAATTTGAGCCAAACGAGATTCCATTTACCCCAAGAGCCACCACCAAGATCCAAAACGCTTACCACCTAGACGTTAATGGGACGCCTGTGCAGCTCTATGTTGCCAATATGGGCAACCCGCATGCCGTTATAAAAGTCGACAACGTACTCGATGCCGATGTTGAAACTTTGGGCAAAGCCATTGAGTCACATCCGGCATTTCCCGACCGTGTCAATGTCGGCTTCATGCAAGTGATGAACCAGCGTCATATTCGTCTACGTGTCTATGAGCGCGGTGTCGGCGAGACCCAAGCTTGTGGTACTGGCGCATGTGCGGCAGTGGCGGTCGGTATCCGTGAAGGCTGGCTCGATGAAGGCGAAGATGTGCGCGCACAGCTCTATGGCGGTAGCATGATTATCAAATGGCAGCCGGGCTATTCGGTCATGATGACGGGGCCAACGGCATTTGTCTACGAGGGCGTATTTAGCCCAGATGGTCTGATGGCGCAAGCGGGCATCAAGCCCAGTGCTGATAGCTGATAGACAATGACGACAGCGCCTACAGTAGATTCCAAGTCAAAATCGTGGCTATCCGCTGAGCTGGCCGCCACTATCGAGTCAGACGCTTCGTTACGAGAGCTGCTCGCACCAGTACATCGTTGGCTAAACACTTTGTCAGTGCGCAATCATTCACCTCATACATTGACCGCTTATTTTGCGGGACTGAACCAACTGGCGCTGTTTTTACGCGGCAAGCGTTTGACGTGGACGCGCTGTGATAAGCGTCAATTAGCCCAGCATATCAGCCAACGACTCGATGAAGATAAGCTGGCACTTGCTAGTGTCCAGCAAGAGCTGTCCGCCATCCGCCACTTTTATGGATGGTTGATCGAACAGGATTTAGCACGTATCAATCCAACGACCGGCTATCAGCTTAAGCGCAGCCCTCGACCACTACCGTCGATCGCTGACGTGGATTTACTGACGCAACTACTGGATCAAGAAATCCCTGATACGCCGGAGCAAGCGCGCTTATGGTTGCGTGATAAAGCGATGTTTGAACTACTTTATAGCAGTGGTCTGCGTGTCGGCGAGTTGGTCGCCCTAGATATGGCAGATGTGGATTTGTCTGATTTGCGGGTACGAGTGACAGGTAAAGGCAATAAGACGCGCCTAGTACCATTGGGCGTCAAAGCAGCAGAAGCGATTACGCGCTATCTACCGCATCGTAACCTGTGGGTAGAGCAGATGGACACCGCATTATTTATCAGTGAGAAATTGGGCACACGCTTGTCAACGCGAGCAGTGCAACAACGTCTAAAAGTCGCGGCAACGCGGGCAGGCATTGCCCAAAATATGTATCCGCATCTATTGCGCCATTGCTTTGCCTCGCACATGCTGTCGGGCAGTGGCGACTTGCGTGCGGTACAAGAGATGCTTGGGCATAGCGACATTAGCACCACACAAATTTATACCCATGTGGATTTTGCTAAGCTTACGCAAGTCTATGATCGCGCCCATCCGCGCGCGACTCATGCGCAGAATGACAAAGACTCAACGTAAAGTTTAAAGACTGACATTCAAACCCTAAAGCCGCTTATGTAAACAAACCAGCGCTACCCTTAAGCCAAACGATGGCAGTCAAAGATAGGCATCTTTTGCCGACCTTGCGCTTGGGCAGACTTATCAAAAGTTGCCAAGACGATTTCATAATTTTGCTGTTCTTGAACAACAGCTTCTTCGCCCACAGCCTGCTTACTCAGTGCACTATCATCATAACTATTTATAATAGTGCCATCAAAAGCGGTGATGGCGGTATGTCCCCACGTCTGCCGTGTATTCCCATTTTTGTAGAGATGGTCACCGCCTTGTGCTGCGCCAATGACCATACATTGACTGTCTAGCGCCCGCGCACGTAGCAACAGCGACCAGTGTGCTTGCCCCGTCAGATAAGTAAAGGCTGACGGGGCGCTCAATATGTCAGCACCCGCTTGGCGCAAACGCTGAGCCAAGGCGGGGAAACGCAAATCAAAACAAACCATCATCCCCAGTTGATACACGGCATCATTTACCTCAATCGGTGCGATGATGGTTTGTGTGCCCGGCTCAAACGTGGCGGCTTCATTATAGTTGCCTTGCTTATCTGCCACCGTCGCTGTAAATAAATGAATTTTGTCGTAGCGTGCTACCCGTTTGCCATCAGGGGCAAATAACTGGCTGACTTGACGCAATCTACCATCAGGTACGACCATGCCATCTGGGCGATAAACACAGGGCAGAGAGCCGACCAGCACATAAATACCGTAGGTACGAGCGTAATCCGCCAACGTCGCTGATAGTGCATCAAATTGCTCAGCAGTGGCAAACTGCTCACCCATGCTGCAGCAGTTTTCTGGTAACACAACCAGCTGAGCACCTTGGGCACGGGCATCAATGATGGCGGCTTTTATATCAGCTAAGTTGTTATCCGTGTTTTGCTGACTGTTCATTTGGATCGCAGCAATGGTGAATTGCGTATTATTTATAGGATTATTCATAGTTTGCTCCTCAGTTATTCTTGAGCTGACAAGGCGCTTATCTCATCTTTCTTATCATAATAAGCTTGTCATTATTAACAGGTTATATGTGCTGAAATCTTGATTCATTTAGGCAGTAAAATCTGTATCTAGGTATTTTTATAAGAAAGGTATTAAAAGCTCGTGCGCATGGGGTATAAATTATCATAGCAAAATTGTGGCAAAAAATGCTATCGTCATGACCTGATAATATGAACTCACGACCTTAATCAGCATAACATATAGTCGGTTCAATATAATTTAGATACAAAGCAGGCGATTGGAAGTACTACAAACAGTGGACTAAGCAAGCCTAACGCCGTATCTGATTTAGAGTAAATTAACTATAGACTATATCACCACGATTGGAGTGTAATAAGCTACCTATGAGTATGTCGTTCGGATTGGCGACCACGCTAAGTACATCACAAAAGCTCACCCCGCAAATGCAGCAAGCCATTAAATTGTTGCAGCTCTCTAGTCTTGAGCTCGCACAAGAGGTTCAGGCCAAGCTGGATAGTAATCCGCTGCTTGAACGTATCGAGGATGAGGAAGACGAATACGAGAGCAATAACGATACGATGGTAGATGACTTTAGCGAGCCATTAACCCTCGATACTTGGAACCAAGCTGCTAGCGCTGATTCATTTACCGCGTCATCTACTTCCAGCTATGACGATGATAGTACGGGCGATTACAGTGATGGTTCAGCGGATAGCTTTGATAAACTACAGCAGTCAGGTATCGATGAGGGTGCGACAGATTATCAAGCGTTAGATAACGATGACGATAGTCGCTTTGATACTGACCGTTTTGATGCCAGTCATTTTAGTGCTGGCAGTGCTTCTAGTGCTTTAGCAAAATCAGATTATGATGAGTTTGATCGTTATCAAGGTGCTACCTGCGCCACGATACAGGATCATGTGCGTTGGCAGCTTAACTTTAAGCGTCTCTCGGAGACGGACATGCTGATTGCAGAATATCTGATGGACTCGATGGATGATATGGGCTTTGTGCGCCTTGATATTGATGAGCTGTTACAAAGCTTTGAGACCATGGCAAGCTTTTATCAATGGGAGGAGCGCGTTGAGCATGATGAGGTCATGGCGGTACTGCGCGTTATCCAATCGTGCGATCCATTGGGCGTCGGTGCGCGCAATCTGAGTGAGTGTCTAGCGATTCAGCTGGTCAAGCTCGATGCTGATACTGACTATCTCAAAGAGGCGCAAGCGCTATTGTCCGCCAGTGAACATTTAGTCAGTAATAATATCAAAGCGCTGACTGAACGGACAGGGTTGGCACCTGAGCACATTACCCCTGCGCTTAACTTACTGCGCGGCTTAAACCCTTCGCCAGGTTTGCTGTTTCAAAGCAATCAGCCAGATTACGCTCAACCGCCTGCCAGTTATGACATTCCTGATGTGCTGGTTACGCCTATCCGTCGCCATAATACTCAGAACACCAATAATAGCAACAGAGCCAATGCTACTGCACAAATAGATGGCTGGCAAGTACGACTGAACCCTGAGACATTACCAAAACTACGGGTCAATCAAGAATATGCCAATTTGGTCAAACGTGGCGATGACAGCCCTGACAATCAATATTTGCGTGAAAATCTCACCGATGCGCGGCTGTTTATTCGTAGTATCGAAGAGCGCAATCAAAACCTGTTAAAGGTAGCGACCAGTATCGTGCGCTATCAGCAAGAGTTTTTGCAGCACGGCGCGACTGCCATGCAACCGCTTATCTTAAAAGTCATCGCTGAAGAGGTTGATTTACACGAATCGACCGTCTCGCGTTTGACCACTAGCAAAAGCATTTTGACACCGCAAGGCTTGTTTTCACTCAAGCATTTCTTCTCATCGCATGTCAGTAGTAGCGATGGCGACATCTCCTCGACGGCTATCAGCGCGATGATTAAGAAGCTGATAGCGGATGAAGACCCCAAAAAACCGCTGTCTGACAATCGCATAAAAGATCAGCTGCTTTCTGAAGGTATCGATATTGCTCGCCGAACGGTGGCCAAATATCGTGAAGCGATGAATATTGGCTCATCTGCCCAGCGCAAACAAAAATATTAATTGTCATGATTCAATGACTTATCCTCAAAGTCAGGAAAATTTCAATATACCTGATTATAAATATAAAAAATAAAATTTTTTGATTATATAGAAACCTGCAAGAAACAACAGTTTTTATTACATTTAATTACAATTTACTGTCTTGCTACTATCAGGTTTTCATGACAAATTAGAGTCATACCAAGGACAAAAACGACGCAAATTTTTTTTTGGTAAAAAAATGGCGATACTAAATTGGCAATATAAGGATATGTCAGTTTTTACCGAAAATTTTGTAGCGGTCGTTGGTAAGGCAAGATGAAAAGGGTAGGAATGCCACCTCATCTGTTGATTGTAAGTCATAAATAAAAGGACAATAATATGAATGTTTCTATCAGTGGTCACCATATCAGTGTTACCGATGCAATGGACAAAGCGGTTCGCGAAAAACTTGAAAAAGTAGAGCGTCACTTCGATCAGATACAAAGTATTAAAGTGATCTTATCGCTAGACAATAGCGGCGCAAGTGATGGTGGTAAAAAGAGCCATAAAGCCGAAGCGATTATGCGAGTCTCAGGTCAAGAAATGTTTGTCCAAGCGCTTGAGGATGATATGTATAAAGCCATTAATGAGATGGCAGACAAGCTTGATAGACAAGTACGTAAGTATAAAACCCGTCAAGAGCGTAAAAAGACTCAGGGTGCAGGGCGTGACGGACGCTATGAAGATCTCAGCACCGCTGATGTAGCGCCAGCCGTTTAGTTTTATTATGATTGATGCTCAATATATAGTGGCTAATAAACCCATAAATAGTATAGTCATTCCACTATATAAGTATTACAGCGTTAACCTCGCTTGAAGTATCACATATACATCTACACTCGGTTGCCTTGTACTACTTTTAAATTGAATCGACTATATGAATAAATAATATAAATAGCCCATTGATTGAGTAACGACGTAATAAGCAATAAAAAAGACCTCAAACGTATCTAACGTTGAGGTCTTTTTATTGCTTATCATCCCGTCATCATTTAACGAAAGAGAGGATGTTATTAATAAGTTTTTGCTTGTTGTAGCTACTGATATTGCTCAATTAGTATTTTGGAGGTCGCTAGGAAATGAACAACTAGCCGCCACCAACTGCTTGTACCACCTCAATATTCATCCCCTCAGTGATACGTAGCTGACCCAGCTCACTCTTTGGGATCAGATCTCCATCGACCTCGACTGCATAGCGACCTTCGCTCAGTCCAAGCTCATTGATGACCAATTGCACGGTCTGATGGGTGGTCTGTAGATGTTTACCATTAACGCTAATGGTACTCATAAAATGTACTCCTTAATTGATTAAAATTCCTTTTTTTGCCATATCTTTCAGTCACATCATTATTATCTATCTTTCTCGCAGCTGTTAATCACTTTACTGTAGTCAGTGAAAAGTAATATCGATAAATCACTCAATGCTGATATCAATTTTTCTTGCTTGCTATGCCTACGCAGACAGAGGCTACAAAAAATTGATATCAGCAATACCGTCGCGTCTTTAGAATATTTTGATTATATTTAGCTGGCTACCTTGCTCAAGCGGAACGCTGAGACAGCAAGCCATAGCCAACCTGCAATCATCAAAACACCACCAATAGGTGTGATTGCGCCAAACCAAAGCGGTGCGCCCAATGTCATCGCATACAGGCTGCCAGCAAATATAATGACGCCAACTTGTAGCAACCATGCACTCGTCTGAGTCGTATAATTTAGACGGACAAGTATGCCGACCAGCAATAAACCGAGTGCATGGACAAACCAATAGAGTGTTGCGGTATGCCACCACTCAAGCTGCTGAGTGCTGACCATACCTTTGAGACCATGTGCCCCAAACGCGCCTAAGCCAACAGCAATGGCCATATTGATCGCTGCAATACCTATCCAATTTACCATGCGAAAACTCGTATTATCATTCAAGCCTGTCAATAGCGCGGTGGTAATAGCGCATAGGGGACGATTTACTGAATGTCATTGGGTAAAATGACACTATCGATAGTCATCGCCTCACGGATTTTATCCATAGCGTTCTTTTCGATTTGGCGTACGCGCTCAGCCGAGATAGAGTAAACCGCTGCCAATTCGTGCAAGGTTGATTTTTGCTCAGACAGCCAGCGCTGCTCAACGATATCGCGTGAACGATCATCGAGGGTATCCATCGCCGCAATCAATGCCGATGAGTTGTTTTCTTCCCAATCTGATTCTTCCACCATCTCAGCAGGATCGATACCGTCTTCTAAAAACAGCTGCGGCGCATAACGGCCATCGTCATCATCGCTAGATTGCGCTTCAAATGACGCATCATAAGAGGTGAGACGTGATTCCATCTCAAGCACTTGTTTACGCGTAACATTTAAGTCATTGGCGATGGCATCTGCTTCTTCAAGGGTGAGTTGGTTATTGGTCTTTTTAAGACTGCGTAAGTTAAAGAACAGCTTACGATGCGCCTTGGTGGTCGCGACTTTTACAATGCGCCAATTACGAATCACAAATTCGTGAATTTCCGCTTTGATCCAATGCACTGCAAAAGAAACCAAACGCACGCCTTTATTCGGATCAAAACGCTTGACGGCTTTCATTAACCCCAAGTTGCCTTCTTGGATCAAATCTGCTTGTGGTAAACCATAGCCTGAATAACTGCGCGCGATGTGAATCACAAAGCGCAAATGCGACATAACGAGCAAGCGTGCTGCTTCGACATCGCCTTCATCATAATAGCGATGGGCAAGCTCTTGCTCTTGCGTCGGGGTTAAAATAGGGATTTGATGCACAGTATTAATATAAGCACCCAAATTCACCCCAGGCGCTGACAAATGCGTTGGCATCGCTGGGACTAAGTCACGAGTGCTCGTATCTTCAAATGCACTCGCATCATAAGGTGGACGCGCGGCAGCAGCTTTTAGGGCTGCATCGCGCGCTTCGTTTTTTTCAGGCGCTGCGCCATCTTTTTTACGTGTTTTCGCAGCATCATTAGCGGTAGTAGCCATATTCTTGACCTTGGTTAAATAGATAAACAAACAGTCAGATAAAAATCTTTATTGTTGTAATTGTAAAGGATAGCGACGCTTAGTTGCTATCAGTTTTAGTAATGATGAAGTGATATATTGTATCGAAACGCTGTGATGTAGCGCCATCAACCAGTACTTTTTCGGTCATTTCGCTCATCGTTAATCCCAAACTAGGCGTCATTTTAGCTTGCTTGCTTTGCTGACAAAAAGCGGTGATATCCGCTTTCGAGTTAGGGTCGGTTGCCACCACATATAACGACTCGCCAGCTGCTACATCGCGTAGTGCCACTTTGGTTTTTAAAAGTGGCATCGGGCAGGCAAGTCCACGCCCGTCTACCCAACTTTTTATATTAAGAATCGGTTGAGCGGAGCCTGTCGTGCCATCCAACTCCATATTACCCGTATGACCAGTAGGCAATAAGTCTAATAACTCTTTAATAACATGCTGCTGCGTATCAGGCAAACTTGCTGACAAACAAACAGAGTAAGACCCTTGTGCGGTAATTAACTGACTGTCAGCAGACATAAAAAACCTTGAGATATTAAAACTTGAGTTGGTAGCCGTAGAGAATTTAATAGACCATATTTATTAATATTAACTTATTAATATGTTGGGTCTATTAAGTAAAAGGCACTAATGTGGACATTTCGCCACCATTCGTTATTATAGCAAATTGCCGCGATGCAGTTGCAGTTGAATATAGTCATCGTAATGTTTGGCTCACTAGAATGACTACTCAAGGCTGACGGCTAAAAATGCTATCAACAATCAAACCAAAAATTGACCATCAATAATTACATTGTCATGTTGCACAATAGTGACGCACAGCCGAGTTATTGGTAGCTAAATACAGACTAGAATTGACCTTGTATAAACAAGCTCGTATAGTCAAAATTACGTTATTATCAAGCGGGTAAGATGCGCATCTGTATCATTCTAATAGACAGTCACTGCTTGGTATAGTCAATCCTCTATAAATTGGATACGGTGTCAAGCTTGCTTAGTCTACTACTTGTAGTACTTTCACTCGCCTTCCTTGTATCCAAATTATACTGAACCGACTATAGACAAGGCAGCAATATATTGAATGAGTGCGCCATCGTTAAGGATATACAGAAAATGATATTGTTTGTATCCAAACAAAAAACAGGTCGTTTGCTTATGCCTCATGCAATCAAGCTAGGGCTATCGGCTGTATTATTGGCTCTGACAACTGGCGCCAATAGTAGCGAAAATTCTGCTGCGCCATTTGCCTATAACTCATGGCAAACACCAGCGGCAGAAGCG
Source organism: Psychrobacter sp. ASPA161_6 (assembly GCF_051970285.1). Classification (NCBI taxonomy): domain Bacteria; kingdom Pseudomonadati; phylum Pseudomonadota; class Gammaproteobacteria; order Moraxellales; family Moraxellaceae; genus Psychrobacter; species Psychrobacter sp. ASPA161_6. Next base: position 435,157 of record NZ_JBEFNJ010000002.1, read on the forward strand.
CTCGATTTACCCAATTTACGCGGGCAAGGACTGAGCTTCGCGGAACAGTATCAAAATAAGCTGCTTGGTGAATGGTCATTACAGCGTATCAATGGTCGCGCAAAAATGGAGCATGATCCTTGGGTGCAAGAAACGGTTAAAGAAATGACGTGGCGGCTCAATGCACAAGCGCGTGAGCAAGCGCCCTTGGGCTTGGTCATTATCGACAATCCCAGTATTAATGCTTTTGCAGTGCCAGGCGGCGTCATTGGCATCAATACAGGGACGATACTGGCTGCGAGTAGTATGGATGAATTGGCTAGTGTCGTCGCTCATGAAGTGGCGCACATTAGCCAACGCCATTATGAGAGTGGCGTTGATGAACGTAAGAAAGCCTTGCTGATGCAAATAGGCGGTATGCTGGCTGCGATTGCCGCATCAGCGGTCGATGGTGACGCCACAGCAGCAGTACTGATGGGCAGCCAAACAGCACTAATGAATAGCAGCATGGCTTTTAGTCGCAACAACGAACGCGAGGCCGATCGGGTAGGGATGCAAATTATGACCCAAGCTGGGTATGACCCACGCGCGATGCCGAGATTCTTTGCCACGATGAATCAAAAAAACCAACTTAATCAGACAGCCAATCTGTTTTTGCCCAGTTTTGTACGTTCGCATCCCTTAAGCAATGAACGTTTGAGCGAATCACAGAGCCGCGCCCAGCAGTATCCCGCCATGTCATTAAGCCAGCAGCAGCGTCATCAAGTGCAGTTTGATTTGCTTTATTGGCGCGTCCAAAGTACAGGTAAGCATGCGTCTGAGACCATACTGACAACGGCTGCCAAAAACAGCTTAGGAGCCAAATTGGCGTTGATGACTTGGTATAGCGAGCAACAACGCTTTACTGATGCCAATGACATATTGGCGGAACTTGTCGTGTTACCAGCGGCGCAGCGCCAGTCATTAGAGCCATTGTTGTCGATTACGCATAGCCAAATGCTGAGTGAACAAGGCAAATGGCAGCAAGCCGCCGAAGTATTAGAGCGTCAGCAGCGTGTTTACCCAGAGCGCCGTGATTTGCGCTTGTATTTAGCCGAAGCGTTGACGAACAGTAATCAGCCGACCAAAGCACAAGCTTTGTTAAAACCTTTGACCCAGCAGCAACCAAGCGATCGTTATGCATGGCAAAGCTTACAACTTGCCAATGAGAAAATTGCCAAAACGACTGACTCCCCGCAGCTAGCCAACATCGCGACAATTAACGCATTGCGCTATCGCAGCCATGATCAGCTATGGAATGGGCGCTATGAAAGTGCGCTTACTTCCTTAACGCAGGCCAAACGATTGGCTGAAAGCATGCAAACGACCGCGCAAGCAAATAGTGCGCGTCCGCTCTTGGCAAGTATTAATGCAGAAATCAAAGACGTAAAAACCGCCAAAGACTTTAAGCCTTAGGCGGTTGTGTTTATATGTTCATCATTTATAGCTACGGCACATCAGTCTCAAGCAACGATGTTGACCATAAAAAGTATTAACCTTGCAAAGCTTCTTTTACCAGCTTAGAGATGAGCGCAGGGTCAGCACGACCAGCGGTTTTGTTCTTTAGCACGCCCATCACACTACCCATATCACGCATAGAAGTAGCACCTTGCGTGGCAATCTCGGCATTTACCAATGCCATGATCTCGTCTTGATTCATTTGCTGTGGCATGAACTCATTGATGATATCGATCTCGAACTGCTCTTTGGTTGCCAAGTCATCACGGTCGTTTTCGGTAAAAATACCAAGCGATTCTTGGCGTTGTTTAAGCTGCTTCTGTAAAACTTCGAGTACGCCTGCATCATCGAGCTCTATTTGACGATCAAGTTCAATTTGCTTGATGACTGATTGTACGTTACGTAATACCTTAACGCGCTCAAGCTCACGAGCTTTCATGGAAACTTTGATATTGTCTGATAAAGTCTGTTTAAGTTGGCTCACTGCTATCATCCTTATTTATCTGTTAAATGCTATTTGTCATATGTTGTTTGTTAGGTTTTTAGAGCAAAACCTGCTGATCGGGGCTTTAATAAAAAAGTGGCTTTAATAAAAAAAGTGGCTTTGATAAAAAATGTATCAGCAGTAATAACAAAAATTGTAGCATAAAAAACGCCACTGATATCAATGGATAACAGTGGCGTTAGTGTAGCGCTTGTACGTAACTAAATCAGATTACTGATTAGTACATACGAGTGGTACGAATAGTTTCGCGTTGTAATTTCTTTTTATAACGCTTTACGGCAGCTGCTTTTTTGCGCTTGCGTACTTGCGTTGGTTTTTCATAAAACTCACGCTTACGTACGTCTGATAATACGCCAGCTTTTTCACAAGCACGTTTGAAACGACGGATAGCGATATCTACTGGTTCGTTTTCTTTAACCTTAACTGCAGGCATGAAGACTCCTCGATTAGGATGAGATATAAGGGCATTAGCTTGGCTGTGTATTAGTATTTAGCCGTAATATCTCAAGATTACTGGCATCAGCTCAAACTAGGACAATTCTTGCGCATTAGCACAAGGGCAGGTATTTTAATAAAAAATACCAACAAAGTCAACGATTTTAATGGTTTATTGTCTATATGTTATTTGCTTAGATGAGTATTTAGGCGCAACTGTCTTGCTTTAGATTGAGTCAGGGCACAAAATTTACCGTGAATAAAAAGTCCCTACAGTCTATAACGGTTTGGTTGGAGTTTATGCTATGATAATTTCCATATTATAGGGTCTGTTTGATATTCAAATATTAGGGCTGCTGATGGCTAAAGTTAACTCAAACTAGGCGAAAACCGACGATAATGTCGAGACCTTAGCTAGGTTTTCAACAACGGTTGGGGTAATTTTAGCATCAGCCTTGAGAACGGATAGAGCAAAGCACTGCTTTGCCCGTTCGCAAGGCAAGAGCTGTGCTCGAGTGGAGGGCAGGGCTATTTTTTGCCAATATATGGCGAAATGGTTTAACCTAGAATGACTAGGCTTCAACAATTTCACTGCATATTGTCTAAAAAATAGTGAGTGCCAGCACCACGTTTGAATATCAAATAGACCCTAGTAAGCATATGAACCGTTTTATGTGTATTTTATTGAGGATGTTGGCATGAAAAAAACAGTATTAAGTACGGTGTTGAGCACAGCATTTATCGTTGCTTTGGGTGCGAGCGTGAGCGCTTGTGGTGGCGACAAAGAGCATGAAGTATATGCAAAAGATCGCGTTGATGAAGCAGCGGCACTTGCGATCAAAAATGGCCCACCTGCTGAAGAAATGGAGTTTCCAGAAACCGCCCCGATGCCAGCTGCGGATATGACTGCAGACGGTATGGCAGTCGATGGTGCTACTACTGCTGAAGCCGGTATGGCTGATACTGATATGGCAGAAGCAACGGCTACCGATAGTGCTGATACAGCTGCTGCTCCGACTACTGACAGCACTGATATGGCTACTGAAGATGCAGCGGCAACCACTGCTGAATAAGTTAGTGCTGAACGAACTCTTAGACAGTCATTAGTAGTATAGGCAAGTATTTTGAGCTTATATAATGCATTATTAACCGATTACAGACTTATTAAGTAAGGGTAAAACCATGATTGATATTCAGTCGTATATGAAGAAACTGAGATTGTCTGTAATCAGTATGAGCGTGATATTTGCAGTGAGTGCTTGTAGTGGCGATAACACGGCCACTGAAGAGACTACAGCAGCCAATGAACCTGCTAATACTAATACTGCCGTTGAAGAGACAGTCGTAGCAGAACCTGAAATCACGATGCCTGAGCCTGTGATTGAAGCAGAAACAGAGTTTACCGACATGATAGTTGAAGAAGCGGTAGCACCTGAAACTGTTGCTGAGCCTGAAGTGCTGGCTGCTGATGCTGGTGCTAAACTGTATGAGTCAAACTGTCAGGTTTGTCATGCTGCTGGTTTGCTCAATGCGCCAAAATATGGCGATACGGCGGCTTGGACGGCTCGTCTGACCAAGGATAAAGAAACGCTGTATAGTCACTCCGCTAAAGGCTTTAATAAAATGCCAGCGCAAGCGGTAAATGGCGTCACTGAAGCGCAAGTGCATGCAGCGGTTGATTATATGCTAGCATCTGTGAGCTAATAAGGCTTAATGGCATATATTAGCCATTGAAATTTGTTAAACTGACCGTCATTGTGACTGACAATGGCGGTTTTTTTATGCCCGTTTTTTATTGATATCAACCTTAACGAAGATGACTGACTGTGCGAAAATCATTTGTTGAACTAGGGCGTGTCATCAATTAGCACATGAATACATTTAGTGGTCTTAAAATGGCTAAATTTAGCCAAACATCGTCAGAAATCTTGTCAATATGTTCATATTTACGGCAATTTCTTCCTTGTTTGGCTGCAATTTTCCTCATTTTAAGTCTCACAATCTAAATGATGACACGCCCTAGAAATAGTATTTGGCTTATTTTATTCGCTATTCAAATTCCTAAAGTGATGTAAGATAAAAAAACGGCAAAAAGCAGCTCGAAAATAAAGGTGTAAAGGCAAAAGTATGAAGGTATTGGGTTTAGAGACCTCTTGTGATGAGACGGGACTGGCGATTTTTGATAGTGAGCAAATGAACAGCGACAATCAAGGTCTGGTTGGACAGGTATTGTATTCACAGATAGAGCTGCATGCACTCTACGGCGGCGTTGTACCTGAGCTTGCCAGCCGTGATCATATTCGCAAGCTGGTGCCTTTGCTTAATGAGTTGCTCGAGCAGTGCGACGTCAAGAAAAGCGAGATTGATGCGATTGCTTATACCAAAGGCCCCGGGCTTATTGGCGCTCTAATGACGGGTGCATTGTTTGGACGCAGCTTGGCGTATGGCTTAGACATTCCTGCGATTGGTATCCATCATATGGAAGGTCATCTGTTGGCACCGCTCATGGGTGCAAACCCTCCAGCCTTTCCTTTTGTCTCGCTGTTAGTGTCTGGTGGGCATACTTTGCTTATCGCCGCACGTGGTGTGGGTCAGTATGAGATATTGGGTGAGTCAATCGATGATGCAGCAGGTGAGTGTTTTGACAAAGCCGCCAAAATGTTGGGCTTACCTTATCCTGGTGGCCCCAATATCGCCAAACTGGCAGAGACTGGCAACCCAAATGCTTACAGTTTACCAAGACCGATGTTACACCGTGGTTTGGATTTTTCCTTTAGCGGTATGAAAACGGCCGTGCATAACCTTATCAAAGACACGCCATGCTCAGGTGGTTCGAGTAATGTCTCGGACAGCGATCCACAAGTTCGCGCGGATATCGCTGCCAGTTTCCAACACGCGATGGTCGATACACTGGTAAAAAAATCCATCAAAGCGCTCAAGCAAGCAGAGATGAACCGTTTGGTGATTGCGGGTGGCGTCAGTGCCAATACTCATCTGCGCGAGACATTAGAAGCTGAGCTGGCTAAGATAAACGCGACGGTTCATTATGCACCGCCAGCATTATGTACGGACAATGGTGCGATGATTGCTTATGCCGGTTACGAGCGCCTGCAAGCGGGACAGTCAGATGATTTGGCGGTGAGCTGCGTGCCGCGCTGGCCGATGACAGAGCTACCAGCGGTTTAAAGATGACTTTCTCAATACGCTATTCGTTAACCTTTATTAAGCCTAAGGATGATCTATGCAGTGGATTGCGATTGGTTTAGGCGCCGCACTGGGCGCGTGTTTTCGAGGCTGGCTTGCGCGCTTTAATCCGCTGCATCATTGGATACCACTAGGTACGTTGGGCGCTAATGTGTTGGGCGGCTTGTTAATAGGGCTCGCTCTAGTGTGGTTCGGGCGCATGGGTAGCGGCTTGTCTGACAATGTTAGGCTGTTCGTAATCACTGGTTTTTTGGGTGGGCTGACGACGTTTAGCACTTTTAGCGCGGAGGTCTTTACCTTTATTAATGACGGCCGTTTGCTGGCAGGATTGGCGCTCATCGGTCTACATGTGGGACTGACATTATTGGCAACGGCGCTTGGCTTTTATTTGTTTAAGCTGATTTTGTAACCTTCGATAGATATTACTCACTTAATGGTCTGATTTGAGTAGTTCTTTTATTGCAGTCTATTTTAAGTGGTCTATTAATTGGTTTTTGGCACCTTTTAGGTGGTTCCGATAGGGTATACCCTAATTAGGGCTATTTCTGATATGGTGAGATCATAATTACTCGCTGCGTCAGGGATTATTTCTTATCCTACTATTATTGACTGATTGCGGACTGTCAGCTCAAACAAAAAATTTTATTTTTAATGTATTAAGAGTAAAAATTAACGACCTAAAATATCAAGTCTACTTTTTTTTATAAAACTTTCTAATTGGCCAATTATAGTCTGAAATTCTCTATACGATATTTCTACACATTCTAGATCACTGTCTACTATCGTTCCGAAATTAAAGAAATCATGTTCTTTGCTTTTTATATACATTAATATTTTTACCATATCATCATGTTTTACAGCAAATAAGTAATAACTTAGCGCATTTCCCATAGTGCAACTTTCAAGACAAATATCATATTGAGTAGTCTCTGCGATATCAAGCCATTCATCGATGTTTTCTTCCCACTCTATATCTGAATTTGCACACCAGTTAGGAAATCTTTTCTTTAATATTTCCTTTAGAATATCTAGATTATCAAGCATGTAAAGGTTTGAACATTCTATAAGCTGCGGTGCTGTCTCAATAATGTTTTCGAAATCTCTTTGTAACGAAATTAAACCTGAGTTAGTAACGAATAATCTATTCTTTAACCAAATACCACTTATGCCTTCTAGGTCATTAAATTCATTACTTCGTTCTTGGATAGTATCAACATACAAAGCGAATTCTTCAGGTTTACCAAAAATCATAGTTTATTAAACCTTTTACACAAGTACCATTTTTATTGACTTTCAACACCGAAGCTCCAACGGCTGCAAGAAGTCTAATTAATACATATATAACCTATAGTTCGATGCCTGTATAGCGCACCAAATATGTTCCAATAAAAGATGTTATTAAATATAAGGCTTAGCAGTATGTTGAATATAAACGATGTCATTAAGGTGTCAAAAAATATTCAAGACGATATCAGAGCAGGTCATTTGGGTACTGTAGTACATATTTTTGATCAAAATCCCCCTGTGTACTTAATTGAGTTTATTGATAATGAAGGCCGTACAACTGACATGGCATCTCTAAAAGAAGAAGACATGAGCCTTTATTGGGTTGCCAGCACTGAAACATATGTCGAATAGTCAACGGTGAATTACCCTTATTATTAATGACTACCTAATAACCTAGTCAAAAAACCATTAAGCCAAGCCCATTAAGTACACTCAGATGTACATTGATTCAATATAAAAGTCTATATCTATTGGAATCACGTGGGTTATAGCTGAAGTTTCAAGTCCTCACTAGGGAACCGTCATTTACCATAATGCTCGTCATGACGTAAGAGAGCGAACGATATTTCTTAACTGGAATAATTTAGTAAATAGCGAAATATTACACCGGCTTTACTATCCCTTCCAATAAACTGGCAAATCCTTGCATATACGCCGTATCTCGACTTGACGTGCGTGTCGCTGCATACAGCTGGCAATGCACACCATTACCTAGCGGTCGCGAGACGACCCAGCCTTTTTTCTCATATTCAGCAACGACCCAATCGGGCAATGCTGCCACACCGCGTTCACTAGCGACCAGCTGAATCAGCATCGCCGTCAACTCTGTCGTACGAATACTATCAAAACTGACCTGAGCTGGCGTCATAAAATTGGCAATGATATCGAGACGCTTGGCCTCTACCGGATAGGCAATCAAGGTCTCTTCAGTCAAATCAGTCGGCTCAATAAACTTCTGCACCGCCAAATCATGCGTTGGCGATAGCACCAAGCGACTCTCATACTCAAACAACGGCTGATAGCTGATGCCCTCTATCGGTAAATCACTGGTCGTAATGAGTAGATCAATATCACCTTCCATTAATAAATGATGCGGCTCAGGCTCAAAACCTGTCGCAAAATCCAGCTCGACATCCGACCATTCGCGGCGGTAATGATTAAGTATCGGCATTAGCCAATCAAAGCAGCTATGACACTCAGATGCTAGGCGTAATCTACCCGCTTGACCATGCGCTAAGCGTTTAAGGTTGGATTTGGTACGGGTAACCTGCGGCATAATGCTGTCTGCCAATGCCAATACCGTCTTGCCAGCTGGCGTAAAAGTCAGCGGACGTGTACGGCGATTGACCAAGCTAATATCGTAATAATTCTCTAGCTCTTTTAGCTGATGCGAGACTGCAGAAGCTGTCACATGCAGCTCATCGGCAGCCGCAGCAAGTGAACCATGCGCTCGTAATGCAGTTAACGTATTAAGATGGCGGAGCTCTAGCATAAGACAACCTGCCTGCTAAGTTGAGAAAAATTCATTATAGTACATATGTTGCTGACTTTCATTCATAGCGTATGATTAATAGGCCATGGACAGCTAGCGCTTGCGTAACAGTAGCTGTGAGATAATGACCAATATTAAAGAAGCGACTAATAATAGGGTACCAATAGCATTAACTTCCGGCTTGAGTCCTACCCGTACCATCGAGTAAATTCGTAGTGGTAATATCTCATAGCTAGGGCCTGTGACAAAGGTTGAAACCACCACATCATCCAATGACAACGTAAAGGCGAGCAACCAACCTGCCATTACTGCTGGCAAAATAACGGGAATCAGCACGGTACGCACCATGGTTGATTCATTGGCGCCCAAGTCGCGCGCCGCTTCCATCAAGCGCTCATCCAAGCTGCTTAAGCGTGCAAAGACAGTAATGACGACAAACGGTAAGCAAAAAGTAATGTGCGCCAATAGCAGTGAGATAAAGCCTAACTGTAGACCAATCAGCAAAAATAGCGCCAATAATGAGATAGCCAATACAATCTCAGGTGACATCATCAGGACAAATAACAGCCCATTTAATAAGCCTTTACCGCGAAAATTATAGCGATGTAAGGCTAGGGCAGTGAGCGTTCCTATCAAAGTCGAGACAGTCGCGGCAACCAAGCCTAATACAATAGAGTGCCAAAATGCATCGAGCATGGCTTGGTTATCAAATAGTGATTCGTACCACTTTAAGCTAAAGCCATCCCAGTTGTAGCCGATTTTTGACTTGTTAAAAGACATCACGACTAGGACGATAATGGGCAGATATAGCAAGGCATAAATCAACCCGAGATAGCCTTTGGCGGCGATACTGCCAATCTTAAGCGTACGAGGTTTTTTGGTTGGTGATCTATAAGACATTAGGCCACCTCATTAAAGTCAGTCTTGCCAATGCGGCGACTACTGGCACGATAGGCGAGCAATAATACCGCCATCGCCAGTGTCAATAATACGCTTGCCGCTGCACCAAAGGGCCAGTCACGCGCATCCAAAAACTGGTTTTTAATAATATTACCGACCAACAAGTTGCGCGAGCCGCCCAAAATATCGGCCACATAGAACATACCCATCGCTGGCAATAACACCAACAGTACCCCAGAGATAATCCCTGGTGTTGTGAGTGGTAGCACCACATGCCAAAAGGTCTGCCTTCTCGATGCACCCAAATCTTGCGACGCGAGTAGCATATCATTGCGCAAGTCAGTAAAGACCGCATACAACGGCAATACCATAAAGGGAAATAATAAGTAGGTCAGTCCCGCTATGACCGCGCCTTGCGTGTATAAAATATCAATAGGAGTATCAATCACACCTATCGCTAGCAAGAATTTATTAATCAAACCATTATTAGCAAACAATAACTTGAGGGCATAAGTGCGTACTAGAGAGTTCGTCCAAAACGGCAATATCAATAGCATCATGAGCAGCGGCTGCCAGCAAGTTTTGGCTTTAGAGACCAACCACGCAAAAGGATAACCAAGCAGCAAGCAGATAACCGTGGTGATACTTGCCATCCATAATGAATGGACAAATACCTCAAAATACAACGGATCAATTATGCGTACATAGCTGTCGATGCTGACCGGCAAGCTGATAAAAGCGCTGCTATCGCGGGTCAAAAAACTGACAGCGATGACTAGGATATTTGGTAATAGTGCAAATATCAGTAGCCAACCCCATATTAGCCAAAGCGTGGCGGTACGAAATGGACTTTTACTGCCTAAGTGGTTGCGAGCCATCAGCTACCGTCCTTTTGTACAGTCGTGTCGGGCACAGTTTCAGAGTCTTCTGGCAATACCCATTCCCAGCCATCAACCCATGAGACCTTGACCGCTTCATTCAATTTATAATCAAAGCTTGGATCATCTTCATCGAAGAATTCAGAAGCCTTGATAATATGACCGTTTGCCAATTCAATAATCGAGTCCAAAGTACTGCCTTTATAGTTACTTTCAATCACTCGGCCAAACAGTCCAGTATGGACATCGTCATTAGGATCATAAATTCGCAAATCTTCAGGGCGCAGTAGTAAGTTGACGATGTCGCCTACTTGCACATCATTGGCAAAATCAGGACGACGTAAATTACGTAACGTCGTCGGGCCGTCTTGCGCTTGTGCCTCACAGACTTCGACTTCGATACGTCCGTTAGTGACTTTGCCATCACGATCTGGTTGGTCAGCGTAGACGCCTTTGACTTCTGCTTTGAATAGATTGGTCTCACCGATAAATTTGGCGGTAAATAAATTCGCGGGCGTTTCATAAATCTCGATAGGTGTGCCGATTTGCTGAAAGGTGCCGTCTTTCATCACCGCAATACGGTCTGACATCGATAGTGCTTCTTCTTGGTCATGGGTGACGAAAACAAAAGTAATGCCCAGCTCACGCTGTAGCCGTTTAAGCTCAGACTGCATTTGCAAACGTAGCTTGTGGTCGAGTGCCGATAGCGGCTCATCAAGTAACAATAATTTAGGACGATTAATGACCGCCCGTGCGATGGCAACACGCTGCTGCTGACCACCAGATAAATCCTGCGGTTTGCGATTGGCGAGATGTTCTAGCTGTACCATTGCTAGCATCTCGCTCACGCGCGTTTTAATCTCATCTTTAGGCACCTTTTTAATTTTAAGACCATAAGCCACGTTTTGCGCGACGGTCATATGCGGAAACAAGGCATACTGCTGAAACACCGTATTGACCGGACGCTTATCCGCTGGCAAGCCTGACATCTGCACGCCATCTAGATAGATAGCACCAGCATTTGGCTGCTCAAAACCGGCAATCAAGCGTAGCAATGTCGTCTTGCCGCAGCCTGACGGGCCAAGCAAGGTCAAAAACTCACCATGCTTGATGTCGAGATTGATGTCTTTTAGTACTTCGGTTTGGTCATAGGTTTTTTTTATACCAGTCAGTTGCAGCAGTACCGTGTCGATTGATGCCGCAGCTTGGTGCGTGTTTGAAGGTGATTCGGTCATAAGGTTGGTTCCTAAGTATCCAACATCTCAGTACAGCTATACGTCTAAAGCACTGCCTTCAAGGTGGTTTGGTATGGGTATAAACGATGGGTATCAATAGGGTTTGGTTGCTGCGTATTATAACAAACCTTGGATATAAGTCAGTGCCAGTTCGTTATAAGTTAGCGATGCTACTTTGTCGTAAAATAAAATTTTGCCAAACATCGTCAAATATCTGGTTAATATCCTGAGATTATCCATGCTATTTTTCTCGCTTGACGGCAATTTATCTCGTTTTTAAAATCGTTTTTAAAATGAAGACACGCCCTAGCGAGATTAAAAGCGATTTTTTTATTATTTTTCTGCTTTTATTCCTATACAATCATTTTGTGGCTAAGAAATAAAATGAGCCGGCTATGTATGGCAAAATGCTTAGGGCGTGTCTTCAATTCAATCGATAGTCATCTAAATGGGCTAAAAATGGATAAATCTTGCCAAACATCGTCAAATAGCTGGTTAATATCCCGATATTATCTGCGCTATTTTTCTTGTTTGACGGCAATTTATCTCATTTTTATCACCATTTTTGAAATGAAGACACGCCCTAGCCAGCCATGGTCAAAAAACAGAGATTTATTATTCTAATCATTTGATAATCAAGGACCCTTTATGCCTAATGATACTCGTCCACAAACAGGTCTAGAAGCACTCGAACTACTAAGAGACGGTAATGCGCGCTACGTTGATAGCCTGACGAACACTGATCCAATGATGCAACGACGTCCAGAACTCGTGAGCGATCAAGACCCGCTGGCTATCATTTTGGGTTGCTCGGATGCTCGCGTACCAGTCGAGATTGTATTTGATCAAGGCTTGGGTGATTTGTTTGTCATTCGAGTAGCGGGTAATGTGGTTGCGCCTTCACAAATCGGTTCGGTAGAGTTTGCCGCCGAAAAGTTTGGCACAAAATTGGTGGTGGTCTTGGGACATTCGCATTGCGGCGCTGTCACTGCTTGCGTCGAGGCGCTGATTAATCCTGAGCAAAATTATTCGCCAAACTTACAGTCAATCGTCGATCGTATTCGCCCAAGCGTCTACAACCTTCATGAGCTCGCCACTGCCAATGGGCAAGATGTCGATGCTGATGAATTGGTTGATCGCTCGATACGTGCCAACGTGCGCATGTCGGTCAGCCAGCTCAAGCATGGTTCGCGAGCGTTAGAAGACTTAACCAGCAGTGGTCAGTTATTGGTCGTTGGTGCAGAGTATGATTTAGAGACAGGAAAGGTAAGATTTTTAGACAGCTAATAGTTATTCTTTTATTAATAAACTTATTAATAAAGTCGCGCCTGCCTTACTCTTATTTGATGTATGGTTTGTGCGGCTACACCGAGTTATTTCATATAAATATCCCTATCGATTGACTGTATAGACTATCAGCTCTTACAAAACCCTATCACTAGTCCCGCGATTTTTTATTATGATGAGAGTTTCAGGCCAATCATGACAACCATGATTTTCTGGTCTTTCAATATTAATAACTCTTCAACTATTAGGATAAACATGTCTACTTCAGCGTCCCATTCAGAAAATGTGCATAATGAAGCAACGGTCGCGCAGCCCGCAAACAGTGTTAAGGCCGATGGTGTGCAGTCGATTGCCGCACAAACCACTGGCTTTACTTTTAACCATACGATGCTACGCGTGAAAGACCCTGCAAAATCATTAGCGTTTTATACTGGTGTTCTTGGTATGACCTTGCTCGCGGTAAAAAAGTTCCCTGATATGGGTTTTGATTTATACTTTTTAGCCCAGTTAACTGAGAGTGAGCGGGACAATTTGCCCGCTGGTGACGACTTAGAAATATTTGCGTTCCGTCAACGCGGAATTTTAGAGTTGACCCATAATTACGGTACTGAGACAAAGGCTGACTTCAGCTATCACGATGGCAATGGCGAACCACAAGGCTTTGGTCATATTTGCTTTAGCGTACCTAGCTTAGATGAAGCCGTTGTTTGGTTTGATAAAAATGATGTCGAATTCAAAAAACGTCCAGAAGAGGGTAGTATGAAAAACATCGCCTTTATCAAAGACGTCGACGGCTACTGGATTGAAATCGTACAAGCAGATTTGATGCGCTAAATGTTAGACAGTTAAAAAATATAAGCATTGATGAATAAAAAATTTTAATAATTTAAGGAGTGATCCCTGCATGCCCAGCCCTGAGGCAAACCCTACTACTGCTGATCCAGCGACGATGAACTCAGCGACAACGACTGATGTTTTTACTTATCAAAGTATTATTGATTCGGCGAATGGAATATTTATCGGCTTTGTTGAGCGTATTCCGTACTTTGTAGCGTCGATTATCGTTGTTCTGATTTTTTGGTTTCTATCAATCGTCTTCAAAAAAATCGTCTACAAATTGCTGGGTAGCCGTAGTCGGCATCAGAACTTGGTCAAAGTGTTTCAACGGGTAGGCGGCGCGCTGATTATTTTTATTGGTTTCATGATTGCCATGGTGATCGCCGTACCAGGATTTACGCCTGCCAAGCTGATTGGCGCACTCGGTATTGGTTCGGTCGCGATTGGTTTTGCTTTCAAAGATATTTTTCAAAACTTACTGTCGGGTATTTTGCTACTCATCTCGGAGCCGTTTCGTATTGGCGATCAGATCGTTTCTGGTGAATATGAGGGTACAGTTGAGGATATTAAAATCCGTGCAACCACCATCAAGACTTATGATGGTCGACAAGTCGTTATCCCAAACTCAGACCTATATACCTCAGCATTGACGGTCAATACCGCCTACAAACAGCGTCGTTTACAAGTGGCGGTCGGCATTGGTTATGAAGATGATATCGAAGCGGCCAAAGCTGAGATTATGCAAGCATTGGATAAAGTGGATAGTGTTTCCATTAAATCTAAGCCAAGCGTGATTGCAACGGGATTTGGCGGATCGTCTATGGATCTGATGGTGCGCTGGTTTATTGAAGATGGTACGCAGGCCAATAAGGTTGCCTCTATTCACCAAGTTATTGTAGAGATTAAAAATGCGCTTGATGCAGCAGAGATCAATATTCCATTCCCGATACGCACGATCGATTTGAGTGATCCGTCCGTGAAAGCGATTGTCAATAAAATCAATGAGCAACAAAATGAGCAACAAGCTGTTGATGTTAATAAAGCAGCGACAGAGTAGTTGAACTGGTGAGGCAATTTTGTTTGTTCGATAGACTTGCCAAATCTATTGCCTAAGTAATCGAACTTTCAAACGACATTAAAAAAACCGCCATATCAAAGGATACGGCGGTTTTTTTGTTATCAATCAACGGGTATTTATTCAGTTTTAGCTCGGAAATCTGTATGACATGATTTGCAGCTTGCACCAACTTGACCAAAGGCAGGTTTAACATCATCCATGCTAGTGGCAGTTTGTGCGGTAGCGCTTAGCTCAGCAGTGACTTTTTGGAAGTTGTCGGCTTCTGCACGGAACTCATCCGCATTAGACCAAACCGCTTCAGTAGTATTACCTACCGCTTCTGGATCTTCAAAATGACTCCAAGGCTTGGCGGAATCTTCTGCTAAGAACGCCGCTTGCTCTTTAAATACTTCAGAATCAAATGTGTCAGGTGCTTTTGCCATATCACCCATGACGCCCATTGCATCGCCCCAGTTTTTCATAGTGTCTTGACGCGCTTGCACGTCAGGGTTAGATTCTGTTGAGGTGCTACAGGCCGTTAGACCCAGTGCAGCTGCCATCAAAGTAATGCTAACCAAAGATTTGAAAGATTTATTGGTATAAACCTGTGCCATATGACTTACTCCTTTAAACTTGGCTAATAGTAAGCGCGATTACAAACGCTCGCTTTGTCGTAAAATATAGTTATACAAAATACTGCCTAAAATTCTTTTGAGCACAGTTGCTAATAAAGAATGCCTTCTATTGTAACGGTTATCTGGGCGATGGGAATTATATAGTTGTTATATCCTCGTAATATTTTAAATAAGTATAACTTAACTTAGGTATGGCTGCTTATGGTTGGTTGCGATGATTGTATAGTAATTACACAACATATTTTTTACGATAACAACGAGAGAGTGGGTGGTTTAAACAGTACTGACAATAAAAAAAGCCAGCGATAGTAGCTGACCTTCTTAATGTTTTCAAAAAGTATGAATACCGTAATGTTCACAAAACCTATAGCGCTAACCATTCACGCGGTTTTAAGTAAAAGTCGGTTAACTCAAATTCAGGCGTTCCTTCCGTAGGCTCAAAACGATAATGCCAGCTGGCAAGCGGTGGCATACTGACTAGAATTGACTCAATACGTCCGTTACTTTGTAGCCCAAATAGCGTTCCACGATCATATACCAGATTGTACTCGACGTAGCGGCCACGACGATAGAGTTGAAACTCGCGCTGCGCTTCAGTATATGGCGTATTTTTACGCTGTTCAAAAATCGGCATGATACCGTCAAGATAACCGTTGCCCACGGATTTCATAAAGTTAAAGCAAGTCTCAAAGTCCCAGCCGCGACTTTCAGTACTGACGTCATCATAAAAAAGACCGCCAATACCGCGCTGCTCATCACGATGGCGCAGATGGAAATACTCATCGCACCATTGTTTAAAGTCAGGGTAGACAGTGTCGCCAAAGGGTGCGCATAGGTCGTGACAGACTTGGTGCCAATGGATACAGTCGGCTAATACTGGATAGAACGGGGTCAAATCAAACCCACCACCAAACCACCAGATGGGCGCTTCGCCCTCGGCTTCGGCGATGAACAAGCGTACGTTGGCATGACTGGTAGGGACGTTGGGATTTTTGGGATGAACAACCAATGACACACCCATGGCTTGTGCTTTGCGACCTGCAATATCGGGGTGACGCGCAGTAGCAGAGGCAGGTAAGTTATGCACATGAATATGGCTAAACATGACGCCAGCTTTTTCGATGACCTCGCCATCTGCCAATACACACGACCTACCACCGCCGCCTTCAGGACGCTCCCAATCGTCGGGAACAAAAGTTGCAGTACCTCCACCGTCGCGCTCTTGTGCTTCTAACGCTTGGCAAATACGCGCTTGCAAATCGACTAAAAACGCACGCACGCGCGTGATATCATCGCTGGTCGGAGTGACTGTTTTCTTCGATTCCGGTTTTTTCGATTCTAGGTTCTTCGATTCCAGGTTTGCAGAGTCTGTAGTTAAGGGGTTTGCATTGTTGTCTAAATTTTGATTGTTCATAAAAATATCTATTTATTCAGGTGTATTGCGGTATTGAATTCTTTATCGAGTAAATGTCCCATACGATCACGCTTGGTGGCCAGATAGTCTGCATTCATGTCATTAACACCAACGACCAATGGTACGCGCTCCACGACATCGATGCCATGGGCAGTCAAATAAGCAACTTTGTCTGGATTATTGGTGATCAGTCTCACTGCATCAACGCCCACATGGGCGAGCATCGGGCTGCACATATCATAAACGCGCGCGTCAGCAGGCAAGCCTAACATCAGATTGGCATCTAAGGTATCATGCCCTTGATCTTGCAGCGCATAGGCACGGATTTTATTGGTCAGCCCAATGCCGCGACCTTCTTGGCGCAGGTAAAGAATTGCCCCGTAACCAGTTTCTTGTATCGCTTGCATCGCTGTATTAAGCTGGGGGCCACAGTCACACTTCAATGAACTAAATGCATCACCAGTCAAGCATTCAGAGTGAATACGTACCAATGGGATAGGTCGTTCTGCTAGCGTGTCATGCTTTTGCGTCAAGACATCGACAGCGTCTTTATTTTGCTCAACCACAGACAGACCGACCGTCAGCATCACATGCTCTTGACCGTCTTCATTTTCAAAGATATGGATATCAAACTCGCCGTGACGAGTAGGTAGTGTGGCGCTGGTGATAAATTGATATGACATTAATGTCCTACATGAGCCGATCATCGAGGCGGTAGCGGATTTTGGCATAGCCATATTATTATGGTTAAGAGGTTATCAGTATAACCGGTTCGTGAAGACAACGTGTTTATAGCGCTTATTATAAAAACACACAAAGTTCACAGACGACGCACGATGATTAAAGCGACAATTAAAAAATAATGCTATTATGCCATACTATTTTAACGGATACAGTGACAAGTCTTTGCCCTTACATTACTATGTCGTCACTAACGTCTGATATTGATGCCAGACAATGAGGCATAATAGCAATACTTGGTGTCACAGCGTTAAGACCATCGTCGTCTATTATGGCGGCGTACTTATTGCTATGCGTCATTATATAAGCGATGAGCGCTATCAGTAATTTTATAGTCAATGACATCCATCATGGTGTCGTGATTATTGCTATTATTAACGCCACTATTATTAACGCCACTATTATTAACGCCACTTAGTTATTGATAACCATAGTAATATTCTAGGGTAATCCCTTGTCAGCAGATTGGTAGGTATCGTACGGTTTATGCAGCAGTCACCTTATTCCCCACAGTCTCAGTCAGTATCTGCGTCAGCCATGGAGTCTGCTGCTAAGCTATCCAGTCTGCAACAGACGTATGCAGTGATTCCACGTGTGCGTCCTCATACACCGCTACTCGATGCGATCAATACGCCCTCTGATCTGAAAAAATTTACTACCGCGCAGCTTATTAATTTGGCTGATGAATTGCGGCTTTTTTTATTGTATTCAGCGGGTCAGAGTGGCGGACATTTCGGTGCAAATTTAGGGGTGGTTGAGCTGACGATTGCGCTGCATTACCTCTTAGATGCGCCGCAAGATCAGATCGTTTGGGATGTGGGTCACCAAGCTTATGCGCATAAAGTACTGACAGGCCGCCGCGATAAGCTCGGAACGATTCGTTCTAAAGACGGTTTGACCGCTTTTCCTGAGCGTGCTGAGTCAGCTTACGATACGTTCGGCGTTGGGCATTCATCGACTTCCATTTCAGCTGGTCTAGGCATGAGTCTGGCGCTGCGTTACCAAGGCCGCGCGCAAACCGTGGCTTGTATTATTGGTGATGGCGCGATGACCGGTGGTATGGCGTTTGAAGCCATGAACGACGCGGTGCAACAAGATGCTGATCTGTTGGTTATTTTAAATGACAACGATATGTCGATATCTTGCTCTATCGGCGGCTTTTCACGGCATTTAGCCATGCTGTGGGAATCAGGTTATCAAGTTGATATCTCTGATGCAGGCGAGCCAGTGCTATGCCAGCGCCCTGATATGCAAGCGTTTGACCGCCGTAAACGCCATAAAGAAATGCGCGATGTGCCGCAGCTAGAAGACAATTTATTCAAAGCGGTTGGCTTTACTTATTTTGGTCCCTTTGACGGACATAATGTGCCTGAGCTGCTACGAGTATTGTCGCTTGCCAAGCAAGTAAAGGGTCCGGTGTTAGTCCATATTTATACCACTAAAGGTAAAGGTTTTGCGCCAGCTGAATTAGATCCAGTTGGCTATCATGCTATCGGTAAATTGCCTGTCGAAGATGCTGAAGCAAAACCTACAGAAGACAAAGTTTCAGCAACTAATACTCCAAAAATTGATATTCCAAAAGCTGACATTCCAAAAACTAGGCCTGCCTTAAAGTACTCGCAAGTATTCGGCCAGTTCCTATGTGATAAAGCGGCGACAGACGATAAGTTGTTGGCTATTACGCCTGCTATGGAAGAAGGCTCGGGGATGATCGACTTTGCTCATCATTTCCCAACGCGTTTTTTTGATGTTGCTATCGCTGAACAACATGCGGTGACGCTGGCCGCTGGTATGGCGACCCAAGGCGTTAAACCTATCGTGGCGATTTATTCGACGTTCTTGCAACGTGGTTACGATCAGCTGATTCATGATGTGGCGTTGCAAAACCTTGATGTGACCTTTGCTATCGATCGCGCGGGTCTGGTTGGTGAAGATGGCGCAACCCATGCTGGCGTGTTTGATTTTGCCTTTTTACGCTGCGTGCCCAACATGTTGATTGCCGCGCCAAAAGATGAGAACGAATGCTACCATTTGCTCAATACCTGTTATGAGTACCAAGGTTGTACAGCCGTACGCTATCCGCGCGGTGTCGGTACTGGGGCTATTATTACTCAGCCAGCACAAACTTATAACATCGGCGAGGCAGTGGTAGAGTCAGTATTAGGTAACGACAATGCGCCTAATAAACTGGCGCTACTGGCATTTGGAACGATGGTTGCGACGGCTCAGCAAGCAGCACAAGCTATCGCCAATGATGATGCAGAACTACACTCAGAACCAGACTGTCAGGTGCATGTGGTCAATATGCGCTGGGTAAAACCGTTAGATACTAAATTGCTCGAAACCTTAATTGAGCAAGGTATCACGCATATCGCGACCTTAGAAGAGCATATGACGATGGGCGGCGCAGGTAGTGCGGTCAATGAGTATTTGCTTAACGAATCGCTAGCCTTCAAAAATAGTCGTCCGGCTGTCTGTAATATTGGCATCGCTGATCGCTTTATCGCGCATGGTTCACAAGCTGAGCAATGGGCTGATTGTGGTTTAGATGTCCAAGGCGTGGTTGGCCAACTACAAAACTTATTATCGTAAAATATTTTGATAGCGACCTGTTTAAGTAAAAAAACAGATAGCTTGATTAATAGATATAACGCCTACTTAGCCGTGGGTGCTGACTTTTTTACAACTTGCGCAGTTCGTGACGACCACCAAAATAATGGTTGGTTTTGTGAGCGTAATGGTTTTTTCGTTTTTATCGAACAATTTTAGTATAATGCGGTTGTCGTTTATAAGTTTTTATTTATAAAAGACACGTTTTTAAATCGCATAGATGTGGTGTGATGCGGCTAGTCTAATCGGCATGTTGTGGGCACAGAGTTAGTCTTATTTTTATATTCATTCATCAAGCAAATAGGTTATTTATGGAACCCATGGTCGTCATCGCAGCACGTACTGCTGAAAAAGTTGGTAAAGAGATTTTATATGCGCATCAAAACCGCCACAAAATCGAATTGGACATCGAGTCAAAAGGACTTGATGGATTGGTCACACGTATTGATCGTTTCAGTGAAGAGCTGACGATTGAGACGCTAAAGGCCAGCTATCCAAACCATTCGTTTTTGGGTGAAGAGTTTGGTATGCAAGAAGGTCGCGGCGAAGACGCTGACTGGTGCTGGATTATTGATCCGCTAGATGGCACCAAAAACTTCGTCCATGGTGTGCCGCAGTTCTGCGTATCGATTGCTGTACAGCATAAAGGTGTCACCCAACATGGCGTGGTCTATGATCCAGTCCGTGATGAGATGTTCTCTGCTAGCCGCGGTAAAGGCGCGCGCTTGAACAATCGCCGTATGCAAGTGAGCGAACGCAAAACGCTTGACGGTGGCCTATTTACTACGGGTCATCCGCTTGAGCGTAAGCGCAATGGTGAGATTGTCTCTTATGCGAAAGAGCATTTTGAAAGCCTACAGAAAGTCTCTGAAGCGGGCGGTCAAATTCGTCGTTTAGGCTCAGCGGCACTTGATTTATGCTATGTGGCCGCTGGTCGTTTCGATGGTTATTTTGAGATGTCTATCAAGCCGTGGGACATCGCTGCTGGTGAGCTTATCGTCACTGAGGCACGTGGTGTGGTCGTCGATCATACTGGTGCACACGACTCAATGACTTCAGGCTCTATCTTTGCGTGCAACATTAAGCTGCTAAAACCACTGATGCAAGTGGTTGTCCCAATATGGGGTGACGCGGTATAGTAAATCATCGATAAACTTGTGATGGCGTGATATGTGCTCAAATGATGAGTCAGTAATATTGTATTCCTAGCCTTCAAGTTTTCGACATAAAAAAAGCTGGCGCCATAATGGTGCCAGCTTTTTTATTGCGTAATAGCTTGGGTATTTTATTGCTGAAATATTTTATTAATTTGCCGCTACAGTCTTAGCCTCGCTGATACCTTCTAATAAGATTAGCTCTTCCTCAAGTAATCCTAGCATGTCTTGAACGTGCGGTAGCAGCTTACTACAAGCAGTAATACAAAATTCAATTTTATCTTGATAGCTAGAAAGCGTGATATTCAGCGCTTGTCCATCAACGATAATGGAGGCTGGATATAGCGCTTTTAGCGGTGCGCCATTCCAATATAATGGTTTTTTAGAGCCTGGCACATTTGAGATAATGAGATTAAACGCCTGCTTTCTAGGGAATAAACCTGTCAGTACGTTGATACCTTCCCACGCATAAGCGATCGCGCTATAGTTGATAATTTGCGCTTTATTCATGCGTCTAAAGCGACGTTTACCACTATTCATACTCTTATAAATCAATTGTAGACGCTTGGCTGGGTCGTCTAAGTGCGTGCCCAGATTTGCCATCAAAAATGAAATCTGATTGCCCGATGCACTTTCATCGCAACGTAAAGACATCGGTACAAAGCCGATCAATGGCTTAGTCGGCAAGGCATTCATGGAGAGCAAGTAGCGACGCAGCGCTCCTGCACAGACAGCCAACACCACGTCATTGACGTTAACTTCAAATGCATCAGCGATGACACGAAAGCGCTGCATATCATAAGATTGAGCGGCAATACGCCGTGAGGCTGAGATACGTTGGTTGAGAATACTCATGGGTGCATCAAAGGTACCGACATAACCTTCATCATCACCATGCTTAAAGTTGTCGAGCAGTTCGGTAAAGACGGGCTTGATGGTAGATAATTGCTCTTTTAAGATACTGGTTATAGAGCGGTCAGCGGGTAATAACTTATCCACTGACTTACGATGACGCGCTATCAATGACCATATCGGCAAACTGACAGGCTCAGTGGGGGACTGTGATAAGGATTTTTCGACCAGACGCATGGCTGCAACACCATCGACTAATGAATGATGGATTTTGAAATATAAGGCAAAACGTTCAGGTCTACCCTCGGATTCAGGCAAAATACCTTCGATAATATGACATTCCCACAAAGGCATGGCGCGATCTAGCAAACGGCTATGCTCTTTCGAGATATACATCAACAGTTCACGAACACGCCCGGGATTTGGCAGCGCGACATGACGGAAATGATGCTCCACATCGAACTCTTCATCTTCTTTCCAAAACACCAGTCTGTCGAGCACTTGGTTAAAGGGAAAGCTTGGCGGTACCGTGGCGGTTTGCATCTGCTGCACGAGCTGATTGACAAAGTCACCATCCTCATTTTGCCCATCCTGTGGTAACTCGAATAAGAACAATCCTCCCACGTGCATGGGTTGTTTACGCGACTCAAGAAGTAAGAATAACTGGTCAACAGCGGTGAGTAGTCGCATAATAAATCCTTTTATGGCGATAAGTTTTCAATAAAAAATATATGATCTGCCCATTATAAAATCGCTACAGCAATAACCTCGTAAGCCATACTAAATAAGGTATCGCTTACACTCAGTCTTATTGTATCGATACTATTGTGGACTGACCATCATCAATAAGTGGCTATTTGGATGGCTACTAAAACCATGATTTAATAAAATGTCATGGCACCCATCAGCGTTATGTGGTTTCTATCTTATTAGTTTATCACTGGTTTTTCATTAAAAATATGTATTAAAAACGCTATGCTAACCAGCAACCCAGCCGACAGCTACTGGAAAAAATAGCCTGTTTGCGGTGAGCTGGCAGTGGCCATTTTGCGCATCGGCATACGACCAGCTAAGAAAGCCTGACGTCCTGCCCACACAGCATGCTTCATCGCATGAGCCATCATCACTGGGTTTTGAGCATTGGCAATCGCTGAGTTCATCAATACGCCATCGCAGCCAAGCTCCATGGCAATCGCTGCATCAGAAGCCGTGCCGACACCCGCATCAACCAACACAGGCACTTTGGCGTTTTCGATAATGAGGCTAAGGGTGTGGCGATTGAGCAAACCAAGACCCGAGCCAATCAAGCTACCAAGCGGCATGATCGCCACGCAGCCCATGCTTTCAAGCTCTTGCGCGACAATTGGATCGTCTGAGGTATAAACCATGACCTCAAAGCCGTCATCAATCAGCACTCTTGCGGCTTTTAAAGTTTCCATGATATTAGGATAAAGGGTTTTTTCATCACCCAACACTTCCAGCTTAACCAGATTGTGTCCACCCAATAATTCGCGAGCAAGCTTACAAGTACGAATCGCGGTTTCAGCGTCAAAACAGCCCGCAGTATTGGGCAAAATGGTGTATTTATCAGGGGAGATCACATCAAGTAAATTGGGCTCGTCACTATTCTGACCGATATTGGTGCGGCGAATGGCGACGGTGACAATTTCTGCTTCTGAGGCACCAATGGCAGCCCCTGTCTCAGTCATATCTTTATATTTGCCTGTACCGACCAACAGTCGCGACGAAAATGTACGACTACCGACAGTGAAGGTGTCTTGGGAAAGTGGCATAGGGATGGTAGCAGTGGAAGCCTGTGACATAACTGAGAATCCTAATAGCGAGGGTGCAGGGTTGGACAGAAAAAATAGCGTTAACAATGTAAGCCGTTAAGAAGCGAGTGTTAATCACTAGTTATTAATTAATAGCCGTCAACTCGTAGATGGTAATTACTAACTAATAGTAACGCATTGTCAGCAAAATAAGAAATCACATGGTAGTCTTATTGAGTATAAAGCGGTTAGCGAATAAGCCAGCCACATAAAATGCTACTCGCTCAAAACAAAATGCTATTATAACAAACTCATGCGCGCTTACTTGCAGTCTTTTTTGGTTTAGTCAATTAGGTGCACAATGCCTTTGTGAAGCATGAAAAGGCTCTTATTTCTGACGTTATGTCTATTTATCAGGTCGACTATATGATGCAACTGCCGTACAGTTTTGCCAAACGCCATCAACTCTTGGTCATTCTTGCTATTGATCCTGAGCTGCCACCGACTTTAGTGCTGACCAAAGCCACGCCATTGTCAGCGATTAATGAGGCGGTGCGTTTTTTACAGCAGCAGGGCATACGTGGTGTGCCGACTTACGAAAGCGTCAGCGCTGATGACTTTGAAAGACGCATGAACGCCGCTTATGCGGGCAACACGGGTGAATCACAGCATATCGCTGCTGGGCTTGAAGATCATCCCGACCTCGATAGTTTAGCGGATAGCGTACCTGAAACTGAAGACTTGATGGATCAGCAAGACGATGCGCCTATTATTCGGCTGATCAATGCGTTGCTGTCCGAAGCGATTCGCCTCAACGCCTCAGATATTCATATTGAAACCTTTGAAAAACGTCTGGTTGTGCGCTTTCGCGTCGATGGCGAGTTGAAAGAAATTATCACCCCAAAACGCCAGTTGGCACCGCTATTGGTCTCGCGTATTAAGGTCATGGCAAAGCTCGATATCGCTGAGAAGCGCGTACCACAAGATGGGCGTATCAGTTTGCGTTTAGCAGGACGAGAAGTAGATGTGCGGGTATCGACCTTGCCATCGAGCTTTGGTGAGCGGGTCGTGATGCGTCTGCTCGATAAACAAGCGGGTCGCCTCAACATGACCTATTTGGGACTCTCTGATAATGATTATAGCGAGCTTAAACGCTTAATTCATCGTCCCCATGGCATTATTTTGGTCACAGGGCCGACAGGTTCGGGTAAAACCACCACGCTATACTCAGCATTGACTGACCTCAACGATCAAACCCGTAATATCTTGACCGCAGAAGATCCGATTGAATTTCAGCTCGATGGTATTGGGCAGACGCAAGTCAATAATAAAGTTGATATGACCTTTGCCAAGAGTCTGCGTGCGATGTTGCGCCAAGATCCAGACGTGGTGATGGTCGGTGAGATTCGCGATTTAGAGACCGCTGAGATTGCGGTACAAGCGTCGTTAACAGGACATTTGGTATTATCAACCTTGCACACCAATACTGCCATCGGTGCGGTGACGCGCTTGCAAGATATGGGCGTAGAGCCATTTTTATTATCTTCATCGCTCATCGGCGTGGTTGCCCAGCGTTTGGTACGCACACTATGCACGCATTGTCACACGTGGCAGCCTGCTGATAGCGAACAGGCAAAATTATTTACAGAAATTGGCATACCGTTGGGTGTTGAAGGTTTGGCAGCTGAGGTCATCAATTTACCCAAACCAGTGGGCTGCGATAAATGTAATCAATCGGGTTTTAAAGGGCGTACCGCGATATATGAGGTCGTTCCCGTTGACGACACCTTGCGACGGATGATTCATAGTAATACGGCGGAGTACGAGCTAG
Source organism: Psychrobacter sp. ASPA161_6 (assembly GCF_051970285.1). Taxonomy (NCBI): domain Bacteria; kingdom Pseudomonadati; phylum Pseudomonadota; class Gammaproteobacteria; order Moraxellales; family Moraxellaceae; genus Psychrobacter; species Psychrobacter sp. ASPA161_6. Next base: position 460,759 of record NZ_JBEFNJ010000002.1, read on the forward strand.
AAGAATACGCACGCCAGCAGACACCATCGATACGTGCTGATGGGTTGCGCAAGGTCATCGCAGGAAGGACAACGTTGGAAGAAGTGTTACGAGTGACCAAAGAAAGCGCACTCACTGATGATATGATTGTATAAAGCGTGATTGTATAAAGCATGGTTGTCTAAAGCAGAACGGTTATTGAGTCAAAAGTTAGGTCAATTGACTCAATAACCGCGTCATGGAAAAAGCCAGTTTGGCTTATTTTTAATAGCGCTACTATTTTTCAGCGATGCACTCGACTTCAACGCTAGCACCCGCCGCCAACTCTGCGACACCAAACGCGGAGCGTACAGGATAGGGCTTAGCCAATTCAGCTTTATAGACTTTATTAAAATCATCAAAGTCATCCATATCTGTCAGCATCACCATACATTTTACGATGTCAGACTTTTGATAGCCGTATTTTAGTAGCGTGGCATGGATGTTGTCTAAAGCTTGTTTTGCTTCCGCTTTGATCCCGCCTTTGACCAATTTGCCATCTTTAAAACCGATTTGTCCAGACATGTATAAAGTGTCGCCGACACGTACCGCTTCTGAAAACGGATAGTTGCCACCATCACCCAAAAAGACAGGGCTAGATTTAGTCATGCTTGCGCTATTAGTTGCGGGCGCTGCATTGGCGCTAACGGCAAATCCTAACGAGCACGCAGCTACTAAAAGCGCCTTGGACAGGTTGGTAGTAAATTTATAGTTATGTGTGGACATCGTTGTCTCCTTATTATAATACCAAACCCAAAAAGTACGATTAGCGGCGTCAAACTCGTTTAGTCTACAATAAGTAGTACGTTCACTTGTCTTTCTGGCTACGCTTATTTTTGTGAATGGTATAAGCTTATGGATCAAAAATGCGCTATAAGCAGAGTATTAAGTAGCGCGCTTGTTGTTACGTTATCATTTAATTTTATCATCACTTTTAGCTGACGTGCTGTCTGTGGCTGTATTAGCAGCAGAGTCACTAGATTGCTCAGTCTCAGTTTTGGACTTATTGTTTTGTCCTTGGCGACGTGCTTCTAACTCTGATTTCGGCACCCAAGCCCATAGCATTTCAACCACGATAGGGTCGCGATCACTGTCAGACTCGCGGTCATGGATCACGCAAGGAATAACCATCTCGCCTTTTGGGGTGTTTAAAATGTCCAAGCGTTGCTCATCAGACAAGGTCGCCACTGCGGCCACTTGACCTTTTTTAATCGGGCGATAAAAATTAATCGAGTAAGATTTAATCAGTAATACACGGTCAGAAGGTAGGTTTAAACCCAAAATAAAGCCCGTTGCGGTCTCAGCCAGTAAAGTGATGGCAACAGCGTGGATAGAGCCAATATGGTTTTGCACGGCTTTGTTATTATTCAAGCTGACCACGACTTGATTGGGGTCGACTGTTTCATAATAGACGCCCGTCGTGCCCACATACGGCACCACTTTGCCAAAAGCTTTGGATAAAATAGTAGAGCGCGCGCCAGCGGGTAAATATTTAGTCACCGATAAGAGTTTGGTGAATTGATTGTTCACTGGCTTAAGGGTGCTATTGGGTTTTTCGACTGGCGATCTTGTGCTGTCAGTGTTGTTGGCTGGCAATTTATTGGTCAGCTTACTAGGGAGTCTTTTTAATAATCCTGACATACAAAATTCCTTATTTAGGTCAGTTAGATGAGATTTTAGCATGATAAATTTTCATGATAGTGGCAAGTGAGGTAGAGGTTATCGTCACCGCTATTGCGACCATATTACCTTAACCTAAGTGTCACTACTATTATTAGCATGAACTACTGCGCTTATAAAATACCAGTAACGTAGCCATATAATTAAGGGTAATCAGGGGTAATTAGAAGTGATGAGAGCTTGTGAAATACTTTTAGACGAAGCTATCTGTTAGATTCAGCTGCTAGCTGTAAAAATAACCATGCTGTAATAGTGGTATTTTAGCACGATTTTATTATTTTTTTGATACCCATTTTGGATGCTGGACGATGTTATGCCTGAGAGAGAGATTCATGAGCCGACCAATATTATTTATACTGGCGTCGCTGGTACTGGTAAAACCTACCAGTTGCTACAAATCGCTCAGCAATACACTGACGATTTGCCGAGAGCAAACGAGGCTGATTTGCTGGCACAGTTATTACAAACGCTAAGCTGGCGTGATGTGGTATGTTTGGTGTTTTTAGATTTTCACTCCGAAAAACAAGACCTCGTAAAAGTACCTGAAATCGTCAATCATGAATTTTTTGTCGCCAAAGCCGCACAGAATGCACGTGAGAAAAATTTAAGTAATACGGCATGGTCAGTGCTGCAAATGCACAGTCCCACCAGCTCAAAAACGGTCACGTACAAGAACCGTGCTAGCCAGGCCTACTTTGATAAAGACAATAGCGGGGCATGGTATTTGCTCCCTGAGAGCATGCTGTTACTAAAGGATTTATCGCAGAAACTAGCAGAGTTTCAGCAGGCGCAGCATGATAATACCGCAAGCCAACACCATGCTTTTAGTGACCAGCGTTTTAGTATGGTCAGTTTTCATCAGGCCTATGGTTATGAAGAATTTGTTGAAGGTATTCGTCCCGTCATGGCGGCATCTGGTCAGACGAGTCCTCATCAGACGGTCAGTAACCAAGCACAGATGAGCTACGCTATTCAAGATGGCGCGTTCCTCAAGCTCTGTCAGCGTGCAGCGCGTGACCCTAAACGGCGCTATGCCATGCTGATCGATGAGATTAACCGTGCCAACGTCTCACGGGTATTCGGTGAGCTACTCAGCCTAATTGAAGCAGATAAGCGAGCTGGCACGGCAAACGCTATGAGCGTTAATTTGGCCTACTCTGGGCGCGCTTTTAGTGTGCCAGCGAATGTCGATATCTACGCCACGATGAATACCCAAGACCATTCTTTAGCGCCATTAGACATGGCTTTGCGGCGTCGCTTTCGCTTTATTCACTGTCCGCCAAAGCCAGAACTGTTATCTATTATCACAGCTTTTGGCAACGCCAATCAAAGTTTAGAAAGCACTCAGTCAGCAGCATCCATAGATTTGACCAAATTGCTAATGGGTCTAAACAATCGCATTAGCCAAACGTTGGGGATGGAGGCACAATTGGGTCATGCATTTCTGTTTGGTGTACAGAGTTTGGCGCAGCTACAGACCGCATTGATTGAACAAATCATTCCACAGTTGGCACAAGCGGCGGGCGGACAAGTCGCTATCTTGCAGTACGTGTTCAGAGATGAGCAGCAGCCGATGAAGGCGCAGTTTATACAAAATAGCCAAGCAGCAATTAGTCAGCATTTGGATGACGAAATAAATGACCAGACGAATACTATGACACCAAGTCAGTTATTTAGCGGCCACAATGCCTTTTTAGGACAGTCGATGCATACTGGTAGCTATAAGATTAATGAATATTTTCTCGCAAGGACAGGCGAGTTTACCAATTCATCCGTCTACCAGCGTTTATATTAATAAGGTTACCAAGTGTTCATCAATAGCGTCGCATATGCCCCTACGAATGGTACTGTCAATAACAGTATCGCCAGTAATGTTAATAGCACTACTATGAAGGCGCTTGATACCAATATCATGACGGTATTTGAGCATCAGCGTTTGACGGTTCATGATTTTTTGCAAGCGTCTGATTTTCAGTGGTTGATGGCGCAAGAGTTTGCCGTATTTACTATCAAACGCAAGCAGAGACAATGGCAGCTAAAGGTCGGGCATTATATTGGCATAGTGTTATTGCCCAGTGGTATGAAGCTTGAGATTTTGCCCAAGATGATTGCCTCAGCGTCTACCAGTCGCACGCCACAGCAGCAGTTTTATGAATCTCATCAAAATAGCGCTAGCGATATCAGACAAGCCCGTCAATGGGTGCAAAATATGCTGTCCGACTTGATTAATCCTAGTAACCAATACCATAGCAAACTGCCCAATACAAAAAACTTAGGTCAATTTAACGCGCAGGTGACGCCGCTGCCGCTAAGCGCACCATCGTTGTCGTATTGGCTCGCACACCAGTTTTTACAGCGTTTGGCGCATTATCAACCGACCCAGCATTATCAGGCTCAGGTGGATAACCATGCAACGCTACAAGGCCGGCTGTTAATCAAAGAGCAACTGCGCCGCAATAGCGTACAACCGCACAAGTTCGTTTGTGAGCGCAGTGTGTTGAGCCAAGATATGCTGAGCAATCGTGTGATCAAGAGTGCATTGGTATGGCTGGCACCACTCCTACAAACAGCTATGCCGCCAAAATCCATACAGCTCTGGCAATCAGTGCATGCGCTTAACTACCATGAGCGGCAGCAACTAGAGTCGGTATATCAGCAAGCAAAGCGGCAGCTAGCGCTGCAACCCCTGAGTCAGCTACAAACAAACGCCGCCCAGCAATTGCTAGATTTGGCTTATTGGCTATTGCAGCAGTCAAATATAGAGACAGGCAGCGGTCTTGATACCAACTTATCCTCTAATCAATCTTCATCACGACCACGTTTGTGTCTGTTGATTGATATGAATCAAGCTTTTGAGCAGTGGACAAGCCTACGTATCGCGTCGATGTTTGAGCAATTAAATTTAAATTATAATGCACTGCATCAAGCACAAAGTGTGTGGTTGAATGATGCAGAAGGGCAGGCCTGCTTATCTATCCGTCCGGATTTACTTATTTATCAGATGCCGAATAATGATATTCGTGAGGATAAAAGTGGTAGAAAAACTCCCTATAAAAATAGCCATGGCACGGCTAGCGCAAAAAAAACGCGTAACTACAGCCATGTGATCGACATAAAGTGGAAGCATCTGAGCTATTCAGGGGCGATCAGTGCCAGTGATGCCTATCAGTTGACCAGTTATGCACAAGCGTATCAAGCAGGACAGGTGTGGTTGGTCTATCCGGTGCAAGGTAACATCAGGCAACCGGTAGCACTCAGACAACAAGTTCAAGGAAGCAGCGATAGAGACAGCAATCCCTCAAACGTGGCAAAGCTTTGGCTTGTGCCCTTTGATGTCTTGAGTGGCACGTTGAACGGTAAGCTCCTGCAAGAATGATAGACGCTATCATTGCTGTGTTTCACTAACCATGACTCGCAACGAAAAACGGCTATTCAAAACAATTTCAATAAAATTTGGTTAATTTATAAATTAATTGAAAATAGGTGTTGACAGCATCGTCTTTTCCCCTTAATATGTGCACCTCGATAGCGAGGAACATTAAGCAGTTAGCGGTATTGCCGATAACGAATTAATCAACTTAACTATCGTGATAATAGAGAATTTCGGAGTGTGGCGCAGTTTGGTAGCGCATCTGGTTTGGGACCAGAGGGTCGTAGGTTCGAATCCTATCACTCCGACCATCTATTTTAAGAGCCTTACAGGCTTTTTTTTATGTATAATGATATTGTTTTTGATGTTATAAGTTTCTAATATTATAAGCAGATCAAAATTTGTAAAAGTCCTTTAAGAGCGCCTGTAGCTCAGCTGGATAGAGCATCTCCCTTCTAAGGAGGTGGCCGCAGGTTCGAATCCTGCCAGGCGCACCATTTAGCCTGCAAATCTTGCCTTCCTTGGCAAATAGTTATGGCGGTTGTAGCTCAGTTGGTAGAGCCCCGGGTTGTGATCTCGGTTGTCGTGGGTTCGAGTCCCATCAGTCGCCCCATTTTATTTAGTACTATTTTATACTTATCTTATTTATAAATACTGATTGCCCTCGTTGGCATTTTTTTTCGTCTGCATTTTTTACTTCTTGATTTTTTCAATTCTCTGACTATTTTCTTCTGGTTAGACGATCGCGTGTCGTCCCTTACTTTTCACTCATGCCGTGTTGGTTTTTAAATGACCAGCGGATTTATTAGTCGCTAATTTTCTCATCAGTATTTTGTCACCAATATTTTATGGCCACAATTGATTTTGACAAAGCTTAGTTTTAACAAGGCTTAATTTTGACAGGGCTTAATTTTGATAGGGCTTAATTTTGATAGGGCTTGGCTTTTATTTAGTCATATATCCCTACTTATTTTAGGGTAAACTGCTCATTATTAAGTAAATATAAACTATTGATTAAAAATTTAGAATAATGATTTGATGGTATGGGTGAGGCTGGCTAATTTAGAGTACTGAGCCTTATTAATATTGCTAATATTAAATATTTCTACAGAGGCAATAAAGGACGGTCTTTCTACAAATTCGGGTTCGATATGTGTGTAGCGTACGTATAACTTTAAGCGCAGTCCACGATAAGTGATTTCTCTTGTGTAATATCTCTTAGGTGGTTTATTTTGCAGGGTTAAGATCAACTGCCATAGATTATTGAGGAAGTCATTGATGGACGCACTGAGTGTATTGCTACAAAATGTGCATTTGTTTGAAACAAAATATTATCGTTTAAATGGTTCTGGTAATTGGTCGTATTCACTGACCAGAAAAGACACCATTCTATTTTATTTGGTGATGTCAGGTAGCTTTTGTATCGATGTGGGCAATGGCTTACGAGAAGCACATGCCGGCGACATCATCATGGTTCCCAATGCTTATCAACATGTCAGTTATGCGCTGAGTCATCATGGGGATGCTGCAAAGCCGTTGGATGAGCTGCTCACTAATTGCAAAGACAATACGCTTGATATGATAAGTGACGGCGATGAGAAGTCGTCGTTGATACTGATTGAGTGCAAATACGACAAAGAGATGGTTAATCCTTTATTGTCGGTGTTGCCATCGATATTGCCTGAGATCAATAATGACACCGATGGTCGGTTTGAGGTCATTGATGTAGAGATTAAACTTTTAACCCTAGAGTCTCAGCATGAGCGCATGGGCAAAACGGCAGTGATCAATCATTGGGCAAGTATCATGATGATTGAGTGTTTGCGCGTTTATATCGAAAGCATACCTGAGGCAACAGACAATTGGTTAAAGGCGATGAAAGATCCATTTTTAACCAAAGCACTAGCCGCGATGCATAATGCACCCAGCCAAAATTGGACGATTCTGACGCTTGCTGAGGTCGCTGGCATGTCACGCTCCAGCTTTGCTCAGCGCTTTAAAGATACTGTCGGTATGCCGCCACTGACCTACTTAATCGATTATCGCTTGCGTTTGGCCGCCCGTTATTTACGTTTGCAGCAAAACAGTATCAGCCGTATCAGTGAGCTGGTCGGTTATGCGTCGGACTCGACCTTTAGCCAAGCCTTTAAGCGCGTCTACGGGGTGTCGCCAAAAGCCTATCGCCAGCAGTACCAAAGACAGCTGCTGGCTTAGTGTCTGACAGCGTCTTTAATCTCCTCGCAAAAACACCATCGCAAAAATACCCTCGTAAAGCGTTAAGGTTGAATATTCGACCTTAACGCTTTTTTGTTTTATATATGCTTGAATACTGAATATTCTCACTCGATAACGAAACCTAGATGGCGTCATTTGATTAAGAGTCTTTTGCTGTTGTAAAGCTGACAATGCGTTTAGGTTCAGGTACTATGGAGTGATGAGTCGCTTAGGTGCGACCACTTGTTTTTAGCGCTTTATATTTTGCTGTCTGGCAGTGATATCTGGTGACTCAAGCGATGTTTATTTTTGAAGCTGATGGTGTGTTATGACTGAACCGACCGCAAAACCAACTGCAAAATTGTATGACCAAAAAGGCGCTTCTACGTTTGCCAAAAATAGCAGCAGTATCGATAAAAATGATATCGGACACAATCAGCCTCTGTCAGAAGATAAGCTAAAAAATAAGGTAGCGATTTTGCCTGATAAAGCAGCGTTGTTGGCATTATTTACCTTGCCCACTTCTGAAAATGTAGGGAGTGAAAGCGCAAGGATTGACAGCACAGGTATCGAAAACTCAGAGACTAACAGAACTGCTGTCAACGAAACCAATATTGCCGAGCAGCGTGTGGCGCTGTATCGTGCCCAGCACGAACGTACGCGTCTACTTTATATGGCTTCTGCCGCCACGCGACCCACTTATTTGGTGCAAACGCTAAAAGCACAGTTCGCCGAATATCAACAGTATCTACTCGCCCAGCAGCTTGATAAGCGCGGTCTAATGGATACTGATGCGCTTGAAAGGCTTTGGCAGCAGCTGCATGTGGTTGATGATATTATCGCAGATATCGTGCGCCATATGCCCGCACAGCAGCCAGCGGGCTGGCAGCTAACCATGCAGGATGGTCACAATCCATTGCGTTTCGCGACGGTTGGCAAGCTTAAACACGGCAAGCCTATCTTAGAGCAAGCCAGCCTCAACAGTTATGTACTCAGTCACTTTGGCGTCAGCAGTTTTACCTATGACCGTGGCTATTACATCGGTCATGTCGTCGGCTATTTATTCAGTTGTTATTTTTGCGCCCATTTGTCTGTTAGCTATAGCGTGACGTCGCTTGGGCAGCAGGTCGTTGCCGATTATGAGTATGCCAGTCTTGAAACCCCGCATATGGTGCGATTGCTACAGGGCTTGGACAGTTATTGTAAAAAACGTATCTATCAGCTGGCAGTCATCTGTGCGCGACTTAGTGTTTTCGCCAGTGACAAACGCATTGAGAGAATGTTGATCGCTGAAGTGAATGATTTTGATAAAAAATTGCAACAGCAGCATCTGGATGTTTTATTATTACAAGGCTTGATGCCTGATAATAACGACTCAACGCCCCTGTTTTAAGTGGTTTTTTATCTAAGCCAGCCGTTATTTAAGCATTGATATTTACGCACTAATCCAACCCTTTTTTGACTACTTTAGGATATCCGCTGCTATGCCCGCTTATCATTATAAAGCGCTCGACGACCACGGCGGTGTCCAAAAAGGCTTACTTGAAGGGGATTCTGCGCGACAAGTACGCCAGCAGCTGCGTGATAAGCAGTGGACGCCCGTTGAGGTTAGTGCAGTCAATGACAGACAAAATCAACATAAAAGTCGTTATAAAAAACCATCGGCTTATGAGTTGGCGCTGCTCACCCGTCAATTGTCAGTACTACTCGCGGCTGGTATTCCGCTTGAAGAAACGCTGGCCGCCGTCGCCAAGCAATCGCCAAAAACCCATATCAAATCCTTAATGCTTGCCGTGCGTTCGCATGTTTTAGAGGGCTTGAGCCTCGCCCGTGCGTTGCAGCAAGCGGCCAGTTTTCCACCGTTATATATCGCTACCATTGCTGCTGGGGAAAAATCCGGTCATTTGGATTTGATCCTGAATCAGCTGGCAGACTACACCGAAAACCGTTTTGCGCTGCAAAAGAAAATCCAAGGTGCGATGGTTTATCCGATTGTGCTAATGGTAATGGCAGTCGGGGTAATCATGGGTTTGATGAGCTTCGTGGTGCCCAAAATCGTCAAGGTTTTTGAGCAGTCTGAGCAAGCACTACCTTTGATTACCCAAATCGTGCTTAGCCTATCGAACATCATTACCCAGTGGTGGTGGCTGATGCTGCTAGTACTGTCAGGGACGGCGTTTTTGTTTTATCGCTTTGCCCAGACACAAGCAGGTAAGCTGACGATAGATAGTGTCGTGCTGAGACTGCCGATATTGGCACGATTATCAAAAGGTCTGAATGCCGCGCGCTTTGCCAGCACCCTTGCGATATTGGTGCGCTCAGGCGTACCGCTGATTGAGGCACTACACATTGGCGCTGCCGTTGCGACCAACTTGCATATTCAAAAAACCATTATCACTGCTGCCGATAGGGTGACAGAAGGCTCAAGCTTATCCAGTCAGTTAGAAAAATCCTCATACTTTCCGCCGATGATGGTACAGATGATCAAAAGTGGCGAGAACTCAGGCGAGCTTGAAAACATGCTCAGCCGCGCGGCCAATATGCAAGAAGCGGAAGCCACCAACTTTATTAGTACTTTGCTGTCATTACTTGAGCCTTTGATGTTAGTGTTGATGGGTGTGGTGGTCATGATTATTGTGATGGCAGTGATGCTACCGATTGTGAATATGAATGATTTGGCAGGATAGCTAGGGTCTGTTGAACATTCAAATATTAGGACTGCTGATCGCTAAAATTGCCCCAAACTAGGCGTAAACCGACGATACTGTCGAGACCTTAGCTAGGTTTGCAACAACGTTTGGGGTGATTTTAGCATCAGCCTTTCAGGGCAGGACTATTTTTTGCCAATACATGGCGAAATTATCTACCCTAGAACGACTAGGCGTCAAAAATTTCACTGCGTATTGTCTAAAAAATAGACCCTGCCAGTTCCACATTTGAATGTTCAACAGACCCTAATATCTTTCTAAACCTTGCGCCAGCTTTCTTAAGATTTGCTTACTGTTGTATATTGTTGACTGAGTCGCATTTTTACTATGGCAAACTCAAGCACCACGCTATAGTGAAAGCGGGTCAAAATTACTCTCATCAATGTCAGCCGTTACTGAATACTGGCTGTGATGACAATATGAGCGCAGCGCTGGATAAAAATAAAACCATGGTTTATAGTGATAATCGTCTCAAGACTAATCAATACAACTTGACTGCCATTTTACGATTTAAATTACTCTGATCCCAAAAGCGATGATAAAAGCGATGACTATGATTGACAACCTTCAAGGAAAGACGGTGCCGCAACGTGAGATAAACCAAGCTCCTTCGGATACCATGGGTGAGCAAACGCCATTATCGGTGCAGCGCCGTCCAGCAAAAGCGCATTACCAGTCAGGATTTACCCTTATTGAGATTATGGTCGTCATCGTGATCTTGGCGATTCTTGCTGGTTTAGTAGTGCCAAAAGTGGTTGGGCAAAGCGATAAAGCGCGTGTCAAAACCACTGAAACCGCACTAGCGACCGTATCGAATGCCCTTGATATGTATAAGGTGGACAACTCACGCTATCCGACCACTGCGCAAGGTCTCGATGCTCTGACGACACCGCCTGCGGATGCCAAAAACTATCCTGATGGTGGCTATATCAAAGGTGGCTATCCAACCGATGGTTGGGAGAGTGAGATGCAATATGTGGCACCGGGTAACGAAGGTCGCCCTTATGACTTATTCTCGTTAGGGGCAGATGGTCAGCAGGGTGGTGAAGGTCAAGATGCTGATATTTATGCCAAGTTATAAACTATTTAGCGCCACTGACAATAGAGAATAAATGGTAGCGGTTTTAAAAAACAGGATCTACGACCTCACGGTTAATGATCGATGTATATCAATCAATAAGGCATTATTGGTTGATATTTTTTATGCATTGGTCAAAAAAATCCGACGTTATTTCGATATATAGTCAACTTAAAATAGAATCGATAGGTTAGGGCGTGTTGAACATTCAACTATTAGGGCTGCTGATTGCTAAAATTGCACCAAACACTTTATCAAATCAGGCGCAAACCGACGATAATGTCGAGACCTTAGCTAGGCTTGCAACAACGTTTGGGGTGATTTTGGCATCAGCCTTTCAGGGCAGGACTATTTTTTGCCAATATATGGCGAAATTGTTTAACCTAGAATGACTAGGCATCAAAAATTTCACTGCATATTGTCTAAAAAATAGTCACTGCCAGCACCACATTTGAATGTTCAACACGCCCTAATAGTTATGTGCGACTGGTATAAATTTCGCTTGCTTGCTGCTATCACAGAGGCTACGAAAAATTCATCCCAGTCGCACTGTATTTTTTTAAAGTAATTCCACTATAAGTCGATAGGTTCAGCGCTAATCGTAGCGCTGGGTTTTGAGTGCTAACCCAGCCAACTTCTAAACATTGAAAGCAGCAATCAAAGGTAGACAACCATGCCAATTAATACGCCATTCTCCAAAATGCTAACAAGTAAAGCAATAACAATCAAAGCAATAACAATCAAAGCAATAACAATCAAAGCTACTGCCAAAAAACCTTACTTGTTGTCTTTCGTTTTGTTGGGTAGTACGCTACTGACTGGACTGACAGCGACTTCCATGACAGCACAAGCAGCAGGATTGAGTGACTTGTTTAGTAATAATAACAGTGCCTCGCAGTCGAAGTTTTTGCCAGTCGATCAAGCTTTTCAAGTTGTCAGCAGCACCAAAGCAACCTCTAAAGGCACGCGTTTATCGATCGCTTTCGAGATTACTCCGGGTCATTATGTCTATAAAGATAAGCTCACTTTACGTTTTCCTAAGGGAGTGAGCGCCGCGCCATTTACGTTTAATCAGTCACCTGTCTCAATCGATGATCCAACTTTTGGCAAGGTACCTGTATTTACGCAAAGGAGTGTGATCGCAACCACGACTCTGATTACCAGCAATGGCAAAGGCGCCAAGAATGTGCCCGTTATTATCGGTTGGCAAGGGTGTGCAACAGCAGGATTATGCTATCCGCCAGAAAAAGTTAAAACGAAGATAAATATTGCTGCGACACGCAGATAACACGCAGACAAACAGCAAGCAGGTTGATTCAAGTATCGGTAATAATAGGTAGCCATTCATGTCCATCAAGACATTACGAAAATCCTCATCATTCAGCGCCACCACTCGTCAAAGAAAATCATATGTCTTAGCGCTTGCTATCGCTAGTGGTTCATTACTTACCGGTCTGACAGCGACCTCGATGACGGTGCAAGCGGCTGGGCTTAGCGACCTCTTTAGTAGCGATAAAAGTGCTGGGCAGTCGAAATTTTTGCCAGTCAATCAGGCGTTTCAAGTCAGTACGGATAGTACACCTACCAAATCTGGTACGCGTTTATCAATTAATTTTGATATCACTCCTGAGCATTACGTCTACAAGAAGCAAATTAAGCTCACGCTACCTGCGGGTGTGACGGCCGCGCCTTTCACCTTTAGCCAAACACCCTATTCAATGGATGATCCAACTTTTGGCAAGGTGTTGGTATTTGATCAGGCAAACATGATCGCTACCACCACATTGACGAATAATAGTGGCAAGAATATAGATAACGCCGCTATTGTCGTCGGCTGGCAGGGCTGTGCGAAAGCTGGACTATGCTACCCACCTGAAAAGATTAATACGACTGTCGATATCGTAGCCACATCGGCACAAATAACGGTAGATAATGCTAGTGCTGCGAACAAAGAGGCTGCGTCTAATGGCTCTACTGCAAACAACAGTTCTGCGAGTACAACCGATTCAACTATAAACTCTAACACGACATCAGGAGGGACTGCTGCAACTGATCTTGACAATGCTTTGCCTGATAAAGAGCAAGCACTGACAGACAATGGTGCTATTGATTATGATCTAATAGATGACAGCGCTGTAGAGTATGATTCTTTGGGTGGTAGTGCTGCGGCGAATACGCTCTCTGGAGCAAATAGCAACGTATCGGGTGAGGCGACCAACCGCGACAACGTATTATCTAATAACTTTATCGACAACGATCCTTTTGGTTTGGCGAGCCATCCTTGGCTAGCATTTGGCTTGCTATTCTTAGCAGGTTTGGGCTTGGCATTGACGCCTTGCGTGCTGCCAATGTTGCCTATCGTTGCTAATATCGTTGCCCGTCAGAAAAATCCAACAGTCAAAAAAGGTGTGATTTTAACGACCAGCTATGCAATAGGGGTCTCTATTGCCTACGGTATTTTGGGCGCGGTGATTGCTGTCTTTGGTGAGTCATTAGGTATCATCGGTTGGCTACAAAACCCCATTATCTTAATCAGCTTTGCCATTGTATTCGTTTTGCTAGCACTCTATATGCTTGGTGTCTTTACGATTCGTTTACCGCGTGCCATTACCAGTAAAATGCAAGGTTTAAGTCAAGCCGGTGATAGCAAGTTGGGCAGTACGGGTGGCAGCTTGGTTGCTGGTTTCTTATCAGCCTTAGTGGTATCGCCTTGTGTGTCTGCACCATTATTCGGGGCATTACTGGCCGTCTCGACCATCGGTAGTCCGCTATTAGGATTTGCCGCATTATTTATGCTGGGCTTTGGGTTGTCCGCACCGCTGATCCTAATTGGGGCAACGCAAGGCAAAATCATGCCAAAAGCTGGCGAGTGGATGAATTGGGTCAAGCTGGGCTTTTCTTTATTGTTATTCGCCGTGGCATTGTTAATGATTGAGCGCGTCTTTATCTCACCAGTCATGCTATTGGTCTGGGCGCTATGGTTTATGGTCGTAGCGACATGGGCATGGAGCTGGATAGGCAAGGGTCGTATGCTGACCCAAGCATTGGGTTTGATTGCAGGTATTTGGGCGACGACACTGGTTATAGGTGCAGCGTTGGGTAACGACGATAGTCTGCATCCACTGGCTTCACTAACTTCCCCTATGATGGCGCAAACGACTGGCCAGACGACTGGAGTGAGTAATGCCAGTAGCAATGCTAATGATGTGCGCATTACCACACTTGCGGAGCTGGATGTGATTACCGCGGCTAATCCTAAAGTGATTGTCGACGTCACTGCCGAATGGTGTATTGAGTGCCGTATTATGGACAAAAACTTATTCCACAATCGTCCTATGCAGATGCAGGATTGGCAATTGGTGCGCTTAGATATCACGGAAACCACAGATGCTTCAAAAGCTATCTTGGCACGTTACCAATTGTTTGGTCCACCAACGCTATTGTATTATCAAGACGGTCAATTGGTGAATAAGCAAGTCGGTGAAATTGGTCGTCAAGAGTTTGAGCAAACATTGACGGAATTGAATAAGACACAGTAAATGTGATGCTCTAAAGAACGATCAATTTAACTAAAAAATCCATTCAAAGCCCACATCGATGAGCCAGCGTCTCCCTCAGCCGAATAAGCTGAGGGAGACGCTGGTTTTTTTGTACCGATTTCTTAATATATGTTCAGTGTCTTATTTCTTAACAATGATCGCATTTACTATTTAAAGAGAAGGATTTGTCATTATGGCTGTTAAGTCATTATTAATTGAGTCTATGCTAGATTAAGTCTTGATAACGCTAGTATAATGGCAGTAATTTTATTACAATAACGCAACAATGTTCAAGCAGCAATGCTATGGCCGATGGCTACCAAAACTGGCTATGAGCGACACGCCCCAATAATTTTCAATCACATATCTATATCACTGACGACCAACTTTAGCTTAGCTATTATTGATGCTACCTGCATTAGACAATCTACTGGCTTCAATGCCAATCATGACAAAGGACACTTATGTTTGCTCCTCTTACACCCCAGCATCAGACTCGAAGCCTTATGGCTTTAGGGTTTGGGTCAAAGACTCAGCTGAGCATCGCTATGGGTATCGCTTTAAGCTGTACGGCTTTGCAAGCACAAGCGGCGAATGACGGTCAGGTTTATAATGAGATACCTGTTGCAGAAGCTATGCTTGAATATGATAATGACAACTCTCCACAAGTGGTTTACGAACGTCTAAAAAACCCTAATACGCCTATTGATCGTAGTAAGCTGCCGAGTAATGACTTTGTCGCCAAACAGGCGAAGTTGTTTTTTGAATGTACGCAAGTACAGACCAGTTCTGCCCGTCTGGCCTGCTTCGATAAGGTAGCTGAGCAAGGCGAAACGCCAAGCTACACGAGTACCAAACAACCGCTAGATTTGGCAAAAACCTTCAAATCGACCATTTCAGGTAACCCGCAAGTCGTCTTTGCTGAAGAGAATACCACGAGCATTGTGCAGGCCAATAATACCGATACAGGTTTACTGGTCAATCAGTCAGATTCTACTGAGAGCTTAGATACCGTTGGACTGACGCAAAGAGAAGCAGAAGTCTTAGAAAATGTGGGCGTCACGCAAGGCGATATCGAAAAGTATACGCCGCTTAGTTTGTCTTATGACCTTGATAAGAACAGCGAGCGTGGTACTTGGACGGTCAGACCTTATCGACCAACCTACGTGTTACCACTATTTTATACGTCTGATCCCAATTTAAATCCAGGGACACCGTCTCAAGAAACAGAGTCTTTGTCTGCAAATGACATACGTGAGACTGAGCTGAAGTTTCAGTTGTCTTTAAAGACTAAAGTTGCTCAAGATTTATTCGATACCAGTGCAGATTTGTGGTTTGGTTATACCCAAGAGTCGCATTGGCAAGTTTATAACGAAGATAACTCGCGCCCATTCCGTGCGACTGATTATCAGCCTGAAATATTTTTGACCCAACCAGTAGCAGCTGACCTACCTTTTGGTGGCCGTCTACGTATGTTAGGTGTCGGTGCTGTTCACCATTCTAATGGACAAGACGATCCGTTATCACGCTCATGGAATCGTGCTTATTTGATGGCCGGAGCGGAGTGGGGTAAGCTTTCAGTCATACCGCGTCTATGGGCTCGCGTGAACAGCGATAATAGCAGCGATGATGACAATCCAGATATCGAAGACTATATGGGTTATGGCGATATCAAGTTCTTGTATGATTTGCCTGATCAACAGAGCCTTAGTGGTACCCTGCGTTATAATCCAAGCACGAACAAGGGCGCTGCACAAATCGACTATATCTATCCGTTGTCAGAAAACGTCAATGGTATGGTGCAGTTGTTCCAAGGTTATGGCGAGTCTATCATCGATTATAATCACGAAAACACATCTATTGGCTTTGGTATTGTGCTTAATGACTGGAAGGGTTTTTAGTATCAATACTCATCCTAAACCTAAAGCATGTACCGCTTAGCGCCTTACCAAACCGGACTATGGCTGGCAGAGTATCTGAGTATACGCTGCCAGTTATGCCGTGTTCACCAAAGCGTGTCACAGTCTCAGCTGATACAATCTCAGCCAACAAAATCCCAAATAGTAGAGTCACAGTACTCATCAAATACCGCTAATTCTGCATCTGGTTCTTTGCCTAACAATCATTCCTCTATTGCCAATCTGCGCCATTTCTTTGATAAGCGTTTAAATAGCGGTCTGCTCTGTCCGCATTGCCATCATAGTATAAGCTGGTTACCTAAACCCTTTCAGGTAGACATGTCTGCTGGCAGTACATTATCTATCCAAGCAGCGACCTATTACGATTATCCGATACGCCAAGCGATTCGTGCCTTTAAGCATCACGAAGATATGACCAAGCTGCCATTATTGCTACACGCTTTGCGTCAACTCCCACGCCCGCACGGCTGTCATCACGACAACAGTATGATCGTCGCCATGCCGACCACCGCTCAACGCCTGATTAAACGTGGCTTTGACCCCGTTAGTATTT
This sequence comes from Psychrobacter sp. ASPA161_6, assembly GCF_051970285.1. Lineage (NCBI taxonomy): Bacteria > Pseudomonadati > Pseudomonadota > Gammaproteobacteria > Moraxellales > Moraxellaceae > Psychrobacter > Psychrobacter sp. ASPA161_6. The sequence continues at coordinate 477,838 of NZ_JBEFNJ010000002.1, forward strand.
TATCAGCGCACCTATCCAAACATTGGCAAATACCGCTATGGCATGGGGTGCAGCGTATAGATGACACTATCAGTCAGCAAGGACTGACGCGTGCTGAACGTTTGAGTAATTTAGACAACGCTTTTGCATTAATTGAAAGTCCACCTGCTAAACGCTTGATATTATTTGATGATGTCGCCACCACCGGTGCTAGTCTGCAAGCGCTAGGGCGTGCATTACATAGCTTGTCTGGCATTACCTCCCTCAATAACGCTTCAATCTCTCATAAACATCCTCTTATTGCTTATGCTCTAGCGCATGGTAGTCAGTCATAGAAGTATTCTCATTCGATTGATGGCTACTATTATGTTGCTAATGTGTTACCTTACCGCTATATTATGAATATACTCTAGCTAAATTTGTTGTTTCTCTGTGCATTGCTCTATAGCTGTTACTACAACGCTATTTATGAATGAAAATGGAATAAAAATTGCAGGAAAACTGTACAAATTATTAAAGATATTAGATGAGCGGCACAGGCTTTACCATCATAAAAACTAGGTGCTCAGCACCATTAAGAAAATAGGGCTGCATACAGCCATAAATAGGATTTGATGTGAACGCATCTGCGAAAAATCTACCGCACCCATTACGAATGACCAGCTCAGGATTTACCCTGATTGAGCTGCTGGTAACGATAGCTGTGCTTGCCATTATTGTCAGTATTGCAGCGCCTAGTATCAGTACCCAGTTGGCCAATCAACGTGTTAAATCGACAGCTTCGACATTGGAGAATGCATTAAAAGAAGCAAAGGCTGAGAGTATTGTCCGTCGTCAAGACATTGATGTTATCTATAACAGCGCTAGCAACCCTAAAACGATTATTTTACAAAACGATGGTGACATATTGTCTACTTACAATATAAGTGACCAAAATACTGTGACCATCGCTACTATAAATACTCCTCCCACCGCTATAACTACGGTTACTTTTCAGCCTAACAAAGTAATTGCAGGTGATGACGATATTTTATATTCCATCTGTGATAGTGGCTCTACCAACGAGACGCCTAGACAAATTCGTCTTAATAAGATTGCTAATATTAATACTACGAATACTGGGAGTTGTTAATGAGTTGCAGATCCACACAGACAGGCGTAGGACTAATCGAGGTGATGGTAGCACTATTGCTATTGAGCGTGGCAGTACTTGGCTATAGTGCCTTGCAAGGACAAGCTATTAAGGCAACCAATGAGTCCTTTGAGCGCTCTCAGTCATTAGTAATGATGCGCAACATAGCAGAAAAAATTCATGCCAATCCTGCTGCTATTACAGATTATGCAACTGGGCTTAATGAGTCGTATTCGTCGTCAAGTGCACCTACTAGTCAGTGCGGTTTGGATGGGGTAGTTGCAGATTTATGCGATCCAAAAGAACTAGCAGAAGCTGAAAGCTATAGTCTCAAAGCTGAATTACAGAACTATGACTTCCAAATACAGATGCATCCTTGTCCTAATACTGGCGGGAATGGTACGGATGCTGCCACTAACATTATGTATTCGTATTGCTTGATATCAGCATGGGACGATACGACCCCTACTATCGGCAGAGATGATGAAACTGACTGTTTGACCGAACGAGTGATCGCTGATGAAAATAATGCTGCAGCCGCTGGTGGTAGTTACCATCCCAAATCCACTTGTATGATGATGGAGATATGATATGAGTTCACAGTATTGTCAATCAATCTCATCGCATACTACTGTTACACCGCCCAGAAATGTACAAGCATTCAAAAGAGATAACGGTTTTACCTTAGTCGAGCTGATGATTGCTTTGGTACTTGGTCTGTTGATCTCAGCTGCTGCATTACAGGTTTTTTACACCAGCTCGGTGAATAGCCGTCGTCAAGAAGCCAGCTCACAAATTCAAGATAATGCTATTTTTGGCTTTTCTCAAATACAGCAACATCTAAGACGAACCAATTATGGTGCTAAATCTACAAGCGATCATGATGAGTTTTTTATGAATCATTTGACCCCGCAGGGCGGAGTGGTACTCACGGCGCCAAGTGGTACTGATGATAACTGGTTAGAAGGTAATCTATCAGGTTTGGTCTTAGATAGTGCTGCAATTTTAGAAGACTTACTGTCTAATAGCGCATCCGATAATAGTAGTATCAGTAACTTAGACGGCATCGATAATAGCGATCAGCTAACCATTCAATATCAATCTGGTCTAGACGGCTTGTTTGACTGTGAAGGGTCTCGTATACCAAAAGACTTCTATGTGATTGAGCGCTATTTCGTGCGAGATGCAGGACTGGCCTGTGCTTCTGCAATCTATGAATATGATGAGGATACTGCTGGAAGTCCAACGGGGCTTGATATAGCCAGTTACACCGTTCCAGTCGTACCTGCAACATCAAAAGCACCAGCGGTAGCAGCAAGTGTAAAAGATAATAATCTTGCAGGCGCTGGCACTATTATCATACCCAATGTCGATTATTTTAGAGTGCTACTAGGGGTATCAGATAGTACCGCGTTTGCCACTTTTCCTGAGCGAGCAAATATCGCTTATATGCCAATTCCTGCGTCTGGGAGTTTAGCAACAGACCAGCGTATTGTGAGCTTGCAGATAGGCATACTGTCACGTTCTGATAACCCAACAGCAACTCAGCAGTCTAATAATGACTTGAGTTTTAATATACTTGATAAAACAGGGGCAAAGCTCAGTTCAGATGCTATCGCAGGCCCTACTTATCTACGTAGCGTCTACGAGAGTACGATACTATTACGTAATGCAAGAGGTGGATTATGATAAAACGGCTGTCTACAAAGTATCCTAAAACACTTCCTATTGCTCACAGTCAGTCAGGTGCAGTACTGATCGTTGTACTGTTTGTTCTTATATTAATTATGATAGTGGGTACGATTGCAGTAAGGCAAAGTACAACGGACTTAAAAGTGGCAACGGCAGATCAAGTAAATAAACTCTTGTTTCAAGCCAACGATGCCGCGTTAATGAAAGTGGAAAAAGAAGATCGTATCCTAAGCGAGCGCCGTGGTAATGTCGATACGCTCAAAGGCTATATGTCAGCGACACAAAGAGAGGGACATGAAGTTAGCTTTTGCGTACGGCCTCGCAGTAGCAAGTTATTTAGTATTCTTGAGATCAGTGAACGTAACGAAGACGGTGGCTCATTGGCCAACAGAAATAACGGTTATTGCGACCCTGATAAGAGTGACGACTATGTCAGTGAAGGCAGAGTAATGACACAGATGACCTTCGTCAGACCCATAGCTACTGATGACGAAGGTATCCTTAGTAGAGAAGTTGAAGGGACATTTTCTAATAACTTTGATAAACCAGAAAATGGCGGCAATACGACGATAGAGTGTACCACCTTTGTTGGCTACGTCACCTCAGTCATACCGGCACTGTCTCAAGAACCGATGTCTGCTATAGCAAGTTGTCTTAAGAAACCACGTACAGGGTCAGATACCGTAGACAGTTGCCTAACGGCACTTAGCGTTCCGTTTCAGACTCAACAGCAAACCTATCTAAATCAGCCTGTCGGTGTTGAGTGTATTTCTGGCAGCTAACAATAGTATTTTGCTCTTTGCAATACCAAACTTACATGGGTAACTATTATGAAAGTCTTACAAAGAATCAAAAATGATAAAGCCCATGCTATTGCTAGAGGCTGGTCTGTAAAATTACTATCGACCGTTGTTGTAGGCTGTATGGCAACAAGCGCAGGGCACACCTCTGATCGTGAGATTTACCAAGCAGCGAGTAATGGTAATGCCTCTATTATGATGATGTTAGATAATTCGATCAGTATGAATAACAATAGTATTGTAGAAGACTACCCAAATATTAGGTTTAGGTATAGTGGTAGTGATGAAATAAGAGAGCGTTTTTTTAATGATGATGGTATGGATATCGGATATATTCCATACACAGTAGAGTACTATAGACCATCAAGCAATGGCGATAAATACTACAGTCGAATATCACGACTAAAAATGGCACTTATTCCTATGTTTGCCGATCCTAAAACTGGGTTTGGCGAAGAAGTTGCTCTGACCAAATATAAGATCGGATTAGGAAGTTTTTTCGGAGGGTCTCGCGGCGGCGGCGGTCAGATTGATGCACCTATAGCAGATTTAACGCAAGAAAACAGAATCTCATTAATTTATAAAATAGCTGGCCTTCAGCCATCAACATATACACCAATAGCGAATGCCTATGCGGAAGCTGGTGCCTATATGTTAGGAACAAAAACTAAAACAAGTAATTCGTCCTATTCGTCTCCCATGCCTACCCCTGTACCTAATAAGACTAATAACCAGTGTGATGGCTATGGGGTATACTTTTTGACAGATGGTGAGCCCAATAGCGTTTATTCAAAAGCAGATACTCGAAGTTTGATGAATACTAGCCTAGAGGGGGGAGTAACTATTGGTAATTCATGTGAATCTACAGTCATACCTCCGATTACATCTGACGGAACAGCATTTGAAACTGGTCGGAATAGTACAACGTACGGTAAGCCAGCATGGGAATGTATTGGTGAGTATGCCCAAGCACTGTATAGCAAAGACAATGCCAAAAAAGATAGTATTGCGACTGCAACCGTAGGCTTTGGTAACGTCTATAAGGAGCTTAAAGAGAAAGGAAAAACCTCGAAGGTAATCACTAGACCGGGTAAGCCTCCTGAAACGGTAGACGTCTATCAATGTGATGCATCAGGTATCGGCCAAGATGCCAAAAACTTATGTAAGTTAGGTGAAAAAGGTCAAGGCTATGGCGAAGGCGGGTTTTATTATACTGACTCTTCTACGGATATTGCCGATAGTGTCAAATCCTTTATCGAAGAAGTGGGCAGTACAGAGATTGAGTCTATCTCCACAGGCACGATGTCTGTACCGCTTGATAGTCTAGGCGGTCTAAAGTCACGTAAATTTGCTTATCTGCCCATTCTCGATCCAGTACCGGGATCACCGAAGCTATGGAACGGTAACCTCAAAAAGTATAATGTTGTCAATGGTACATTAAAGGGTGATGATAATAATTTTGTATTCGCGGACAGTACGGGTCTGTTTGCCAAAAATACTCATGATATCTGGAATACGATTGGTATCGAACGTCCTGATACCACAAGGCCTGATGGCGGTCTACCGCAAGTTGGTGGTGCGTATCAACAGATATTCGAAAATGCCAATGCGCCTATATTGGGTGATAGGAATTTATTTGTCGATACAGGCAATAGTTTGACCAATCTCAAAGTTACTAATAAAAAGCCAGAAAATTTTGTCTCCTTAACTAATGGAACTGAAAACAATAACGCTAAAAAACTTGCATTGCTGAAATTCATGGGTTATAGCGTAACAGACACTGTTACAGATGGTACAGAGCTAAGCGAACCACAAAATAAAGATCTAAAAAATATCGGTGGCGTGCTGCACTCTACACCGCAGCTTATTACTCAATCTGTAGCAGTCGACGCCTCTGGACAATTTGACACCAGTAAACGTAAAGACTATATCATCTACGGCTCTATGGACGGTGCATTACATATGCTAGATGACAGCACTGGTCAAGAAACCTTTACTTTTGTTCCCAAACAAATCCTTGATTTGCAGCCAGATGCGCTAGCGGGCAATGGTAATGGCACTGCTGTAAACGGTAGCTATCCTTATGGTGTCGATGCCCCTTGGTTGACTTATGTGGCATATACGACCAAGTCAAAGATTGACGAGGAAGAAAAGACAACGATCAATACTTATGAAGCGGCGCAAAGCTTTGCTTTAGGCGGTTTACGTATGGGCGGGTCAATGTATTATGCTTTAGATGTTACTAAGGTTAATGAACCTAAAATGATCTATAGCGTAGGCTCCAACTATGCCAATCGTCGAAAGAGTGCTACGACAGTAGCGTTGAGTGGCACTAAAAACGGTACAACCAATAACACAACACCTGAACAACAAGCCTATGCACGCATGGGCCAGACATGGGGCAAACCGACCCTTGGCTATGTAAAGAGCGGTGGCGAGCGAGTGATGGTTAGCTTCTTACCAGGTGGCTATGATGACTGTTATGAAGATCCACAATTTAAACTAGGCAATAATGCAAGTAGTGAAAGTTGTGCAGATAAATCAAAAGCTCAAGGTAATGCCATGTATATGGTGCAGATGGGAAAAGTTGAAGATGCGACTGATGATAATGATGGAACACCAGTATTTAATGGCGAAGAGACAGTAGATACCTCTGATGGTAATGGTGATCTGCTATGGTGGGCAAGTAATCAAGGCAGTTCAGCAAACAACACTTCTCGTAGTACCTCGTTGCAATACTCTAGAGATGATGACTTAAAGCACAGCATCGTCACCCAAGTGAGAGCGATAGATCGTAATTACGATGGTCTGACCGATCATATTTACTTCGCTGATCTAGGCGGGCAAGTATGGCGCGCTGATATTAATAATAATGCAGATACGGATACTTTCAAAGTAGACCGTGTGGTAAAAGTGCTAGATGTCAGCGATCAAGCGACCGGCACCACCGACACCGACGCTCCGCCACGTATATACGAGCGCCCTTTGATTACCTTCTACAATGGTAAATATGACTATAATAACGCTGCTGATGAAAAGGGCACTTACTCAGGCGTACAAGCGATGATAACCGTAGGGACAGGCGATCGCAGTAGCCCAGTATCAGCTGAGAGAAATAAACCTGATGCGCTGTATACCGTCATAGATAAAGACGTCAGCCGTAGAGATTTATTTGATTATGATAGTGATGCAGCATCTACGATCAGTTTGCGTACTCCAGTCATAAAGGTTAGCATTCCGACCGACAAAAAAAGCAACAAGCTCCAGCAGCTCATGTTTACTGATGCAGACAGAGGTAACACGGGTATCAGGCAGAACATGATTAATAATGAGGTACAAGGCTGGTATATGCCCTTTACCTATTGGGATGATGGCGAAGTATCTACTAGCAAATACAAGCTCAAAATGTTTAATGAGCCGGATGCTATCGCTGGTGTACTGATATCCTCGACATACAACCCTGATGAAGGGCAAGATATCCAAGCTTGTAGTGCGGGTGTCAAAGGCTTAACCCAACGCGAACGTACCTGCCTACCTTATGGTAGCTGCTCAGAAGATGTAGATACATCACGCTCAACCTTTGTTGCAGGCTCAGGTATCGTCGATAATATTATCAGTCAATATAATGATACTGCTGTGTTCTCAAGCCTCGTCAATCGCTGTGAAGGCGATGACTGTAAACCTGATCTCATTTGTCCAAGTGGCGATTGTAATGATAACAAAAACAAGGATGGAAGTAATAAATTCATTGAATGTGTCGGGCCAAGCTGCGGCGTGGGAAGTGGTATCAATACCGACAAACGTATCAATCCATTAAGCTGGCTGGAACATTGACATGTGTATAAAAGCAAATAGCTCTATCACTCGGCAGATGGGTTTTACGTTAATAGAGCTGATGGTCACAGTCGCAATCGTTGCTATCTTGGCAGCGATTGCGCTACCGAGCTATCGCGCTTTTATCATTCGTAATGCTGAGTCCGACGCACAGCGCAAGATGATGACGCTAAGTGTCGAGCTGGAGCAGTGGCGTGCGAAAGCACTGACCTATAGAGGCTTCGAGCCTAGAACCGACACCATCAGCAATGCGGGGGTGATCAATTTGCCTGCAGCCGATCCGCGCTATACTATCACTCTAGGTACCATCAATGGAGGTGCTTTTAGCACGCTACAAGGCGCAGGTCAGCTCGCTAACAATTGGGTGATGCTCGCCACGCCTGTCAATATAACAGGGGCGGATAACTTCTTATTCAATAGCCGAGGACTCCGCTGTGGTAGTACGACGAGCATAGCGGTATCCGATCTCAACTGCGGTGCAGGAGCGACGACATGGTAACGTTGTCACTAGAGACAAAAAAGCTCACCCTAGATCGACACTCATCTACTCAGACAATGCAGCAAGGAGGCTTTACGCTGATAGAGCTGATGATCGTCGTGGCCATCATCGGTATCTTAGCAGCCATTGCCTATCCCAGCTATCAAGGTTACATCGAGCGAACCAATCGTGCGGAAATGATGAGCGAGATGCAGCAAATCGCCAGTCGCATCGAGTCTAATAAAATAAACTACAAACGCTATGACAGAATACCTTTATCTTCTGTATTGTCAGGCACTCCTGCAAGTGATGGTAGTGTAAATTTCCCCAGTTCGGGAACGAGGCTCTATACCGTCATAGTCGGTACAGGAACATGGGGAGAGACAAGCTGGACGACAAGTACGGGTACATTAGGAGGGCGTGACTGGACGATTAGAGCTATACCAGTTGCAGGTCAGCGCATGGTAAATGATGGTAGCTTAACGTTAGATAGCACTGGAAAGAAATGTAGAAAGACCTATAGCGATCCATGTAGCGAATGGAAATAATTGTCATATACATGTGTCATGACAAAAAACGTCAGCCAAAATTACTATTTGCTCTTAAAAGTATATCAGTTGACAATTTTCAGTAGGTTGGTAGTAACATTGGTAACGGTAGGTAAGGATAAATAAACAATAAATGTCTGAGTGATGCCGAAACTAGGAGTTATAGCCGTATTTTAGCTATAAAAACAATAATAGCGATGTTTTGGCACGCTACCTGCAGCAGTTATAGTAAGAAAGAAATTTATCATATCCCTAAAGATAAGATGCGCCAATATCAACAATTAGCCACTTTATCTTTATATACCCCAAAAGGAATTCTTATGAACACTGCACAAAAAGGTTTTACCCTAATCGAGCTAATGATCGTTATCGCGATTATCGGTATCTTGGCTGCGATTGCGCTACCTGCGTATCAAGATTATACGGTTCGTGCTCGTGTATCTGAAGCACTTGTCGTTGCTGGCGGTGCTAAAACCACGGTAGCAGAAAATATTACTGTTAACGGTGGTGTAATCCCTAAAGGCGAAGCTTGCGCAGGAGTGAGTCAATTTGAATCCAAAGAAGATGGCACAGATGCAGCTGATAAAGGTGTAGGTAATGTTGTCAGTCTTAAATGTGATCCAAATACTGGTGCTATTACTACAAAAATGAATGATAAAGGTAAAGGGGTAGCGTTAAAGCTAACTCCAACTGCTGATGTACTTGGAGAAGATGCAGTTGGAGATATTGATGCTGGTGGAACAGCAGAAGTAGTCGCTAGCAATAATCCTGGTATCTCTTGGGTATGTTCTACAGGCTCGGATAGCTATAAATATGTACCAGCTGAATGTCGTAATTCGTAATCTTGCTATTTAATAATAGCAAGCGTAGGCTGGGCTTTTAGCCCAGCTCAAATCACGCAAGGTTGTGATGCTGGGCAAAATGCCAAGCCTACAAAGCATCTCCTTTAATATCAAAAGCCAAACGTAATGTTTGGCTTTTTTTATAACTATTAACACTGCTGGTACGATGTATGTATTAATAAATGAATGCTTACGATATTTTAGCCATTATGGGTCACTATGAAATCAATGACAACTCACTATAATAGAATGCAATCTGGCTTTACTTTAATAGAGTTAATGATTGTGATCGTCATCATAGGTATTTTGGTTGCGATTTCCATACCGATTTACCAAAACTATATTAAGAAAGCTGCTTACACAGAAGTTATTGTAGGCATGACAGCTGCTAAGACAGCAATTGATAATTGCTATGCCGTGAAGAAGACTCTAACTAAGTGTGATACGGTAGGCAAGATCGACGAATCGCTGCCTTCAGGTGTTACAGAAAAAGTGCTTAACACAGTGACTATTACAGAAAATACGGCAGTAATTACTGCCATACCTAATACTTATAGAGGCATTAAAGGTGTGGGAACTACTGTACCAGAAACTTGCAAGCTATCTCCGTTAGTAGGAGCGGCTGGTAGCCTAATTTGGAATTATAGCGGCGTCTGTGTAGACAAAGGTTACGTTAGATAGTAAGCGTAGGCTGTGGCTTTAGCCCAGCCCAAACTTTGTAATATCATAATGCTGGGCTAAAGCCACAGCCTACGAGATAGGCATTAGAGCAGGATTTAGATAAACAAAAAGGCTGGACAGTGTGCCCAGCCTACTTCGGTAATACAACTTTAAAACCTACTTCTCTAAATATTGAATCTTACCTTGTACGCCATCCCACTTTTCAGCTTCTGGCATTTGACCTTTCATCTCAGTGATGTTTGGCCATTTTTGTGCCAGCTCTTCGTTTAGTTGAGTAAACATTTCTTGATCTTTTGGTACTTCGTCTTCTGAGAAGATGGCATTGGCCGGACATTCAGGCTCGCATAGCGCGCAGTCGATGCACTCATCAGGATCGATGACGAGGAAGTTTGGGCCTTCATAAAAGCAGTCCACAGGACAGACTTCCACACAGTCGGTGTATTTGCAAAGAATGCAGTTATCTGTAACGACAAAGGTCATAGTGATGTCTACCTGTTATTGGTTGAGCTAATAAATAGATGAAAATTCTTATATTAGGATAGGACATATTTTAGCGCCTTTAAGGCTATTTGACAATTCCCTTTAATGACTAATGAATTTCTTAAGATGATAGAGAAGGTCATGTGCTTGCTTCGGTGTTAGGTTGTCAGGGTTAATGGTGCTTAGTTCATCTTGTAAGCTAAACAGCTGATTTTGCTGTGTATTGTTGAGTGTGTTTGATGTTTGAGTAATATGAATCGCCTCTTGGTCTAGAGGATGACCATCATAAGCCTGCTGGCGTTTATCCTTTACTGAATTAGCTAAGTCATTTTTGTCATCAACTTTATCAACAACAACTTTTTCATTTTCTGTTTTTACGCTATTTATTTTCAAGTTATCTACTAAATAACGCTTGGCATCATTTAATACCTGAATAGGAATGCCAGCCATCTTTGCGACGTGCAATCCAAAGCTAGAGCTGGCGGCACCTTCGCGAATTTGATGTAGTAGCAGCAACTGACCATCGACTTCACTGGCAGCGACATGGACATTACGAATGTTAGCATGATTGGCTTCACCATCCTTTGACAATTGCGTCAGCTCAAAATAATGAGTGGCAAATAAGGTCAGGCAGCCAATCTCGACCAAGCGATTGACACAGGCATGAGCAATTGCCAGACCATCAGTAGTAGCTGTACCGCGCCCAACTTCATCCATCAATACAAGTGATTTACTCGTTGCTTGATTCAGGATGTTAGCAGTTTCAATCATCTCCACCATAAAGGTTGATTTACCACCTGCTAAATCATCAGCCGAGCCAATACGGGTAAAGATACGGTCGATATCACCGATATGAGCACTAGCTGCTGGGACGAAGCTACCGCAATGCGCCAGTAGGACGATTAGCGCTGTTTGGCGCATATAGGTCGATTTTCCACCCATATTAGGACCAGTAATCATCAATAGACGCTCAGAGTTTTCAGCGCTACCAAGTGCGCAATCATTGGCAACGAACTGGCTAGTATGTTTTGCATGACTGTTTGAACTGGTGCTATTCCCAAGGTTAGTTGGATTTAGTACGGCTTCGACGACGACATGACGACCTGCTTTTATATCGATACGGGTTTGACTGTTATTATTCAAGCCATTCTTCGAGTGATTGTTGTTTAAGCCACTATCATCTTTTGAGTCATTGCTCATGGCTGGACGTTGCCAGTCATAAATGGTTGCGAGCTGTGCCCAATTGCTAAGCACATCTAACTGGGCGATCGCAGCGCTCAGCTGTTGTAGTTCGGCTAAGTGGCTGCTTAAAATGGTTAACAGTTCATTATATAGCTGCTTTTCACGAGTCAATGCTAATGTCTGTGCACTCAGATACTCGGTCTCGACCTGTTTTAGCTCATCAGTAATAAAGCGTTCGCTGCTTTTCAGCGTTTGCCGACGGATAAAGTGCGCCGGTGCACTTTTTGCCTGCATTTTTGGGAGTTCAAAATAAAAACCGCTGACTTTATTAAAGCCCACTTTTAGGCTGGGTAATTGGCTCTCTTGACGCGCACGCTCTACCATCTCATCTAAGGTCACTTGGATATTGTCATGCAGATGAGTCAAACGATCAAACTCTTCATCATAGCCAGCTGCAAGCATACCACCATCACGAATATGGGCGGGCGGTTCTGCGATAATGGCACGCTCAATCAGCTCGGCGACGGACTGTACCGCAGGTAACTGGTCGGGTAATTGCTGCATCAGCATCGGCAACAGTCCTGACTGCTCATGGCTAATGCCTGAATTTATCAGTAGAGTAGTAATCTGCGCGCTACTGGCGATACCGTCGGCAAGCTTACGTAAGTCACGAGGTTTGGCACTCATCAGACCGATTCGGCTACTGATTCGCTCAATATCGCCGATGGCATTTAGGGTCTCACGTAAGTTACTGACTAATGAATTACTTTCTAAATTTTGCTTAAGCTCTTTATTTTCGTCAGTTTGATTGTCTGTCTGCAACAGACTGGTTATCGCATTTAGGCGCATATTGATACGTGAATGCTGACGTAGAGGGCGCTTCATCTGCTGTACCAGCAATCGTCTACCCATTGGGGTCTGACACTGGTTCAGCACCGATATCAATGAAGTGCCGCTGTTGCTGACAGGCGTAAATAACTCAAGGTTTTGCTGACTATTGGCATCGATGATTAAGTAATCATCATTATACTCAACGATGAGTTGATTGACTTGTGGTACATGACGCTGCTGGGTTTGCCGCGCATAATGTATCAATGCTGCACAGCTAGATTGAGCTAATGGGGCGTCGTTAATCCCTAGACCATCGAGACGTTGCACGCCAAACTGCTGACAGAGGGTTGTGCTGGCATGCTCACGGTGAAAATCATTGGCAGCGACTTCGATAATAGGACAGTCAAGATTTTGACGTAGCCACAGCAGCCATTCTGCATCAGTACCATTAATACTATTGCTGAGTACTTCGCTAATGATACATTCACTGGGCGCGAAGCGTGCGAGCACCGTGAGCATTTGGGTTTGTAAGCCTTCAATATCATTTTTATCCGCTGTTAGGCTTTGGGTGGTCAACGTGCCAGCAGCTAAATCCATTTGGCTAATGGCAGCTTGTAGTGGCTGATTGCTATTCAATTTAGGCATAGCAATATCAATGGCGACCACAGTAGGGGTATGGTTTGGCGCAATTAATGCATCATCGGTAATTGTACCTGCCGTCAGAGTTTTGACCACTTCACGACGCATAATACTGCCAGCAGTCGATTTGCTTTTATCTTTTTTCTGCTTATCGCCCATCGTAGGCGTATTGGACTTATTACTCGCATTGCCAGTGGTTGATTCGTCGATTTGCTCGCAGACGACGACTGTCTGCCCAGCCGCAATCAGCCGTGCCATATAGCTGTCAGCCGCATGAAACGGTACGCCTGCCATCGCAATCGTGTTGCCTGCTTTGTCCGTACCACGGCGAGTGAGCGTGATATCAAGTATTTGTGCCGCGCGCTTGGCATCATCGAAAAATAACTCATAAAAATCACCCATGCGGTACAGCAGTAGCGCTTGTGGATAATTGGCTTTCATGGTTAGATATTGCACCATCATTGGCGTATGGTCTGCTAAATGATAAACGGCGTCACCTATGACTAACGGTTCAGGTGAATGAGGGCTTTGAGCGATTGGTTTGACAGTCATGCACGGTCTCTTGTGGTTCTTAGATAAGTTTACGATGGGTGAAATGATGTGGTTATAAGAATGAATAGTCATCAAACTATGGCTTTGAACGAGGCGTTCAAAAGCTAAGTACCTTAAAGGTATAAGCGCTATTTTAACACGTCCTGCGCCACTTTTACGTTGGCAAATATCTGCTCGCTGCCCTTGTATCCATCAGCGCCATAACCATATATAATGACGGCACACTTAGTTGGGCGATACTTCATTAGGCGACATGTTATCAGGCAGTATCTTATTCATGAGTGCTTTGTTAATCAGTGCTTTGTTAAGCGTTACTTAGTCGGGTGATGACAAGGATGACAAGGCAGCACACTAAACCTTAGCTAATGCGCACTAATTATCGAATATTTCCATAGGTCAAAAAATTATGTTATCAAAGATTATAGGCAGTGTCGTTGGCACCAAAAATGACCGCGAACTAAAGCGCATGCGCAAAGTGGTCAGCAAGATCAACGCACGAGAAGCTGAAATACAAGCCCTGTCTGATGAGCAATTACAGCAAAAAACCGAAGAGTTTAAAGCCCGCCATCAAAAAGGTGAGAGCTTAGATGCATTGTTACCAGAAGCGTTTGCCGTCTGCCGTGAAGCGTCACTACGGGTCAATGGCATGCGTCACTACGATGTGCAGCTGATCGGTGGTATCACCTTGCACGAAGGCAAAATCGCTGAGATGAAAACCGGTGAGGGTAAAACCTTAATGGGTACCTTAGCCATGTATCTAAATGGCATCAGCGGTAAAGGTGTGCATCTGGTCACGGTCAACGATTATTTGGCAGCGCGTGATGCTGAATTGAACCGTCCATTATTTAGCTTTTTGGGCATGACGGTTGGGGTCATTTATTCGCAGCAACCGCCACAAGAAAAGATTGATGCTTATCAAGCCGATATCACTTACGGTACCAATAATGAATATGGCTTTGATTATCTACGCGATAACATGGTGTTTAGTTTAGGCGAGAAAAAGCAGCGCTCATTAAACTTCTGTATTATTGATGAAATTGACTCTATCTTAATTGATGAAGCTCGTACGCCGTTGATTATCTCGGGTCAAGCCGAAGATTCTTCACGTATGTATGCGTTGATTAATACCATTATTCCTGTGCTAATCCGTTCAAAAGATGAAGAAGCCAACAAGAACAACGAAGAAGAAGATTTTTGGATTGATGAAAAGAACCGTCAGATTGAGATTAGCGAAAAAGGCTATGAAAAAATTGAGCGCTTCTTAATTGAAGTGGGCGAGCTTGGCGAAAACGAAAGTTTATATAGCCCAAGCCGTTTGCCATTGTTGGCTCACGTACAAGCTGCCATTCGTGCTCATCATGTGTTTGTCAAAAACGTTCATTACATTGTCGATGAAGGCGAAGTGGTCATCGTTGATGAAAATACCGGTCGTACCATGCCGGGTCGTCGCTGGTCAGAAGGTCTGCATCAAGCGGTAGAAGCCAAAGAAAATGCTGAGATTCAAGCAGAAAACCAAACGCTGGCAACAACGACATTCCAGAATTACTTCCGTCTGTATGAAAAGCTATCCGGTATGACGGGTACGGCTGATACTGAAGCGGCAGAATTTAAGTCAACCTATGACTTAGATGTCATCGTTATCCCAACGCACGAGCCGATTGCGCGTATCGATATGGATGACCAGATTTTCTTAACCAAGTTAGGCAAATACAAAGGCATTATCCGCGAAATCAAAGAGATTCAAGCCAAAGGTGCGCCAGTCTTGGTGGGTACCGCGACGATTGAAGCCAGTGAAGAATTGTCTTATTTGCTCGATGAAGAAGGCGTCAAGCACAACGTTCTAAACGCCAAGCAGCATGAGCGTGAAGCAGAAATTATCGCGCAAGCGGGTAGCCCAAAATCTGTCACGATTGCCACCAACATGGCTGGTCGTGGTACAGATATTATTCTTGGTGGTAACTGGCAATCGTTTATCGAAGACATTGACTCTGTCAGCCCAGAAGAGATGAAGCGCCTCAAAGCGGAATGGCAAGTCAGGCATGACCAAGTCGTTGCCGCGGGTGGTTTGCATATCATTGGTTCTGAGCGTCATGAATCGCGCCGTATTGATAATCAGCTACGTGGTCGTGCTGGTCGTCAAGGTGACCCTGGTATGTCACGTTTCTTTTTATCGCTCGAAGATGACTTGATGCGTATCTTCGCAGGCGATCGTGTCGTAAATATGATGCGTGCCATGGGTCTCAAAGAAGATGAAGCCATTGAGCATAAAATGGTCTCAAAATCGATTGAAAACGCCCAAGGCAAAGTAGAAAGCCGCGATTTTGATGCGCGTAAAAACTTGCTCAAATATGATGATGTTGCCAATGAGCAGCGTAAAGTCATCTACGGTCAGCGCGATGATTTGTTAGCAGATATGGATTTGTTAGAAGCCATTGAAATCATGCATCATGAAGTCTATAACGCCATGATCAGCCAATTTATTCCGCCAGGATCTATCGATGACCAATGGAATGTTGACAGTCTAGAAGATGAGCTTGAAGATGAATTTAAGATATCAATGCCTATTAATGATTGGCTAGATGAAGATCGCCGCCTGGATGAAGAAGGGCTACGCGCCAAAATCATTCAGACAGCACTGGATCATTATCATGGTCGCCGTGAGCAGATGGGTGAAAAAGATGCTGCCCAGCTTGAGCGTCACTTTATGCTTCAGAGCCTAGACAAACATTGGAAAGAACATCTGACGCAAATGGATCAGCTGCGTAAAGGCATTCATCTGCGTGGTTATGCGCAAAAAAACCCTGAGCAAGAATATAAGCGTGAATCATTTGAGTTGTTCCAAATGATGCTAGGGGCGATTAAATCAGAGACCGTACAAGATTTATCACGTGTGCATATTCCAACCAAAGAAGAGTTAGAAGCATTAGAGATTCAGCAGCGTGAGAATGCTGCGCATATGCGCATGCAATTCGAGCATGATGATGTGGATAATTTGGATAGTAGCTCGAACAGTCCAGCTGGTCAACCGCAATCACAGAACCGCAGCACTGGTGGCGGTGTTGCGGCAGCTGGCATGAGTGCTGCTGTGGCTGGTAATGGTGGTCATGCTAATGAGCCTAACCCTTACGCTGGTATGAACATCAGCCGTAATGCACCTTGTCCTTGTGGTTCAGGACTTAAGTATAAACAGTGCCATGGCAAAATCTAGGGCGTGTCATCATTTAGATTGTGAGACTTAAAATGAGGAAAATTGCAGCCAAACAAGGAAGAAATTGCCGTAAATATGAACATATTGACAAGATTTCTGACGATGTTTGGCTAAATTTAGCCATTTTAAGACCACTAAATGTATTCATGTGCTAATTGATGACACGCCCTAGTCATTAGTTGCCATAAGCTCACGTTTATAGACTGATAAACCAATAAGAAAGCCCTTATCTAATTTAGATAGGGGCTTTCTTATATTCGTTAGACCGTCTTTTTATGGTTAAACTATATTTTATGGTCAGAGCATGCTCTTATGAAATGCCCAAACACTTTGTATTGATTACTTACAAATTCAGCATAGGCGTGAATTTATGGACACGCTATAGTGTTTAACATATCTATTTGGGAGAGTATTATGAGTTTAGAACGATTAAAACAGTTGCGTACCTCTGTTGCGATGACAGCTTTATTGGCTGGCGCGTTAACCGTTGGTGCCTGTCAGCAAAAGCAAGAGCCTGAACAAAGCTTAGAAGACGATATAAGTGCGGAGCAATCTGTGCCTATGTCTGCTGAACCTGCCGAACCTAATGATGTGATCGTCGCTCCTACAGATGCGTCAGCCAGTCAGGTCGAGAACGATACGGTTGCCTCAGTGAATGGTGGTGTGACACAAATAAATTATTTGTGTGCCCCTGAACTACAAGTCGAAGCGACTTATAAAGATGCTGATAATCAAGTGGTCCTTGCTACCGCTCAAGGAACAGCAACCTTGATGAAAACCAATGATGCCAGCAATCCTGAAGTATTTGAGGCCGCGACTGGTATGGATGGGAAAGCAGGTTTTGTTCAGTGGCGTGTGGCACATGAAGCGCGCGAAACCGGTGTGATGCGAACAGCAGGTGCAGATGCCGCTACTGTGAGCACTTATGAATGTAAGAAAACATCATAATAATACCAAATCCAAAAAGCAAAATGAGGACACGCCCTAGCTTCGTCAAACTCGTTTAGTCTACAGTAGGTAGTAATTTCATTCGTTTTCCTTGCTACTCTCATTTTTGTGAATGCTATCAGTAAGCTCTCAAGAAAAAAGCAACGTTGTCGTTGCTTTTTTTATCTCTGATTTTTGAGTTATTCACAAAGGCCATCTATTTTTTATGAGTAGGTGTGCGCTCATGCTCCAAAAATCCTTCCTCTGTTACCTCTAGCTCTTCATGCTTGAGCTCGACTTCAATACGGTCAGTATGCGTATGCGTGCTTTTGTTGACGTCAACTTCTTGAATGACATAGGTATCTTTGGTGATGGTCGCCACTTGACGCGATAAGATGATTTCTACGGGCTCATCACCGATTTCAACCTGCTTATCATTGATAGTGATAACTGCTCTGCTATCAAGTGCTGGCTCAACATGGCGCAGTATGTCTTTATCATCGTAATTACCCGACAGTAAATCCTGACTTTCAGCATCATGATACTCAGTACGGACGGTAATATATTCTTCTACTAACTCAATCGGCACTTGAATCGTCTTGGTTCGAGAGTGCTTAGTGACAGTTACCTTGCCTACATCTAAGCGTTCTTTATTGATGACAGGGCGTTCTTCTAATAATTCTAAACGCCCGCCATTTCCTCTTTGGTTCAAAGCAGTAAGTGGATCTTTGTCATGATTGGGCGCAGTAAGTTCATTTTCACCACTTTGTTTAGTCTCAACACCATGATCAGCAATAGGCGTATTTGTGTCAGTTGCTAGCGTTTCCTCAGTATTCACTGCTTGGTTTAAACGGTTATTATCATTATTAGCTGTCATTTTAGTCTTCCTTGTTATTAGTAAATAGATTCCAAAAATACATTGTTGAAGATTTTTTATTATAGAACATCAATTTTACCAATGACGGTTAACGTCATCATATAGTCGATTTATTTCAAAAAACAGCGCTGGCGGGATAATTTTTCGAAGTCTTTGGAATGTAAAGAACACAGCAAGCGAGAAAATTTATACTAACTTATAAATTACACCAAGTTAGAAAAGATAGTATCTAATATAAAAAAAAGACCAGAGATGGGCTCTGGCCTTTCTAAGCTAAGTAAAATACTCAGCTGCTAGTAACGGTCACTTGCTGCTTGTTTGCTTATCTAATTTGCAACAACCAGCGACTGTTTTTAGCATATTACATGCCACGAGCGCGGCGTACATCTTCAGCGGTGATACCGTCGCGGTCGACAATATTGCCTTCACGGTCAACCACATTACCATCACGATCAATGTCTAATTCTTCACGTTGAATGGTATCAACGATGGTTTCAGTATGACGTTCAGTCGTCTTACCAACGTTTACTTCTTCTGAAACATAGGTTTCTTTGCCGACGCGAGCGCGTTCTGCTGATAGCTCTACTTCGATACTTTCATTACCGTTCACGTCACCGATATGACGATCAGTAGGGCGGTCGACATTGGTACGTTCGATATTAGCGTGTTCTTCTTCTAACTCGACATCGACGTTGCGTTCTTCAGTAACGACATGCTTACCAACTTTTACCAGACCAGCGACGATACGGTCTTTATTAACGGTCAAACGCTCTTCTAGCAGCTCTAGCGTGTTTGGCGCTTCGTAGTTATGATCAGCAATTTCCATACGCTCTTCTGTTGGTACGCTGTCAGCAACGAATGATTGACGATCTTTTTCATATTGCTCTTTATAACTGTACTGATAGTCGTGATCGTATACGTCCATTGCTTCTACTTGCGCTTGCGTTAGGCTATCAAAGAATACGTCATCACCAACGATACGTGCTAAACCTGCTGGCACTAATACTTCTTTTGAGCTAAACCAACCACCTGCATCGACGATTAAATAACGAATGCGGCCAGTCGTATCTTCTACTAGAGCGCCTTCAATTTTACCGATTTTTTCTTCATTGACGCCATAAGCTACTTTGCCTGTTGGGTCATAATAGTCGTCACCAATAAGATCACGGTGGGTAGCTTGAATATCTTTTAAACGAATTAGTTGGCTCATTATTATCTTCCTTTTATATGAGTAAATGATTAACGGTTCTGTCATAAAGCCAAATTTTTTTAAAACAATCATTATTTTTATGGAGCTTTTATTGCTTTACTAAAATCAAGCACTGTAGCTAGCGGTGTTAAATAGCTTCTACATCAACTTGTAATTATCATAACATCATGATTTTAGATGAGATACATGAGCAAGGTAGCAAAGTGTGCGCTTGAAGTAATCGCGTGTAATAGGCTGTAAAAGACAGGATAAATATATATTTTTGAGTTAAGGATTTCTTACTGTAAAGAACATTATTCATCTATTGAGAGGTTTTTATGCATAAAAAAACCGCATAGCAATTAGCAATGCGGTTTTTAAGTAAGACATACATACAAGATCAGATCGTGCGTTCTATTTAAAAAACGACGTTCCAGTACGGTTGATGCTTACGGCAATTCAATAGCAACCGCTACCGCTTCACCGCCACCGATACATAGCGTAGCAACGCCTTTTTTACCGCCAGTACGTTTTAGGGAGTTGATAAGCGTTATTAGGATGCGCGCACCTGAACAGCCCACTGGGTGACCAAGGGCACAAGCGCCACCTTCGACGTTTACTTTAGCATGATCGATGTTTAGCTCGTCCATAGCGGCCATAGTGACCATCGCAAAGGCTTCGTTGATTTCCCATAGGTCGACATCTGCCACTGACCAGCCAGCACCCGTCAATACTTTTTCGATTGCACCGATCGGTGCGATGGTGAATTCACTTGGATGACGCGAGTTTGAAGCAGTCGCCACGATACGAGCTTGATAATCAAGACCTTCGGCCTGCGCTTGTGACTCTTTCATGACTACGACAGCAGCAGCACCATCTGAGATTGAGCTGGCATTAGCAGCAGTGATCGTGCCGTCTTTCGCAAATGCTGGACGCAAGGTTGGGATACGATCAGCGTTTGCAAGTGCTGGTTGCTCATCAGTATCGACCGTTTGCTCGCCTTTGCGGGTTTCAAAGGTAACAGGCGTGATCTCATCTGAGAAGTGACCATCTTTGATAGCTGTTAGGGCACGATTTAGAGATTCGATAGCAAACGCATCCATCTGCTCACGGGTATAGCCTTTTTCAATGGCCATTTCTTGAGCAAACATACCCATTAGCTTACCAGTTTCGGCGTCTTCTAGACCGTCTAAGAACATGTGATCTTTGACTTCTTTGTGACCCATACGGTAGCCGCCACGTGATCCTGGCATGAGGTAGGGTGCGTTGGTCATTGATTCCATGCCACCAGCAACTGCAACATTGAAGCTACCAGCTTTGATACCATCATGCGCTTGCATGACTGCTTTTAGACCTGAGCCGCAAAGCTTATTGATGGTGACAGCACCTGTGGCATCAGACAGACCTGCTTTACGCATGGCCTGACGGGCAGGGCCTTGACCCAAACCAGCGGTCAAGATACAGCCCATAATTACTTCATCAATATTATCCGGACTAACACCAGAGCGCTCAACAGCGGCTTTAATCGCTGTTGCACCTAAGTCAGTCGCACTCACGTCTTTTAGAGCGCCTTGGAATCCACCCATTGGGGTACGTGCGCCGTTTAAAATTACAATTGCATCATTTGACATTGTTATTCTTCCTTTCCATTTGTTTTGACAAAAATATTTTAATAAAATTACTGTGATTAATTAATAATATGAGTACTTCTAGATTTTATTCAAGGTTATAGCCCATGCTTAGAAGTATCGTTATTTTTCTCTATATCAATATTTCTAAGGTGCTAATCACTTAAAGGCCTCAATGATTGAAGGCTCTAGCATTCAAAATGAGAACATATCCTAGTTATGAAAGCACCCATTATTAACCATTAATCATCGGTTCCAAACTTCTGACCTAAGCAAGCTCATCCAAACGAATACGAACGACTTTATCGGTAATCGTATCTAGCTTTTCGATTTTTTCGATGGCCAGATTCATTTGACTCTCAACCACTGGCAGCGTCAATATAATGACAGGTACTTGACCCAATTTATGAGCAGGCTTTTGCAAAATCGCGTCAATGTTGATACCAGCATCGCTTAGGATGCGAGTAATATCTGCTAACACGCCCGGACTGTCATAAGCATGGACGCGTAAATAATAGCCAGTAATCATCTGTTCAGCACGTAATATCGGCGTGTCTGACAGCTGTTCAGGAATAAACGCAAGATGCGGCACATGGTGGCCGTGGTTGTTTTGATTGCTGTTGCCTTGATCGTCACAGTCAGTATTGCCTAGGACACGGACCAAATCCATGACGTCAGCCATCACCGCAGAAGCGGTTGCACCAGCGCCAGCGCCATCACCACAATATAGCGTCTGCCCAAGCGGGTGCGAATTGACCAACACCGCATTTTTTACGCCATTGACGTTAGCAAGCAACGCGTCTTGCGGAATCAGCGTTGGGTGTACGCGCAGCTCGATACCAGCATCATCAGCATTGCCTTGACCATCACGGCGTACGGCAAACCCTAAATGCTTGATACGGTAACCAAGCTCTTCGGCATAGTTGACGTCTTGCAGGGTAATGCCAGTGATACCTTCACAGTAGACTTTGTCAAACTGTAGGGGAATACCAAAGGCGATCGAGGCGAGTAGCGCCAATTTGTGCGCCGCATCAATACCTTCGACATCGAAAGTGGGATCTGCTTCTGCGTAACCCAGCTCTTGCGCTTCACTTAGTACGTCGGCAAACGGACGACCTTTATCACGCATTTCGGTCATGATAAAGTTACCAGTACCGTTGATGATACCTGCGAGCCAATCAATTTTATTGGCAGCAAGCGCCTCACGCATCACCTTAATAATCGGAATACCGCCTGCCACCGCCGCTTCATAAGCGACGTGGACGTTGTTGGCCTCAGCGAAAGCGAAGATCTCATTGCCATGCTCAGCCAATAATGCTTTGTTTGCGGTCACGACATGCTTGCCATTTTTGATAGCATGCATGATGACGTCTTTGGCTAGGGTAGTGCCACCAATCACTTCGATAACGATATCGACATTGTCGCTTGCCGCAATTGCCATCAAGTCACTGTTTTGCATGATATTTGAATCAATATCATCACGCTGACGACGCGTACCCACTTCGGTGATTATAATGTCGCGTCCGCTACGGCGTTTTAGCTCATCTAAATTGTCGTTGATTAGATTGATCACGCCTGTTCCGACGGTGCCCAGACCAAGTATCGCTAGTTTGATGGAATTACTCACAGTATCCTCAAGAGGTTAAATATAATGACGCGAGTATAACGCTGTGGCAATGTCAAATGAGCTTGCGGTACTAAACGTACAGTCTGTGCGCATTATCTAGTGCTGCCGGTTTAACTGCTTCATTATAGTTGAATAAAAAATGCTCAAATAAAAATGGGATTGCTAATATTGCATCGCGCTTTATCGTATCATACCGACAAGCGCTTGTGACGTCTACTCAATGTCGCTGGGGTCAACAATATCAAAGATATCATATGGCGATCGATTAAATAGCACCGACTGCTTGGGCCAATTCTGCGGCTGGTAGATAACCACCCACTTGCTCTCCTGCTTCAGTGAAGATAGCAGGTGTACCACGTACCCCAAGCCTTGACCCTAAAGCCATATGCGCTTGTACAGGGTTGGCACAGCTAGGCGCTTGTACATTGGCGCCCATTTTTGCCTGATTCATGGCAGCTTTGCGATCCTGACTACACCAAATAGCTTCCATTTTTGGCACTGACTCTTGACCGCGTGGCCATGCCAAATAACGGACTTCGATACCGCGCGCATTGATATCGTCCATCTCTGAGTGTAGTTTGCGACAGTAGCCACAGTCTGCATCGGTAAAGGCATAAACAACGGCTTTGGTCGTACCTTTTGCTGGATAAATCACCATCTCTTTTTTATCGACGGCTTTTAGCGCTTCTTGCGCGGTACTAGCGACTAGTGCCGCACTGATATCAACTGGAGCCGCGTCACCCACAGCGATAATCTGACCCTGAATAATGTGTTTACCAGATTTATCAGTAAAGAAAGCAGGCAGTCCTTCAGCAGTCACCCAATAAATACCATCCATATCTGTCGGCACAGCTGAGACGATTTTTTCTTCAATACCAGAAGCGTTTAAGTTGGCCTGAAGCGCTGTAACCACAGCGGCATCATTACCGGTAGCGGTTGGGGGATTGCTTGTTTTGGCTTGAGCACTGTTGACCACGCTGGCATTACTATTGGTGGCATCCGCGCTATTGTTTGAGCAGCCGGCTGCGACGATGACTAATAAGGCACCCATGATGACCCGAGACAAAGGGTTGCGTGAAAATTTATCAGCAGTTGGCATGGCTTTAGAAAAAGGAGAGAAGGACATAGGGTGTTTCCTTTAGGCAGTCACGCCTAATCAAGGGTTCATAATAAAAGGATTTTTTGTATTCTCTGACCCATCCATCATGACGAGTAAGTCGCATGATAAGAAGGGCAACGTTGACTGGTTTTATAGCATGTATTGATCATAAAGGATAAGTAATAATATAGGTTATATTAACATATTTTTTTTAATAATCTCTAAAGGCTGTTTTTTATGCCACTCGTAAATACAATGCATCGATAGCGGCTAAACCTTGCAAAATAAAATACATTTGTACTATTTAATATCGCCTCATGTCTAGGTAATCTATTGCTTATAATCACTTTTATGACAATATTAACGTCATTTTGCAACATTTACTAATTTAAGCGAATTCACGCTAAGGAACGCGTATGGCAGGTGCAAGTTTATTAACCCTACTTGATGATATCAGTGTAATACTCGATGACGTTTCGGTCATGACCAAAGTGGCCGCAAAAAAAACCGCTGGTGTGCTAGGTGATGACTTAGCCCTTAACGCTGAGCAAGTAACAGGTGTCAAAGCCAGTCGCGAGCTCCCCGTGGTTTGGGCGGTCGCCAAAGGCTCATTCATTAATAAGCTCATTTTAGTACCCGCAGCGTTATTAATCAGTACTATCTATCCCCCTTTGGTCACGTTTCTACTCATGTGCGGCGGACTATTCTTGGCTTATGAAGGTGCTGAAAAAGTCATCCATAAGTTTTGGCCGCATATTTTACCGCACGACGAGGAGCAAAATGCGCGTCGGCAAGCCAATGCAGATGAAACCGTCGATCTAGTCGCTTTTGAGAAAGGAAAAATCAAAGGTGCTATCCGCACGGATTTTATCCTATCTGCTGAGATTATTGTCATTGCGTTAGGCTCAGCCGCAGGGGCAAGCTTGCTAGAAAAAAGCTTGGTACTCTCCATTATTGCGATAGCGATTACCGTTGGGGTGTATGGCTTGGTGGCTGGGATTGTCAGAATGGATGATGTTGGTCTGCATCTGATGAAGCAATCGGGCAATATTAAGCAGAAGGTGGGCGCATTTTTAGTATCGGCGGCACCTAAGCTGATGAAATTTTTATCTATCGCTGGGACGTTGGCTATGTTCTTGGTCGGTGGTGGTATTTTGGTACACGGTATCGACTTTTTACATCATGGCGTCGAAAACTTGGCGCATTTGACTGGAATGTTTGAAAGTGTGACAACGACGCTGTTAAATGGCCTAGTTGGCTTAGTAGTAGGGGTGGTCATGGTCGCCATTATTACGATCATTGGCAAAATACGCGGTAAGGATAAAGACGCATCTTCTGCGCATTAAAGGTGTTGCATTAAATATGATTGGTATATGGTATAGCTTGCCCACTATAAAATCACTACAGCGTCAACCTCGCTGATCATACTGATGTATAGCTTGCTCCAAGCAGTATCTAACATAAAAAAGCCCCAAAGTTGCTGACAACTTTGGGGCTTTTACGTTGAAGCTCTACGATTAGCTTTCGCTGTCTGACTCATCAGACTCTAGCTTTTCAGCTTGCGTCGGCTTTTTATGGTCAGTCTTTGGCTTACGACTGCGTGCTTTTGGTACTTTGGGCGTGGTTAAATTAAACATGCCAGTTTGTGGCAGTAGTTGCTCTGCTACATTCTCAATCATGTTTTTATAACTGGCTATCGTCGTTTTTGACTTGGCCGCCTGAATTTCCTCTTTCGTTGATTGCTCTACTATAGGCTGCTCAGTTTGCTCAAGTTCAACCTCAGCACTTTTCACCTCAGCACTACTTTTCACCTCAGTACCTTTCACCTCAACCTCTTCAACATCATTGCTTTTGGTGTCAGGACTTTCAACGCTTGTTTCCTTTAACGCTTGTTCTGCCTCTAGCAGTTGCTCGCTATCAGCGCTAACATCATCTGCTTGCGTTTGATTGGCTAAGGCTGTCGCTTCTACTTTGTGCGCGTCAACGTCATTACTGATTTGCTCAGACTCAGTGACTGGCTCGCTAGCAGAAACGGTTGGTTCCGCTGCTTGCTCATCAGGGATAGTGAGTACAGCTGGTTCCTGATAATCAGGATGTTGACCGCGTGGATCGTTGCTGGCACGTTTGCCAATAGCGCGTGGCTCAACGGCTGTTTTGCCTTGTGCCGCTGCAAACTGACTGACCGCTTGCGTCATTGCTTCAAAGCGGGCAAGGTAATCCGCTGCTAAAGGTTGATAGCCGTAGTTGCTAAAGTCAAAGCGACGAGTGGCAAAGTCGTTGTCGTCGCCTTTGTTCTCGCTTGAATCGCCTTCAACGTTAGTGCCATTGCCAGCCGTTTGAGCTTTCTGCGTATGCGCTTCAATAGCAGCAATAAAGCAGCTGATGACACCATCACTTTTTAAACGACTTTCTGCATCCGTTAATGCTTTACGAACAAAATCACCAACCGAACCACGAATGGTCGGTGCGCTTGCTACTGCTTGCTCAGTTGCTTGAGGCTGCTCAGCAGATTGCGCTTGCTGACTACGAACGACACGCGGGTCATTGCTCGCTTGTCCGAACTTCTTAGCTGTCACGTAGCGTTTGGCAAACAATGCGTCATGTGTCAGCTCAAGCGCTGAGTTACTAGGGCTGCTAGTCTCCGTCGCGGCCGTAGTCGCGTTGTCATCGTCAGTTTTTTGCGCGCTTGGTGCTGTTGCTACGCTAGCTGCCTCAGTAGTTACTGGCTTCTGACTATCAGCTTGACTGTCACTACTGCCTTTAGACGCTGCTTGCTCATCTACCGACGCTGTTTTGTCATCGACTTTACGGTCGTCTGTAGGTGCAGCCTGTTGCGCCGGATCTGCCGTAGTGCTCACTTCTGCATCAGTGCTTTCGGCAGTATTTGCTTGTGTACTGCTTTTTTGCGTATCACTAACAGGCTCATTGTCCTGTTGAGCGTTATCTTTTATATCAGTACTTTTTTCTGCAGTGATTTTTTCTTCAGAGCTTTTTACCTGAGTACTTTTCTGGCTATTACCGTGCTCATTAGTGCCATGCTTGTCAGTACTTTCCACTGCACTGTTTTGCTGGTTAGTACTCTCTTTAGCAGCGTTCTGCTGAGTTGCACTGTCTTCTCTACGTTCTTTTGTAGCTTCATCTTCCGTAGTGTCACGCGCCGAGCTTTGTTTTTCAGCAGGCTGATGAGTGACCTGTGCAGTCTTACTATCATCCAGAGATAAGTGAACCACTTCTGGTTTCTTAAGCTCATTGGTTGCTTCATTGACCTGTAGCACCACTTCGTTAGGATCTTGATTACGGCGTGTGCTCGCTTGGTTTTTGTTAGCACTGGTAGTCGTTCTCTGAGTATTTTGTTTAGCATTATCAGCTGTTAACGTCTCGCCGCGCTCAAGCTTGCCGCGTGAACTACGCTGAGTGTTTGACTTACGCTTAGAGCGGGTTTGCTCATCTGCCGTGTTGCTGTCTTTTTGCTCAGCATCGTCGCGGTTGCTATCGCTATGCCCGTTGTTATTACTATTACGGCTGTTATCTTGACGATTATTACGGTTGCGATCACTCGTGCGTCTATTATCCTGCTGACGTTTGTCTTGGGTGTCAGCCGATTTGTCATCAGTGCTACCGGCGGCGCTGCTATCGGCACTACTGTTGGCTACGTTATCACTGCTCGTGTCGTCACGCGGCTCTTTTCTTTGATGCGGCTTAGAAGATCTCGATTTGCGTGGCTTACGTCTTCTTCTATCCTCAGCACTGTTGTCGTCAGTATCACCGTCCGTGTTGCGACGTGCTTGTTGACGGTTAGTATTATTATTCGGCGCTTGATTGTCGCTTTTTTGACTATTGTCTTGCTGAGTCGTTTGCGATGGATTCTGAGCATTGCCGGTCAGCGCACTGCTATCCACTTGTCCAAAAGAGCCTAAGCTTTGCGCACCATTATTCACCAGCGCTTCGATGGCTTCAGCCGCATCACGACTACTGATACTATTGGTTGTTTGTGCCTGCGGGGCTTGCGCAAATAGATTGGACAACCAAGCAACAGCTTGTGGTTGGGCAGTCGTTGCGACGCTAGGAGACGGAGTCGTTATAGCAGCGGCAGGTGCTGCAACAGCGACGTTCGCCGCTTTATTATCTTGTGGCGCGTGCGTCGATGAAGCGTTATTAGTGCTCGTATTATTACGGCGGTCATTGCTATGATTGACGGTGCTGCTCTGCTGCTCAGCAGTATTTTGTGGTGCAGTAGTTACAGGGCTAGTTGCTTGGTTCGTAGCGCTGCTATCTCTTGTTTGACGAGGCTGGCGGGTAGGCTGCTGTTCGGGACGTTCCTTTTCAGCCGTTTGCCAATCAACATTATAGCCAAGATCACTGTGTTCTTGGGCAGTATCAGTGATACGCTCGTAGCTTGAAGGGGCAAAACCGTCACGGTTGAAGTGTAGTTTAAAGTTTGGCGATTCTAAATGTGCGTGTGGCAAGATAGTGATACGCGTACCACTGTCTTGTTCAAGATATACTAAGGCATCACGTTTTTCATTCAATAAAAATGCTGCGATATCTGTCGGTACTTCTGCTTGCACTTCACCTTGACGCTCTTTGAGTGCGATTTGTTCAATCTGACGCATAATCGATAGTGACAACGAGCGCAAGTCACGAATCATGCCATTGCCATGACAGCGTGGGCAGATATAACCGGTCGACTCTTCTAATGACGGACGCAGACGCTGACGGCTCATTTCCATCAAACCAAACTTAGAAATATCGCCAAATTGAACGCGGGCACGGTCATATTTGGTGGCATCAACCAGACGTTTTTCAACTTCTTTTTGGTGCTTATTATCGTTCATGTCGATGAAGTCAATGACAATCAAGCCGCCCATATCACGCAAGCGCAGTTGACGGGCAATCTCGTCTGCTGCTTCTAAATTGGTATGGTAAGCGGTCTCGGCGACATCTGAGCCTTTAGTAGATTTGGCAGAGTTGATATCGATAGAGACCAATGCTTCAGTTTGGTCAATAACGATCGAACCACCTGATGGCAGACGCACTTCGCGCTGATAAGCAGTTTCAATTTGTTTTTCGATATTAAAGCGCGAAAACATCGGCTCATAATCGGTGTATTTACGCAGTTTTTCTGCTTGTTTTGGCATGACTGCATCGATAAAACCTGCCGCTTCGATATAAGCATTTTCGTTATCGATCCAAATCTCAGCAATATCATCACGCAGATAATCACGCACAGCACGTGTGACGACGCCCGCTTCTTGATGGACTAAGCGCGGTGATGGATATTTTTGGTTTTGTTCTTGGATGGCTTGCCAGATATTGAGCAGATGGTTTAAATCATGTTGTAAGTCTTCTTGGGTTTTGCCGATACCAGCAGTACGAATGATGACGCTCATACCTTTTGGCAAATCCAAACTGCCCAGCATACGCTTCATATCTTCGCGTAATTTACCAGAGATTTGACGAGAGATACCGCCACCACGAGGGTTATTGGGCATCAATACCAGATAGCGTCCAGCCAATGATACGTAAGTCGATAGGGCAGCGCCTTTATTACCGCGTTCCTCTTTCTCGACTTGGACGATCAGCTCATCGCCTTCTTTGATCAATTTTTTGATGTTTTCGTCACGAGGATTGCCGCTTAGATATTCAGCAGAAATTTCACGAATCGGCAAAAACCCTTGGCGCTGTGAGCCATATTCGACAAACACGGCTTCAAGCGATGGCTCGACACGGGTTACGTGGCCTTTATAAATGTTAGATTTTTTTTGTTCGCGGGTACGGTTTTCTAAATCGAAATCGTAAAGATGATTGCCTTTACATAAGGCGACACGAATTTCTTCGTTTTGAGTGGCGTTGATCAGAATACGTTTCATACTATTATCCTATGAGTACACAGGACAACGACAAGAAGGGCTATTATATTGAAAAACTCTGAATGATAAACTTTTACGTTAAATGGCTTTTATAGCAAGCCACATTCACGATGTATTCAGACTGCCAATTGGACAGCGATCAATATAAAAATAACCAAAGCAAGAAGGTAGTAGTATCAAGTGACGCTAATATTGATATCAGCTAAAAATACCAGATGTGAGAGGAGCGTCGTGCTCAGATAAAGTTGGATAAATAAAAGGGAGCATTAAGAGGCGCTCATAAAAAACTTACCTGTTAACTCACAATGAATTGACTACGTTTGAGCGTACCAGACAGATGGTTCTAAGTAGCTACTAATACAGGGTGTAAGGCTGTAAGGTTATCTACTGTTAATATTTTAATGGCTCGCAATGATTGCCGCTAAAGTATTAACACCGAATGCCAATCGTTTTGTATCGATTTAGAGGCTTGGCTATTAACATCCTTGCCACCATAAATTTTACCAAGATGATTAACATGTAAAGTGGTGAAGGGCGTTTAATATACTTTGTAAGAGTCTATCGAAGCGCTTGCCACATGATTACAATTTATTCGCTGTACTGTTTATACTTCAAACCGTTAAATTCAGCGAACCTCTCAATATTAGCTCAAATCAATTCAATTGTTTTATCTATTATTTTAACTTATAACATCTATATATTTTGGTATCTGATTTTAAGAGTGCCACTGCGCTGTTGCTCAGCGGGGCGTACTTGGCAAACAGAATAGGTAACCGGCTCATTAGCTCGGTTGGGTATATCTCTTTTATAATGCATCTATTTTATCTGTTTGACCGCCAATATTCAGGCAGCTCTAAACTCTTAATATCGGACTACCGTCACTTGCTCAACTGCGCTTGCCTAATATGATTAAAAATCAAGTCGTGGTCGTGCGTTAAATGAGTAGTTGTGTACTGCTATCGCTCGATAAACGGACTTGTTTGTCACTATTATCGAAGCAATTATGTTTGGTATAAATACCGCTTATTGGACGCTACGCCGTGTATTACTTGGCATTTAGTCCTAAAAATTAGATGATGCGTGCAAAATTAGCTTAAGGGACAAGGCATGCCTCGTTACTAGCAAGTAGTAAAGATGACGACCGGTCGTTTGAGACAATAAGGATTATTGCCGCAACCTCTGCTTAATTGGCGCTCAACATGTTAAACTATAACAAATCTTTGTGTAAATACCTAACTAAAAATGACAAACTCCAAAATGACTGACGACGCAACTACCCATGAAGCTCCTGCTATTTTTAATAGCAAAACCCGTCCGCAAAGCGCCGACGATGAGATTAGTAACTTTGGAAAGGTTAACTACCTTGAAGTCACTCGCCATCAGCACGACCAGCGCTTGGATAACTTTTTGCTGAACCGCCTAAAAGGTTTGCCAAAACCGCATATCTATAAAATGATTCGCTCAGATGAGATTCGAGTCAATAATAAGCGCTGTAAAGCCCATGATAGAGTACAGCGTGAAGACGTGGTACGTATCGCACCGGTGGTACTCGCTACCCGTGAAAAACCCATCATCAGCACCGAGTTTGCTAAAAGCCTATTAGCACGTGTGGTCTACGAAGATGATGGCCTGCTGGTGCTTAATAAGCCTTCTGGCATTGCAGTACATGGTGGCAGCGGTCTTGATTTTGGCGTCATCGAAGCCATGCGTGAAGTGACTGGTAAAAAATATCTAGAGTTGATCCATCGTATCGACAAAGATACCTCAGGTCTGCTGATGATTTCTAAGAAACGCTCAGCGCTAAAGACATTGCAGCAGTATTTGGTCGACAAGACTATTCAAAAACATTATCTATGTATTGCCAAAGGACAACCCGCCCTGAATGAGCAACGTATCGATGCGCCATTGCTACGCTACACACTTGATAGCGGTGAGCGCCGCGTTAAAGTAGAGGCTCAGGACGCACAATCCAAAGAAAGCCAGACAGATATTATTGTCCATGAACGTTTTATGATTGCCGGTCAACCAGTCAGCTTGATAGAAGCTAAACCGCTGACGGGTCGTACCCATCAAATTCGTGTGCATTTGGCTCATATTGGTCATGCTATCCTAGGGGACAGTAAGTATAACGTCCATGACAAATCTGGCGTGCATCGTCTGTGCTTGCATGCATGGCGCTTAGACATTCCTGGTTATAAAACTATCACGGCACCATTGCCCGATGAGATGGTTGACTGGCTGCCAGAGCAAACCAAATTGCCTGAATAAGCTTGAATCTCTCGTGTTTCAGGTTACATTTTATCTGGGATTAAGTATTGATCCTAAACGTCATGCTCACTTATTTATTTCTACCAATAAGTCGGCGTGACGTTTTAGCATCTGTAATAAATGCGCACCATTTAATAAGGCAAACTCATGAATAAACAGTCTGATCATCGCTTAGCCGACAAGACGCTAGTTATTTTTGATTGGGATGGTACGTTGATGGATTCAATCGGTCTGATTGTTGAGTCCATGCATGTGGCAGGAGAGGCACATGGCTTTCAAACCACCGATCAAGCCGTCAAAGACATCATTGGTCTTAGCCTGATGAATGGTATTGAGATTTTGTATCCGCAGGCCAGTGACGCGCAAAAGCTTGCCATTCAACAAAGCTACGCTGACTATTATATTCCAAACAGCCACCGCACACCGTTCTTTGCCCCTACAGAAACCATGCTAAAGACTTTACAACAGCAGGGTCGTAAGCTTGCTGTGGCAACTGGCAAAAAGCGACGTGGACTGGATCGCGTACTGGATGCTTCGGCAAGTCATGATTATTTTGATATTACCCGCTGTGCCGATGAGTCAGGTTCAAAGCCTGATCCGCAGATGCTGACGGATATCTTGAATTATACACAGCAGTCAGTATCTGACGCCGTATTTATCGGTGATAGTATTTATGATATTCAAATGGCAAATAAACTTGGCATGACTAGTATTGCTGTTAACTACGGGACAGCATCCAGCGCTGAGTTGGCTGCCCAGTTACCTACTTATCAAGTAGACACACCGCAAGCGTTAGCTGAGCTGTTGTGTGGCTAGACTCAGAGCAGACAGATAAATGACAAGAAAAAAGGGTTTATCACTATTAGCGATAAACCCTTTTTTTTATCAATTTTCATAAAATGCTACTAACTAAGGGCTTGCTATTTACCTATCAGTTGGCGATTCATCATTAAGTTGTTCATTAGCAGGCTGATCACTATCAGACTGTTCGTTATCTTCGAGCAATTCTTCTTCTTCGAGCGGGTCATCATCGAGCAGATTAAAAGAGGATTCAATGATTTTGTTGTCATTAAGCTGGTAATCGTACCAATTGCCCATCACACCAGCCAATTCATCGAGACCTTCTTTTCTCAAGGCTGAAAATAACTGAATGGTACATTTAAGACCTAACTCTTTCAGTCTTTTACGGGTATTAAGTAAGGCATTTTTAGAAGCACCATACTTCAATTTATCTGCTTTAGTCAGCAAAATATGAACGGGTAGCTCACCTTCTTTGGCCCAAAATAGCATTTGCTCATCAAAGAATTTGAGCGGATGACGAATATCTGTCATCAGCACTAAGCCTGCTAGGCTTGAGCGCGATACCAAATATTCTTCCAACTCGACCTGCCATTCTTTTTTCATTTCCAGCGGCACGGCAGCATAACCATAGCCTGGCAAATCAACCAGACGTCTGTGCTTGTCGCCAATACTAAAAAAGTTAATCATCTGCGTACGACCAGGGGTCTTGGACGAGCGTGCCAACTGCCGCTGATTGGTCAATGCATTAATGGCCGAGGACTTACCCGCGTTTGAGCGTCCTGCAAAAGCAACCTCTAACCCGACATCAGGCGGACAAAGGCGAAAAGTAGGCGCTGACGTCATAAACTCAGTTTGCTGAATTCGTTGGCGCGATTTGGTATTAAACACCGCATGTTCGGCGGCGACATCTGTAAACGGGGTACTCATAAATGGCTCATTAATCTGCAAAAAATTGGATACGGTAGTGAGAATTGGTGGTTGGCTAATCATCAAAGCGACGCATTAAATAGATAGAATACGAGTGGCTCTTGCTGATAACAATCGCTGTTTTAAACCAGTGACTATTCTATACTATTAACCGTCTTACTTATTGAAATTACGGTGATTAGTCTTATATAAATGACAGCATACCATTAAAGTGTAGTAGCGCTTAGCGAAAGTTTTCCTCGCATAAAAAAGCGTTACTAAAGTCAAACTCGATTCATGTATACTAAATTGATATATATTGTTACAATGTTTAATGAAAAACGTTTATTATAGTATTTAATTAAGTTGATATCTAATTAAGCGTACGAAAAAATTAAGGAGGTGCCCTATGTCTGCAATCACCACACTTTTTACCAAAACTTGCCGTCTACTAATTGGCAGTGGTGCAGCGCTTGTCCTAACGACAGCCATGACAACCAGCGCCAGTGCTGCTGATATTGCCACCACCTATGACAATTCATGTGCAGCTTGTCACGATAGTGGCGCGTTGAATGCTATCAAAAAAGGCGACAGTGCTAAGTGGCAGCAGCTAATACAACAAAAAGGCATGCCAGCCCTGATTAACTCAGTCAAAAGTGGTATGACACAGATGCCAGCTGGCGGACTTTGTGATAACTGTAGCAATGATGATTACCGTAAACTGATTGACTACATGAGTAAATAACAGCTGCCGGATCAAAATCTTAGATGAAAGAAATAAAGCGCTTGAAGCACTCACTTCATGCGCTTTTTGTTTTTCAAGCAGCATCCTATAGTAGCGCCAATAGAAAAACCAGTGGTTACTACGATTAAGTAGGCAAATACTATAAAGTCTTGCTATAATAATCCAAAATAAACCCTGATGTTAGTAAGTACTTTCAGACTGTTTGTGACCAACCCATAAAATATATGCTGACTTCGCTATATAGTAGCGCGACGTATATCAATGTGCTTGTCGATGCAATCACTCTAAATAATACTTACGCCGAGTTAGTAGGATTTGTATCAATGAAAAAGTTAATCGCTGCTGCCAGCTTATGCGTTGCAAGTTTCAGCGTACAAGCTGCTATTGTTGTTCCCGAATATGACGTTAACGCTGGCAAGCAAATTGCAGAAACAGTCTGTGCTGCTTGTCATGGTGTTGATGGTGTCAGTGTGGTTCCTGCTCAGCCTAATTTGGGCGGCCAAAATGTTAAGTATCTCTATAAACAGTTGGTCAACTTTAAAGCCGGTTACCGTAAGAACGGTATTATGCAGTCGCAAGTGGCGAACTTATCACAGCAAGATTTGGCCAATGTGGCAGGCTATTATGCTAGCCAAGCGCCTTGGGGAGTTGGCTTCGGTAATCCGGCAACCAACCAAGAAGCGACCAAGCTGTTTTTAGGTGGTGATAAATCTCGTGGCATTATTGGCTGTGCAGGTTGTCATGGTCCAGATGCAGCCGGTAATACATGGGCAGCGTTTCCACGTTTAGGTGGACAACACTCTCAATATATCGCCACTCAGCTAAAACTGTTCCGTGCAGCTGGACGTGAAGATGACATCGATAGCGATGATCAAAAACGTGCCAATGATGCGGCAAAAGAAGGCGAAAAAGGTATGATGCAGACGGTAGCCTCTAAGCTATCAGATCGCGATATCCGTATTTTGGCAGATTATGTGAGTGCTGTTCACTAAGTGCAAGCATTTTCAGCGTTTGCTTTATAGCACACTGCCATTAAGCCGCTGATTACGTGTCAGTCATTATTTAGTTATTAAACCCCGATTTCGGGGTTTTTTTATAACTGCCAGTCCCTTATATTGTACATACCTTTATATTATATAGACGATTATAAGCCTACCTACAGATGCTTTTGCTTGGTCTGTATAATTATTAATTATCGTTATTCACTTTAGATCGTTTGGATTTAGATTATGATGACCCGCTATGCTTCTTATTTTATCGCAGCGCTGTTACCACTATTATTGTTTCGCTGGTTTGCACCTGCAGCCATTGGTGAAATCGACTTTTGGTTGCTTTGGCTCTTGGCGATGGTCCTAGTATCACTGCCCGTGGTATATGCCGAGATTGCGCTCGCCTATCGTAGTGTCGATGCGCCGTTCGCAGGTATGCAGAAACTCACTCGTGAGGCTGATGCCAGTCCATTATGGCGCAGCTTTGGTTGGTTGGCAGCGCTGGTTTCGATTGTTATTGCTGCGCTAGTTATATCAGGTGCTAGCACTGGTATTGTATCGGCACTTACTGACCTTAATAGTGCACCTGACGTCCCCAGCTTTGCGATCGCTGCGGGATTGATGGTCATTGCTATCTTATTAAGCTTACTCGGTGTTACGCCTTTACCGATTGGTTTAGGTTTAATGCTAGTAGGTTTGGTGCTAGGCGTTGCAAATGGTTTGCCCAATATTAATTTTGCGATGACTGGTATCAGCTTAGGTGAATGGGCGCGCGCGGTTGCTTTAGCGTTGGTCAGTGTGGGGGCAGGTACAGGGCTATATTGGTTCGGTCAACACTTATCAACCAAGCAAGTCGTCACAGCGGTAGATGTGAATAATATTAATGCACAAAAACCAGCACGCACTCGTGCCAATCAAGAATATCGTGCGAGCAAATTGGTATTGCCCATCTGGATAGTGCAATTGTTGGTTGGGATTGTGGCACTATTTATCAGTGGTATGGCATTACCACCGATTGGACAGCTGGTATATTGGCTAGGGGTGTTGTTTGTGGCCAGCTATTTGCTACATTATAGCGTACAGCAGTTAGCGCATAAGTTTGGGCTGTTGGCCAGCTTGGTGATCACTTTTGTGGTAGCACTGGTACTAGTCATCGCCATACCCACTATATGGCTGGTAGGTATACTGGTTATTATCAGTAGTATCGCGGTGTTGCTGTTGTCCATCTTCGCCGGTTGGCAGATGAAGATCAGTCATTTGCGCAAGTCTCTAAACTTTGGCAATGAAGCGTTCTATAATCTATGGCGGATAGCGATACGTCTGGTTGTACCAGTGGCGCTACTGTTGGCGTTGATAGGTTGGGTGATACAGTGGATAAGCTAATGACGGTTTATCTGGCGTATGCTGAAGAGGCAAAGCGTCAGCATTATTTGACGTTATCAGTCGCTGAAGGGACTACTTTGTACGAGGCACTCGCGCAAGCAGGCTGGTTGATGCAATTTCCAGCATTAGCAAGGTGGTGTGAGGAAGTGGAACAAGTGATAACACCAGCGGCTAAGCGTTGGCATGTAGGGATATATGCCCAAAAGCAGCCGCTCAGCTATCCATTGCAGCCGTTCGACCGAATAGAAGTCTATCGCAGCTTAAGCGCTGATCCTATGTCTCAGCGCAAAAGTAAATCTCGAGGTTAATGGTTTAGCCGGACTGTCATTTAGCTTAAGCATTATTAAGTCTGCTATTTTGAAATGAAGACACGCCCTAACAATCATTAAGCATAAACTTATAATCAGATTTATTGAGCAGGAAGGGTTTCAATGCCTTCGATGCGACTGACTAAGCCGTTGTCATCAAAGTAAATAACCAAATGCTGGCTGGCATTTTTGACATCAGCGATGCCTTTACGGCTGCCTTCTGTGCCTGCTTTGTAATCATAAATATAGTCCCAACGTTTAGGCTCCAGCGTGTCTTTAATAGCTGGGCTACCCAAAATATAGAGGACTTGGTTTTGATTCATGCCCACTTGCAATTTTTGAGCTTGCACTTGGGTAATGGCTGTCCCTTGAGGCAAATCAATTTTATAAACACTCAGTAATGAGCAGCCAGACATCACAACCGAGGCACTAAGCATACCGGTCATGACAATCTTGCGTAATGTACTTGCACGGCTTAACGGACGAAAATTTAATGTCTTTATCATGGTAAGATGACTCATAAAAAATGGATTAGGTACGGTCAAGGGGTGTTGGTGCTGGTCTTGCCGACAATCTTGGACAAATGATACGTCATTTACTTGCAATTGCCTACCACTTACGACATTATTTACCAAACACTACCTAAGGCATTGGATTATTTATATTTTAAATTCATAGACTTGCGGTGAGATCTATCTGCCTCAACCACGCTAAAAATTTATGCAAGATAAGCTGGGCTACTGAGATTTGGATCTTTAGTATTTAATTAATAATAATCACTGGCGATTATTTACCTCATATTTTTTAGTTTTTATTTGCTAAGACTTAACAGTCAGAAGGGATATTATGGCTTCTTTTACCAATCAAGATTTACGTAAAGCAGGATTAAAGGTAACGTTACCGCGTATCAAAATTTTAGAGTTGCTTGAGTGCGCAGAGCTTCATCATATGAGTGCAGAAGAGGTGTACAAAGCACTGATTGAACAAGGTGAAGATGTGGGACTGGCGACCGTCTACCGAGTACTGACGCAGTTTGAACAAGCAGGTATTGTTGAGCGCCATAACTTTGAAAATAATCTATCCGTGTTTGAGATCACTCAGGCAGAGCATCATGATCATCTGGTTTGTGATGTTTGCGGCAAGATTATCGAATTCCATAACGAGATTATCGAAGAACAACAACTCAAGGTAGCCGCCGAGCATGGCTTTAAGCTATCGGGTCATTCTCTAGTGTTATACGGCATTTGTAACAATCAAGAATGTCGCGACAGCGCAAAATAATAGCCTTAAGAGCATTTTTTTTTGCAGACAGCAGCGGTATCACAATAAAAACAGCCCTCAATCATGAGGGCTGTTTTTATTGTGTGACTTTCTTACTTGCTACAGATTAGCTGACATCCAACGATAAGCTATCAGCACCTTCGTCTAAATTAGCCGTACCATTTTTGCTGCTCAGTTTAATTTTGAGACGTAAGTCATTAGGAGAGTCAGCGTGGAGAATGGCTTCTTTATAAGTGATTTCGCCTTGTTCGTATAGATCAAAGAGCGCTTGGTCAAAGGTTTGCATACCGCTATCACGGGAGCGCGTCATGACATCTTTGATTTCGTGGACTTCGCCTTTACGAATATAGTCACTGATCAGCTGTGAGTTTAACAAAATTTCAATGGCTGCCCGCCGACCTTTACCGTCTGGGGTTGGAATCAATTGCTGCGCGATAATGGCCTGTAAGTTAAGCGACAAATCCATAAATAATTGATTGTGGCGACTGGTTTCAAAGAAGTGAATAATACGGTCAATTGCTTGGTTGGCATTGTTGGCGTGCAAGGTGGCGAATACTAAATGACCAGTCTCTGCATATTGGATCGCATAACTCATGACCTCGCGGTTACGAATTTCACCAATCAAAATAACGTCTGGTGCTTGGCGCAAGGTGTTTTTTAGACCCGCCTCAAAAGAGTGGGTATCGAT
This sequence comes from Psychrobacter sp. ASPA161_6, assembly GCF_051970285.1. NCBI lineage: Bacteria > Pseudomonadati > Pseudomonadota > Gammaproteobacteria > Moraxellales > Moraxellaceae > Psychrobacter > Psychrobacter sp. ASPA161_6. The sequence goes on from NZ_JBEFNJ010000002.1 coordinate 517,302, forward strand.
GCCGACTTCGCGTTGAGTGATGATACAGCCACGGTGTTTATGAACAAATTCAATCGGGTCTTCGATGGTAATAATATGACCATGAGAGTTTTGGTTGCGATGACCGATCATGGAAGCCAGAGTGGTTGATTTACCGGTGCCGGTTGCGCCAACCAATAGAATAATACCGCGTTTTTTCATGGCCAGCTCCTTCAATGCTGGCGGCAATCGTAGTTCTTCAACGGTTGGAATTTTATTCTCAATTTTCCGTAAAATCATGCCCGCCATATCGCGCTGTACAAAGGCACTGACTCGAAAGCGTGCTTGCTGTGCTTCATCAGTAATGGCAAATTGACATTCATTTGTCTCTTTAAACTCTTTTTGTTGACTTGGCGTCATTACCCCTTTGACCAATAGCATGGTTTGCTCAGCGCTCAGGGGCGTCTTACCAACGGGTAGAATTTTCCCGTTTATCTTCATGGAAGGCGCTACATCAGCGGTAATAAAAAGGTCGGAGCCGTTTTTATTGATCATTAACTGTAACAGTTTATCAATATCCATATCTTACCTACATTCGGTGTAAATCGATTAAAAATTGTCTAAAGTCCATTTTTAAAGATCAATAATCATGACTATTAAAAATAAATAAGGTGTATAAAAAGGTATATAAAAAAGTCACTGGCTATTAGTAGTAGTTAGTAGCTCTGATCAAATCAGCACTGCTATAAAAATGCATCAGGCTGCTTGGCATAAGGACGAGCAACGTCTTTACTGATCGTGCCTTTTGTCACAAGGTTTTTAAGCGTTTGATCTAGAGTAATCATGCCATCGCCGGCACCTGTTTGGATAGCGGAGTACATTTGGGCGATTTTATTCTCACGAATCAAGTTACGAATCGCTGGCGTACCCAGCATAATCTCATGCGCGGCAATTCGTCCGCCAGTTTGACGACGTAACAAGGTTTGTGAGATTACCGCTTGTAGCGACTCCGACAGCATGGCACGAATCATGTCTTTCTCCGCTGCAGGGAATACATCGATCACGCGGTCAATGGTCTTAGCCGCTGAGCTGGTGTGTAGAGTGCCAAAAACTAAGTGACCGGTCTCAGCAGCAGTCAAGGCCAGACGAATGGTCTCAAGGTCACGTAGCTCACCAACAAGGATAATATCAGGATCTTCACGCAGTGCTGAACGTAGCGCTGGCTCAAAACCTAAGGTATCACGGTGTACTTCACGTTGGTTAACCAGACTTTTTTTAGATTCGTGGACAAATTCAATCGGGTCTTCGATGGTTAAAATATGCTCTTTACGGGTTTCATTGATATAATCAATCATAGCAGCGAGCGTGGTTGATTTTCCTGAGCCTGTTGGACCTGTTACTAGGACGACGCCACGTTTGAGATCTGACACACGCTTGAACACCTCACCCATACCCAAGTCTTCCATAGTCAGTACTTTGGAAGGAATGGTACGAAAGACAGCGCCTGCACCGCGATTTTGGTTGAAAGCGTTGACCCGAAAACGCGCTAAGTTGGGAATCTCGAAAGAAAAATCCGTCTCATAAAACTCTTCAAAGTCAGCACGCTGCTTATCATTCATGATGTCATAAATCAGCTGATGCACGACTTGATGCGTCATCGTTGGCATATTGATACGCGTCATCTCACCATCCACCCGAATCATCGCTGGCATACCGGCTGAAATATGTAGATCTGATGCCTTATGTTTGACCGTAAAGCGCAGCAGATCTTCGATGCTTAGATTGTTTTTTTCAGCCATAATCAGGCATTCCTATCAATGAATAAGGGTAAGACAAAAAGAGCATAGCAGCAGGCTGTAAACGATAACCCTATCAATCATCCTCTGCTAGATCAGTTATTTAGCGATGAGCTAGGCTATGGTTGTTACTATTACTATTATCTTTAGTAGTATATGTTAAACCATGTAACAATATCATAACAAGACTCTTGGCATTTAACCATCTACTAGGCTAAGAAAATGTAAAATTAGACAGTCATTTATTTATTTATTGTGTAAATTTTGCTCATGGCAAAATTTTTATGGAAGTCCTAATAAAAATCAAAACAAATAATCAAACCATTTATTCTTGTGAGCTGTATATGAAAGATACTGAAAATAATTTTGATAAATTAAGCCTTATTGATAACTGGCAGCAGGTCATACGACAAGTGACGCAGGCAGGTGAACAAGCCAAAGATACCGCATCAGACGAGGTTATTTTACTTGCGGTTTCTAAGACCAAGCCTGCCGAGATGATTGCTACTTTAGCTGAGCAAGGACAACGCCACTTCGGGGAGAATTATCTGCAAGAAGCCATCGAAAAAATCAGTACTCTAAAATCTCAAGCAATAGGCGAGTCTGTTGTTTGGCATTATATTGGTAGTATTCAACGTAATAAGACGCGTGATATTTCCGAGCATTTCGATTGGGTACAAACGGTTGAGCGCGACATCATTGCGAAGCGTCTGAATGAGCAACGTCCAAGCGAGTTGCCGCCATTGAACGTTCTGATTCAACTCAATATTGATAATGAAGACAGCAAGTCAGGGTGTTTGCCAGCGCAGTTACCAGAATTGATAACCACAATGAAAGGTTATGCGCGTCTGCAATTGCGTGGACTGATGATTATCCCTGCTAAAACCAACACTGATGCTTTTAGCCGCACCAAGCAATTATTTGAAGCCATCAAGCGTGACTATCCAGAATTAACTGGCTGGGATACGCTTAGTATGGGCATGAGTGATGATATGGCAGAGGCGATTGCCAATGGCTCGACCATGGTGCGAGTCGGCACCGCCATATTTGGTAGTAGAGGTTAGTGCATGTTGAGCCGATTAAGCCACTTCTTCGAGCTTAGTCACTAATAGCTGGTTAATTTTGAGGTTATTAGTCGCAAGAATTTCAAAGCGATAATTGGCATATTCGATGCTGTCAGTTTTCTTTGGAATTTTGCGTAGCATATACACCATAAAACCACTGATCGTTTCGTAGTTCTGGCTGTGCGGTAGATTGACAATGCCAAGTGAGCGAATCACATCTTCGATTGGGGTCATGCCGTCAATGAGCCAAGAGTTATCAGTACGCTGAACAATGGGCTGATCTTCTAGGGTGACCAGCTCGCCCATGACAATACTCATGACGTCTTTTAAGGTAATTACTCCAACGACCAACGCATACTCGTTAATGATAACGGCAAAGTCAGCACCGGTTGATTTAAACATCTCTAACACTTCAAACAAAGATAAAGTATCAGGCACAAACAGCGCCGGTTTTAATAAGGCTTTGTTGGTTAAGCTGACCTCTTGTTGGTTAAGCACTAAGGCTAAAAAACTGCGTGACTCCACATAGCCAATGATATGCTCTAGATCATCGTCATGGCAGACCAAAAATTTATTATGTGGTTGTTTGATCATGACCTCAACCACTTGCTCCGTACTGACCTTGGTATCAAAGTAGACGATGTGTTCGCGTGGATTCATCACTGAGGTCACCGTGCGCTCTTGCATCTCAAAGATATTCTCGATCAAATGATGCTCTTGATGTTTAATCACCCCAGCTTCTGCACCAGCATCCATCACTGCGTAGATATCCTCTGACGTCATCTCATCCTGACGGACAGTCGATATACCCAATAAATTAAAAATCAGGTTCGCTGCACCATCAAAGACCCAAATAATCGGCTTTAATATAAAAATTAAAAAAATCATTGGCCGCACAACTTTGATAGCAATCGGTTCAGAGTTGGACATGGCGAGACGTTTGGGCATCAGGTCGGCAAACAGCACAAAGACACTGGTGATGATGATAAATGACACAACAGAGGCGAGCGCTTCATGACCGAATAGACGCTCTAAATAAGGACTGATGGCTGATTCACCGATAACACCTGCCAAAATGGCCACCGCATTGAGCGCGATCTGTACCACAGTAATAAAGCTGCCAGGATGCTCTTGCATATTGAGAACATCAAGCGCGCGCACTTCGCCTTCTTTGGCCATCACTTGTAGTTTGATTTTTCGGGCGGAGGCTAGTGCTAGCTCGGAGCTGGAGACAAGGGCGCTGAGCGCAATTAATAAAAAGATAAACACACCAGCAGTTAGCAAGCTCATGAGATACTCGGATAGAAATAGGTAGGGTAGTTAGGTTAAAAATAAAGGGTTCAATTTGTGGACGCGAAAAGCTTATTTGTGAATGTTCAACACATTCTAGTCAGAAACTAAAAAAGCTGGGCAAGCACCCAGCCAATAATTAAAGATTGATTTTTGAACAAGGAGGTCGTCATTGTCTGACTTCTTTACGGTAGCAGTCAGACAATGGTTGCAACCTAGCCTTTTATCGACCATTTATTCACCAATGGGTAACGACGCTCACGACCAAAAGCTTTATGGCTGATCTTCGTGCCAATTGGTGCCTGACAGCGTTTAAATTCGTTATTGTCGACCATTTGAATAACCTTGGCGACCAAGTCAGCATCGAACCCTTTATCCACGATATCTTGATAACCCATGTCTTCATCGATATAAGACATCAAAATGCCATCTAAGATGTCATAGTCAGGTAAGCTGTCCTGATCTTTTTGGTCAGGGCGTAGCTCGGCTGATGGGGGACGGGTAATCACGCGCTCAGGAATCACAGGCGTGTCTTCTAGACGGTTGCGATAGCTGGCCAGTTTATAAACCTGTGATTTATAAACATCTTTTAGCACATCGAAGCCACCTGCCATATCACCATATAAGGTTGAATAACCAACTGCCAGCTCTGATTTATTGCCAGTCGTGATGACCAAATGACCAAATTTATTGGACAGTGCCATCAATACAACACCGCGAGCACGTGCTTGGATATTTTCTTCAGTGGTGTCCGCAGGTGATTTATTAAATAGCGGGGCAAGGGTATGACGAATGCCTTCGACCGCATCAAAAATTGGACAAACCGTATAAGAAACATTTAGACGACGGGCTTGTGCTTGTGCGTCTTCTAAGCTGATTGGTGACGTATATTCATAGGGCATCATGACCGCATAAACTTTATCCGCACCCAAGGCATCGACCGCGATACAAAGCGTTAATGCCGAATCAATACCACCTGATAAACCGACGATAATGCCAGAGAATCCTGAAAGGTTGACATAATCACGCAAGCCAACCACCAGTGCTTGATACATCTCTGATTCGCGGCTGAGGGTCAAAGGTGCTTTAGACTGCGCATTGAATTTGGCAGTTTTGACATCTAAGGTCGCGAGTAGCAATTGGTTCATAAAGCGTGGCGCTTCGTGGGCAACGCTGCCATCAGCTTGAACTGCCATAGAGCCACCGTCAAAGACCAAGTCATCTTGACCGCCAACAGCATTGACATAGATGATGGGGAGGCCATTCTCACGGCTGCGTTTGGTCAGCATGGTTTTACGACTGTCTTGTTTTTCAATTTCGAAAGGTGAGGCATTTAAGCTGATGACCAGATCCGCGCCTTGCTTTTTGAGGTCAGAAATAGGGCCTTTTTCCCACAAGTCTTCACAGATGAGTAGACCAATAGTGATGCCTTTATAATCAAATAGGACTTGATTGCGACCTTTGTCAAAGTAACGGCGCTCATCGAACACGCCATAGTTTGGCAATATTTGTTTATGATAAAAGCCTTTTTGATGCCCATTATGCAGGATGGCTGCTGAGTTGAACGTACCATGGTGATCGACGTGCGGATAGCCAACGATCATGACGATGTCATCGATATCACTTAAGCTAGATAAAGCGCTTTTGATGCGACCTGACAAGCTTGGGCGCAGCAGTAAGTCTTGGGGTGGATAGCCCAATAGTGCGAGCTCTGGAAAGACAATCACATCAGCACCTTGCTCGCGAGCTTCTAGTGCCAGCGTGCGCATTTTTGCTGCATTGGCGGTAATATCACCGACCAAAAAGTGTGACTGGGCTAAAGCAAAAGTAACGCTGTCTTGGGTTTTAGTGGTCTTACTCGCCTCATTTGAGGCAGTAAGGTTAGGGTTATCATTGTCTTTTGACATTGTTATTGTTCCTATGAATATAGTATTTAAAATTTGGTGGATCAGTGTTGGTTTAAAATAAAAATTAATCCGAAATTACATCAAAGCATTGCGCGTCAGTCATGGTTTTTTTTACATTGTTTTTAACCGTGAGTTCGTATGTCGAACTCGCATGATGCGTACAACGCTTGTATAAGCATTAATGTAATGCTTATATAGCAGACCCAAATTATGCTGCACTACTCTAAAAAGCTAGACATTAACAGCGTTTAGAGAGGAAGAATAAAGAAGGGTTATGATAAAGGGTGCGCTCTAATGATGACGAAAATAAATAAGGTCAAATTAAGGTAGCGGCACTTAAAATTTCAAAACAATTATTCTAGTATAACATCAATTGTTGATACTAATAGAACGCGCCAGTGATTTACCTTGCTAGATAGTGACTCATAAAGTGACAGCAAATAGTACTCAATGGTTATTGTTTTTCGGCATTCATTCTATGTATGATGGTTTGGTTAACAACGTAACGGTCGAGTGAAGTTAGCCCAAAAAAATTGTAAGGAAAGATTACAACATAGAGTTATTTATTTGACCTACTTTGTTGCATAATACCTGTCGGTAGGTAGTCTGCTTCTTGTCCTATTTTCTAAGACATTATCGACATCAACTGTGTTACGGTTGACGTGAGGCAAGCTTACTTGTAGCCAATATTGACCTGTATATTTATAGCCAACCACCCTCGCTAATGGATACCCTCTACGGAAATTGCCCGTAGATTGCTGTTCACCTATTTATAAACTTTGCAGTAATGCCGTATGAGGTTTTGCTGTCCGCTTTTGGTTTATACACTATGATAGAAAACTGGACAAAAGAATTTATTATTCAGCGCTTATTGGCCATTACTTTATTGGTTGTGCTGTTTATATTATGTTTTCAAGTGGTACAGTTTTTTATTGTACCGGCACTATGGGCGGCGATTTTAGCGTACGTTACTTTTCCTATTTATAACTTTTTTCACCAACGCGTAAAGTTCAGCTCAAACTTTAGCGCCGCTATTATGACCGTGAACATCTCTCTTATGATCGGCGTGCCGCTCGTGGTCGGTATCTTTATTTTGCAGCAGGAAGCCTTAAGTATCATCAGTAACTTAATTTATCGTATTAAAGTAGGTTATTTGGACGTACCTGATTCTGTCAAAGATTTACCGATTATCGGTCAACAAGTCAAAGATGTGCTGTGGCGCATCAATAAGAACCCTGAAGGGACGCTAGAAGCGTTTCGTATTTGGGTACAGTCCCATTTATATTATGGCAAAATCGCCTTTGATGTGGTGTTCAGTAGTCTTGCCAAGCTTGGTATGGCGCTGATGACCCTGTTCTTCTTTTATCGTGATGGCACAAGCTTAGTTCGCCAAATACGTCAAGCCTTACGTAACATCATTGGCAATCGTATCGATGGTTATATTGACTCTGTGGGTACGACCACTCGCGCTGTAGTATATGGTATTGGGCTGACCGCATTGGCACAGGCGATACTTGCTGGTATTGGTTATTATTTCTCTGGTGCACCAAGTCCTATTTTACTGACAATTATCACCTTCATCATTGCCTTAATCCCGTTTGGTACGCCATTTGTGTGGGGCGGGGTGTCGATTTGGTTATTAAGTCAGGGTCATACGGTAGAAGGTATTGGTTTGGCATTGTGGGGCGTGTTGGTCATCAGCTGGGTCGACAACCTTATCCGTCCTATCGTGATTAGCGGTGCCACCAAGATTCCTTTCATCATTATTTTTATCGGGGTCTTGGGCGGGTTAACAGCTTTTGGTTTCGTTGGTCTGTTCATCGGTCCTGTGGTATTGGCTATCGGTCTTGCGGTATGGCGTGAGTGGATATCGCAACACAAAAATGAAATATTCGCCCCACAAGAAATCATGTTGAGCGATAAAAACACACAATCAGCGGTTGATGAGCAAAGTGAAAGCAGCTGAGTCATAAAGAATAAAATACCGATCGATAAAGATATTTAATAAGGCTTAACGCGATGACGGATACAGTAACAGAAATCACTATTTTGGCGGATAGTAATATCGCCAGCCTTGATGAGTTTTTTACTGCCACTATGCTTGGTCAGGCGACTGAGCAGACGGTAAATATTATCAAAGTAGCTGGACGTGATATCAATGCGCAATTGCTTGCCGAATTACAGCCAACCATATTGTTAATACGCTCTGTAACGTCAGTAAACGAGGCATTACTGGCTGATAATGAAAGTGTGGAGTTTGTTGGCTCTGCAACGATCGGTACCGATCATGTTGATCAAGATTATTTGGCTGCACGCAATATCACCTTTGCCAATGCTGCTGGCTGTAGCAAACATTCGGTCGCCCAATATGTACTGACGGCTATCTTAACGCTGCGTCCGCAGTATTGGCAGCCATCAACGACGCTATCAATGCCATCATCAATGCCATCATCAATGCCATCATCAATGCCATCATCAATGCCATCATCAATGACATCATCAATGACATCATCAATGCCACCATTAACCTTGGGCATCATTGGGCTTGGTAATATTGGCAGTACACTCGCTCAGTATGCGACTGCTTTGGGCTGGCAAGTATTAGGCTATGACCCATTATTACACCCTTCAGATACGAATAATGCCAGTTTTGAGCAAGTGCTTAGCCAAAGCGACGTTGTCAGTTTACATGTGCCACTCACGGACAAAAAGGCTGCGGCTGGACAAAGTTTTCAAAGCAGTAATGGCAGTGATTATCCAACGCGTCATTTAATCAATGCAGAGGCTCTAGCAATGATGTCGCCGCATACCATGCTCATTAATAGCGCGCGTGGGCCTGTTGTTAATGCGAGTGATTTAGAAGCAGATATTGAGCGTAACGAGCGGCAAGTGGTGCTTGATGTGTTTGAGCACGAGCCAGAGATTTCTGAAGGCTTGTTGGCCAAATTGGCTATCGCCACGCCGCACATCGCTGGCTATACCGTAGAAGGGAAGCTGCGCGGCACGCAAATTATCTATGATGCATTATGTGAAAAACTGGCGGTCGCACCTGTTCAGTCTATGCAAAAACTGTTACCAATAAATATGTTTTTATGGTCTGAGTTGAAGGCGCATCCAGATAGATTGATTAAGTTCTATGACATTATGCAAGATGATGCTTCTCTGCGGAGTCAGGCAGTTGATGGACAAGTTAATGGTGCTGATTTTGATCAACTGCGCCGTGATTATCATTTGCGCCGTGAATGGCAGTTTTAAAGCCAACACTCAGTTTGCAAACCTATTTTTATTATTCATTAGCCACAGTAAATAGTCATGAATCAATCAATCAGTTCTTCTGTTAAGCCGAATGCTAAGCCCAGTTACGCACCCACCATGACACTAAGTATGGCGCAGCAGCGTGCGCAATTCATGCAGGATATTCGTCAGTTTTTTAATAAGCGGCAAGTACTAGAAGTGCAAACACCGCTACTGTCGCAAGCTGGCAATACAGATACTTTTTTGCAGTCCGTCGCTGCGCAAGTTACCTATCAAGATCGACCTTGTACTTATTACCTGCATACGTCACCTGAATTTGCCATGAAGCGTTTGCTGGCTAGCTGGCAAGTGCCTATTTATCAGATTTGTCCCGTTTTTCGAGATAATGAGATAGGCGTACGTCACAATATTGAATTCACTATGCTGGAATGGTATCAGCCGAATTATAGCTTAGCCGATATGGCGGCTGAGCTTGGCGAACTACTAGAAGCGCTCTATGGCTATCCGATTGTGATGAACCATTACCGCTATGTTGATGCCTTTATGGACTTCGTCGGCATACATCCGCTGACGGCTAGTCTAGACGCGCTACAAGCAGTGGCAGAGGATAAAGGGTTGACCGGTTTTGATTTTAATAGTGTAGAAAGCAGCGCAACCAATAGTGAAGAAGATATTCGTCAAAGTTGGTTGGACCTATTGTTCAGCCATGCAGTCGAGCCAAACTTGGGTCACGATTTGCCGACTTTGATTATAGAATATCCACCAGCAACGGCAGCATTAGCAAAAACGGCTTTAGATAAAGACGGTAATAAGGTGGCTAAGCGTTTTGAGTTATATATCAATGGTATTGAGATTGCCAATGCTTATGACGAGCTGGCAGATGGGCAGGCGTTAAGGGCACGCTTTGAGCAAGACAATCAATTGCGTCAGCGTCATAACCTGCCAGTCATGCCAATCGATGAGCACCTATTGGCAGCATCCGATGACTTGATACCCTGTAGCGGTATCGCCGTCGGTATCGATAGATTGCTCATGGTGACAACAGGGGCGAATAGGTTAGAGGACGTCATTCCGTTTCCGAGTGGTTTGGCGTAATATAGCCGACACTGTATCAATAAAATAGAGTATTAAGCGCTTTATTATTTGCTTGTATTACTAAGAAAAAAGTTTCTTATATAGATTATGTGATCTGACACTCTAATTTAGAAAATCGCTTTTATCACTGATGTTTAAATATTGTATTTTTAAATACCGTACAAAGCAAAAGGGTCACTTATCGATTGGCTGTTTGAACGCTCGCCAATAAATAAGTGACCCTTCTTTTGAGCTTTTTAAAGATCTAATCTCGTTAGATTTCTATAAGCCGTTATCAAATAAGCTTATACACTGGCTACAGCTTCATCAATTGCTGTCTCACCGTTATGCATACCAAACACTTTCTTGGTCGTATTGCTCGCGTTTAATACAGCCACTAAAGTAGCGGCAACGTCTGCAATCGAGTTTTCACCAGAATTGTTGTCATTGACGATGATTTTACCAGTCGCTTCGCGTTCTTTTAGCGCCGCTGCTTGTACGATAGTGTAGTCAAGGCTGCTGTTATTTACCAACCACTGATCGGCATAGTGCTTAGAGATGTAATAGCCTTTTAAGTCGCCAAGTCCTAGCTCGTCCCATTTTTTGGTGTCTAATGAGAACACTGTGCTGAGCATGATGTAGCGTTTGATACCTTTGTCCTGTACCGCTTGCATAGTTTTGATCGCACCATGTAAATCGACTTCTAGGATATCTTTACCACCAGAACCAGCTACAAAATAAACCGCATCGATATCTTGATCGATTTGCTTCTGAATCGCGTCTTTTTGAGCCGTAATGTCTAAATCCAACTGGCTATAATTGTCATCATTGAACAATTTTTCTTGTTGACGGGTAGTGCCTACCACTTGGTGATTATCAGCCAATAACTGCTTGACCAAATCTGTTCCTACTCGACCGCTTGCGCCAATTACTAAAATTTTCATAGTCATTCCTATTCTTATGTACGTTACTGTTGTTGTAAAAACTGAATGTAGCGTAACAAGAATGGTTGGCACACTTCGTTATGAAGCGTGCCGATTGCATAGTGTTTGGTTATGATTGTATACGGTTTGCAAAGAGCACAGGCTATGAGAGATTTAGAGTGGGTGGAAGGGAAATAGCATTATTAAAATCAACGTACCAAACGATTTAGACCATCGGCAAAGGCTTTTTTATCACGGTCGCCGTATGGTTTTTGTCCGCTCATCTCTTGTAGCTCTAGCACACCAGTACCGCGCATGGTATCCATAAAATCACGCATATTGAGCTTTTGCTTGATATTGTTTTTGTCATAGACCATACCGCGTGTGGTCAGTACCATGCCACCTTTGTCCAAAATATCATTGGCCAAAGGAATATCACTGGTAATCGCAAGATCGCCTGGCTGTATTTGTTTTACGATATAATCATCCGCTTTATCAAACCCTGATGGCACTACCGTCATGATAAGCAACGGAGACTTACGCAGCTTAATTGGCTGATTGGCGACAAAAATAGCCATTGTCTGCGTCCGTTCAGCCGTTTTGATAATCAAATCTTTGGCAATTAATGGCACCGAATCAGCATCCACCCAAATTTGCATTATTTTTTAGCCTTCTCTGTTTTCGATTTAGCCTCTATAACTGACTTGGTTTGGCTGTCTTTAATAGCGTTATCATTTTTAACCGTGTCGTTGCTGTCTTTAGACGTTTTATCAGCTGCTATAACCGCCGAATGATCTGTCGCTTTTGGCTGATTATCGATGGCACCAGAGGCTAATTTTTTATCAAGACCAACTTTATTGGGAAGTACCGCGACGAGTTTGGCCAAGGCAGGCTCTAAATCGGCAACATCATTGGGCATCAATGTGATGTGTGCAATTTTTCGATCCTCGCGTTCAGCCTTATGATAACTATGATAATGCGCGCCATCGATAGCTAGCACGGCACTGATATCAGGATATTGCCCTAAGACGTTGAGCATAATCGCTGGATGAACATTGTCTGTATCGCCGAGTGGTAAATTGACCACGGCACGGATATGGTTTTCAAATTGACTGGTAACAGCGCCTTCAATACTCCAGTGTCCAGAATTGTGTACACGAGGCGCAATCTCATTGGCGAGTACAGCATCATTGCCACGCGCGTCTTTGGTGACGAACAGCTCAAGCGCCATCACGCCTACATAGCCCAAATGATTCATGACCGTGGTAATCGCATCGGTCGCTTGCTTAAATAAATGGCTAGTCCCAACCGCGGGTGCTTGGGTCTTGGCCAAAATACCATGATGATGATGGTTTTCAACCAAATCATAACAGCGTACCTGACCGTTCTGTCCTCGTGCCGCGATAATAGAGACCTCACGGCTAAAATGAATAAAACCTTCTGCAATCAATGGCGCGGGCGTTGGCGTCAGCTCACCTTTACCACTGACAGCGTCTTTGAGGTCTTGCCAGGCGGCTTTGATATCACTGTCTTGCTTAATAACAAATTGGCCTTTGCCATCATAACCGCCGCGGCTGGTCTTGAGGACGATGGGCAGTCCAAGCTCACTGCAAGCTTGCTGTAGCTCGGCTTCAGAGTTGACTGCTTTAAAAGGGACGGTGGCGATATCAAGCGCATTAAACATCTGCTTTTCTTTTAAGCGATCTTGGGCGATATCAAGGGCAATCGGTGGCGGAAACATACCTTGCTTGCTACCAGATGTTGATAAATTGGCCAGTTGTTCAACCGTCGCCGTCGGTGTGTTTTCAAACTCCAATGTAAATACATCGGCTGCGGCAATAAATGCTTCTAGTTGCTCGCTATGAAAGACGCGCCCGTAAAGGCTGGCAGGGCATTCAGCATTGTCTTCTAAAAACACACACTGATAGCCTAATGGCATGGCCGCTTCGGCAAGCATCATGCCAAGCTGACCACCGCCTAAAATACCGATAGTACGAATGGTTTGGGTAACAGGATAAGCGTTCGCTGTGGTCATGGCAGGCTCTTTGAATTAAAAATGAATAAAGGGTATTCGGTTTAGGGTCTGTTGAACATTCAAATATTAGGACTGCTGATCGCTAAAATTGCACCAAACGTTTTATCAAATCAGGCGTAAACCGACGATAATGTCGAGACCTTAGCTAGGTTTACAACAACGTTTGGGGTGATTTTAGCATCAGCCTTTCAGGGCAGGGCTATTTTTTGCCAATACATGGCGAAATTGTCTACCCTAGAACGACTAGGCGTCAAAAATTTCACTGCGTATTGTCTAAAAAATAGCCACTGCCAGTTCCACATTTGAATGTTCAACAGACCCTATTTAGATCTGAAATCTAATCTATTAAAATAGGAAAAGGTGCACTGTATGCACCTTGTATTTAGTAGAACTCATCTAAGCATAAATATCAAGTTTAGAACATTTATAATCAGATAATGGGTCTTCGTGTTTTTTAGAAACTATCATCAACTCAGTTGTGTCTTTTAACTGTTGATAATGCCCGGTGTTGGGCTGGCAAGGATGGTTTCGGTTTGTGTTTGGCGTAGAGTATCCAGCTTAGTAGCGATTGCGTCGTCATGCAAGGCCAAGATTTGAATCGCCAGCAGTGCTGCATTATAAGCGCCTGCCGCCCCAATTGCTAAAGTACCAACCGCAACACCTTTTGGCATCTGTACGATAGATAATAAGCTGTCCCAACCGCTGAGCATCGAGGATTTTACAGGGACACCAAATACTGGTAACGGCGTTTGACTGGCACACATACCCGGCAAGTGAGCAGCGCCACCAGCCCCAGCGATGATAACTTTTAAACCATTACCTTTAGCATTTTTGGCATAGTCAAATAATCTGTCAGGCGTACGGTGTGCTGATACCACTTCACAATCAAAAGCGATATCAAAATCTGCAAGCAATTGTGCAGCGGCACTCATGGTTGCCCAATCAGACTGCGAGCCCATGATAATGCCAACTTTTGGCTGACCAGCAGGAGAGGCGATTGGACTGTTTTGCTCAACAGAGTTAACACTAGCTGATTGGGTACTCATGCTTTGATATCCTCAAAACGACCATCATACAAAAGTTTTGCCGCCTTCGTAAAGCCAAGTTTACCGATTAATGCTAAAGCGAGTGAAATGGTATTTAGATTATGACTGTATCACTGGGTCTTTGTCATGGCGATATTGCACAAAATTGCTGGCTTTAAGTGGCAAAGGCTGCTCAGTATCGAGCTGATAGCCTGTTAGATAACCACTCTCTACTGCTGCCGAATAATCAGTACAAGCAACTTGTGGACTCAATGGTTCAGGTGTCCCAGTTAGCCAATAATGACCGACGAATACGGGTTTATCGGTTTTGAGCGAAAAATTGATATTTTCTGCTAAGGCATCCACTGGAATTTGTGCCAATGCAGAGGAGGGGGCACGTGCCACCTCATATAGCGTACGCTCGTTCAGACTCTCAAGCCACCAACGTACCCGCACTCGTGTGCGCTCGGTACCTTCTTTATCAACCATCACCATGCCATCAGGTAGCGGTGTCTCTACGCCTTTTAATACTCTCTCTAATGCTTCAAAATTCTCGCTATGCTCTTGAGCAGTTACGACAAGTCCTTTAGGCGTTAAGCAGTTATCAGCAGTCAATAAGGGTGCTAATACCGCCATGCTGTCCACATCCCAACAGGCGTGCACAAAGCAAGCATAGTCAGTCTCCAGCCATAAGGGAATTTCATATAACCGCTCAAGCCAATAGCGATGGCTTTCTGAGCCAAAGGGCACTTCTGCGAGAAAAGCCTCGTGTTGGCGCGTATGTGTCTCATTGTGTGAGCGTAAGTATTCCTGAGGATTATTAGGGTCGAGCGTTGCAAAGGCTAAAGCATTGTATTCATGATTGCCCATCACTGCATCGGCAACATCCGCATCCAGCATGGCAAAAACAATTTCTAACGTGGTCAACTGCTGCGACCCACGGTCGATCAAATCACCGATAAATAATGCCCGATGACCTACTGGCGGCACAAAGTACTGTCCGTTATGGCGATAGCCTAGCTGGGTAAGCAGACCCACTAGCTTGTCTGCATAACCGTGAATATCACCGATAATATCTATAATCATAAGTCACTGTCTAATCTTAAAGTATAAAATTGCTCGACATGCCGAGCAACGCGACGAAATTAAAAAGGAGTTAAATTTTTTTAACTGATTTAGATTTAAGCGTCATTCGTTTAAGTAGTTTAACCAAGTGACGCTTCTTTCTTAAAACAGACCTCTAAAAATCATACTTTAAAGGCTTGGCGATAATAACGCGTTTAAAAAATGCGGGAGTACTTGTGGCTCCAGAATAATAGTGGCGATTATGCCAAACGCGCCGCCCCACAGATGCGCCATGTGATTGATGTTTGAACCACCACGTTTGTCTGCGTAGATGCTATAAGCCACGTAAGCGACGGCAAATAATATCGCTGGGATAGGAACGACTGCAAATAAATAGATTTTTTCCCAAGGTGCCAGCAAGATAAAGGCAAATAATACCGCTGATACACCGCCTGATGCGCCAAGGCTGAGATAGCTGGCATTGTTTTTATTTTTAATATAACTTGGAATCATCGCGATAATGATAGCCAACACATAAAACACCACGAAACCATAACCGAATAAAAATGATTGATATAACCCTTCGATAGCACGACCGAAAAAATACAAAGTAAACATATTAAACAGTAAGTGCATACTGTCAGCATGAATAAAGCCATGAGTCACAAAACGATCCCATTGACCATTATTTACCGCGGGTGGATAAAAAATGAGTCGATTGAACAGTGTCTTGTTTTGCCAAGCCAACAAGCTGACAATAACAGTGATAATAATGATAAGGGTCGTATGGTTAAGCAAAGGATAATCCTTAGGCCGAGCCTAGTGTGTGATTGTGGTATATA
Source organism: Psychrobacter sp. ASPA161_6 (assembly GCF_051970285.1). NCBI lineage: Bacteria > Pseudomonadati > Pseudomonadota > Gammaproteobacteria > Moraxellales > Moraxellaceae > Psychrobacter > Psychrobacter sp. ASPA161_6. Next base: position 533,536 of record NZ_JBEFNJ010000002.1, read on the forward strand.
CAACAGGGTGAACCGCCTAAATGTGATGGCTAAATAACCACTGGGTAAGACAATCAATAATAAGTAGTGATATGACAGTGCCCATAATGATTGCTGATCATCGATTCAGCAACGATCAAGGTAAGTCAAAAACCCATTATGTAGAGAACTGTGCTTTAATAATCATTTATTATTAACAATATAACAGTGTATAAAAGAGAGTAAGTAATGCTTCGTATACTGACCGTAACGTTAATGCTAAATGTATTTGTAGCAAGCAGTCTACAGCGCCTTAAAAATAAACTTAAGTCTACATGTATATCTAAGATAAGATAAAATCGTTTATATGAGCGACGCATAGCAACACCTACCGACAGCACAGCCGTTTCATAGGGCGCGACTTATAAAGTATAGGCATTTAAAGTACAGACATTTAAAGTACAGGCATCAAGCAAAGCAGATAAAAAACGATTTACTTCTTTTATATATTTAAACATTAAAGCCGGTAGAGGCCGTCAGTTATGAGTATTATTGAGCAACTAGAACAACATGTCACGCCAGCTGTGTTGGGTGATAATAGCAGCGTCGCCCATATCTGCCTCCTCGAGCAGTTTTATGCGATTTTGGTAGCCCGCTTGGCTTTGCCAGAAGTTTATTCGCAGTTGCTAAGATCGGATCAAGTCGTGGTTGCTGATAGCGTGCCAGAAACTCCTCTCTTTGAGCAGCTATGGCAAGCCCCAAGTATGCGGCAAACTCTAGTGCAGGAACTTGCCGCCACACATCATATCGATGAGCTTGCTACCGTACAGTTACTTATAAATGCTGCGCCACTGGCCTACCGTGAGCTAAAAGTACTGGCGAATGGACAGTTTTTGCCTGCGTTTTTGCAAAGAGAACAATCGGCGTTGCGCCAGTATTTACCCACATGGTCAGCACCTTTTATCACGGCCTCTCAAAGTATCCATCAACCATCCGGTGCACCGAGTGTCAGAGCGGATGCTACTATAGCAGCTGTGCCAGATATGCCAAAGGACAAAGTCAGCTCTTCTGATACAACCGCGATAACGCCGTCGACAGCAGCTGCCATAGAGAATAGCAGTGTTCATCCAAATACTAGTGTGAATTTAAGTAAACATAGCAATAGCAATTTAAACAATCTTACTGATGTTATGCATACTAGTCCTGCTGACCATCATTTGGCAGAAAATGGCAGCATGAAGCGAGAAAAAGTCCGTAGCCGTAATCAACGCAATGATTTATTGGTACGGGTGTTTTTATTGATACTGGCAGTGGTAGCGATAGGCTTTGCGGCATGGGCGCTGTTAATTAAGCCTAACATGACTCCAGTAGAACCTGTGGCCACCGCCCCAGTCGTTGTTCCGCCTACCATTGAACCAGCAGCACAGGTTTTAACGCCAGTTGAGCTAATCGTTGGGGTAGATGACAGTGGCAGTCTATATACTTGTAGCGCAACGGTCGGGGATGAAGCGTTGCAAAGCATACTACAACAGGCACTCAATACAAGTTTCGGTGAGCAGGCAAGTATTTGCGAGTTAACCATACAGGTAGGCGTGGCCAGTAGTATGAATAGTATACCAGCAGGGGTGCTGCCCAATATCTTGACTATGTTGAGATCAACACCATTTGCTCGACTGCATTTACAAAATGAGCGAGTGACCTTAGAAGCGCCAGACAATATGCTCCTACAACGCTTAGTCACTGACATACGTACGTTAGCGCCAGCGCTGATGATTGACAGTGTAGCACCATTACCATTACCCAATAATAGTAACGGAGCAGGTGATATGACGGCTATGAATGGTCAGAACCCTCAGTTTGAGTCCGATGCCGTCGCTGCAAACAATGCTTATAACAATAACGTTAATGGTAATAATTTTGCCGACAATGCAAACAATAATGGTGCTGGAGAGTATCAAGCAACAGATGACGATACCGGTGATAGTATGATGCCCGCACCAGCCCGCAATACACCAGTGCGTAGCAATAACGGCAATCTTACTAATGTGCCTAGCAATTTACCGAGTAATTCAAATAGCCGTGCACCTACAAACAATAGACCATCAGGCCCTATCTCCTTGTCTGAAGTAGATAATATGGCCAGCAATGTTATTGTGGCTGAGCCTGCGCAAGTAAGAAACTGATTAAACCGACCCTTAAGATGTAATATGAGTCATATTACATCTCAATACTTTTATAAAAAGTGATGGCTAAAGGTGATGGTTATAAGCAATCAGATGAAGTCGTTTTATTGCTATAGTCAATCCACTATAAAAGCGTTACAGCGTTAACCTCGCTTGAGGTATTAAATATACATCTACACTCTGTTGCCTTGTACCACTTCTAAATTGAACCGGCTATATAGTCAGTTCGGAATAAAATCGATACATTGTTAGTTATGTGCGACTGGTATAAATTTTCCTTGCTTGCTGCTATCACAGAGGCTACGAAAAATTCATTCCAGTCACACTGTATCTGTTTTAAAGTGAATCTACTATATTAATTTCTGTTGTTCAATAAGCAGTCCTGTTTCTACCGAAAGCACTATTGATATGTTAGGGATTTGTACTTTGTCATCTTTCTAGTTACGCGTAACAACTGAAACATTACCTAACGTATCATTTGCACAACAACGTGTTGATTGTTAACACTTACTTAATACTTTTATAATAATGAAAATTGAATATTGCCAAGATGGTTTTAACGGTTACGGCTCTTATCTCTTAGCAAAATTTTTGAGTATTTTAATTATATAGATTGATACTAATAAGTATTAATAGGAGAGTTATATTATGGATGTTATCAGCCATTTGACGCGAACGGTAAGCCCCGCAGTATTGGGAGATGACCGTAGCCCAGCTAAGAAAAACTTGCTTGAGCAATTTTATGCTATTTTTGCCGCTCGCTTGGCAGACAAAGATACTCATGATCGCTTTTCTAGCGAGAATATCGCTCGTGATGATCAGGGATTTCATGAGCGCGTATGGACGGATAGCACACACCGTGACCAAATAGCTCGTGAGCTTGCTGGTAAACACAATGTCGATGTCACGGCTTCTCGCGGTTTAATCGCGATGGCAGCACCACTTGCGTACCATGAAATAAAGAGCTTGGCAGGGACGACACCTGTGCCGCAGTTTTTAAACGATAACTCGGCTAGCTACCAACATCATATTCCTGCTTGGGCGAGTACAGTTTTGCCAGCAGGTATGATTGCCGCTGCGCCTACAGGTGCGCGAATGTCTGATACAGTCAGCACTGCACCGCTTCAGCGCGAAGAAGAAACAGAAGGCAGTTTTATGAAAGCGCTGCTGCCCATCATTGGTCTGATTATTTTAGGCGCTTTGGCTTGGGCATTGCTTAGAGGCTGCCAAGAAAATCCTGAGCCCGTTGCTACGCCTGCTATTACCCAAGAGCAAGCCGCCGAAGGTAATGCAACAGCGGTTGCCGCTGATGTTGAGCCTGCGTCATTGCGTATCGCCACAGGTGAAAACGGTGAATTATATGCTTGCCGTATGAATGTTGGTAACGAGACGCTACAGACCAATGTCATGAATGCCTTGACCAGTGCATTTGGTGATGAAGCCAATAATTGCCGTGCCGATGTTGATGATAATTTTGCGATAGATATGCCTGCCGCCGCCCAGCTGGCTGCTATCTTGCCTATCGTCAAAAACGTACCGAATGCCAGTATGCTTATAAAAGGTGATACCATCACGGTCAATGCTCCTGATGCGGCAACTTTAGACAAGCTGGTCGCTGATTTGCAAGCAGCAGCGCCTGCGATGACAGTAAAAGCCGAAGGTGCATTAGACGCACAAAGTGAGATTGACAACAGCTTAACTGCTGCCGACACCGCGATGAGCAACCTTGGTGAAAACCCTGAACCACGTGATGTGGCGCGTGCCTTGAGCTTGCAGGTTATTAACTTCGAAGTAGATGCAGCGTCTATTCCTGATGCCAACAAATCATTCCTTGACCGTGCCTCTAAGATAATCACTGAAGTACCGAATATGAATTTGATGATTATCGGTCATACTGATAGCCAAGCAGATGACGCTTACAACATGAAACTGTCTCGTGATCGTGCCGAATCTGTAAAAGAATACTTAGTATCTCAAGGTATTGATGCAAGTAAACTAAGCACTAAAGGCATGGGTGAAACAGATCCTATCGCTGATAACTCGACGGAACAAGGTCGTTTTCGCAACCGCCGTATTGAGTTCGTGGTCAATGATGAGACCACCAGTGCAAATGATGGTATGATTATGAGCAGCGATGCGCTCGATCCTGACTTGAATCCATTAGACAGCAACAATGATGACCTATTGCCAGATAGTGATGATGCAAGTCGTGGTACAGCAGTAGATCCACAAGTGAATACTCAGTAGTCTCTAGTCAGTAATCCTTAGAAAGTTATTGATAATAAGAAAATAATTAATATAAAAAACCGCATCTGAAAAGGTGCGGTTTTTTATTTGCCAAAAAATGAGCGACTATTATCTATAGACAGTGGGATCTTTTGATTCAGCAGTAGCAGTAGATGATTGCTCTGTTGACGTATTAAAAAAGGTCTGAGTCACGTTTTTCTTTGCTTGCTGCCAGTAGTCAAACTGCTGACAAGTAGCGTCAAGGTCACCTTGCCAAACGGGGATAGTGCCACACATGGTTTTGATGCGTTTTTGATTGGGATAGGGTAGGTTTTGCGCTGCTTTAGCTGCTTCATGGGCGGCAATTCTATCATTACATACCAAGGCAATGTCGCAACCAGCTTCAATTGCTGCTTTGACGCGCGCGCTAATATCTCCAGCTGCTTGCGCGCCTACCATAGATAAATCGTCAGAGAATAAAACCCCATCAAATTTAAGCGCATCACGGATGATGTCTTTGAGCCAAATTTTAGAGAATCCCGCTGGCTTATTATCCACTTGTGAAAAAATCACGTGCGCTGGCATCAGCGCATCAAGCCATGGCAGCGTTTGGGCAAACGGCTGCATATCGCTGTTCATAATCTCATCTAAACTACGGCTATCGATGGCTTCTGATACATGGGAATCAGGAGCGATGGCACCGTGACCGGGGAAATGCTTCCCAGTGGTTGCCATCCCAGCCGCTTTCATACCATGCATAAACTGGGATGCCAAAGCAGTAATGGCTTGCGGGTCTTTATGGAAGCTACGATCACCAATGACTTGGCTGATACCACCTCTGTCGAGTACAGGGGCAAAGCTCAGATCAATGCCCACGGCCAGCACTTCTGCTGCCATTAGATAGCCGCAATCGTAGGCACAGCTAAGCGCATGGCTGGGATCTTGATTAAATAAGTCACCCAGTCGCCCCATAGCTGGCAGTGGGCTAAACCCTTCACGTAACCGTGCGACGCGTCCACCTTCTTGATCAACACCGATCAATATATCAGCATTGTGATAGCGTATATCATCACACAGTGCACGTACTTGTGCGGCATCTTTGACATTTCGCCCAAACAAGATGACCCCGCCAACTTGAGCTTGCTTGATTAAACTCACATCTTCAGCAGTCAGTGCGGTACTATCGATATCAATCATTAAGACGCCGTACATCGCGTAATCCTTATTATGTTATATCAGCAGTTGCATTTATATCAGATTCAAATGCAACCGACTGTTCAGTGTTATATTATGACAGCTATTATGAATTGAGTATAATCTGCTGGTCAAATCGGTCAAAAATAATGGCTATTAACTGTTAAATAGCGATCAGTAGCCACGAGCAATAAATGTGATAGAAAGTTTGGTATGTACCGCGGTAAAGTGTAATATTGCTTATACAGATTGAGACAATGACGCATTTATGGTCATGCTAGTATTGAGTGATTTTTCGCAAGACGCGAGTCGTATTTTTCCAATAATTAATATCGTTAAAAAGCCAAATAGTGAAAAGGCTGCGCCGTAAAAAAATAACTAATACCATTCACAAAAATTAGAGTAGCAAGGAAAACGAGTGTAAGTGCTACGCATTGTAGACTAAACGAGTTTGACACCGCTAATCGTGCTTTTTTGGTTTGGTATAAATTTGATGGATAGAGACTCACCAAGCAAATACTTTCGATGACAATTGATAATACTTTCAACTTAAAATAACTAGGTATATATGATGAAAAAACAACCAGCACAGTGGTTACTCAGTGCAGCGTCAGTGGGCATCGCCGGTCTTATTCTCACCCAAAGCTACGGCACTGCAGTGGCAGATACTAACACCGAAGGTTTCGTCCAAACACCTGAACAAAAAGTCACCACTCGTCAAGTAGCCGCCTTGCTGGATCGCAGCCATTATCTCAATCAGCCGCTCGATAGCAAAACAGGCAGCGAGATTCTGTCTATGTATATTGATAGCCTTGATCCAAACCATACCTTGTTTTTGCAGTCTGATGTCGATGAGCTAAAGAAAAAGTATGCCGCCGAATTCGGTGATCGTCTCAAGCGTGGTGATTTGTCTGCAGGGGTAGAGGTGTTTGAGCGCTATCGTAAACGCTCAAACGAATATTTTGCCATGGCAAGCAAAATGCTAAAGACGGATCTGGATTTGACCAGCAATGAGACTATCGTACTTGACCGTGAAAAGCTCGGTCACTTCAAGTCCAAAAAAGAGCAGCGTGATTACTGGGCGCGTCAGTTGAAGTTTCAGTTGATGAGTATCACGTTAGGTCAAGAAGACGAAAAAGCTAAAGAGCAAGTATTCTTGAACAATCCAGACATCACTCGTGGACAGGATTTAGTACGTAATGACGAGCGTACGCCCAGTGAGATTTTACTCAATCGTTTGTCACGTCAACAAGAGCAGTTCAAGCGTCTCAAAGATGATGAAATCATGGAGACAATCTTGAACACTGCCATGCTGACCTATGATCCGCATAGTAACTATTATGCACCGGTTCAAGCAAACGAATTACAAATCCAATCGAGTCTACAGTTAGAAGGTATTGGCGTCTCTATCCGTCCTGATCGTAAAAACCCGGACTACACGCGTATTGTGACTCTGGTGGATGGTGGCCCAGCAGCCAAATCTGGTCAGATTAAACCCAATGATTTGATTGTCGGGATCGCCAAAGACGGCAAAAACATGATCGACGTGGTTGGTTGGTCGACACGTGAGATTGTCAGTCTTATTCGTGGTAAGCGCGGTACTTCGGTTACGCTCAAGTTACGTCAGGCTAGTGCCCCAGAAGCCAGCGCTCGTACCGTCACTGTGGTTCGGGATATCATTCAGCAAGAAGAGTCAGGCGTGACCCAGCGCGTTGTAGAAGTACAGCGTCCTAATATCGATAAAACGCCAAAACGTATTGGTGTCCTTGAGATACCAAGCTTTTATTTGAACTATCGAGCGCGCCGTAACGGAGAAGATTATCGTAGCGTCAGTATCGATACCGAAAAAGCACTCAAAGAATTGAATAAAGAAAATATCGATGGTCTCGTGGTCGATCTGCGTAATAATCCTGGTGGGTCATTAGACGAAGTGGCCAAAATGCTCGGCTTCTTTATCAAGAGTGGACCACTGGTGCAAATTCGTGACAATCGCGGCAATATCCAAGTGTACCGTGATGATGATGGTGGCGAACAACTCTATGATGGCAAGGTGGTCGTTATTACTAACCTAGCATCTGCCTCTGCTAGTGAAATTTTTGCTGCTGCTATCCAAGATTATGGCCGTGGCTTGGTAGTCGGTAGTACCACTACGGGTAAAGGCTCTGCTCAGATTCAACTGGACAATTTAGCGCTAGGTTCTGCGACTTTAACTCAGCGCAAGTTCTATCGCATCACCGGCGGTAGTACGCAAAATAAAGGCGTTGTTCCCGATGTCGAATTGGTCAATATCTATGATGATGCGACCTTTGGTGAGCGCGCGCAGAAAAAAGCACTGCCTTGGGATACCATCAAAACCGCACCTTATAAGCCTGAAGGCAAATTTACCAACGATACGTTAGCGACGCTGAATCAGCAGTCTACAATCCGTCAGCAAAAAGACCCACAGTTTACTTACTTATCAACGTTGAACGATATTCGCAATATGGATGATGAGAAAAAACCTGTCAAGCTCGATATCAATAGCCGACGCGCCAAGATGCAGCTGATCGAAAAGCGTTCATTAGAGGCGGAGAATAAACGTCTCATCGCCACAGGTGAGCGTCCGTATGCCAATTGGAATACCTATCAAGCCGCGATGGATGCGAAGTTTGAAGAGCGTAGTCAAATGAAAGCCAATGAACGCCCAGAGCTACCTGAAGATGAAACTTTCATCAATGAAGCGGCTTATATTATGCTCAGCGCTGACTCAAAAAAAATGATCAGCCCTGAAGACAGTCTCTAGCAAGCGTATCACTGTGAGCTAGAAAAGCAGTTAAATAAAAATCCGTGTAAGCATAGGCTTACACGGATTGACGCTTAGACCTCTTACTAACTTATCATCAATCTGCGATTATAACTGTACGGCACGATTGAACGAAACGGTTCATTGATACTAGGGATTGGTATCTTAAAATCGCGTCAGGGATAGATGGTTTGCTGATTAAGGACAATAAGGCTGGATGCCTGCTAGTTATAAGATACTCCGGGATTAAGTATCATATAGCGTTAACATGGATGGTTGGTAATAAAAGCCGCATAGCGCTCGTCGTTACGCGGCTTTGTTACGTTTGGAAGAACGTGTTTTTCTATAAATAAGCCATAAAAATCCATAAGCCATAAAACACAAAAAAAGGTCAGTAGACGTATCTACTGACCTTTTAGAATAAACGACAAGCTTCATCTTACTTACTTGTCGTTTAAGCGTTTTACTAATGCTCTAATAGAGATTAGTGTTCAACGCCACCTGCGCCATGTACATGGCCGTGGCTTAGTTCGTCTTCAGTCGCTGCACGTACTTCTTGGATTTCAACATCAAAAGTCAAACGCTTACCAGCTAATGGATGATTAGCATCAACAACTACTTCGTCATCATTCACTTCAGTAACCGTAACCAACATTACTTGGCCACCGGCTTCTGACTGAAACTGCATGCCAGGCTGGATGTCATCAACGCCTTGGAAGTTATCGCGTGGTACATGCTGTACGGCTTGTTCTTGATATTCGCCATAACCATCAGCAGGCTCAACGACAGCGTTAACTTTTTCGCCAGCAGATTTGCCTTCTAGTTGTTGTTCTAGGCCTGGGATGATGTTGCTGTGACCATGTAGATAAGCAAGTGGCTGACCTTCTGGTGATTGGTCGAGCACGTTGCCTTCGTCGTCTTTTAGCGTGTAATTGAATTTGACGGCAGTGTCTTTTGCGATAGTAGTCATAAATTATCCTAAATATATCTGTGTAAAAAATTAAATACGGTTGCAATAAACCTAAAAAAGCCAATCGGCAAGCCAGATAGCCACGTCATTAGTCAGTTATCATCAGTTTATTAAAGTAACTTTAGCAGTTAGCATCTTTAATTGCGATGGCCCACATAACTTTCAAGGGAAAAACCATAAAAAATGCCAATTAATGTCATAATTTATGAAAATAAGCGCTATTTTCTATGCTTTACCGTACAGCGGGTTGCTTGTAAAGGGTCTGCCAGTTGCATTTTTGGCTAAGGACTTCTACCATAACGATAAAAATGAGGATGAGAAAGACGATGAATTCATTGACCAATAACGCTAACGTGCCTACTTCTGACGCCAACACTGCTAATAATGAGTCAACAGAAATTGCCTCAATCAGTAAGTCTGCTCGACCTGTGCCTGATATTAGCTATCGATTCGATTTTGAGCGTTTTTTTGAGCATTTGGTTGATGTGTCGCTCACCTTTACTACAAACGTAGATGCTCCAAATCTTTGGTTGCCAGCATGGATACCAGGTAGCTATTTGATGCGCGAGTTTGCCCGAAACATTACTGCGGTACATTATCAAGTTATGGACGACGATAATAAAAGCGCTGAGATGCACCGCGCGATAAAGACAGACAAACACACTTGGCAGTTGCCACAAGTCAAGGCAGCTCAGACAGTAAATGTTCATTATGAAGTCTACTGTTATGATTTATCCGTACGCACCGCTTATGTCGATCAGCAGCGTCTATACGGAAATTTTACCTCTTTAGCATTAGCAGTCGATGGGCAGGAGCAGACGCCTGTACAAGTCAGCTTGATAGTGCCAGCCGCATTTTTGGCGGATAAACAAGAAAGCCATGTGCTTTTAGCCTGTGGTTTAGACGCTACGCACCTGCGCCTTGATGGACAGCAAACGGATGAGCAGAAAGAGGATGGTCAATACAGTTACGAGCTACAAGCAAACAGCTATCACGAGCTGATTGATTATCCTTTTGAAATCGCTGAGCAGGATACATTTGATTTTATCGTCCAAGACCACGCGCATCAGACCTTACCTCACCGTTTTTATCTGTCGGGTAAGCATAATGCCAATATGGGCAGGCTACAGCAAGATGTCACCCAAATTTGTCAGACGTATCTAGATTGGCTGGGTGATGCACCATTCAACGACTATACGTTTATGACTTTTGCCAGTGGACAAGATTATGGTGGTCTTGAACACATCAATTCGACCAGTCTGATTACGCCGCGTCGCGACTTGCCGAGTATTGACGAACCCAAAATACCTAGCAGCGATTATCAGCGTTTTTTAGGCTTATGTAGCCACGAGTACTTTCACGCGTGGTGGGTAAAAACCGTACGCCCAGATGTTATGTTGGATGTAGATTTGCGCCGTGAAGCCTTTACACCACTGCTTTGGGTATTTGAAGGTTTTACGTCTTATATCGATGACTTTATGTTGCAAGCATCAGGCGTGATCGATAAGCCAAGCTATCTCAAGCTACTGGCTGAGCAAGTCAATCGCTATTATCAAACGCCTGGACGCGCCTATCAAAGTATCGCTGAGTCGAGTTTTGATGCGTGGATTAAGTTATATCGCAGTGATGAAAACACAGGTAATGCTGGGATCAGTTACTACAATAAAGGCGCATTGGTGGCGCTTTGTTTGGACTTAACCTTGCTCGAAAAAAGCAACGGTCGTTATCGTTTATTTGATGTGGTCAAAGCTTTTTATAGCCAAGCAACGCAGAATGACAACCGACGGATTGGTATCAGCAGTGCCGATATGGGTAAGGTTGTCGGGCAGTTTATGTCGCTTGCCGATTGGCAAGAGTTTGAGCGCCGCTATGTCAATGGCGTTGATGAATTACCGATTGAAGCACTATTGACTGCAAATGGTATAAAAATGCGTACCAATACCAAGGAAACTTCTGACAAGTATGTGCCTTGGGGTATGCGCTGTCATGAGACACCAGCTGGACTCAAGGTAAATCGCGTGACACGTGACAGTGTGGCTGCCAAAGCTGGTATTTCGGCGCATGATGTTATTGTCGCCATTGATGGTATCAAGGCAGACACTAAGCAGTTAGCGTCGCTTAGTACGGCAGAGCATGATGTGGAATGTTATCTGTTTCGTCGGGACGAGCTGATGTGCGTCAGCGTATTACCTAAAGTAGCGCTTAGTAGTGGACAGCAGCAAGGCATGACTGAGAAAACCTTTCCGCACAAAGTAAGTTTACACTTGGCAAAGACAGATCCAGTGCCCGATGATAATGGTGACCATTTACCACTACCGGCAGGCTGGCAGACATGGCTTAATGTTATGGAGCGTCAGCAAGTATAAATATATCAAAAGTATAGCTGTATCAATTCGATAAAAACCCCTACTAACCATTTATGATTAGCAGGGGTTTGACGTTATGGGTTTTACACTTATTGATATTGATTGACCGTATTTAGGTAGTGGGCTACTCAGCAGATTCTTTAGCATCTACTTCGTTTTCGACAGTTGCGTCATTACTAGTTGCGTCATTGTTGAGCTTATCGATTTTGTTAGCGGCAATCCAATTTTGCATCACTTGAATCTCAGGCTGCTGGGCGTCGATGATATCTTGAGCCAACTTGTGCATCTCTTCATCCGTACCATACTTGAGCTGTATCTTTGCCATGTCTACAGCGCCAATATGATGTGGCAACATACCGCGTGCAAAAGCCATATCAGGTAGCGGATCGGTAATAGCGAGCATCATGTCACCATGCATCCCGTCCATACTCTTGGCATAGGCTTGTTGCATGGCTTGGGTATTAGGCTTAGGTTTGGCAGCATCAGGATGGCCGGCAAGCCATTTATTCAGAATGTCTATCTCAGCTTGCTGCGCTACCGTAATTTTTTGCGCAAGTTCTCGCATGGCTGCGTCAGTACCATACTTCAGCTCGATTTTTGCCATGTCGATGGCGCCGCGATGATGCCCTAACATGCCTTTCGCAAAGGCGGTATCGGGATCGTTATATGCCATACCGATCATCATCTCATCATGCATTCCTGTCATCGACTTAGTGTAGTCTTTGAGAATGTCTGTCATTTGCTGCTCATCTGCCATTGCATCGCCACCTGCCATATTATGACCATCCATATTTTCTTGATCAGCCGTCATCTCAGTTGCTGGTGCCGCCACTTCTTCTGCGGGCATCACCTCACTACTCTCTGTTGCTGGCTGACAGGCGCTCAGAATAAAAGCAGCAGAAATGCTGGTGGCGAACAAGGCAAAACGACGAGAAGCAATCATGACATATCCTTATAGAGACAAGCTAAACAGTAAATAAATGCGAAATACGGCACTAATATGACAGTAAGGCAGTAAAGTGCTGAATCTTAACAGATAAACCTTACCAGTTCGAGACGCTATGTTTAACGGGTCGTAATATATTTGCTAGATTTTATTACTAATCTATATAAAACTCCTAATCTACATAAAACAGGCATAGTCAGGTTAATATAAAAGAGATGCAGCGTGACTGGTATAAATTTTTTGCAGCCACTGCTAGTTCCACATTTGAATGTTCAACAGACCCTAGACGTTGTTCGATGTGTCTATGATCTTATGTAAATTATCATCAGTCAATACGCCTGATGACAGAGCAAGTTAATTACTGACACCCAACTCCCTCAGTTTCGTACTGTCTAAATGAATACGCACAAACTCACCAACTGCCAGTTCCTCCAATTCGAAGCCTGCCACTGACCAACGAATAAGACGCAGGCAAGGCAATCCAACGTGAGCCGTCATGCGTCTAACTTGGCGATTCTTTCCTTCATAAATCGTCAGCATCAACCATGATGTCGGTATGCTTTTACGCTCACGGATAGGTGGCTCACGTTGCCAGAGTGGCATAGGCAAATCCTCTTCACTAAGCTGTTTGATGTCGGCAGGTAGGGTTTTGCCATCTTTGAGAATGACGCCCTGTCGAAGCTTATCAAGTTGCTCAGCAGTAGGCATGCCTTCAACTTGCACTAAGTAAGTCTTACCTTGCTTACGTCCAGCATTGGCTTTTGGTGGATGGGTAATGGCTTTGTTAACCCTGCCATCATTCGTCAGAATCAGTAAGCCTTCAGACGTCGCATCCAGCCTACCAGCCACGCGCAAAGACTTGTCAGTAAAATACTCTGATAGGGTGGTGTGGTCGTTGTTGCTGTCATCACGGAACTGACTTTGCACACCGTAAGGCTTATTAAACAGAACGAGACTGGTGGTCGACATAAGGTAGCGTTTCCTAAATAAAAGTATTGATGAATCATTGCGAAATATGAAAAGTAATAGTCAAAAAAAAGGTATTCAACATGCCCTGATTGCAGATCAATTATAAGACGGTTGATGACTTAATTAACGGCATTTTAATGAAAACGAAACACATAAAAAATAATGTATTAACTTGTCATAAGTAGGCTGTAGATATGAAAATTTATATTCAATATAAAACCATGTTATTATAGTGGTATTTATAACATTGATATCTGTACATGAGCTATGCACAAGAAAAATCATTGCTCAGACCTTTAGCTTAGTACAATGGCTAGGATAACATGTGACATTTATTGCGTACTCAAGCTTACAGAGCATTGATATTTATTGATTTTATCTCAGCTTTTTTGTCGTTTCTCTTTTTTTATGTCCATGGCATTATATTTTCAGGTGTTTTTGTAAGAGGGATTTTTCTCTTCTTATTAATTTTACTATTTTGCCAATTTTTATTTCGAAGCTTTGAGTATAAAGCGGTTTTGTCAAACGGTTAGATACAAGGCTATTAAACATAAGATCGTAAGTGCGCCACTTATGCTTGCTCAGCTAACAGGCGTTAACCACGCATACCTATAATAGAACAGCGAAAGAATAACAGAGTGCCCAGTATACCTGCGACGTCCAACATACCACCAAGGAGTTTTATCCATGTCCTATGATAAAGTTATCGTACCAAGAGACGGCGAAAAAGTAACCGTCAACGCTGATTTATCGTTGAATGTCCCCAATCATCCAATTATTCCCTTCGTTGAAGGCGATGGGATTGGGGTGGATATCACTCCAGTTATGATTAAGGTGGTTGATGCCGCAGTTGATAAAGCTTACCACGGCAAAAAATCCATCATTTGGATGGAAGCGTATTTAGGTGAAAAAGCAGCGAAAATTTACGATGGTGATTACCTGCCAAATGAGACGCTAGAGATTTTAAAAGATTACGTGATCAGTATCAAAGGGCCATTAACTACGCCAGTAGGCGGCGGCTTTAGTTCGTTAAATGTGGCTGTACGCCAAAACCTTGATCTGTATGTTTGTCAGCGTCCAGTACGCTGGTTTGAAGGCGTGCCAAGCCCCGTGCAGCATCCTGAGCTGACGGATATGGTTATCTTCCGTGAAAATACAGAAGATATCTACACGGGTATCGAGTGGAAAGCGGGCAGCGATGATGCCAAAAAAGTTATCAATTTCTTAAGAGATGAGATGGGTGTGACCAGCATTCGCTTCCCTGAAGATTGCGGCATTGGTATCAAACCCGTCTCAAAAGAAGGCTCGCAGCGTCTAGTGCGTAAAGCTATTCAACACGCTATCGATAACGATTTGCCGAGTGTGACCTTAGTGCACAAAGGCAACATCATGAAGTTTACCGAAGGCGCATTTAAAGACTGGGGTTATGAATTAGCCGCAGAGCGCTTCGATGCAGAGTTGTTAGATGGCGGCCCTTGGATGACGATGAAAAATCCAAAAACGGGTAATGATATTATCATCAAAGACGTGATCGCTGATGCATTCTTGCAGCAAATCCTGATGCGTCCTGCCGATTATTCTGTCGTCGCCACGCTTAACCTAAATGGTGATTATATCTCTGATGCCCTAGCAGCTGAAGTGGGTGGTATCGGTATCGCACCGGGTGCTAACAAAGGCGGCGCAATCGCTGTCTATGAGGCAACTCATGGTACTGCTCCTAAATATGCTGGTCAGAACAAAGTAAACCCCGGCTCGTTGATTTTATCGGCTGAGATGATGTTACGTGATATGGGCTGGGTCGAAGCAGCCGATCTTATTATTAATGGTATCCAAGGCGCTATCGCTAATAAAACGGTCACTTATGACTTTGAGCGTTTGATGCCTGATGCTATCTTGCTCAGTACTTCTGAGTTTGGTAAAGCCATCATTAAGCATATGGATGCATAGATAGTCATCGTTTTATCATGAGCTAAAAGCAATTTAAAATAAGCTATTAAAAAAGCCATCTACAATCATGTAGGTGGCTTTTTTATGGTAAATTTTTCTATGCTGATGTTATAACTATGGTCAAGGAATTTTAGAATCGCTACGATACTGCTGATATTAATTTTTTGTAGCCTCTGTCTACACAGGCACAGCAAGCAAGAAAAATTGATATCAGCAGTGCATGATGTATCGATATTACTTTTCACTGACTATATAAGCACTAATATCTCTTTATCTGCGGATAATAAAAAACACCCCACAACTCTATAGAGCTATGGGGTGTTTTATTGTTTTTAACTGAGGCTAGCGGCAAAAGTATGAAAAAGTAACGTTACTTGAGACCAGCCAGTTAAATTTATTACAACGATGCTAACGCTTCATTGAATAAGGTGCTTGGGCGCATGACTTTTTCAGCCAACGCTTCATCCGCGAAGTAGTAGCCTTTGATGTCTACCGCTTTGCCTTGAGCTTCATTGAATTGTTTAATAATGGCGTCTGTATTGCTCTTAAGCTTTTGCGCAAATGGGGCAAATTGCGCTTTTAGCTCAGCATCTTGGTCTTGCTCAGCAAGCTCTTCAGCCCAGTACATCGCCAGATAGAAGTGACTACCACGGTTATCTAACTCACCTGTTTTACGTGACGGTGACTTGTCATTTAGCAGCAGTGTTTCGGTGGCTCTATCAAGCGTATCTGCTAAGATTTGCGCTTTGGCATTGTCGTCGTTTTTGGCCAAATGCTCCAACGACTCAGTCAAAGCTAAAAACTCACCCAATGAATCCCAACGTAGATGGTTTTCTTCTACCAGCTGCTCAACGTGTTTGGGTGCAGAACCACCAGCACCAGTTTCAAACAAACCGCCACCTTTCATTAGTGGCACGACTGATAGCATCTTAGCGCTCGTTCCTAGCTCTAGGATAGGGAACAAGTCTGTTAGGTAATCGCGTAAGATATTACCCGTGGCAGAGATAGTATCTAGACCGCGAGCGACACGCTCCAAGGTATAACGCATGGCGCGAACTTGTGACATGATTTCAATGTGCAGACCGTCAGTATCATGATCTTTCAAATACATGTTAACTTTTTTGATTAGCTCGTTCTCATGTGGACGGTACGGGTCTAGCCAAAAGATGACAGGCGTATCTGAATCACGTGCACGGCGGACGGCAAGCTTCACCCAATCTTGGATAGGGTCGTCTTTAACTTGACACATGCGCCAGATGTCACCTTTTTCCACATCCTTTTCAAGCAATACTTCATCGGTATCAATATCTACAATACGTGCAATACCAGTAGCACTAGACTCAAAGGTTTTGTCGTGTGAGCCATATTCTTCTGCTTTTTGTGCCATGAGGCCTACGTTAGGAACCGTACCCATGGTAGTTGGATCAAAGTTACCATGCCATTTACAGAAATTGATCATTTCTTGATAAATACGGGCGAAGGTAGACTCTGGCATGACAGCTTTGCAATCATATAGTTTGCCATCAGCGCCCCACATTTTACCACCATTACGAATCATGGCAGGCATTGACGCATCGACAATAATATCGCTTGGTGAATGGAAGTTGGTAATACCTTTTGAAGAATCAACCATCGCTAGACGTGGGCGATGCTCTTGGCAGGCATGCAAGTCTTGTTCGATCTCTTCACGTTTAGATGATGGCAGGGCAGATATTTTGTCGTATAGATCAGCCATACCATTGTTGACGTTAATGCCTAGCTCGTCAAAAAAAGCACCATGCTTATCAAATGCATCTTTATAATAAATTCTAACCGCATGCCCAAACACGATAGGGTGCGAAACCTTCATCATGGTGGCTTTTACGTGCAGTGAAAACAAGATACCAGCTTCGCGGCAATCTTCCATTTCTTGCTCATAAAACTCTAGCAGCGATTTTTTGCTCATGACCATCAGATCAATGACTTCTTTATCAAGCAAAGCAATTTTTGGCTTCAATACTTTCGTCGTGCCATCATCAAGTAACAGCTCCATACGCACGTTACGGGCTTTATCCAAAGTCATCGACTGTTCGCCATCGTAAAAATCACCGCTGTGCATGTGCGATACATGGGTACTTGACCATTGCTTCCACTCGCCCATAGAATGCGGATGCTTGCGCGCAAAGTTCTTAACGGCTTTTGGTGCACGGCGATCTGAGTTGCCTTCGCGCAATACAGGGTTAACCGAACTGCCTAGACTCTTACCATAGCGCTGACGAATTTCTTTTTCTTCGTCGGTTTTTGGGTCTTCTGGAAAGTTAGGGATGCCGTAGCCTTTGCTTTGTAGTTCTTTGATACAGGCTTTTAGCTGCTGAACAGAGGCACTGATATTTGGCAGTTTAATAATATTAGTGTCAGGATCTTGCGTCAGTCGACCAAGCTCAGCTAGATTATCAGGAACGCGCTGATCTTCATTTAAATATTCTGGGAATTCAGCCAACACACGCGCGGCAACAGAGATATCAGTGGTTTCAACTTCAACTCCTGCAGTCTGGGTAAATGCTTTGACAATAGGTAAGAAGGACAAGGTTGCTAGCGCTGGGGCTTCATCAGTTTTTGTATAAATAATTTTTGACATTATAGTAGTGTATCCCTTTAGGCTGTAGTTAATATTAACGCTTAAACAAATGGGTATTTCTATAGAGACTCTATGCGATAGTGAATCGTGATTGAATCAAATGTATCATGAGTCGTCTCTTTGAGACTCTCGGTGCAAAACTGCCTGAAAATAGCTGGCTGGTTATCATTAACCCACTATAGATCCTATGCGATGTCAATCTCGCATAATGAACCAATTGTACTATTTTTATTCATATCTCATGTATACAAATTATATTAAGCTAATAATAGCCTTATTCTACCAGTCATGGGCTTTGATATCATCTTTTCTGTACAATTACCGTTTTTTAAACCCGTTTTTTAAACCCGTTTTTTTGAAGTGTTAAAGCGGATACCGACAGTCATAATATCAAGGCAATCAACAGACAAACGGTTTGCCACATTATTTATAAAAATAGAACGGTTAAGGCAGTTAAGGCGTGTCCTCATCTTTAACCCATTTAGGCGTTTTCGTTCAGATTGAGGACATGCCCTAGTTTAGTAAAGTCATCTACATTCGTGTGGCTGGCTTTTTTTATGCTATTTTGATAGTTAGGCATGCTGCGTAATATTTCAAGAAATATTGTTATTTTTGCAAATTGTGACAGCAAAAGCACTCACATTTGGTAGGCTAGACCATTACGAAAAACAGTGTAGGTACTATGACTTTACAATATGCGCTACTCAATGATACCAGCTGGCAGAACCAAGCACAGTGGCAAACGCCAGATACCCCTTTTATGTCATTTGCTTTTTGGCAAATACTGACTGACACGGGAGCGATTGGTGAGCAGGCAGGGTGGCTACCGATATTTATTCTGGTACATCGTGTTGCCGATTATGCTGATAGCGCCAATAGCGTAACAGACAGTGCGGCAGACACAGCCCTGCAACCTGTCGCAGTCATGCCAGTATTCATAAAGGGTCATCATCGCGGTGAGTTTGTGTTTGATCACTCATGGGCGGAGGCTTATGCGCGCTATGGCATCGATTACTATCCTCGGCTGGTCACCAGCGTGCCCTATACACCGATTACAGGTCAGCGTTTTTGGTTGGCAGCTGGTGAGCATTTGAATGATGATATTCTCAAAACAGCCATTGCTGGTGTTGATGATGTCGCTCAGCAAGTGGGCGCCTCAAGCTGGCATGGTCTGTTTGTCACGCCTGAGCTTGCATCTATTGCCACCACGTCTATGCCCACTGAAATCGATATAGAGCTTGCGATAGCTGCCCAAGAAAGTGGTGTAGAGTCCACTCCTATTGAGATGCCGATACTTGAGCGTCAAGGCTGTCAGTTTTTATGGCAAAATAAAAACCTCAGCCAAGACAGTCAGCCATTTGCTGATTTCGACGGATTTTTGGCGACACTAAGAGCCAAAAAACGTAAAACCATCCGCGCTGAACGTCGTAAGGTCGCCGAGCAAGGCATTAGCTGTCAGCGTAAGTGCGGTAATGACATCACCGATGAAGACTGGCAAGCGTTCTATCATTGTTATGTGATGACTTATGCAATACGCGGGCAAAAGCCTTATTTGACGCTTGATTTTTTCATGGCGTTAGCCGATAGATTGCCTGAGCATATTATGTTGGCGCAAGCCATGGATGTCGACGGTGAAATTATCGCGAGTAGCTTATTTTTATACGATAAAGCCGACAGCGACAAGGCTGATAATAATGCTACCTTATACGGTCGCTATTGGGGCGCGCTCGGTGAGTATGATAGCTTGCACTTTGAGCTGTGCTATTATCAAGGGCTTGAGTTTGCTATTGAGCAAGGGCTAAAATCCTTTGATCCCGGTACGCAAGGTGAGCATAAACTGGTACGTGGTTTTATTCCAACGACGACACACTCGCTGCATCGTATCTATGATCCACGCTTTGTACCTGCGATTGGTGATTTTTGTGCCAGAGATCGTGAGCATATGGCACAGTATCGTCAGCAGGCATTTGAAGCATTACCATTTAACGCCGATAATATGCCAGACTTTGATATCAATCATTAATGCTCGATTTTACGAATATTGATTAGGGTCTGTTGAACATTCAAATATTAGGACTGCCAGTCCCACAGTTGAATGTTCAACAGACCCTATTATTAATATCTGCTTTTATTAATGTCACTTTTATTAATGTCACTTTTATTAATGTCGCTTTGTTAACAGACACTCGCAGCCGTTTATTTTCTAAATTCTCACTATTAGCCGTTAACTATGTCCAGTAACTCTTATGCCCAGTAACTTTCTTGCTTGCCCTGCCACTATTATCCCGCCCTCTGAGCTATTGCCTTGGCTCAATGCCGAAGGCTCTCTCACTGCCGTATTAGAAAAAAGAGCAGGGCAGCCATTACGCGTAGAACGCAGTTTTGAGGGCTTTCGACCTTTAACGTTGCAACAAAAAAGACAACTAGGGCTGCAAGGCTCAATGCTGAATCGTCCATTACTGGCGTGGATACGTGAAGTACAGTTATATGGTAATGATGAGCAGCCGTGGGTAGAAGCGCAAAGTATCTTTCCTTTATCGACTCTAAAAGGCAACGCGCGGCGGCTACAACAGCTAAAAGGCACGCCCATCGGCTACGTGTTATTTAAACGGCGTCGCACTTTACCCAATCAGCGTTTTATCAGTCATACCGATGCTGGCTGGCAACGGCAAACGCGTTATGATTGGTATGGGCGCACGCTAATGATTAGCGAAACCTTTTTGCCAGCATTTTTAGCCAATGACGCATAGCAAATTGGAGTGGCTATGAAAATGACGAGTGACGCATGATAAATAAAAAGATAAATTGGCACCATTATTGAATTAACAGTTGTTCGGTAATTTAAGAATATGGTATAAATACATTCGGGTAACATTTTTATACTTTTCTTAACATCAGGAACTTCTTATGAGTTTATTAAAGCCGTTGCTATCTGTATCGTCAAAATCTATGGTCTTGCTAGCGGTCAGCACGTCATTGCTTGCTTTATCTGTTAACGCAAACGCTGGTTTTTTGGATAGTATTTATGAGGTGCAAAACACCATCAGCTCAATTGGTAGAACGGCCGATACCATCAGAGGTAGCAAACAGGCGGTGTCTGACTTAGGCGAAGAAGTAGGCTTTACAGAAACAGTGGCTCAAAACACTCAGAGTAATACGGGAAAGCTGGTTTCTGGTTCTATATTGTCTGGCAAATTACAAAGTACCAAACTGCATTCACAGGCCAATAAAGCTTCAAACCCAATCGCTATCTTATCTCAGCAAGAAATTATGATTTACATGGGTACTGAACAAAATGGCTACTATCATGTACAAAGTGATAAAGGTGAAGGTTGGGTTTCTAAGCCATTGGTCAGCATCCAATAGTTCATTAGCGTCATGTTTTAATTAAATGCATATGGCTGTAGATTAAAAAATAGATTTGAAAACAGTCATCTTCGGATGGCTGTTTTTTGAATTATAGACAGCTTTCTATTGATTTAGAGCGGGTAAATCCTTTATTTTATTGGCTATTTATCTGTGTTATATGGTCATTTAATTCACTCATCTTAAGGTGAGATTTTTTGCGCTCGCAGCATGAAATTTCATGTTACACTTAGTCTAAAGCGATGATAGCGATACCCACTCGTATCTTATTTATTGCCGAACTGGATAAGCCAATGACAGACCGATTTCCTCGCTTACTCCTATTAATCTTCGCTAATACAGCCAATCTAAAATAACTCTAATACTGGTAAACTACGCACAAAAGTGCCAATGTACTTTAAGCGATGTTGGCGCAGTAATGGTTTTATTGCGGGTAGGCTATAGCTTATTTTCAATGACGTTTTTTAATAACGTCTTTTAACGAAAGTCACTACCTAGGACATCACTATGTTTAAAGATATTTCTATCAAAGAGTTTGATCCAGTACTTGCTGAAGCGATGGCTGCAGAAAGCGTTCGTCAAGAAAATCATATCGAATTGATTGCGTCTGAAAACTACTGCTCACAAGCAGTGATGGAAGCGCAAGGTACTGACCTTACTAACAAGTACGCAGAAGGCTATCCTGGCAAGCGTTACTACGGTGGTTGTGAGCATGTCGATGTCGTTGAACAATTGGCTATTGATCGTGCAAAAGAGTTGTTCGGCGCTGAATACGTCAACGTCCAGCCACACTCAGGTAGTCAAGCAAACTCTGCCGTATTTTTAGCATTGCTAGAAGCCAATGACACGGTATTGGGCATGAGCTTAGACGCTGGTGGTCACTTGACTCATGGCGCACACATTAACTTCTCAGGTCTGAACTACAATGCCGTACAGTACGGATTGGTAGACGGTACTGGCCTTATCGATTATGACCAAGTAGAGAGCTTAGCGCGTGAGCACAAGCCAAAAATGATTATTGCTGGTTTTTCAGCGTATTCGCAAGTGGTCGATTGGGCACGTTTCCGCGAAATCGCTGATGAAGTCGGTGCTTACTTATTGGTCGATATGGCACACGTTGCTGGTCTTATCGCTGGTGGTGTTTATCCAAGTCCAGTACCGTTCGCTGATGTCGTGACGACCACCACGCACAAAACCCTACGTGGCCCACGTTCAGGTATGATTTTGGCTCGTGATGAAGTGCTTGCTAAGAAACTAAACTCAGCCGTATTCCCAGGCAACCAAGGTGGCCCGTTGATGCATGTCATCGCGGCAAAAGCAGTTTGCTTTAAAGAAGCGCTAGAAGACAACTTCAAAACCTATCAGCAGCAAGTCGTGAAAAACGCACAAGCAATGGCAAAAGTCATCCAAGAGCGTGGCTATGAAATCATCTCTGGTGGTACTGAAAATCATCTCATGCTGATCAGCTTGGTTAAGCAAGAAATGACGGGTAAAGAAGCCGATAAATGGCTTGGCGAAGCTCACATCACTGTGAACAAAAACGCTGTACCAAACGATCCAAAATCACCATTCGTGACGTCTGGTATTCGTATCGGTACACCAGCGATTACCACTCGCGGCTTCAACGAAGCGCAAGCGGGTGATTTGGCAGGTTGGATTTGCGATGTACTAGACAGCCGTGGTAATGAAGCCGTCGCGACTGAAGTACGTGGTAAAGTAGAGGCGATCTGTGCAGAATTGCCAGTCTATGCTAAAAATCAGTAAACTTTAGAATGGTAATAAAAAAAACCGCTAAGCTTTTGCTTAGCGGTTTTTTTGTTATTACTCTCTACAAGTCTTAAATCATTTAACGCAAACCTGTGTTGATATTGTCATTTCGCCCTTTTAATTATATTTAAGTCTGTTATTTATACTAAAAAATACTACCGACATTTTTCGATAATTATAGTGATCTTGACTGAGTTCGGCTATCAGCTTTAAAGCGCTATAGTAGATTCACTTTAAAACAGATACAGTGTGACTGGAATGAATTTTTCGTAGCCTCTGTGATAGCAGCAAGCAAGGAAAATTTATACCAGTCGCACATAACTAACAATGTATCGATTTTATTCCGAACTGACTATAAGTTGATGTTTAATTGAGAAAAATGTGTAAATGTTTTTGTTTATACAAAAGTATTAGTATATAGTCGGCATTGAACATTTAGTAATAATACTGATACAAAGTATAATAAATAATTACACTTTGTACCAGTATCGCTGTAAATAATTGTATAAATATTATTTTCACTAAAGGGATTTACATGAAAAAACAATATTTAGTCGCAACGATGCTATTACTTAGCACTACTCTTGCGCAAGCAGCAGAACAACAATCAGGTCTAGCAGCATTTGGAGCAGGTCTCGATAGCTTTATGGCCAGTATATTTGGCTGGTTCGTCGATCTTATTTTCTTTTCAGTACCTCTTGGCGAAGTAAGCTTTCCGCTAATTGTAGGTTGGTTATTAGTTGCCGCATTAGTCTTTACTTTTTATTTTGGCTTTATTCAGTTTCGTCATATAGGCTTGTCTTTAGATATTGTCAGAGGCAAATATACTGATCCAAACCCTGCTGTCAAAGAAGAAGGCGAGGTTAGCCATTTTCAAGCACTAGCTACTGCTTTGTCAGGTACAGTCGGTCTCGGTAATATTGCAGGTGTGGGTGCAGCACTTGCTATTGGTGGACCTGGTGCTACCTTTTGGATGATTATGGTTGGTCTGTTCGGTATGGCGACCAAGTTTGTAGAGTGTACGTTAGGTGTCAAATACCGTACGATCCTGCCTTCTGGTGCCGTATCAGGTGGACCTATGTACTACTTGAGCCGCGGTATGGCTGAACGTGGTATGGGTGGATTGGGTAAGGTGTTAGCCGTCGGTTTTGCCCTTATGTGTATATTGGCTACTTTTGGTGCTGGTAACATGTTTCAGGGTAACCAAGCCTTTGCAGTCATGAGCTCTACTTTTAGCATTCCAACGGATTACAGTATATTCTTTGGTATTGGCTTAGCGTTTTTAGTCGGTATGGTTATTATTGGTGGTATGCCACGCATTGCAACCGTTACCGAAAAAGTTGTACCTTTTATGGCTTTATTGTATATCACAATGAGTGTCATCGTACTGGTTGCAAACTTTAATCATATCGGCGCCGCATTTGGCGAGATTTTCACAGGTGCCTTCACTGGTGCTGGCGTGGCTGGTGGTTTTATTGGTGCGTTAATCCAAGGGTTAAAACGTGCGACTTTCTCTAACGAAGCGGGTGTTGGTTCAGCCGCTATTGCTCACTCAGCGGTAAAAACCAAAGAACCTGCTACTGAAGGTTTAGTAGCGCTGTTAGAGCCTTTCATTGATACGGTTGTTATCTGTACTATGACGGCGCTCGTTATTACTATCTCTGGCGTGAACACTGTTGCAAACTTGCAAACCCAAGCGCTCACTGGTGTGGATCTAACCCGTGCTGCCTTTATGGAAACGGCGCCTATCTTCCAGTATTTCCTAGCTGTCGCGGTATTATTGTTTGCTTTTTCAACGATGATCTCATGGTCATATTATGGTCTAAAAGCTTGGACTTACCTCTTCGGTGAAGGTAAAGGCGGCGAGATGATATACAAACTTATCTTCTTAGTCTTCGTTGTTATCGGTACCATCGTACAGTTTAGCTTCGTTATCGACTTCTCAGATGCGGCTCTGTTCGCTATGGCGATCTTTAACATCATCGGTCTATACTTCTTGATGCCAATTGTGAAAAGAGAGGTTAATTCTTTCATAGCTCGTGTGAAAAGTGGTGAAATTAAAAAGTATAAATAATGGGTTCGATTGAACACTCTATTATAACTTGATAATTAAAAAAGCCCGCCAAGATTAGTTTTGGCGGGCTTTTCGATGTCTAGCATTCGTTGTTTGCTAGATAGCTATTAAATTTTGATCTGTGACAGCATCAGCCTACATAAACGGTAACTTCGTAAATATCTGCAATACCGTCGCATTAACGATATCAACAAAGAAAGCACCAACCATTGGCACGATTAGAAAGGCCTTAGGCGAAGGCAGATAGCGGTCAGTGACTGCCTGCATATTCGCAATCGCTGTGGGTGTTGCACCCATACCAAAACCGCAATGTCCCGCTGACAAAACAGCCGCATCATAGTTTTTACCCATGACTTTAAAGGTAATAAAATAGACATAAATAATCATGATGACTGTCTGCACCAACAAGATAATCAATACAGGGCCGGCTAGATCAGTCAATTGCCATAGCTTCAAAGACAGCAGCGCCATCGCCAAAAATAGACTCAAAGAGGCGTTACCGAACACATCAATCGAACGGTCAAACATATCAAAATTGAAAACCATCGTTAGCACATTGCGAATGATAACGCCGCCTGCCAATGCCCAAACGAAAGTAGGCAACTCAAACCATGTACCCTCTGCTACCAGTGTCATCACTTCTGCAAAAGCCAATGCCGCAGCAAAGAGCGCTAATGTTTCGATAGTAGAAGACGCAGTGATAAAGCGCATGCTGTCTGGCCTCTCAAAGATTTCTTTATCACTGTGCGCGTTATCTTCGTCATGCTTGGTACTATATAACGACTGTGCGCCCGCGACTTTTTCAATATCACTAGGGTGTGGGTTGGCAGGTGTGGGCTTTAGTCCAAGTCGATTAATTAAACGACGGGCAACAGGCCCACCGACGATACCACCTGCGACCAAACCATAAGTAGCAACAGCAATACCAAGCGTTGTGGCGCCGACCACGCCGTAGTCTTCCTCTAAAGTAATGCCCCAAGCACCTGCCGTACCATGCCCACCAGTCAAGGCGATAGAGCCGGTCACTAGACCGAGCAGAGGATCAAGCCCCAAGGCACTTGCCATAGCCACGCCAACGATATCTTGTAAAATGATGAAGACGGAGACTACGACAGTGAAAATTAATAAGGGTGTACCACCGGCTTTTAGCCTGCCAAAATCAGCACTTAAGCCAATAGATGCAAAGAACATCAGCATGGTCGCCGTCTGTAATCCTTGGTGAAAATTAAAACTATACCCCCAAACCATATTGAGAATATAGACGATAATAGCAGCGACCAAACCACCGGCAACCGGTTCGGGAATATTAAAATCTTCTAAAAACTTGACTCTCTTCACCAAAAATCGGCCAAGTAGCAGCACCAAGGTGGCTAATATCAATGTGTAATAACCGTTTAAGGTAATCTCCATAGGTTAATCCTTTCTATAAAATAAATTAACCTGAATTCGGGATAAATATGGCTTTATCTCGAATTCAGGTTTCTATGATTACGACTAATTATCGGTGACTATCAGCTACGCTCAGTGATTAGAGTTCGTCCTCAGATGGCACAATGAGCCACAGTTGTGGTTTGCCAAATTCTCTATAGGCATCCTCAATGATGCTCTTAAAGACATTGAAATCTTCGGTATTTATCCTTTTTATCACCGTCAAATCAAGCGTTAAATGCACCACCTCGCTATCTGTCAAGCAGTCCCACGCGCTGTCCCAGTTGTGCGAAAAATAACTGGGGAAGTCACAGGCGTGGGCTAGACTCGTCAATAGCGTGGTTTTATCCAGTGCGTCACCCACGGGTATGGTAACAGCCTCAATAGGAATGACCGCATGTAGTGCTGTACCGTTTTGGTTAATGTGGTTTTGATTAACATAGTGGATGGCTTCACTCATTTTAATTCACCTCCAATTTTATAAAACTATCATAATGGTCGACCGTCAAGTAATAAACGGTAGGTGGATAGCCTCCGGTAACGATACGCCGCGCGCCGCGATGTGACACATTAGGGGTAGGTACGGTGTATTCACGGTAATAGCCTTGCGACTGCGCGGGTAATCTGCCCTCACGATTATAAAACGTCGTGCCATCTTTATTTGGATAAGGAAAAGGCCCACCTTGCTGAATGAGTGCTACCGTCCTATCTATCTGAGCATCACCCGTTATACCAGAGTTGGTTGCTAGGCTTGAGCTTGTAGATGCCGATATCGTCGTCGACTCAACACCATTAGCAAAGAAAGTGGACTTTAAGTCACCAAAGAAATAAAACGCGACGGCGATAATAGCGATGAGGCTAAACAGGGTAGAGCCTAAGCTTCTCTTATTTTGACTACTGTTTTGAGTGCTGCGATTTGAGTTATGACTACTGTGCTGGCTATTTCGTTTGGCATTATTAGGCCTGTGCTTGGGCACATTTGACGCAGTGTCATTGTCAGTGTCTGCTTCAATGCTCAGTGAAGATGACGTGACTTCAGTGGCTCTTAATTGGTCCTTATCATTACGTACACTATTGAAATAGACGCTTTGACCGACGATTATCGGCTGTGACAATCGAACTTTACTGACATGAAAAAACACATCCTCATTTTGATCGTCCACATCGATAAAGCCATAGCCTTTATCTTGGTTCCAGTGCTTAATCTTGCCACTTTGCATGGGTCGGCTTTCCTATAGATTATTTTTATACAAAATAACAGGTATGCAGCATATATAACATATTGTCATTCATAAAAAAACGCCAGCAATTAAGCTGACGTTTTTTTTGATTATACGTTAAGTTAAACGGTAGATGATAGGGTGGGACGCGATAAGCTAAGCACGTGTCTCACCATGACCATAAACGATCCATTTTTGTGAAGTCAGACCTTCGAGACCAACAGGGCCACGCGCATGGATTTTGTCCGTTGAGATACCAATCTCAGCACCTAGACCATATTCGAAACCATCAGCAAAGCGGCTAGAGGCGTTAATCATGACGCTGGCCGAGTCCACTTCGCGGATAAAGCGTTGCGACTTGGTATAGTTATCAGTAATGATAACATCAGTATGATGGCTGCCGTGGGTATTGATATGCTCAATGGCTTCGTCAATACCTGACAAGACTTTTACCGCCAAGATGGGCGCTAAATATTCGGTATCCCAGTCTTCAGCAGTTGCGGCAGATAGATGACCTTTGAGCACAGCATTATCATTCAAGATTGCTTGCGACTTTTCATCGAGACGCAGTTGCATGGCATCATCGGCTTGAACAATGGCTTCAGCAATTTTTGGTAATAGCTCATCCGCGACTGATTCATCGACCAATAGTGTCTCCATGGTATTACAAGTGCCGTAGCGATGCGTTTTGGCATTGACGCTGACTTTGATAGCAATCTCAGGATCGGCATCACTATCAATAAAGGTGTGGCAGTTACCGTCTAAATGCTTAATCACAGGGACTTTGGCATCACGGCTGATACGCTCAATCAGTCCTTTGCCGCCGCGTGGGACGATGACATCAACATAATCAGTCATCGTAATCAGCTCGCCGACAGCAGCGCGGTCAGTCGTTTGCAATACCTGCACACTATGCTCAGACAGTCCGACTTTTTTTAGACCTTCTAAGATACATTTGGCGATTGCTTGATTGGATTCAAAAGCTTCAGAGCCACCGCGCAAGATAATCGCATTGCCTGATTTTAAGGCTAAAGAGGCGGCTTCTAGTGTTACGTTAGGACGCGACTCATAAATCATACCGACAACGCCGAGCGGTACACGCATTTTGCCCAAATGAATCCCCGATGGTTGGTAAGTCATGTCAGTGACTTCGCCGATAGGATCAGGTAGCGCCGATACGTCTTTTAGACCTTGTAGCATACCATCGAAGCGCACATCGTTTAGCTCTAGACGATCAAGTAGGGCGGCGTCTAAGTCGTTCTTTCGACCGTTATCCATATCGATTTTATTGGCAGACAAAATATCTTTTTTCGCCTCTAGCAATACGTCATAGATTGACATAAGGGCGGTATTTTTGTCGCTCGTATTGGCTGCTGCGAGAGCACGTGATGCCGCGCGTGCTTGCTTACCAACAGATTGCATATAGGTGGTAACGTCTGTGATGTTTGATTGACTCATAAATTTTTCCTTATAGTGATACATGTTCTAAATAGATAAAAGCGCCTAAAGAGGCGAAAATTTAGCAAAAAAAGCAGCTTTGGATGCCCATATGGCATTATGCTATTTAACATAGAGGAGATTGAGGCGATAGTAAAGATGATTTTGTGAACAGCGCCCGTTTTATAAAGCGTTTATGAGCATTACCTCGGTGTTATGCTGATCGTTTTACGCATGTACATTCATAACATGAGTACTGTTAAAGGTTGGTTAAAAATCAAATGCATCGTTACATGTTTTTAACAGAACTGCGTTGTAAGTACTAAGGTAGCGACGATCGATCGTCAGTATAGTGAGTGCTAAGACTAGAGTTTTTAAGAATATCCATATAAAGCGATCGATCAGATGGTTTTTATCGATAGCTAAGCATGAACTATAACGGACGGAGCATTGATATGACTACTACAAATGATAATATCGAAAAGAACGGCACGGCTAAAAGTTGGCTAACGATAGGGTTAGTGGCAGCTGCATTGACGTTAAGTGCCTGTGGCAAAAAAGACGAGGCACCTATGGAAACTGAGCCGGCGGCTGATGCACAGACGGCAGTAGAGGATGATGCGGCTAGTGTAGGCAATGGCGATGATATTGCAGTTGCTAGCGCTGATGATGGTATGGCAATGGACAGTAATGACGACGTAGCAGTAGCGACAGCAGATGATACAGAAATGCTAGATGGTACTGAAAGCGAAGAGCATGTTTCGACATACTGATTGTTAGCGTGCTAAGTTTCGACGTGCTAGGTTTGGGAATATTGATTTATGACATACTAATCAGCTATCACTTATCGACATTAGATATTGAAAGTGGGTAAACAGATAACACAACGCCTAGTACGCTAAAGTGATAAAATAAGGCTCAGTACTGCAAAGGCAGGCTGGGTTTTTTTATGTCAGTTATTCAGTGGCTTACAAATGCTGAGTGGCGTGCTGGTTAAACGCAGGATTTGCCTTTTTACTGTGTAATAAGAGACAATGTGTCACTTTTTCTCTTTGTATGACGAGTTATAAGCGTATCACGACCTTATTAGGGTTGATACTTATCCTCCATACCACGATTTTTTACGTATTTTCATTCATATTTATTGGAAGTCTGCTGAACCATGCTTGATACTGCAAAAAACCCGACTCGTCCTATCGCCTTAGATCTACAAGACGTCCATAAAAGCTATGGCTCATTGGCAGTGCTAAAAGGGGTATCGCTTACTGCCTATGATGGTGATGTGATCTCTATTTTGGGCTCTTCTGGCTCTGGAAAATCCACCTTGTTGCGCTGTATTAATTTGCTTGAAAAGCCCAATCAAGGTCGTATTATCATCGGTAATGAAGAGCTGATGTTAAAGCCTGGCAAATCAGGTGAGCTACAAGCCTCAGATATCAAGCAACTGGAGAGTTTGCGTGCGCGTGTGGGCTTCGTCTTTCAAAACTTCAACTTGTGGCCGCACAAAACGATTTTGCAAAACATCATCGAAGGGCCAACGCAAGTTTTAAAGATTAAAAAAGATCAAGCGATCAGTGATGCCGAGCAGCTGCTTGATAAAGTGGGTTTACTTGACAAAAAAGATGCTTACCCTGCCAATCTATCTGGTGGTCAGCGTCAACGTGTCGCCATTGCCCGTGCTCTTGCTATGCAGCCACGGGTATTGTTATTTGATGAGCCAACGTCTGCCTTAGACCCTGAGCTAGTGAATGAAGTGCTGGCAGTCATGCGTGAGTTGGCAGAAGAAGGGCGCACGATGCTGATCGTCACGCATGAGATGCGTTTTGCCCGCGAAGTGTCTAGCCAAGTCGTATTCTTACATCAAGGAGTCGTTGAAGAGATGGGTACGCCCGAACAAATCTTTGACAATCCTACCTCTGAGCGTGTCAAAGACTTTATGGCATCGCATCGTCAAAACAGTTAGCCGCTTATTGTGGACTATCTTTTATGACATATCGCTCATGCCACTCAACTTTCTGATTGGTAATTGTCGTTAGCTATTTATTACCCAATAATAACAGTCGGTATGCAAAACGTTTGTTTTTGATATTTTACTCAGGTATTATCAAAAGGCTTACAGGCGGTCAATAATGACGGCTGCTTGTATCTTCTGCTATCTATATTTCTTGTCTGGCAGGGAAGTCAGAGAACAAAATATCAGAGCCCTACATTAAAACCCATTAGAATTTAAGGAATGTATGATGTCTAATTCTCGCCTATTATGGTCATCGATGACCGTCACTGCAGCGTTAATGCTGAGTGCTTGTAGTCAGCCTGCCGATGAAACGGCTGGTGCCAACGCTGATGCACCCGCGGCAGAAACGGCTGGCAAGACCATTCGTATCGCAACTGAAGGCGCTTACCCTCCTTTTAACTATACCAATGCCGATGGCACGTTGGCAGGTTTTGATATCGACGTTGCTAATGCCTTATGTGACCAAATGCAGGCCAAATGCGAAATCGTTGCCCAAGATTGGGACGGTATTATTCCGGGTCTATTGGCACAAAAATATGATGCTGTGGTCGCTGGTATGTCTATCACTGCTGAGCGTCAAGAAAAAGTTGATTTCAGTGAGCCTTACTTCGCCAATACCATGGTATGGCTGACCGATACCAAAGGCAGCTTTGATCCTACGTCGATCAAAAGCCTAACGCTGGGCGGTCAACGCTCA
This sequence comes from Psychrobacter sp. ASPA161_6, assembly GCF_051970285.1. Lineage (NCBI taxonomy): Bacteria > Pseudomonadati > Pseudomonadota > Gammaproteobacteria > Moraxellales > Moraxellaceae > Psychrobacter > Psychrobacter sp. ASPA161_6. Next base: position 565,697 of record NZ_JBEFNJ010000002.1, read on the forward strand.
ACGACGCCTGGTGCGTATCTACAAGATAATTATGAAGGCAAAGATGGCAACACCGTTAAGCTTTATGATAATTATGACAATGCCTATTTGGATCTAAAATCTGGACGTAGTGATGCAGTATTGGCTGAAAAAGTCTCAGCCAAATCATGGTTAGCAGACAATCCAGAAGGTTTCGGTGTTGTTGGTGACGAAATTGACAATGACGATAATATTGCCATTGCCGTCCGTAAGGACGACCCACTCAGAGACGACTTCAACAAAGCGCTTAGCGAAATCCGTAGTAACGGTGAGCTGGCACGTCTTGAGCAAATCAACTTTGGTCAGTAAGCGTTTATAAATGAGCTTGCAAGAAAGTGCGTTGATTAATCAGTATCGATCAACGAATAGTGGGTTAATACACGGCTGGTAAATATATTAAGGAACAATAGGTATGACAATTTCAATGACATCATCAATGACTAAGAAAGCTTTGTGGCTTGCGCCGCTAAGCGCAGCAATGCTAATGCTGGCGGGGTGTAATAATAGCTCAGCACCAGCAGACAGTGCCGAAGCGGATGCAGCGAGCGATACGCCTTTGAATATCAAAATCGCGACCGAATCAAGCTATAAGCCTTTTAGTTACACAGATGCCGATGGCAAATTGATTGGCTATGAGATTGAGTTGGTTGACGCATTATGTGCACAAATGAAAGCAGAGTGCGAAGTTATCTCGCAAGATTGGGATGGCCTGATTCCAGGACTGAACGCACAGAAGTTTGATGCGACCATCGCTGGTATGTCAATCACCCCTGAACGCAAAGAAGTCGTAGAATTTAGCGACCCTTATTTTCACAGTGGCATCATCTTAATCGGTAAAAAAGGTGATGATATCAGCGTAGAAGGTCTCGAAGGTCAGCCAGTCGCTTCACAGCGTTCAACGGTTGCCTCGCAATATCTACAAGATGAACATGACAATGCTGATATCAAGCTTTATGACACTCAAGACAATGCCTATCTGGATCTGACCTCAGGTCGTGTGCGCGCGATGATGTCGGATAAAGTAACGGGTATCGACTGGTTGAAAACTGAAGCAGGTAAAGACTACGAAGTCAAAGGCCAAGAAATCAGCACCAACGATGATGCCATGGGTATTGCCTTCCGTAAAGGCGATCCATTAGTCGCCAAGTTTAACGCAGCGTTGGCCGAGCTAAAAGCCAATGGCACCTATGATCAAATCACTGGCAGTTATTTTGGCACCAGCACTACGGCTGCCGCGCAAAAAGCGACTGCTACTGGCAGTGTTGAGCAAGTAGTCGTTGTTGACGAAGGCAATGTCGATGCCAATGCGATGATTGCTGAAGAAGAGCAAACAGAAGCCGCGACCAACTAAAACGAGGCTTGCCTGTATCAGGCAAGCATTGTTTTACGAAGTTGTTTCTCTAATATAAAAATCAAGGATGATCATGAGCAACTATCTTGTTCCAGCCAGCAGTACGACTTGTGCCCCAGTCAAAAAACTGGTAACGACCAGCCGCTGGTCAATGTCGCTACTGGGCATGGTATCGGTCTTTATGTTAGCGGGTTGTAGCAATAGTCAAGATAGTGCTGATGATAGCAATTCAGAAGCTACCGAGGCCACCGCTGCTGATACAAAAGAAGTATTACGTATTGGTACTGAAGGCGCGTATGCCCCTTTTAACTATACCAATGCAGATGGCACACTGGGTGGTTTCGATGTAGATATAGCAAATGCTATCTGCGACGATATGAAAGTCACTTGCGAGATTGTCGCTCAAGATTGGGATGGTATTATTCCTGGCCTCAAGGCTGGTAAATATGATGCCATCGTCGCGGCGATGTCGGTGACACCTGAGCGTGAACAGCAAGTGAGTTTTACGGATTCTTACTTTAGCAATGCCTTGGTTTTTTTGGCTAAAAAAGACAGTAGCTTTAATCCAAGCAATAGCGATGATATCAATGCGCACTCTATTGCCGCGCAGCGCTCGACTATCTCATCACAGTGGTTAGAGGATACCTATCCAAAAGCCAATATGAAGCTCTATGATACCTTGAGTAATGCGTTCTTAGACTTAGGTTCAGGTCGCGTCGATGCGATGATATCTGACAAACTGCCAGCCATAGAATGGCTCAGCTCACCATCAGGCAGTAACTATGTGCTAAAAGGTGAAGAGATTGATATCAATGATAATTTTGCCATAGCCGTACGCCCAGGCGATCCGCTACAAGCGAAGTTCAATGAATCATTAGCCAATTTAAAAGCCAATGGTACTTACGACAAAATCAATCAAAAATACTTTACTGTATCAGCCGCCAGTACTAGTGCAGCTACAGTAGAAAACACTGAGCAACCAGCAGCAGATAGCACAGCGCAATAACCATTTGCTATCATGGTGCTATTCGCTATTGCAGTATGAATAACGAGGACATCGCCATCATGGCAATGTCCTTTTTTATTTGCTGGCTTTATTTACTGGCGAAGTGCCTTATGTTTTTTATACCGTTATTTGAGTGTTATTAAGACCTCCTGTTGTTTAAATGGTTATCGACTGTCAACTTTGGTCAAATCTCGCTTATTTTTTTCTTCTTGCAGGGATAAGTAGCTATTTAGAGCGCGCTTTTACGTGTCAGTATTAACATAGCGTCCAGCGAGTATGATAAAATCAGCGCTCATTTTTACTGTGTCAATTACCGCGTCTATAATCGTGTAAATATTTTTTTGTGCTATTAACTAGGTTGTCCGTATCAATTTGATATAAGATACGGTTTTAGGCCGCGCTCAGCTATTGATGCTGATCCTTTTAACTCATATTTTGCTAACATTGCTAATATAAAGAGACTGAGTGGATAATTGTGTTTGATTTACAAGGATTTGGTGCGCTTTTATTAAGCGGCGCTACCGTCACCATACAACTTGCCATGACCAGTTTGGTCATCGGTATGTTTTTTGGTCTGCTCGGTGCCACAGCGAAGCTGTCGAATATTTGGCTGCTACGTAAGCTTGCGACTGTCTATACCGCCACGATGCGCGGGATTCCTGAGCTACTTTTGGTACTGTTTATCTATTATGGCGGTTCTATACTGCTGATGAGCATTCTCAAAAAATTCGGCTATAACGACTATGTCGAGATTAGTGCGTTTTGGGGCGGTGTCATGGCGTTGTCGATTGCTTTTGGTGCCTATGCGACTGAAATTTTTCGCATGTCGATTCAAGAGATTCCGATAGGGCAACGTGAAGCGGCGCAAGCGATTGGCATGCGTCCTTTTCAGACTTTTTATCGCATTACTTTGCCGCAAGTCTGGCAAATTGCTTTGCCAGGATTGGGCAATCTGTTTTTGGTGTTGCTTAAAGACACGGCATTGGTATCGGTGGTTGGTCTCAAAGATATCATGTATCAGTCCTCGCGCGCAGCGCAGTCAACACAGCAGCCGTTTACTTTTTATATGGCGGCGGCGATTATCTATTTGGGTCTGACCATGCTGATTACGGGCTTTATGATGTGGCTTGAATGGCGTGCCAATCCAGCGGCGCGCTATGCTAAAAAGCTGAGCCGTCAATCCGTTCAATGTCAATCGACCATAGGGTAGAGGAGAGATACTATGGATTGGAATTGGCAGGTTATTTTTGAGCATATCCCTGACTTACTAGGCGGCGCGGTTTTGACCGTCCAACTAGTGATAATATCAGGTGTTATCGGGCTGCTCTTTGGTTTGGTTTTAGCTTTGTTAAGACTGTCTAAAAGCTGGGTGGTACAGATAATTCCTTTTCTGTATATTTTCTTTTTCCGTGGCACACCGCTGCTGGTGCAGATATTTTTGATTTATTATGGTCTTGGTCAGTTCGAAGCGGTACGTGATTCGTTCTTATGGGAGCCGGTACTGAGCAAAGCCTATTGGTGCGCTATTATTGCCTTTACGCTCAACACCAGTGCCTATTTGGCAGAAATCATTCGCGGTGCGATTCAAAATATTCCTATTGGTGAGCTAGAAGCGGCCGATGCGATTGGCATGTCAAAATGGCAAAAACTGACACGTGTTACCTTGCCACGTGCTTTTGGTATTGTGATTCCAGCCTACAGTAACGAAGTTATCTTTATGCTAAAGGGTAGTGCGTTGGCATCCACCATTGCCTTGATGGATATCACGGGTGTTGCTCGTACGATTAGTGCGCGTACTTATACCTTAATGGAGTTGTTCTTTGCGGCTGGTATCGTCTATTTGTTATTATCATGGGTGATCTTATTTAGCTTTAGACTGTTTGAAAAAAGAATGAACCGTCATGCCAGCTATGTGCCACCAGATGTGATGACCAATACGATTCCTTAGTTATTTGTCATCAGATGGCTTATTATTGAAACGATTTATCGTCAACGTTATGCTAGATAGTGCTGAATTTGCTAATAAAATCTGATAATTTTTCTGTGAGAGCCTGGGGCGTGTCCTCATTTTAAAAATGGTCACAAAAATGAGATAATTTGTAGTCAAACGAGGAAAATAGCGCAAATAATATCGGGATATTAATCAGCTATTTAACGATGTTTGACAAAATTTAGCCATTTTTAGCCCATTTAGATACAATCACTTGAATTGAGGACCCGCCCTATTATGAGCCAATCACCACATATGTCTTTAGTCAATGCCATTGCCGCAAGTGTCAATGATGATGACAGCGCTGAAAATGCCAATCAGAGCTTACGCGCGCCCATCGGAAAGGTCGTCTGCGTTGGTCGTAACTATGCCGCTCATGCTCATGAGTTGGGTAACGAGGTGCCAGCCGCGCCCATGCTATTTATGAAGCCAGCCTCTGCGGTGGTTTCTATTCGTCAAGGCGTTATCCGCCCAAATCCAGACCTGTTTGGCGATACGCATTATGAAGCGGAACTATGTGTTCAGCTATCGGCAGACCTATCAGCCGCGACGATTGAGCAAGCACAGCAAGCGCTCGGCGGTGTGACATTGGGACTGGATTTGACCTTGCGTGACTTGCAAACTGAGCTAAAAGAAAAAGGTCATCCATGGGAGCGTGCCAAGTGTTTCGACGGTGCTTGTGTACTCGCCGACTGGATCGATCCGCAAGCGTTCGGGGATTTTACTGAGGTGCATTATCAGTTGACCATTAATGATACGCTGAAGCAAGACGGCGATAGCGCTTTGATGTTGTTTCCAGTGTATGAATTATTGGCAAATATCAGTCATGCCTTTAGCTTACAAGCAGGCGATGTGATTATGACGGGTACGCCAAGTGGCGTTGGTATATTGCACGCAGGCGATAAGCTCATGCTAAAATTGGACGCGCATGAATGGCAGGCACAAGTTCAATAAGCTTGCTAAGATTACTATCAAATATCAAGTATCAAGTATCAAAAATCCCAAGTTAACGCTTGGGATTTTTTTGTTTTATCTGTTGCCATAAAATTTTATCATCAGAAAGCTTGTCATCAAATTGTCATCTAGCTTTCAACGTACTGTCATAAATGCTCAGTAGACTTAAGCGTAATTCGTATTGTTGTGGCAGACAAGATACAGCCGCAACGAGCCTTTTTACGCCAATCCAGCCTAACAGCAAGGTGACTGATAATGACAGTATTGAATAATAAGCAACTGCTTGCCCACGAAGTCGTTGAGGACTCTAACCCTAGCGATAATATCGACTTTCAAACCATTATTAGCCGCCGCTTGAACCGCCGCAGTATTTTAAAAGGTGGCACAGGATTGACGGCAGCCGCTTTTTTTGGCGCGTTACCGTTGGTCGGCTGTAGTGACGACGATGACGGTAATACTGTCAATAATAGCGCAGGCAACAATGCTGCTATTCCTGCACAGGGTGATCTCAAGCGTCCGGAAGCTTTGAAGTTTACCGCAGTGGCACACTCCACTGCCGAAACGATGAGCGTCGCTGAAGGCTACAAAGCGGAGATGATATTGCCACTGGGTACACCACTGATTTCTGGTATCGATGAGTGGAAAGACAATCGTGAGCAGTCTGCCGAGTCGTTCGAATGGCGCATGGGTGACAACCATGATGGCATGTGGTTCTTTGGTAAGAAAGGCGGCGCGTATGATGCTAAAGCGTCAGACAATGGCCTGCTGGTCATGAATCATGAATACGTGAATAGTAACGAATTGAGTCCGTTTGGCTACTATGTGACCCAAGATGATACTGCCGCCCCGATATTTCAAAATCGTCGCCTTGCTAGCGATGTGCGCCGAGAGGTCAATTGCCATGGCGTTGCGGTGGTCGAGATGAGCAGACGTGCTGACGGTGCGGGCTATGAGATGGTGGCTGATTCAAAATACAATCGCCGTATTACCAGCAGTACGACCGCGCAGTTAGCCGGTCCTGTCGCTGGTTCTGATTTGGTCAAGACCAAATTTGATCCGACAGGCTTTCAGACGCGTGGTATCAATAATAACTGCGGTGCAGGACTATCACCTTGGGGCACGTATCTGACTACCGAAGAGAACTTCCTAGGTGTATTTGCGCGTGGACAAGATGCCAGTCAATTGAGCGCTGGATACAACTACGGGCGCGAGCGCTACGGGGCTATGGAGAATTTTCCGGGTTGGGAATACCTATGGCACACACCAGAGGCCAAAGACGCCAAAATCCCTGACGAATTCTCACGTTGGGACATGACCGCTGTTGGGGCAAGCGCTGCCGATGATTACCGAAATGGTTTTAATACCTTTGGTTATATCACAGAAATCGACCCATTTGACCCAAAATCTGTACCTCAAAAACGTACCGCACTGGGACGTTTTGCTCATGAAAACTGTGCCTATGCACCTGTTGAGCAAGGCAAGCCCGTGGTCTTTTATATGGGTGATGATGCTCGCGGTGAGTATATTTATAAGTTTGTATCCCAAGCCACATGGTCAAATTCGGATATCGGTGGCGGCCTAAAAGCTGGTGACAAGTATATGAATGAAGGCACGCTCTACGTCGCGACCTTTAATGAAAATGGTCGAGGCGAATGGAAAGCACTGATTCATGGTCAAAATGGACTGGACGCTTCTAATCGCGACTTGCCTTTCAATGGACAGGATGAGGTTTTAATCTTTGCCCGTGCTGCTGCTGACGCGCTAGGGGCAACCAAGATGGATCGACCTGAATGGGTGTCAGTCAGCCCCATGACTGGCGAAGTGTACGTGACCTTGACCAATAATAAATATCGCGGCGAGCGTGACGACCAGCCCGTTTCAGCGTCCAATCCGCGCAGCTATGAAGCAGGTGGCAAAGCGCGTGGCAATGACAATGGGCATATCATCCGCTGGGCAGAAGCGGGCGGCGATCATGCGGCAACGACCTTTGAATGGGATATTTATCTGTTTGCTGCGCCTAGTGGTTTGTCCGCAGAGAATTTATCGCAGTTAAATGCCAGCAATGATTTGTCTTCGCCAGATGGCCTGTACTTTGACCCACGTGGCGTGTTGTGGATTCAGACCGATGATGGTGCTTATACCGATACCACGAACTGCATGTTACTGGCGGCGCTACCGGGCAAGGTGAGTGATGGTGCGCTTACCACCACCTCGGCTGGGCAACAAACGCCAGTCGGCATGCTTGCTAGTGATGACAATATCAAACGTTTTTTCGTTGGTCCCGAAGGCTGCGAAGTGACGGGTATTACCATGACCCCAGACTTCAAAACGTTATTTATCAATATTCAACATCCTGGCAATACATGGGGCGCTATCGCTGGTGGCAAGACGCCACGCTCAGCTACGGTTATGATTACGCGCGAGGATGGCGATGTCATACTGGCCGAGTCATTTATATAAACAATTAACACTGTATAGCAGATTTATAAAAAATTAATCAGTCTAAAAAATCCCAAGTAATGGCTTGGGATTTTTTTATTTTATGAGATCAATGACATCATCTAAGGCTTATCTCTATAAAATTATTAAGTTATTTGCTAAGAAACGTACCCGAAAGTCAAATCATTTCCCTTCTATTTGTCTCATTTAAAGGATAGTATGTAAAACTATCCCCTTTGCTGAATGTTTCAATATTATGAATCGTCCAAATTTATCTTATGCTGATAGTGTTATCCCTGATAGCGCTTACAGTAATGCCCGCAGCCGTCATGAACTTGAGGCGCATTTCGTCTCAGACGATAGCATGCCGCCGCTGCACGGTGATTTGTACGAGCAAATAGATCAACTTGAAGCCATCGATGTCGATGAGCTGGTCAAATTGTTGGCAGATGATAATAATGTGACGACGCTGCGTGAGCCTGTCTCTCTGGCTGATTTTTTTGAGGGCTTAGCCCAACTGGCGACGATGGGTGTGGTTGAAGTCACTGACATCGTAGAAGCCATCCACCGTGAGGTTATTTTGCGTCCTTTAGGGCGTTTTAACGAAGGCAATGTTAACAATTGGCAACGTGGTATCACTGGACGCATCTATGGGACGATACGCCATATTATGCTGATGGTTGGTAATAATCTCGCATCAGTGCTACGCATCTATAAAAGGGCGATCGATCAAAAAAGCTCACGACCATTGCCGGATTCTTTAAAGAAATTGGTCAATATCATCAATGGCGTCATGGGTGATCACCTCGTTAATAATGACAATGCGCTTGCTGTTCCGATGGTGCTATACGACAGAGACGGCAATCTACAACGCGAAACGCTATCAGGGCGTGTCGCTATTTTGTGCCATGGTCTATGTATGAGTCACCTAAGCTGGCAAGCACAAGAGGAAAACAGCCTAGGCGATGCCATTAGCCTCAGTCAACCTGATACCACGGTTCTGTATTTGGACTACAATACAGGCAGACGTATCTCGCGCAGTGGTCGCAAGTTCTCTCAATTGCTGCAAGAGTTGGTCGATAATAACCCAAACATCAGTCAGATAGATTTGGTCGGACACAGTATGGGCGGCCTAGTCTCTCGTAGTGCACTGTTTTATGGCGAGCAAGAGCGCCTAGACTGGATAAAACGAGTGGGCAATCTCATCACGCTAGGCTCGCCGCATCATGGTGCCGTGCTGGAGCGTATCGGTAATTATGTGCAAGACATCATTGCCAAGCTGCCATTTGCAGGTTCGCTTGCCAAGCTTGGTGATATGCGTAGTGCGGGTATCATTGATCTGCGTCATGGTAGTATTCGTGATGCTGACTGGAATTCTCTAGAAGGTCGTAATGTGCTGCCGCAAGACTTTCGTCACCCTGCACGGTTGCCAAGTGGTATCAAAACCTATTTTGTCGCCAGTGCTTTGATCGAGACGCATTACGAGTCTAAAGTGACAGATTTGCTAGGAGACAGTCTAGTGTCGGTCGCATCAGCGCTGGGCGAGGATGATGCTGAGCATGCGCTATTTGTACCAGATGGTCGCAAAGCAATATTTTATGGCGTCAATCATATGAACCTGATTCATAGTAGACGGGTGCGCGAGCAAGTCGTTGAATGGTTGCTAGATAATGGACGAAGTGACTATGCTGGTAGAACGCGCATATATTCTTACCCTAGAAGTTTAGATGTGGCAGTGTAGACAGTCGTAGGTTTTCTGCGCATCGCCAACACTATTTTTATGAGTTTGGACTTCCATTCATTTTAAGTGTCAGGTAGTGTTCTACCTAGCTCACATCACCTTCTCTAGCAGCAGGGTAAATGTTACAGTTGGGATTAGTGTCAATATCATTTTCTGACTGAGATAAATCGTAGTTTATTCTACGTAAACTATACTAATATTCTGTCGTTAGGATTTTTAATATTATTTAAAAGTTAAATGAATAAAGAAGTCTCTTCTCGAACCAATATTAAATTAAGAGAAACTTGGATTGTTTATTATCTTATTCAATTTTTTGATATCGTTCATGATTTGTTCTAATAGTTGCTCAAACACTTCAAACTTCTCATCAATCACTAAACCTTTTGCTAATATCTCTTCTTTACTAATCTGTGCAGCTACTTTAGTAACTTCCTCTAGGAATCTGTCGCCTAACTCTATTTGTAATGTAGTCAGGCTCTCTAAAAATCGATCTCTATCAGCATGTATTTCTGGTGCTACTAATTCATATTCATTTTTAAAGAATTTACGCCATTCAAAATATTTTTTGACTAACTCAGCGCTCACTAGAGAAAGATTGTTATCTAAAAGATCAGTAAACTCCTTATAAGTCTCACCATATTTTGTAAGTATAACTCCATGTGCAATAGCAATGCCTTGTCCCGAGTTAGCATATATATTAGGTATAACTAGGTCTTTATGCTCTCTAAATTTCATAGATATATTAAGTAGTTTGTTATATGTGTCTACTTTTTTATCAAACAGTTTTTGATAGGTTTGCTGTGAAATTTGATGGAAATGCTCATCTTTAGTGAGTGATTTTTCATGATCTTGTTCAAGTCGCTTTATACGCTCATCGATAGCTGCTTGTTCTTCACGACTAATTCTTTCTAGGTATATCTTTCCAATATAAGCAATTAAACCAACTAAAATAGCATTGCCACCCCAACTTATAATCAACTCTTGCCAAAAATTACTCATGACGAATGCCTATAGTTAAAGGCTCAGTATAAAACAAAACCCCTCAAGCATCACACTTGAGGGGTTTTTTATTTCTATAAAGGCTAATCCATAGTGATGAAAAACTTACTCAGCGAATATCGCTGCTACATCATCTTTATTGAACTTATAGACTTCACCGCAAAATCCGCAATCCATCTCAAACGTACCGTTTTGCTCTTCGACGATGTCTAAAGCTTCTGCTTCGCCGATTTGTTCAATGGCTGTTTCACACTTTTCGCGCGAGCAGGTGCAACCAAATGCTAGGGGAGCAGGGTCGGGTGCGACGATGTTTTCTTCATGATACAAGCGATAAAGAATCTCGTTGGCATCCAGCGTCGTCAGCTCTTCTGGCTTGACTGTGCGTGTCAATACAGACAGACGCGTCCATAAATCATCATCAATACCAGCATCTTCATTTTGCTCGACTTCAGCCGTTTCTTCAGCCGTACGCGGTAGCATTTGTACCAATATACCACCCGCTTGCAAGCCGTCAGATGCGAGGTTAATCAACGTCGGAATCTGTGCAGATTGCTTCTGATAATGTGCCAAGCAGTCTGCCAAATTATCATGGCTACGCTCGACGATACCTTGATATGGCTCGCCGCCCTCAGGCTGGATATTGATAAACAACACGCCTTGTCCAGTCGTGCCCAGCTCAGCAAAGGCTTCTTTGGCATGGGTCATATCATTCCAAGCTTGCACTTGCTCATCAGTCTCGCCCTTCCAGCTGGCAAGCGCACGGATAATACCGTCTTGATCGCACTCTGCCATCGCCCAATTCAGCAAGCTATCGCTGTCTGATGATTGCAACTGAATAGACAGGCGACCATTGATTTTGACCGTACTGATAAGCAAACTCGCTGCCGTCAACATCTCGCCCAATAGGCGTTTGATGGCTTCAGGGTAGGGCTTTTGGGCAATCGTGCTCGCATAGCTGCGTGATAGGCGTACCACATCACCGCGTACAGGCGAATCTTCAATAAAAAAACGTTGGCGTACGTCGTTGTCACCATGATTGCCAGCAGTTTGGCTGTCCGTATTTGGGACTTGAGTATCTTGTGTCATAAGTCATTTATAGTATTAAGAAGTTGTTAGCTTTATGGGGATTACTGCTGATTTATCAATCACAGTTACCATACTGTTTTATCACTTATAGGTAATAGTGATCGATAAGTGCCCTTATAGATTCGTCAGATATCTGTGAACCTCTGTGGTGGTGTAATAGCTGTGAGCCATCGAACTCTAACCAAAAAATAAATAGATTCCAAAATAACACTTCCCTCAAAAAAAAATCACCCTCTACCGTGAATTTGTTGTACAGTAACATTAAGTTGCATTGTGTTAAACAATAGCAACAACCGTACGGATGCGGGGCAGTCAGGTCAGCCAGACCTATGTCGTCCAAGCACTCATTTAATCTTGTGATAAAAGGATGTATTTCATGACCTACTCATTTTCCAAACCGTTGACTTTAGCTGTGTTAATGGCATTGGGCCTAACAGGCTGTAATAACAGCAGCCAAACCAGCACTGACGCGCCAGCAGATGATGCAGCGACTTCAGAGACTATGAACGGTACGCTACAAAAAATTAAAGATTCTGGCACTATCGTGGTCGGCTATCGTGACTCTTCTATTCCTTTTTCATATGTTGCTGACGATCCTAACCAGCCTATGGGCTATGCGCATGATCTAGAGATGAAAGTGGTTGAGGGTATTAAAGAAAAACTCAACATGCCAGATCTAGAAGTTCGTTATAACCTCATCACCTCACAAACTCGTATTCCTTTGGTTCAAAACGGCACGGTCGACTTTGAGTGTGGTTCAACAACCAATAACGTCGAGCGTCAAGAGCAAGTGGCTTTCTCTAATGGTTTCTTTGAGATTGGCACCCGTCTATTGACCAAAGCAGACTCTGGTATCAAAGACTTTGAAGACCTAAAAGGTAAGCGACTGGTGACTACTGCTGGTACGACTTCAGAGCGTTATATTCGTCAGTACAATGACGAGAAAAAGATGGATACCGATATCATCTCTGCTAAAGATCATGGCGAAGGCTTCTTGATGTTAGAAAGTGGCCGCGCTGATGCATTTATGATGGATGATGTATTGCTAGCAGGTGAAAAAGCCAAAGCAAAAAATCCTGATGAATGGGTTATCGTTGGTACGCCGCAATCGTTTGAGATTTATGGTTGTATGATGCGTAAAGACGATCCTGAATTCAAAACAGTCGTAAACGACGCGCTGAACAAAACCTTTAGCTCAGGCGAAATCAATAGCATCTATGACAAGTGGTTCCTAAACCCAATTCCACCAAAGAACGTCAACTTGAACTTTGAGATGTCAGACAACTTAAAAGCACTTATCGCCAATCCACATGATAGCGATCAGCCTAAAGTAGCAGTTGCACAGTAGTATTTGTCCTTCAATCTAGCTTGCTTACGTGTTCAGATCGGACTCATCGTTCATCTGACACGTAAGTTTTTCAATCGCTGTTCGGAGAGACAATCATGAATTATAGCTGGAACTGGGGTGTGCTCTTTGAGCATACGGGTATTGGCAACGAGCTGTATATCCACTGGATGATTACTGGTCTTGGCTGGTTATTACTGATTGGTAGTATTGCTTGGACCATCGCAATGGTCGTCGGTACTATCTTCGGTATCATGCGTACCTTACCTAACAAAACAGCTCGTCACATTGGCACCGCTTATGTGACCTTTTTTCGTAATATTCCGCTGCTTGTGCAGCTATTTTTTTGGTTTTATGTGGCACCTGGTTGGTTGACGCCAGCGCTACAAGAATGGTGGTTTAGAGATCTATCGCCGAATACATCCGCGATGCTCTCAGCCAGTATTGGTTTAGGACTGTTTACCGCAGCTCGTATTGTTGAGCAAGTACGTACTGGTATCGAGTCGCTACCAAAAGGACAAGTAAATGCGGCGTATGCGCTAGGCTTCACTATTCCGCAAGCTTACAAGCAAGTACTGCTACCACAAGCATTCCGTATTATCTTACCGCCGCTTAGCTCTGAGCTGACCAACTGTTTTAAAAACGCCTCTGTCGCCTCACTAGTTGGCGTCATGGAGCTCATAAGTCAAACCAAAACCATCAGCGAATACACACAGAATAGCCTTGAGATTTATACTTATGCGACGATTATTTATCTCGTCTTTAATCTCTCACTCATCGCTATTATGGGTCTGATCGAGCGTAAATTAAGAGTACCAGGGCTTATCGCAGGGAGTCAGAAATGAGTATGATGACCGAACTTGCGACCGCGTATCCAGGCTTAATGGGTGGTATGATTACCACGCTAAAAGTCCTGTTTTTGGCTATTATCGGTGGTATCAGCTTAGGTACTGTATTGGCGCTCATGCGCTTATCAGGTATCAAAGCATTAGAGATCCCCGCTAAGTTATATGTTAATTATTTTAGATCCGTACCGTTACTGTTGGTGCTACTGTGGTTCTACTTTGCCGTCCCGATGATTTATTTTTGGGTGGCGGGTAAGTATCTACAACTAGATGCGGCCTTTGCCTCTTGTGTGGTCGCCTTTATGATGTTCGAAGCGGCTTACTTCTCAGAAGTTGTCCGTGCGGGTATTCAGTCTATCGGTAGTGGTCAGGTTAATGCGGCTAAAGCGTTAGGCATGACTTATGGGCAGACGATGCGTCTGGTGATTTTGCCACAAGCCTTTCGCAAGATGCTGCCGCTCATATTGCAGCAATGTATTATCTTATTCCAAGATACGACTTTAGTGTTCGCTATTGGTCTGACTGACTTCTTCCGAGCGGCATACGTACGTGGTGAGCTAATGGGACTATTGACGCCTTATATCTTAGGAGCTGGTGCCGTGTATTTTGTCTTAAGCTTGGCGGCTTCGGTAGGCGTACAACGCGTACAGAAAAGGTTAAGGTTTTAATAAAGGACTGTTAAGCGTTAGAGTCGATCAATGCCTCATTATTTGATCATATTTGATTGGCTCTAATGCTTTCAAAATTTAACTGCGTTAATTATTAATATATTTTGCACGACTGCAATTGGGCAAGAGTAAGAATAAGGCTAGGAGCCAATGATGAATGATGCTAAAACGTTTACAAATGACTTTGGTGGACTGGTCACAAATAGTGGTCATGCTAGCAGTGAGATGGTCGTTGAGATAGATAGCGTTAGCAAGTGGTACGGCGACTTTCAGGTACTGACTGACTGTACCGCTCACGTCCACAAAGGCGATGTCGTCGTGGTCTGTGGTCCATCAGGTAGCGGTAAATCAACCTTGATCAAGACCGTGAATGGGCTAGAGCCTTTTCAAAAAGGTAATATCATGGTCAACGGCATCTCTGTCGGTGATCCAAAAACCAACTTACCGAAGCTCCGTAGCCGCGTCGGCATGGTGTTTCAGCATTTTGAGCTATTCCCTCACTTGACCATTATCGATAATTTAATGGTCGCGCAAATTAAAGTATTGGGTCGTAAAGAGAGCGAGGCCAAGAAAAAGGCGATGGCGTATCTAGATCGCGTAGGGCTAACCGTTCAAGCCAATAAATATCCTGCGGAACTATCAGGTGGTCAACAGCAGCGAGTCGCAATTGCTCGTGCGCTTGCGATGGATCCCATAGCGATGTTGTTCGATGAGCCAACCTCAGCACTCGATCCTGAAATGATTCAAGAAGTGCTCGATGTGATGGTAGAGCTGACTCGTGATGGTATGACGATGATGTGTGTGACGCATGAAATGGGTTTTGCCAGTCAGGTAGCCAATCGTATTATCTTTATGGATGAAGGTCATATCGTTGAGAACTGTAGTAAGGATGAATTCTTTGAAGGCGCGAAAAGTGAGCGTGCGCAGCAGTTCTTATCAAAGATTCTGAATCACTAACCATTTATGCAGCTCTTATTGTATAGCTCTATAATGATATCAAGCGTCTATTAATGAATAGGCGCTTTTTTGTGCGTGATAGCTTGATGCATCTCATGGTGATATCGATATGATTGGTTACATAAGTGAGTAGATGAGTGAATAGCTGTTTACTGATACAATAGCGGTCAATATTCTAACAACTAAAATAATCTCTTATTTATATTGGAGCTAATATGAGCGCTGAAAACTCAGAAGTATCAAACAACAGTATTGTTATCATTGGTGCAGGTTTGGCAGGTTGGCATGTGATTGATGCCATTCGTGCAAAAGATAAAGACATTCCGATTACTTTGGTGACAGCCGATAATGGCGATCGTTATCATAAACCGATGCTGACGATGGCTATTAGCCAAAAGAAAAGTGCGGCAGATTTGGTACGGGCATCTGGTAGCGATGCAGCAAAGACAGCGCAGATTACCTTGCTCGCCAATACACAGGTGACAGATATTGATCCGGTAAGCCAAACAGTACATCTACGCTCTGCTACGCAGTCAGATGACGCGCTGACGACTATCGGCTATGCAAAAATGGTGTTAGCGATGGGTGCGCATCCTATCTTCCCAAAAAGCTTGCCAGAGGATCTTGTCTGGCACGTCAATCATATTGAGCGTTTTGGACAGCTGCAAGAAAAGTTAGCCACTGGCAGTCAGCACGTTGCTATCGTCGGTGCAGGTATGGTTGGGACGGAGATTGCAGAAGACTTACTCAAAGCTGGTCATCAGGTGACACTCATTGATTTAAACGATGCACCGCTATCACAAATGCTACCATCAAAAGCAACGGCTCGTATCGCCCAAGCGGTCAAATCACAAGGGATTAACTTTTTAGGAGGGTATCAAGTGTCTGCTGTTACTCGTGTTAGTAGCAATGACAACGACAGCAACGATGTCGAGAAACTACAAGTAGACTATGCACCGTTAGCATCGGGTGTAGACAATACTGATACTCAGCCGCTCGAACCATTAATGGTAGATCATGTGATTGCCAGTACAGGTCTGACAGTTGATGACAAGCTGCCTGCCGCTGCTGGTGTAGAGTTCAATCGTCGTACTGGTATCGTGGCTGATGCAGCGACATTGCGTACCAATGCAGCACACATTTATGCGATTGGTGACTGTATGTCTATCAACGGTGTCGCTTGTCGTTATGTTGCGCCATTACGAGCGCAGGCTGCGACCATCGCTGATGATATCTTAGGTCATGAACACAGCGGCTATGATCATAAACCACCGATGATTCGCCTAAAAAATAAAGCCATCTCTGTGATGGTGACGGGTGTACCGCAAGCAGCGGGTAATTGGCAAGTTAAAACAGAAAGCGACGATGAGCTGATTATGGATTTGCTTGACGACAATGAGGTTGTCAGCGCAACGGTAACGGTCAAAGCGCCTGCAGTGCTTAAAGTCTAAAGGATAAAGCATAATTGTAAAAGCATTATAAATCATAGCCAGTGTTGCCATCTTAATGCAGCGCTGGCTTTTTTATGGCTATTGCTTTTTATGTCAATCATAATCGATACGTACTGTATCTATATGATTGACAGGCTTTCATTTAAGGCGCTATATTGGCTAGGGCGTGATTCAATTATAGTCTATGGTGACAAAGAGTATTTAAGGAAGAATATGGCATTTGCCTTCGTAGTCTATTACCGCTCTGATAAAACATATTAAACAGCAAAACGAAAGGATTCGTTATGATTCAAATTTCTGACTTTGACACTACTAATAATAACAGTATTCTCAACAATGTTCCCAAGGTTGATATAAGTGCACGTTCTGCAAATGCGCCACTTACCCAAAGCCATGATAAAGGCATTGATGTGCCACTGATTGAGGCGACTATCGGTGATTTTTTTGATGCCGTTGTTGAAAGATATCCTGAGCGTGAAGCCTTGGTTTCTCGCCATCAAAATATCCGCTGGACGTATCGCGAGCTACAGCAGAAAGTCAATCAGTTAGCGAGTGCCATGATTGAGATGGGGCTTGAGATCGGTGATCGTATCGCTATTTGGTCGCATAACAATGCTGAATGGCTGTTGATGCAATTAGCGACGGCAAAAGTCGGTGTTATCCTTGTCAATATCAATCCTGCTTATCGAACTTTTGAGCTGCAATATGCGCTGAATAAATTGGGCTGCTCGGCATTGGTGTTGATGCGTCATTTTAAAACCAGTGACTATACGCAAATGATTCGCGAGCTATGTCCTGAAATTTATCATAAGAATTACCAACAGCTTGATTTGGTCGAGATTCCAACGATTGAACGCATCATTTGGATTGATGAGCCAGACTCTGACGAAGACTTTAATTTTATGCAAAAGTTCTCTGTATGGATGGCAGAGGGTGATGCCGATGATCCACGTGTAGCGAAGCGTCAAGCCCAGCTTAAGAACACCGATGCTATCAGTGTGCAGTTTACCAGTGGGACGACAGGTACGCCAAAAGGTGCCACCTTAAGCCATCGCAATATCCTCAATAATGGCTATTTTCTTGGCGAAGGAATGAAGCTGACCTGCGATGATAGGCTATGCATTCCATTGCCGCTTTATCATTGCTTTGGCATGGTGGGTGGTAATTTAGCCATTTTAACCCATGGTGGTTGCGCCGTTTATCCTAATGATGGTTTTGATCCGCTGACCGTATTGCAAACGGTCGAAGAGGAGAAATGTACCGCCTTGCTTGGTGTGCCGACGATGTTTATCGCGGAGCTTGATCATCCAGATTTTGATAGTTTTGATTTGACCAGCTTGCGCACAGGCGTCATGGGTGGCTCTAGCTGTCCGATAGAAGTCATGCGCCGTGTCATGGATAAGATGCACATGAGCGAAGTCACTATTGCGTATGGTATGACCGAAACCAGTCCAGCGTCTTGTCAGACCAGCTCACAAACCCCACTTGAAAAAAGAGTCTCTACCGTCGGGATGGTGTTGCCAGCGCTTGAGGTCAAAATCGTCGATACTGAAACAGGCAATGTCGTCCCGATTGGCGAGACGGGCGAGCTACTGACCTATGGCTATGCCGTCATGAAAGGCTATTGGGGCAGCCGATTTAAAACACGCGACGCGATCTCTAATGGCTGGATGCATACTGGTGATTTAGCAGTGATGGACGAAGATGGCTATATCACTGTGGTTGGGCGCAGTAAAGATATGGTTATTCGTGGCGGTGAAAACATCTATCCCGTAGAAATCGAGAACTATCTCTATCGTCATCCTAAGATTCGCGATGTACAAATCGTTGGCATTCCTGATAAAAAGTACGGTGAAGTACTTGCAGCGTGGATTATTGCAAAAGAGCCGAATAGCTTAAGTGAAGAAGAGGTAAAGCAGTTCTGTCAGGATCATATTGCTCATTATAAAGTGCCGACCTACTTTCGCTTCGTCAATGAATATCCGATGACCGTGACTGGAAAAATTCAGAAATACAAAATCGTTGAGCAAATGATAGAGGAGTTGGGTCTAGAGTAATTTGGCATCATTTTGGGCAGTAGCCGTTATCCAGTGTGAAAGGCTTATGCAGTGCAACTATCAAGCATTGATACCATTGATTGCTAAAGAGGCCAACCATACTACCAATTGTATGGTTGGTTTTTTTATGTCAAATATTTGCCATGATTCTATGCTACCTTTTACCAAGTGCAAGTATTTAATGACTAATTAAATGATACATACTGTATTGATATTGTTGACACGCTTTCATTGATGGCGTTATAGTAGCTGAATGCTATGTAAGACCTGATCAAGGAAGAAAGCTTGCCCACAGGCTATCAATAAGCACTATCTATAAATACTATAAAAAGTAAAACGAAAGGACTCGTTATGACTCAACATTCTGATTTGAATGCGACTCACGTTGATTTCGATGCTATTTTAAATAATATTCCTAGTATCAACATGGGCGCACGCTCAGCGAATGCACCGCTTACCCAAAGCTATGACAAAGGTCCTGATGTGCCGCTGATTGAAGCGACTATCGGTGATTTTTTTGATGCTATCGTATCTAAATATCCAGAGCGCGAAGCACTGGTCGTGCGCCATCAAAACATCCGCTGGACATATCGTGAGCTACAGCAGCATGTTAATCAGCTGGCCAGTAGTATGATTGAGATGGGGCTTGAGATTGGCGATCGCATCGGCATCTGGTCACACAACAATGCTGAATGGCTATTAATGCAATTGGCAACCGCGAAAGTTGGCGTCATTCTCGTCAATATCAATCCCGCCTACCGTACTTTTGAGCTGCAATATGCTCTGAATAAATTGGGCTGCTCGGCGCTCGTGCTTATGCGTCACTTCAAAAGCAGTGATTACGCCAGTTTAATCCGCGAGCTGTGCCCTGAGATTTATCATAAAGACTATACGCAGCTTGATTTGGTTGAGATTCCGACGATCGAGCGCATCATTTGGATTGATGAGCCTGACAGTGAAGAAACCTTTGGCTTTATGCAGAAATTCTCTGCATGGATGGCGGAAGGCGATGCCAACGACCCACGTGTTACAGAGCGCCAAGCCCAGCTCAAAAACACAGATGCCATCAATGTCCAGTTCACCAGTGGCACGACTGGTACGCCAAAAGGTGCAACCTTAAGCCATCGTAATATTCTTAACAACGGTTACTTTATCGGTGAGGCTATGAACCTTACCGAAGAAGATAAGCTGTGCATTCCAGTGCCACTCTATCATTGCTTTGGTATGGTGCTTGGCAACCTAGCGATTCTCACGCATGGCGGCTGTATCGTTTATCCAAATGATGGGTTTGAGCCATTGACCGTATTGCAAGCAGTCGAAGAAGAAAAGTGTACAGGTCTACATGGTGTGCCAACGATGTTTATCGCTGAGCTTGACCATCCGGAGTTTAAGAACTTTGATTTATCGACTTTGCGTACTGGCATCATGGCAGGCTCTAGTTGTCCGATCGAAGTAATGCGCCGCGTCATCGATGAGATGCACATGAGTGAGGTCACCATTGCGTATGGTATGACAGAGACCAGTCCAGTATCTTGTCAGACCAACGAACATACGCCGCTTGATAAGCAAGTATCTACCGTTGGCCTAGTGCAGCCTGCGCTTGAGGTCAAAGTCGTCAATACGGAAACGGGTGAGACTGTAGCCTTGGGCGAGACAGGCGAACTACTCACACGCGGTTATTCAGTGATGAAAGGCTATTGGGGCAGTCGCTTCAAAACCCGCGCGGCCATCCAAGATGGTTGGATGCATACGGGCGATTTGGCTACGATGGATGAGGACGGTTATGTCAAAATCGTTGGTCGTAGTAAAGACATGGTGATTCGCGGCGGAGAAAATATTTATCCTGTCGAAATCGAAAATTATCTTTATCGTCATCCGAAGATTCGTGATGTGCAAATCGTCGGTATTCCTGATAAAAAGTATGGCGAAGTATTGGCGGCATGGATTATCCCTAAAGAAGCAGACAGCTTGACGGAAGAGGAAGTTCGCGAGTTCTGTAGCGAGCATATTGCGCATTATAAGGTGCCGACCTATTATCGCTTTGTCACTGAATACCCGATGACCATCACTGGAAAAATTCAGAAATATAAAATTATTGAACAAATGAAAGAAGAGCTGGGTTTGTAGAAATTTAACCACTCTTATCTGTTATTTTATGAATAAGATATATGAGTAAACGCTAAAATAAAGCATAAAATAAAAAAGCCACTCGCATTTACGTATTAAAGAAAAGGGATGTCATGAGCGCTATCATAACCAGTAAACTGAGTCCAAACGCCGCTGAATTTCAGCAAAACAGTGCCGCAATGCAAGCGGTGGTCGATGACTTATATGGTCACCTGCGTAAAGTCGTGCAAGGCGGTTCAGAGCGTGCACGTGCCAAGCATTTAGCCCGTGGCAAACTCTTGCCTCGTGAGCGTGTCGAGCGTTTGCTCGATGTGGGTACACCATTTTTAGAAGTGGCACCGATGGCCGCGCACGATATGTATGGCGAAGAAATTCCCGCTGCGGGCGTGATTGCGGGTATCGGTCGTATTAATGGTATTGAGTGTATGATCGTCTGTAATGATGCCACGGTAAAGGGAGGCACTTACTACCCAATGACGGTCAAAAAACATCTGCGTGCGCAAGAAATCGCGCAAGAAAACAATTTGCCTTGTGTCTATTTGGTGGATTCAGGCGGTGCTAATTTACCCAATCAAGATGATGTATTCCCCGATAAAGAGCACTTTGGTCGCATCTTTTTTAATCAAGCTAATATGAGTGCGGCAGGTATTCCACAGATTGCCGTGGTCATGGGCAGCTGTACGGCTGGCGGGGCATACGTACCAGCGATGAGTGACGAGTCGATTATCGTCAAAGAACAAGGCACGATCTTTTTGGGTGGTCCACCACTGGTCAAAGCGGCGACAGGTGAAGAAGTCACTGCCGAAGACTTGGGTGGCGGCGATGTGCATACCCGTCTGTCAGGGGTCGTCGATCACTTAGCACAGAGCGATACCCATGCGTTGTCGATTGCGCGCAACATCGTGAGCCATCTAAATCGTCCTGCCAAGCAAGTGCCCAATCAAATCAAACCGCGTCCACCACGCTATGATGCCAAAGAGCTATATGGCGTCATTCCAACGGATAAACGCAAGCCATTTGATATCAAAGAAATCATTGCTCGTATCGTCGATGACAGTGCTTTTGATGAATTTAAATCACGCTTTGGCACGACGCTGGTTTGCGGATTCGCTCATATTGAAGGGATGCCAGTCGGTATCATCGCCAACAATGGTATCTTGTTTAGTGAGTCGGCGCAGAAAGGCACGCACTTCATTGAGCTTTGCTGTAAACGCAAAATCCCATTGGTGTTTTTGCAAAACATCACTGGCTTTATGGTCGGTCGCAAATATGAAAACGAAGGCATTGCGCGTCATGGTGCCAAAATGGTCATGGCAGTCGCCAATGCAAAAGTACCGAAATTCACGGTCATTGTCGGTGGCTCATTCGGCGCCGGTAACTACGGCATGTGTGGCCGCGCTTACAGCCCGCGCTTCTTATGGATGTGGCCAAATGCGCGAATCTCGGTAATGGGCGGCGAGCAAGCAGCATCGGTCTTGGCAACAGTCAAGCGTGACAATTTTGACCGTAAAGGCGAGGCATGGAGTGATGAGGACGAAGCAGCATTTAAAGCCCCGATTCTCGATATGTATGAAAAGCAAGGTCACCCATATTATGCCACCGCACGTTTATGGGATGATGGTGTAATTGACCCTGCTGATACCCGTCATGTATTGGCATTAGGGTTAAGCGCTGCCTATAACGCGCCGATCGAAGAGACGACGTTTGGTGTTTTTAGAATGTAATAATTTTAAGGTCTTCCCATAATAAGCTACTACTGCGTCAACCTCATTTGAAGTACGTTTTGTACATCTATATTCGGTTTCCTTGTATTAATATTATTATGGATTGACCAAGAGTTTGTTTAAGTATTTACATAAAAAATATAGAGAAAATAATGCAAAAAAACAGTGATAAAAATTATAAAAGCCTACTGGTTAAAGTCGAACAGCATGTGGCGACGGTGACATTGAATCGTCCTGAGATACGTAATGCCTTTAATGATGAAATGATTGCTGAGCTAACCGATGCATTCAATACGCTTGGTGCTGATAATGAGGTGCGCGTCATTGTGCTAGCCGCTGCTGGCAAGGCATTCTGTGCAGGTGCCGATTTGAATTGGATGCGTGCCATGGCGGATTATAGCTATGAAGAAAACCTAGCGGATGCTGATAAATTGGCGCAAATGCTCAAGACTATTTACGAGTGCCCGAAGCCAACAGTTGCTGCTATTCAAGGTGATGTTTATGCAGGCGGTATGGGCTTGGTAGCCGTTTGTGATGTTGCCATCGCTGTCAAAATTGCTAACTTTTGCTTAAGTGAAGTGCGTTTAGGGTTAGCCCCTGCCACTATCAGCCCTTATGTCATGCGAGCGCTAGGCGCTAGAGCGTCACAGCGTTACTTCTTAAGTGCTGAAGTATTTGATGCCAAAAAAGCACGTCAGCTTGGCTTTATCCATGAGCGTGTTAGCGAAGAGTGGCTAAGTGATGAAGTAGCTGCGTTCTGTAATAAGGTCGTCAAAAACAGCCCTGATGCGGTCAAAACCTGCAAGCAGCTATTACACGACGTCGCTGGTGCGCCCATCACGAATGAGCTGATTGCTGATACGGTAAAAGGCATCGCTGATATTCGCTCATCAAAGCAAGGCAAAGAGGGTGTACAAGCGTTTTTGCAAAAACGTAAGCCTGATTGGCTGACAGCAGATGAATAATACACGAGAGATAAATGAGTAAATAGACAAGACATCAAATAAAAACGATAACACACAGGGATAGTTATGTTTTCTAAAATTCTAATCGCCAACCGTGGTGAAATTGCCTGCCGAGTAGCCGCGAC
This sequence comes from Psychrobacter sp. ASPA161_6, assembly GCF_051970285.1. Classification (NCBI taxonomy): domain Bacteria; kingdom Pseudomonadati; phylum Pseudomonadota; class Gammaproteobacteria; order Moraxellales; family Moraxellaceae; genus Psychrobacter; species Psychrobacter sp. ASPA161_6. The sequence goes on from NZ_JBEFNJ010000002.1 coordinate 589,545, forward strand.
TGCCAAGCGTCTGGGTGTCAGCACCGTCGCTGTTTATTCTGATGCGGATCGTGAAGCTAAGCATGTGGCTGTCTGTGATGAGGCTATCTATTTGGGCGGTTCAGCACCAAAAGACAGCTATCTAAAAGGCGATGCGATTATCGCGATAGCGCTGGAGACTGGCGCACAAGCGATTCATCCGGGTTATGGGTTTTTGAGTGAAAATGCTGACTTTGCGCAAGCTTGTCAGGATGCTGGACTGGTATTTATCGGTCCATCGGCTGATGCTATCCGCGCCATGGGCGGCAAATCTGAATCCAAGCGATTGATGGAGATAGCGGGCGTACCACTGATACCGGGATATCATGGTGACAATCAAGACGCAGAATTTTTGCAGCAGCAGGCAGACGCTATTGGCTATCCTGTTTTGATTAAAGCGAGTGCAGGTGGCGGCGGTAAAGGCATGCGTATCGTGGAGCAAAGCCGCGACTTTGTAGATTTATTAGACTCATGTCGCCGTGAAGCCATTACCAGCTTTGGTGATGATAAAGTGCTGGTTGAGAAATACGCGCTGAAACCACGTCATATCGAAATCCAAGTATTTGGTGATACGCATGGCAACTATGTACATTTGTTTGAGCGTGATTGTTCCGTACAGCGTCGCCACCAAAAAGTATTAGAAGAAGCGCCTGCACCGGGTGTTGATATTGCGATGCGTGAAGCGATGGGCACAGCTGCTATCGAAGCGGCTCGTGCGGTCAATTATGTTGGCGCAGGTACGGTTGAGTTTATCGTTGAGCAGCGCGAAGATTCTATGAATTTTTATTTCATGGAGATGAATACGCGGTTGCAGGTTGAGCATCCAGTCAGTGAAGCGATTACCGGTGTCGATTTGGTCGAGTGGCAGCTCTTAGTCGCGGCAGGTCAGCCATTGCCAAAAACCCAAGCGGACCTAACTATCAACGGTCATGCAATTGAGGCACGCATCTGTGCCGAAAACCCTGACAATAGCTTCTTGCCAGCGACCGGTACGTTGTTTACGTATCAAAAACCTGAACACAGCACCTTTATGATTGATAAAGACGGTACTGGCGTGCGTATCGATGATGGCGTGCGCGAAGGCGATGTGATTAGCCCATTCTATGACTCTATGATTGCCAAATTGATCGTTCATGCGCCCACGCGAGAGCAAGCGTTAGCCAAGCTCGATCGCGCACTTGCCCAAACGCGTATTGTGGGTTTACCAAATAACGCGGCATTTTTGCGCTATATTTTAAATACGGAATCTTTTAGCAAAGCCAATCTCGATACTGCATTGATTGAGCACGAGCGTGATGCGATTTTTAATCAGCAGCCTTTAGCATTATCGACGCTCGTTGTGACCGCCATTGCTCGTCAGCTTGCGAGCGAGATGGCGACGCAAGCGTCAGATATCGATCCATTTAGCAAACCTACTGGCTTCCGTGCTTATAACGATTACACTCGCTCATTCAGCTTGGTTTATGATGAGAATGCTTATACGGCTCGCCTGAGCAATTGGCATAATGCGAATTGTTCTGATAGTAAAAAAGGCACTGAAAATCTCAGCAGCTTTACGCTCGTTATTGAAAAAGAAATCGCTAACACGCAGGATAATAGCAATATTAACGTAGCTGCTCAGACCGAAACGGTTTATGAAGGTCAAGTGAGCTATGTTAGCAGTGACGAAAATAATCATACGTTATGGTTGGATGGTGCACGTACTAGTGCGCAAAGCTGGGTGCATAATGAGACCGTTTATGTGTTCACAGACAGTGGCCGTGACGAGATTACGCTTGTTGATATTATGGCACATGTGGGTGAAGAGTCCGCAGCGGTCGGTAGTTTAAAGTCACCGATGCCAGGACAAGTAGTGGCCTTTAAAGTGGCGGTTGGCGATACCGTGAAAAAAGGCGAGCCACTTGCCGTTATCGAAGCCATGAAAATCGAACACACGATTACTGCACCAACGGATGGTGTGGTGGCAGAATTGTTATTTGGCGCGGGTGACTTGGTCGCTGATGGTGATGAGCTATTGCGTATCGATAGTGAGAGCGCATAGCTGACGAAGCCTAATATAGTCAGTGCAATATAAAAGAAGTACGTTCAACATAGCTTTCTGCTGGTATACATTTTCCTCGCTTGCTGTGCGCTTCGCGCTCCAGAGGCTTCGCAAAATCTATCCCAGCAATACGGTATTATTTTTAAATTGAATCGACTATAGAAAGCCCAGCATTAAAAAGGATGATAAGTATGAGCTATTCGTATCCAAGCCATGTCACCATCGTTGATGTCAGTCCGCGTGATGGACTACAAAACGAATCGATGACGGTACCGACTGAGGTTAAGCAAGCGCTTATCAATGATTTGATTGCGGCAGGTGTCAAAAAGCTAGAAGCGACCAGTTTTGTTTCGCCAAAGTGGGTGCCACAAATGGGCGATAATAGCGCGCTACTTGATGCGCTTGCATCGACACGGCAGACGGACGTTTGCTACTCGGTACTGGTGCCCAATATGCGCGGCTTTGAAAATGCTATCTTGCATCGTCCTGATGAGATCGTTATCTTTGGTTCGGCCAGCGAAACCTTTAGTCAAAAAAACATCAATTGTAGTATTGATGAGAGTATTGAGCGTTTTGCACCAGTGGCTGCTGCGGCAAAAGCGCAGGGTATCAAAGTACGAGGTGTTATCTCTTGTACGGTCGGTTGTCCTTATGAAGGTGACATTGACCCAAGCCAAGTAGCGTATGTGACCAAGCGTCTGGTTGAGATTGGTGCTGAGCAAATTGGTATTGCCGATACCATTGGTGTTGGTACGCCGCTCAAAGTGCAACGAGCATTACAAGCCGCATTAGAATATGCTGATATCTCTATGCTATCAGGTCATTTTCATGACACTTATGGTCAAGCACTAAGCAATACTCTAGCTGCACTACAAATGGGTGTCAGTGAGTTTGATACCTCGGTGGCTGGACTAGGCGGCTGTCCTTATGCAAAAGGCGCAACAGGTAATGTGGCAACCGAAGATGTGGTGTATATGCTGCGTGGTATGGGTATCAGCACCGGTATCGATTTAGATAAATTGGTCGTGGCAGGCGAGCGTATCAGTGCGTTCTTAAAGCGTCCGAATGGCTCAAATGTGGCACGTGCTTTAATCAACAAACGCCATTAATAAACGTCAGTCTTAATTAGTATCGTCAATCCACTATAAAAGTCTGACAGCGTTAACCTCGTTTGAAGTATTACATCTACACTCGGTTGCTTTGTCATACTTTCACATTGAGTTGACTACGACTTCAAAAATGGCATTAAAAATACAGTTACAGTGGTTTTAAAAAACAGATTCAAATTCGAAATTTAAAAATATTTATATACAAGGAATAGTTATGAGTTTACCTGGATTGAATTTTCAGCTTGGCGAAGATATTGATGCATTACGCGATATGGTACAGCAGTTTGCGGCCAATGAAATCGCCCCACGTGCTGCCGAGATTGATAGTAGCGATGAATTCCCAATGGATTTGTGGCAAAAGATGGGGGATATTGGCCTACACGGTATTACCGTTCCTGAAGAATACGGCGGCTCTAATATGGGTTACGTTGCACATATGGTCGCGATGGAAGAGATTAGCCGTGCTTCGGCCTCGGTAGCGCTGAGCTATGGCGCACACTCTAATCTGTGTATCAACCAAATCAAACGTAATGGCTCTGAGGCGCAAAAGCAAAAATATCTACCAAAGCTGGTCAGCGGTGAGTTCATCGGTGCATTGGCAATGAGTGAGACAGGCGCTGGCTCAGACGTCGTCAGTATGAAGCTTAGAGCCGAAGAAAAAGACGGCAGCTATGTGTTAAACGGTAGCAAAATGTGGATCACCAATGGTCCCGATGCAGATGTGATGGTGGTCTATGCGAAGACCAATCCGGAGCTAGGCGGCAAAGGCATGACAGCCTTTATCGTTGAAAAAGGTATGGAAGGTTTTGGTACGGCGCAAAAGCTTGATAAATTAGGCATGCGTGGTAGCCATACGGGTGAGATGACCTTTAACAATGTGACCGTACCAAGCGAAAATATCTTGGGCGGTCTCAATGAGGGCGTTAAGGTATTGATGAGTGGCCTAGATTATGAGCGTGCCGTATTGGCCGCAGGTCCTATCGGTATCATGCAAGCAGTGATGGACAATGTCGTGCCTTATATCCATGATCGTAAGCAGTTTGGTCAAGCCATCGGTGAGTTTCAGCTTATCCAAGGCAAAGTTGCGGATATGTATACGATATTGCAAGCAGGTCGTAGCTTCTTATATACGGTCGGGAAAAACCTCGATATGTTGGACGCGCGCGGTGCCGGTCATAGTCGAGAAGTACGTAAAGATTGCGCCAGTGTGATTTTATGGTGTGCCGAAAAGGCCACATGGATGGCAGGCGAAGGTATTCAAATATTTGGCGGAAACGGCTATACCAATGAGTATCCACTTGGTCGCTACTGGCGCGATGCTAAGCTGTATGAGATTGGCGCAGGTACCAGTGAAATCCGCCGTATGCTAGTTGGTCGTGAGTTATTTAACGAGACCAAATAAAGCATAATAATTGTTTAAAAGTTAACTTTTATCGAATAAATTTATTTTAAAATTTAAAAATGTGCTACGTTATGTCTCATAGCGTGGCACTTTTTAATGACTGAAATAAAAGAATTTTACAATGACCCATACATCACATACCAAGCTAGCCTTTAATAACATAGCTTACAACAAGACAGCTTCTCATTTTCTAACCAACATAAAATCTATCAGTACTTACAGTCTGTTAGTCGCTTTGTTTACATTTTTTACGATGACAGCCAGTGTCACGCCTGCACAAGCAGCGCTGGTTGATTTATCGAATCCTGAACCCGTTATTCAGTTTGCTAGTCAAGAGGCAAGCTGGCTGAAACCGCCGACATTCGATCGTGCTATTCGTCATAACCCCATAGGTAGATATTTAATTCATTGTTCCTATGATGAAAATGGGGCTGCTATCAAGCCTTGTGATAGAACGGATTTAAAAATAGTTTTGTCATTACGCGTTGATAAGCAAGGCAGCATTAAAAATATAAAAGTGATTGAGAGTAGCGGTGTGGAAAGTATAGATAAAATGACTATTAGGGAACTGTACAAAGCTCGACTTAAGCCTTTTTTGATAAAAGGGCAAGCAGTAATGGGAAACGTTAATGTACCGATTGTATTTACAGCACCATAACCGTCGTATTTAAACCAAAAAAAGCAGTACGCCTCAGACGTACTGCTTTTTCTCTTCTAACTTTGTAAAATACGACAACACACGTCAATTATTTACTATGATCAAAGTATCGTGCCAGACCATTTAATAATAAATCATCACGCAAACGTACAGGACGGTTGACGTGTTGGGCGATAATGGCTGCATCACCACCCGTCATGATGACTTCAAAGTTGGGATGGCGATGGCTAATTTCATTGATGGCACCAACGATTGATAATAGGATGCCGCGATGTACCGCATCTTGTGTGGTCACACCTTGACTGACACTGTCGAAAGTCCCATTAGAGATGGTGATTTGCTTGGTACCAGAAAACAACGACTCACGTTGCAGATAGATGCTAGGGAAAATATAACCACCCAAATGTTCAGCATGATCGATCAAATCAATGGTCACGGCGGTACCGCAACCAATCACACATTGACGCTTTTTCTTATCGACTGCGCCCAGCATTTGTAGCCAGCGATCACAGCCGAGCTGCTCATCATTATATTGACTCTTCATGAGTGTGTGAGCGGCATCGACATGGACGAATTCAAACGGAATATTAAGACGGCTTAAGGTCTCTGATACCTTGGTATTCAGCTCATTACCTAGTACAGATGAGATACCAATAAAGTCAGGAGCAAAACGCTCAAAGCGATCCGTCAGACCCATCAGCAATTCGGCTGGTGCCTGCAAATGTTGTTTGGCATCATGTGTGACTATCTGACCGATATCATCGGTGAGCCAGTATTTCAGGCGGGTATTTCCAAGATCAAGCCAGAGCATAAAATTCCCTTTATATAGCGCAGTAATTATCAACATCCTATCCTGATAGCTACTGCACTTTAGTGCTCGTTTATTAAACGATTAAGTCGTTTGAATAACGTCGATGCGTCCGGTGAAAAGTGCAGAAATCTTACCGTTATCTTGGCGCAATTGCAAACATCCATGTGTATCGATACCACAAGCGTGGCCCGTGAGTATATTCGTTTGACCGTTATGCTCTTGGGTCACACGTAATCGCAGTTCGCTCAGTGCATCCATCGCGTCAAACTGCTTTAAAAAGCTGTCCAGATAATAACGATGTCCCGTTGGTTTTTCTATACTTAAGTGCTCAAAGCGCGTCATCGCAGCCATTAGCGCTTTACTCATTTGCTGATAAAGCACACGTAAGCTCGGTAGACTGGCAGCCTGCGCTTTTGGCTGTAGTGTCTCAGCAATATCTTGTAAGCTGATGGCTTGATAACTCATGCCTTCAGAGGTTTGCGCAGTTAGCGTGGGAGTGGCTTGGACATTGAGACCGACACCTATGACCACGCCAACCAGTTTGCCTGCTTGCGATACGGGTTCAATCAGAATCCCAGCAAGTTTATTAAACGGCAGTGTCTGATGATTTAATTCCGTATGATGCACATCAGCGCTATCTAAGGCAGATTGGCTTTGAGGCTGATTCTGGCTTTGGTAAAAGCCCAAATCATTTGCCCACTTCACGCCGATTGGCGTTAGTCCATCCGTGTGCAATTGCTCATTTAGCATTTGGATGACAGGCATTTTTGCTAGCTCTACACCGATGATTAATGACAGTAAGCCACTAACCGGTATGTGAACAGGATGATAGAGAGACAGATAGACATTGCCGCGCGGTGATTGCCATGAGCGCCCGTGTTGTCCGCGACCAGCGCTTTGGGTTTCAGCGGTTAGCAGGTGCATCTCGGTCGCATTCAATGTGCCATTCTGTACATCCGCTATTAGCTCGCTATTGGTAGAGGCGCTACTGGTAAGATGGCGATGATTCAGATCAGGTAAATGCTCAAGTGTTAATGACTCAGACACAGAGTGAGATGATTGATTAAGTATCGGCATAAGTTTATTCTACTTGAGTAATGTCGCTGGGATAATCTTTGATATACTGGACGGTTTTCGCGAACAGACAGCATAAAGATTGGGGTGTGATTTGGCAAATGCAATTAAGAAGATGCCACTAAGTGTATAAACAGGCAAATCAGTAAGATAAAAATACCGTTCAAAATACAAGCAAGATAAAAGGCTAATTCGATGATGCTATATGTGTGGTTTGTGATTGCAGGGGCATTTGCTGGCGTGAGTGCTGGATTGTTTGGTGTTGGCGGCGGCATGATTATCGTACCAGCATTGGTATGGATCTTTACCGCATATGATTTTTCGCCGGAAGTGATCACTCATTTGGCGATTGGTACGTCACTGGCGACCATCGTTGTGACCTCGATTAGCTCACTCACTGCTCATAATAAGCGCGGCGGTGTACGCTGGGAAGTGTGGCGAAAAATGGCATTGGGTTTGGTCGTTGGTAGTCTGGTGGGCGCGGGTGTTGCGGACATGATTGACGGCAAGGTACTACAAGCCATTATCGGTATAGGCGCGCTTTTAGTCGCGATAAAAATGCTATTTTTCTCTAATAAAGAACAGTTAGGCAAGCCGTTGCCATCTGCTGGTATCCAGTTCGGTGCGGGTACAGGTATTGGTATGGCATCGTCTATTTTTGGTATCGGCGGTGGTAGTTTGACCGTGCCTTTTTTAAATTGGGCGGGACTCCCGATGAAACAATCGGTCGGTACGTCAGCGGCTTGCGGTCTACCGATTGCATTGGCTGGCGCGGCAGGGTTTGCATGGTTCGGTCAAGATGTGGTCAACCTACCTGAGGGCACGATAGGATTTGTGCATATCACGGGATTTTTATGCATTTCAGTCGCTAGCTTTGCGATGGCAAAAGTCGGTGCCAAGCTAGCTCATGTGTTGCCTGCGCTGATGCTTAAACGTGCGTTTGGCGTGTTGTTAGTGTTTGCTGGTGGGCAGTTGTTGTTGAGTGGGATTGGGGTGATTTAGTTTTGGTTTGGTAAAGTAGTTATTAATAAATAAATTGAGGATTTAATATGGCTATTGTTGATCTATTCCATATAAGACAAAAGAGGATTAGAGGTGAATACCCTGACGTTTACCAATACGAAGATATACCAGAGCAACTAAAAAATAAAATAGTTAATATTTGGAGGGAAACAATAGGCAGAGATAGAGTGGCGTATAGTCAGAGGACTATTAAGCCAAATCGTGAGTATTTAAAATCTTGTTATATAGCTCTATGTAAAGGGTTTGGCGTATTAAATCTTGGTACAAATATTAGCAATGATGAATATGATATTATTTATTTAGACGTTATTACTGAGCACTTTCTATACCAAACTAATATTGATGAGATGTTAAGCGTAATTGAGCTTATGACTCAATATACCGAAAATTTTTCTAAAGAAGATAGTGAGGTAGGAAAAATTGATATTAACGAAGTTGTTAATGAGCTAAACCAGCATTTCCGCGAACATGGCGTAGGTTATCAATACGAGAATGGTCAAATCATTAGAGTAGATTCTGAATTTATTCATTCTGAAGCAGTTAAGCCAGCTTTACAGTTATTAAGTAATCCAATGTATAAAGGCGCACAAGAAGAATTCTTAAAAGCTCACGAACATTATCGTCATGGTCGTTACGATTCAGCACTGACAGATTGTCTCAAAGCTTTTGAAAGTACTATGAAAATTATATTAGATAAACATGGTTGGGAGTATGATAAAAATCGAGATACTGCGAGCAAACTTATAAACTGCTGTATACGTAACGAGCTAATACCAAAATTTTGGACTGATCATTTTACTTCGTTGAATAATATATTGACTTCTAGCATACCTACACCTAGAAATAAGTTGAGCGGTCATGGTAAAGGTAATAAAACTGTAGAGGTTCCTGAGCCCCTCTTGCAGTATGTACTACATATGACAGCATCTACGATTGTGTTTTTAGTCAAAGCAGAAGAAACGTTAAATTGAATAAAACTAGTATGTAAACCATGAGACATGATTAGTATGAAAGCTGCAGAAAAATACCGCCGTGTTTTCGGCTCAATGAATCATCTGAAAGAGCAGTTATCATGGACGGCTGGCCTATCTAATATGGTAGAGTTTTTGGCGTGGGAGCCGCAGTGTATTTTAGGCATTACTAAAAAGCAATATGTACGCCAAATCATTGAATGGGCAACCCATCCTGAGCTTACGGGCAAAAATATAGAAGAGATTGAGCAATCAATCATCAAAAAGCTCAATACAAAAATGAGTGAATCTGAGCAGCTAGAGACCTATTCAACGCAAACGTCAGGCATCTGTAATGCAAGAGAAGCCGTTCGCCGAGTAAAATTCTTTTCTGAAGATTACCTGAATAAAGAGTTCGATATATTTTTGAGCTTGTGTAGTGATGTTTATCTCGACTTATTTTATCAGCAGTTTATTAGCTTTGAGCCAAATAGATCATGGTCGACACATGGTAACAGTGGCATGTTTGAAAACAGTACAGAGCTAAAAGCGATGTATATGGATAACTTAGCCTATAACCATCAAGCGAACGTGCTAGTAGCAAATGAGTTAAAGCTCGCTGGTCGGAAAAACCCAGACCAAATCCTAAAATACTGTTTGATGTATGAGCATTTATTAGAGAAAGGCTTTATCGAGAAAGGGGCAAAGTTTTTGCTGTTATTTATCGGTGGTGACGCGTTAAAGCAAAACAAGCAAACGCTCGTAGACCGAGAGCTGGCGTTATGTCATAAAAGACCGAGGAAGTATCAGCATCTACTAAGAACAGAGCTGTTAGAAATAGTCGAGCATTTAGAAGTGGCAAGTATCTCTTGGTCCGCTCTTATTGAGTTTAACAATCGATATTTAGCAGAAAATGACACTTGCCAAGTGGAACAAAAACTGCTGCAGGGGTTTCATCAAAGCCTTGAATCAAAATCGTTTATGCAGTTAGCCGTTTAACCCTAAAAACCCACTACAATTTCAGGTAGAATAGCCGCCTGTTTTTGCTAAGTTTACTGATTCTTCATGCGTCTAAAATCCCTAAAGCTGGCAGGCTTCAAATCCTTTGCCAATCCAACGACTTTTACCTTCCGTCATGGCATCACCGCCATTGTCGGGCCGAACGGCTGTGGCAAATCTAACGTGATTGATGCCATTCGCTGGGTGCTGGGTGAGACCTCTGCCAAGCAGTTGCGTGGTGGCGCGATGAGTGATGTCATTTTTGCTGGTACGCAAGATAAGGCTGCCAAAAGTGTCGCCAGTGTGGAGCTGACATTTGAGCATACGCAAGATGAGCATACCGGCATTCGTCATGAGTTTAACCTGTACCAAGAGCTATCTGTACGTCGTCAGGTCAATAAAGAAGGCCGCTCGGATTACTTCATCAATGGCACGCGCTGTCGTCGCCGTGATGTGGTCGATGTTTTTTTGGGTACGGGACTTGGTGCGCGTAGTTATGCGGTGATTGAACAAGGCATGATTGGACGTATTGTCGAATCTAGTCCCATGCAGCTGCGTGAATTTATTGAAGAGGCCGCAGGGGTGTCTCGTTATCAAGCGCGCCGCGAAGAAACGCAAAAGAAACTAGAGAAAACACAAGAAAACCTAGCACGTCTGCATGACATGCAAAGTGAGCTAGTCAGCCAACAAAAACGCTTGTCTAAACAAGCTGCCAGTGCGCAGCGTTATGAAGAGCTGGCCTTGACCCTTGCTGATATCAAGCAGCAACTGGCTATTCAGCAGTTGTATCAAGCCAAGCATACGCAGCAACAGCAAAAAATCGCCCATGAGCGCAGCACTGCCGAAGTTGCTACATTGCAAGCCGACTATGAGACGCTAAAAGCCCAACAAGATAAGCTCGCCACGCACATTAATCAAGAGCAATGGCTCAAGGACGATGCCCAAAGCGCTCATTATCAGCAGCAGCTTGGCTATCAACAAGCTGAGCACGCGCTGAGCGATGCCAAGTCGCAATTGACCGTGATTGAGCAGCAACTCGCGAGCTTGGATCAGCAGCGCGCGCAAGCAGTGGATGAGATTAATCGATTAAAAGCCGAGCAAGCCGAGCAGCAGAATATATTAGAGGCGTTACGTCCACAGCTCACTGAGTTGACGGGTATACGTGACATGCATAAACGCAATGAGCAACCGTTACAACGCGCATGGCATGATGCGCAAAACCAACTATCACGCTTGCAAGATAATGCGCGCATGCTTGAGCAGCAGCAAGCCATTAATAGCCAAGCGCAAAAACGTCATCAACAGAACCATGACAAATGGCAGCGCCGCCAACAAAACTGGCAAAATCTATGGCAGCAATTACAGCAGTCATTATCAGCATCTAGCAATAATGATGGTTTTGATAAGGAATCTGATAAGCGCTCTGATGGACAAGCGCCAACGGATGCACAAAACCTACAGCAGACGTTAGAGACGCAAGTTGCAGAGCTAAACAAACAGTTGCAGCAGATAGAACGCCAACAAGACAGCGTCGATGAGCGTCTGTCGGAACTACAACCGCAAGCGCATGATTTACAGCAGCGCTTGAATACGCAGCAACGTGAGTTGAGTGAGCATGAAAAGCGTCACGCGGTATTGGCCAGTGAATATGATACCCTGCATCAGATATTGCATCCAAAACCTACACCGCAAAATCAACAGCAAGCTTCTGTCTCTACAGCGGATAATTTAGACGATAGCTCGGAAAGCAATGTCGTCAATCGCTATAACGAGTTGGCTATTACCACCTTACGTGAGCAGATTGAGCTGAGTGAAAAAGGGCAGCAGCATGCCGCGCTACTCGATAGTGTCTTGGCATTATGGCTAGATAGTCATGTACTGTTCTCTAACCAATCTAATCAATTAAACGTTGATAATACGAACGATGCTTCTCAGGAAGCGAACAGCTTATGGCACGTGCTTGAGCATGATCTAACGGATATTGTTACTTATCAAACAGCGCAGAATGAGCAGGCTAATACAGAAGGTCAGTCTTCAATAGAGAGTGGTCATAGCTTGTGGTTAGCTGCCAAGAATCCGGCAGCTACAAAGCCGTTGATTAGTAGTTTACCAGACCACTTTGCTGATAAAGTCTTGCCGTTATCACAACTGATTAAGCAGCCTGCATTGGCGCTCTGGCAGCAGTGCTACTTGTATATTGCGCAATCAGAAGCGAGCAATCAGCAGACTCTTGAAGACTTTGCTAGTATCTTAAAAGCATTGCCATCGTCAGCTATTTTGTTAACCGCAGACGGTTGGCTCATCAGTCGTCAGGGTACGATTAATTTGAGTAAGTTTACAGGTGAGCAAGATAGTCAAGGTGAGAGTAATAGCCAGTTTTTAACACAGCGTTTGCAGCAGCGCAGCCGTTTGCAAGCATTAGAAGACTTGCTAGATGAGTTTGAAACCAAAATACAAGAAACGCAAAAGACCATTGCAAAGAATCAACGCGACTATGATGCGTTAACGGTCAATCTAGAAGAAACCCGCGCACAAGCAGATCAGCTCACCCGTGATAAACATAAATATCAGCAGCAGCTAACGACTCAGCGTGCCAATGCTGAGCGCCTGCAAGCAGACAGCCAGCGTCTTATGGCGGAAAAATCTGCCCTTGAGCAAGAGCAACAAGAGTTAGCTCAAGAGGGACAAGCGCTCACTCATGAGCAGCAAGATATTCAAAGTCAGATAGTAGTGTTAACGCCGCAAATATCTGATGCCCGTGCGACCAGTCAGCAGTTACAGGCTGAGCGCAGTGAGCTAAATCGCACACGCCAAGCCGATGATGATGCATGGCAAGCATTGCAGCTGCGTATCCAACAGAGCGAGATGCGCCTAGAGCATAGTGTTAGCAGCCTTGCACGAGCAACTGTGCAATATGACCAATCGCTACAGAGCGAGCAGCAGCTAAAAGCAAGTCATCAGAAGCAGAAGGATAAGCTACCAGACTTGCAAGCAGCATTACAGACGGCGCAAACAGCACGAGATAAGCAGCAGGTGCTACTGACCGAGCGTGATACGGCTTTGTCGATGCTTAAGCAAGACTATGCTCAGCAGCAGACGGCGTTGGATAGCGTGCAAAATACGCTACAAGTTCAGCAGGGTAAGCTTGCGAATCATGCCACCGAGTTGGCACTAAGCATGGCGCGTTTGGACGATGCGAGTACTCATACCCATGACGCTTTAGAAGCGTACTATAAGGTGAGCCATAAATATAAATCGGAGTCGCATTTAACACAGCACCCGCAGCATCAGCAACAAGTGATGAGCGTCTCAAACTTGCTCGCGGACTTTATCGCGCATGATCGCCGTGTGCGTCCAGATAAAATCGCTGAATTAGAGTCTGAACACGCCACGCTTGAGCAGCAGCTAGGCAAAATCGGCCCAGTCAATCTCGCCGCAGTGGCAGAGTTGGCTGAGGTCAATGAACGTCTAGAGCCATTGGCGCAGCAGACGGCAGATATCGCGGCTAGTATGCAGACGTTGACGGCAGCGATTGAGTCTATTGATGAGACCACCAAGACGTTGTTTATGCAGACGCTCGATGCTGTTAATACTGAGCTTGCCAATTTATTTGCCAAAGTCTTCGGCGGTGGTCAAGCCAGTTTGACATTGAACACAGACGATATGCCAGCCAATATCCCCGCTGACAAATACAAGTCAGAGCAGTGGCGGGCAGGGCTTACTTTAATGGCACAGCCTAAGGGCAAGCGTAATAGTCGCCTAGCTGTGCTGTCAGGTGGTGAAAAAACGCTCACCGCGCTGAGCTTGATTTTTGCGATATTTAAGCAGCATCCCGCGCCATTTTGTGTGCTCGATGAAGTCGATGCGCCGCTCGATGATGCCAACGTCGAACGCTTTACCAGTTTGATTCATGAGCTGGCAGATGATTTACAGTTTATTTTTATCAGTCATAACAAACTGACGATGCAGATTGCTGACGAGCTAAAAGGCATTACTATGCCAAGCGCAGGTATTTCTACATTAGTCAGCGTCTCGCTAGATGAAGCCGCGCGTTATGTAGAGAGCTAAGACTCAAAAATCTGATACTAAAAGTACTATGAGAATCAGCGAGATGCAAATATAATCAATCAATTGGCATAAATGCAAATAAGCTTGACCTCAGTCCAGCATACTGGTTATAAAGTACACAATGTGGTGACGACATAGGTCAGCCATGCTAGAATATTGCCATTTATGCTCGTTTGTGTATTCCCTTTTGTTATATATACTAGGATGTATTTATCATGACCGTTATTCAGTTTATATTGATTGCCATTGCCGCGTTTATCGTGCTCGCAGGGCTGTTTATGGTCATTCGTAGCTTTAAGCGCCGCGCTGCTACCGAAGCTGCTGCGGTCAATTATGACAAAAATGGTATTCCCATCATACCGCGTCACGAGCGTAATATCGTCGATCAGCCAGACCTTGATGATACGGTCGCTGGCGAGACGAGCATCGGTCCAGATCGTAGCTACTTGGATGCCGTCGTTGAAGAAGAGCCTTTGACGCAAGCGCATACCAATGTCGATGCCCAGCTAACAGCTGAGCATAGCAGTACCGTAACTGACGACCATGACGTCATCGATGAAGCTGACTATGCGCGCTGGCAAGATGAGCAACGCCGTGCCGATAGTGCTGAGTTTGTAGAAGCCGCTGATCAGATGCATATCGAGCAAGAGCCTGATGCGTTTTCAAGCCTCATGTCGGCAACGGATAATCTGATGCCATCGATTGACACGGCAGAAGAGCCTAGCTTCGATGACAACAGTCCGATACTTGATCAGCATCTATCAGAGTCAGGCGACGACGCGCAAAACGGTCCATTGATCAATGCCAAAGACAATATCAATATCACCATCTTGCCGCACCAATATCGTGACCGTCCAACAGCGACTATCCGTGGCCGTGATTTATTGGGGCTGATTGATAAATATGGTCTGCGCTATGGCGCGATGAATATGTTCCATCGCTACGAGCAAAAAGACGGCACCGGTATGCTTTGGTTTAGCATGATGGGTATCACCGATAGTGGTATCGCACCATTTGATCCGCATAGCGTGGCGACCAATACCTATACTGGTGTGGTGGTATTTTTATCGTTGCCACACCCACAAGCATTGCGCAGCTTCGATAGTATGATGAGCATTGCTTATATGATGGCAAGCGATTTGGACGCCATTATGCTGGATGAAGAGAACGAACCAATCACCTCTGAATACAAGCAGCAACTACGCAATCAAGTCCGCGACTATGAGGGCTAAACGCCATTTTATACAATGAGTGAGTAGCATTAAATGAGTAGCATTAAAAAAGGCAAATAGCGATTAACGTTATTTGCCTTTTTTAATGGGCTTTAGTTTCTGCAAAATGCTAGAGTCGCTTCAAGATAATTTAGATACAAGGAAGGTGAGTGAAAGTACTACACATAGTAGACTGAGCGAGCCTGACACAGTATCTGATTTATATAGGATTGGCTATACCGAGTATCCTGCAAACTTGTTATTATATCGACATCTTGAATTGCAAATAAAAGACGCCGACTATGACTGACCCTATCTTACCGAGCGCTGCTCAAACTGAAACCAATAAAAATGCGGCTCATGATACTGGCGATAATATCGTCACCCGAATGCGCACGTTTATAGATGCTCTTAAGCAGCACAATTATGCCTATTATGTGCTCGACAATCCCATCTTAGAAGACAGCGAATACGATCAGTTGCGTCGTTCCTTGGTCACGTTAGAAGAGTCGCATCCTGAGTTGGTACAGCCTGATAGTCCGATTAATCAAGTCGGTGACATGCCGCTATCTGCCTTTACCCAAGTCACTCATGACATCCCTATGTTGTCACTGGGAAATGTTTTTGACTATGATGAGTTACATACGTTTATGCGCCGCGTCAACGACCGTCTAAATGACGCACAAAAAAATCCCGAGTATGAAATGGAGCTAAAGCTCGATGGATTGGCTGTGTCACTAAAATATAAGCATGGTAAGTTTGTACAAGCTGTCACGCGCGGTGATGGGCAAACGGGTGAAGATATTACCCAAAATGCTAAAACCATTCGTAATTTGCCACTTTGGCTTGCCGATGCTGCTGATATCGAGTTGCTAGAAGTGCGCGGTGAAGTGCTGATGCCCAAGGCAGGTTTTGATCGTCTCAATCGCCTAGCAGAAGAGAGTGAAAATAAAACCTTTGCCAATCCACGTAATGCTGCTGCGGGTAGCTTACGTCAGTTAGATCCAGCTATAGCAGCCAGTCGCCCACTGGCATTCTATGCTTACTCCATCAATCAGGGATTGCCTGAAACCATCGAAACCCAATCAGCAGGCTTGGCGTGGCTAAAAACCATTGGCTTTACCGTCAGTGCGGTAGAAGTGGTCGCAAACCCACGCGCGGCACAGACTTACTATGAGTCAGTGATTGAAGGTCGTGCTGATTTGCCGTTTGAAATCGATGGAATGGTGATTAAAGTAAATAACCTGTCATTGCAGCAGCAGCTTGGTTTTTTATCGCGTGAGCCACGCTGGGCCACCGCTTATAAATTCCCTGCCGAAACGGTGATGACACGTCTAAATGATATCGAATGGCAAGTCGGACGCACCGGCGCTATTACCCCAGTCGGTAAGCTCGAACCCGTCAAAGTCGGCGGCGTCACGGTTAGTAATGTCACTCTACACAATTTTGGTGAGATTCAGCGCTTAGACGTGCGTGCAGGCGATATGGTCAGCGTCCACCGGGCAGGGGATGTCATTCCTAAAGTCACTCGCGTTTGGCATGACCAGCGCTCAGCAGACTCAAAGCCAGTGACGCTGCCGTCTACCTGTCCTGTCTGCGACTCGCCTGTGGTGCTGCCTGAAGACGAAGCATTGGCACGTTGTACGGGCGGCCTATTTTGTCCCGCACAGCAGCAAGAAGCGCTGATTCACTTTGTCTCGCGTCGTGCCATGGATATCGATGGGCTTGGCGCGAGTTGGCTCATTAGCTTCTTTGAGCATGGGTTGGTCAAAACCGTCGCTGATATCTATCAATTGCACAATCATCAAGACGAGCTAATTACGCTAGAAAAATTGGGTGAAAAATCTGTACAGAATATTATCAGTGCTATCGAAGCTAGCAAGCACACAACACTGGCTCGCTTTATTTACGCACTTGGTATTCGCGGTGTGGGTGAGGGCACGGCGCAAAACTTTGCACAGCAATTTGGTGACCTCGATAGCCTAATGGCAGCCAGTATCGAAACCCTGATTAAAACCCCTGACGTTGGTACTATCACTGCCGAGCTGGCTTATGAGTTCTTCCGTGCACCGCATAATATCGAAGTGATCAATTCGCTGCTTGAAGCAGGTGTGCATTGGGATAAGGTCGAGCAAAAAGCTGCTGGAGACTTGCCACTTGATGGGCAGACGTGGGTGATTACGGGTGCGCTAGAGAAAATGGCACGTGATGAAGCTAAGGCCAAACTGCAAGCGCTCGGTGCAAAAGTATCGGGAAGTATCTCGGCAAAAACCACTGCGCTACTAGCAGGGGATAAGGCTGGCTCTAAACTGACCAAAGCGGAGAAACTGGGTGTTAAAATCGTGGGTGAAGAAGAGTTTTTGGTTATGTTGAAACAATGAATATTTAGTCTCAGGGATTTATAAGTAACAAATGTTTAATTATTATGTAATACTTTTAAGTATTTGAGTGTAAATTGAAACATGATCAACGAATTTAAAGATATTGATAGTCTTTCACCCACCGACTTTGAAATATTTATTAGGGATCTATTTGTAGCATCTGGCTGGACAGATGCTGTAATTACAGAAGTAGGTAAAGAATTTAAATATGGTGATGGTGGTGTTGATATTTTTGCCTATAAAGGCAAGCGTAAGTTTGCTATTGAAGTTAAACAAAGGAATCTGAAAGCTACAGTAGATGTAAAAGCTCTTAATCAACTAGTTACTGGAGCAAAGTTAGCCAACGTAACAAATAAGATTTTAGTTACAAACTCATATTTCACATCTGAAGTAAAGGTTCGAGCACTAAGGCTTGGTGTTGAACTTATAGATCGTGACGAATTGCAAAACTTGTGGGTAGTGAAACATTCAGAAATTGGACGTGATATTAAACCTCGTAAATATCAACAGAGTGTTATTGATGAGGCTTTGACGCAATATGAGAATGGAAAATCAAAGTTATTAATCGAGATGGCTACAGGGCTAGGTAAAACTTATACGGTAGCTCATATAATCAAAAGGTTAATTCAACAAAACGGTCGAATACCAAGAGTGTTATTTCTAGCACATCAAGTAGAAATATTACTCCAATCTGTCACAGCCTTTAAAAATGTCCTAGGTATAGGAAATTACAGTTTCTCCGCTTGTATCTCTGGGTCACACCCAGAGGATACAGATTTTGTATTTGCATCATTTGATACTCTCTATGGACAAATAGCTCAGCTCCACAAAAAATCTTTTGATTTTGTAATTGTAGATGAAGCACATCATACACCAGCCAGAACCTACTCTGAAGTTGTCACAAATTTTAAGCCGAGGCTTTTAATTGGATTGACTGCGACACCATATCGTGCTGATAATAAAGATGTCATTAGATTTTTTGGGGGTGATGAAGGACATATTGGTAAGTTTGATTTAGTTTGGGCGCTTAAACATAGAAAACTTGCATTTCCTAAATATTTAGTTTTATTAGATGATCTGGATCAAGACAAAATTGACCAGTTAGATAGTGGCCTTTCTATTGCTGATTTAGATAAAAGACTATTCCTACATAAAAAAGATCAAGAAGTAGTTCGGATTATTGAAAGGACAGTAGCTGAACAGGAAATTGAAAATATTAAAGGAATAA
This sequence comes from Psychrobacter sp. ASPA161_6, assembly GCF_051970285.1. Classification (NCBI taxonomy): domain Bacteria; kingdom Pseudomonadati; phylum Pseudomonadota; class Gammaproteobacteria; order Moraxellales; family Moraxellaceae; genus Psychrobacter; species Psychrobacter sp. ASPA161_6. The sequence continues at coordinate 608,518 of NZ_JBEFNJ010000002.1, forward strand.
TTTTCTGTCGAAGTATTCGGCATATGAATCATTTAATAGGCTTTTTCGAACTTGGTACAGCTACATTGGTTCATTCTAAAATGTCAGACCAAGAACGACGAGAAAATATTCGAAACTTCAGAGAAGGTGAGTACAAGTATATTCTAGTTTGCGATCTTTTTAATGAAGGTATTGATATACCCGAAACTAATGTTCTTATTTTTATGCGTTATACAGGCTCTCGAACAATATGGCTTCAACAGTTAGGTCGTGGTTTAAGAAAGACGCCTAATAAAGAATATGTTCATGTCTTAGATTTTGTTGGCTCTTTAGAGCGGCTAAATGAAGTTAAAGAACTTTCAAGGGCAGTTAGAAATATGCCAGTTGATAGAGAAAGTCTAATTGATGATGTGGAAGGACTCTCAACACAAGATGTCTTCCATGATGGCTCTCTTGAAGTTAAGTATAGTACAGAAGCTGCAAAAGTACTTGAATTGATTGAAAATATGAATCTGCAGCTTAATAGCCGCGAAATTCTATTAAAAAAATTACGTAGTTATTTTCAAGTAAATGGAAATATCCCATTTATTTTTGATTTAGATAAAGTTCTAATGGATGTAAGTTTAGATCAAATTTCTACCCATTTTGGATCGTATTATAATTTCTTATACGCTGCATTGGATAATAATTTTGACACAGAACCAATGACTAAAAAGATAAGTGATTTTGTCAATTCGTATTTCCAGCAGTATAAATTAGTGCCTAGTTTGAGAGCGATCTCACATCATTTTATGGAATCACAATTATATGAGTTTACTGAGAAGGAAGTTCAAATACTGTTGCCTAGTTTTAATGAGATTATAGAAGATTTGCAAGTAGGATCCTCTGATAGCTCAAGAGTTAGTGAGCGAGCGGAAATTATTACGACTGAGTGTGTTTTGATCGATAGCCTTAAAATGAAGATATTTTCTAGATCTGACATTAAAAAACTTTCTATGTCAGAACAAGAAGAAATTAAGAATAAGTATCGTTCGATCTCAGTTTTCCTCAAAAAATTGAAGGATGTACAGTAAGGTGAAATATTTAAAAATTGATGCTCAATTTGAAAATGTAGATATTGTTATCGAAAAGCTAATAAATAATATTTCTGCAAACACGAATACAGATATTCATCAGCAGTTAAGTCTTTGGGATTTATGTGAAAAAATGAGTATCGAGGATTTTATTTCTCTAAAGCAAAATGTTTATTTTGCTGACTTTCTTAGATTATTTTCTATAAATATTGTCAACGATGTTAATTTACATACTAATATCATAGAACCAGAACCAGAACCAGAACCAGAACCAGAACCAGAACCAGAACCAGAACCAGAACATTGCAACCTAGAGATTCCTCAAGACAAAAATATTGAAGGTATCTTCGAACATGTAAAAGACGAAGATTCTACAATTTCAACAATAAATAGGAATAAAGCTCCTAGTATGTCAACGAGATTAGATGATTTGCATCTCTCTGACAGTTATTCAAAGTTGATTAAAAGGCTTAGAAATGTCAGTCTATCTAATGAAAACTTTAGCCTCGGAGAGACTTTAGGTGAACTTTTGAGTTTACCCACTTCTAGAATATCGAATCTGCCAGGAGTTGGTTCATCTTATGTTAAAATTTTCGAAGATTTAAAGTTATTAACACAATTATCACCTGAAAATGAAAAACTAGAATATACAACTTCTATTAATAGCACTAGTTTGCAATCATGCGATACTAGCAATATGCGTATAAGTCTCTTAGGTATAGACTCTAAGTTTACGAAGCCATTGGAAAAATATGCTAGATACATTAATGTTAATGATCTAAGTGAACATATAAATGAGATCTTGAAGTTTGATCGACATACTTTAATTACGTTACCTCATTTTGGTACTAGTGTAGTAGACAAATTAATTGAATTTCGAGGATTAATTCAAGATGAACTTCAGGCTATTATATTAGAAAGTATTAACTATAAAGAGTTTGAGTCTACTTTAATTGTACCTAGGAAATTGGACCAACTTCCATTTACACAGATAGAAAGAATATTATTAGAAGATATAGATACGTATATCGATAAGTTAACGTTTGAAGAAGCAGAGATTGCTCAGAAACGTTGGGGTTTCGTAGAGGATAAACAAACTCTTGAAGAGATTTCTGAAAAATTTGGCCTTACTAGAGAAAGGATTCGTCAAAAAGAAACTAAAATTAATAATAACTTTATTCGAAATATGCGTTTAGGTCAATCAATGCTATGGCAGCTTCTGGAACCAAAACTAAATCCAGATATTAGCATTAATTTCAAAGACTTATTTCTTTGTTTTTATTCAGAAAAAGAGTTTTATGACTTTTTGAGCTTGGTCTGTGGTCAAGAAAAGTTAATTGAATATGTATATCCTGAAATAGATAGAGCTATATTAAATATCTATTTTGTAGAAAATGGGGCTCCGGCTCTTATTAATGATATTAGAGAGTATTTAGATGACCTAAAATTAGTAGAAATTAGAAATATAGATAATGCTATAGCTACTTTGCAAAATCAAGATTCGATTATGATTGAAGGCCAGTATGTATGGCCGAAGCAGCTTGGTAAGGCAGAAGCTACAGCATGTGTTTTAGTTGACCATGAAAAAGGTTTGCCTTGGTTAGATGTTGCAAAAATTGTGAATAGCAATAGCTATTCGAAAACATCAATACAAGAAGCACGCTTAGAACAAACAGCTTTTGAGCTACCAGATTATATATTTTTAAGTGGTAAAGGCATTTACAAGCATACGAACTTTATTGATACGGATAATATTGTGTTAGATGATATTTTTCTTAAAATAATGGAATATGGAGAGGCAGTCTCAAGAGATGTATTTCATTTAAGTGAGTGTTATCGTTCTTCCAATAGTCTACAGAAATATGATTATTATGAAATTCGCCATTTTGTAAAGCATTTTGGAGAGGACTATGGGTTCTACTTTGATGGCCGTTCGCAAACGGACTCAGTAGGGTTGAAAAAAGACTTTAAGAGTATTACTCAAAGAGATGTCATCATAGAGACGATGAGACGGAATGAGAAGCCTTTAACTAAGCCAGAAATAGCTAATTTACTGAAAAGTAAAAGTCTGAATCATGCAGGGTTTTATCTAGATGAAATGATTAACTCTGGTACAGTTGTTCAAGTAGATAGAATGCTCTATACATTGCCAGAACTAGCATACGCAAATATTGATTTAAATAAATATATAGGTGGTATTAATAAGTTGTTACAAAAATATAATAAGCCTGTAGAACCTTCAATATTTAGAAATGAACTAAACTATATGTTTTCGAGTAGTTACTCTAAATATTTTTATGCCTCTATAGCTCGACTATATACTAAAAAAGAAGGTTGGTTTAGAAAGTACAATTTATATTCACTTAAAGAAATACCTTTTCAGAGTTTATATGCGGTATTAGACAGCGTTTGCAATCCAAGTATTTCAATAAATGAAAATATTGATGTAATTCAGCGGCATATTGCCATTGATCGGAGTTCGGCGGATAGAGCACTTAGGAATTGGCATCATCAAATTAGCTAATTAATGTGGATTTACATTGTAAATAATAAAAGACTAGGAACGTCACATTAGTATAAATCCTAGTCTCTACTCCACCATCTCACCATGCGCCTTCGCATCACTTTTCTTACCATCAGGTTTGATTTCAATGGGTAATATCAACCCTTTGGCAAAGTCATCAGACAGCACATAATCATAGCGACTGGCAGCGACATCAGGCGTGGTATGAATGATAAGCGTCATCTCATTACCATCGGTTACCTCGTGTGAGACATAGGTCTCACTCAGCTGATCCAAGGCTTTCGATAGTGCCTCGTTACTTGCCATACTTATTGTGAGGTTGTGTTGAGCGGTCGCAGCATCCACTTTGAAGTAATCCGCATAATCACGGACGTTTTGACTATCGATTGCAAAAGGGTACTGATAGTTGGTGGGGTCAGCAGGCTTTTCACCACTGTCTACCAATGACCAGTCTATCGTACCGACTGCTGATTCGCCTTTTGGCGTCGATGAATCTGCTGCTGTCGCCGCTGCCTCAGGGGTTTGGTCAGTAGCATCAACAGAATCGGCAGCGTTATTGCAGCCTGTCAGCGCCCATATACTTGCAATTGCCATCATACTTATTAGACGCTTAGCCATCGAGTTATCCTTTTTATTATTGGTCATGATTAATATGCCCTAGTTTGACAGCTTTCTTTACGGTTCTCTAGCGAAATGGAGGAAACAAGCGCCTGTTGTAAAAATATTGAATATGAAAATATCGAAGCAACTGGCATATTCTTAAAAAATGCGAACAAAAAAACAGCCACCATAGGATGACTGTTTTTTTGTTCACTATTTATAATAGCTTTTGCTTGTGGCTACTGACTATATTTGGCAGTTTACTTGGTATTCTTTACCATTTGCCCATTTGATGGCAAAAATACCTTTGTCGCCTTTCATGTGCCATGCATAGACAGCTTCTGGGTTTGATTCATTGACGTAACTTGCTACATCGCCTTGTACTTTACCATTTAAGATGATTGGTTGCTCTGCCCAATTTACTTTAGGCAATGTCGCGTTTAGCATCACTTGTTGTTTATTGATAGACTGCTTTGCCATGATTTTGCTGTCATCAGTACAAGTATAAGGCGCTGGTGCCATACGATCATAAGCGGCTGTCACTTTTTCTGGAACAGGTGTATCAGTGGCATCTGGGGTAGTCGGTGCGGTAGTGGCGCAAGCACTCAGTAGGGCAAGGGCTGGTAGGGTAGTGACAATTTTAGTTATCGTTTTCATCGTTTTCTCCAAAGTATTAACTTGATTCATTTAACTGTTCTTAATAATGCGTTAAGCATATGGCGCCATAGTAGCGAAAATATAGTCAGAGCGATGTTAGAAATTGTTTGTTACCTATTAGCTTTCTTACTTAACCGATGACTAATGTAATTTCTAATTTAAGTGGGACTTTATTCGGGTAATAAGTCATTTAGGGGACGCCCCATAGTCAAAATACCCCAAAAACAATACGATGCTGCTGATATTAATTTTTTGTAGCCTTTGTCTGCACAGGTACAGCAAGCAAGAAAAATTGATATCACCAGTGCGTCATGTGTCGATATTACTTTTCACTGACTATAGACACTCACAATTACCTAGGCAAATAAAAATCGCCCATCAGCTTGAGAGCCGATGGGCGATTTTTATTGATAAGGATACCTAAGCTGTCGCTGACCAAGTTCACTTTATAAGTTTGGTCAGCGGAATTAGTTACTTAGTTTTGCGTGGTGGCAGACCCGTATGCTGTGTCTGGAAATTACCTTTGCTTACTTTCTTTTTGGTATTCTTACTAACGACATTGTTATTGGTTGAGCCATTGCTGCGCTTCACCGAATCATTACCTAAGCGGCTGTTCTTTTTGCGCGCCGATTGGTAGCTGTCTTGTGCGGCATCGCGACCTTCTAAGCTGGCGTTAAATGGTGGAATCAAGCAACCACGATTTTTACCAATCAAATCGCTACGACCCATATCTTGCAATGCTTTACGCAACATCACCCAGTTTTTTGGGTCATGGAAGCGCAAGAAAGCTTTGTGCAATTTACGCTGCTTGCCAGATTTGACGATATCCATGTCACCTTCATCACGACTGACCTTATGTAGCGGATCTTTATGGGTGTGATACATGGTGGTCGCTGTCGCCATCGGGCTTGGATAAAATGCTTGCACTTGGTCAGCACGGTAGCCGTGACTTTTTAGCCAAAGCGCAAGGTTCATCATATCTTCATCTTTCGTGCCCGGATGCGCGGCAATAAAGTAAGGAATCAGATATTGCTCTTTACCCGCTTCTTGACTGTACTGCTCAAACATGGCTTTGAATTTATCATAGCTGCCCATGCCCGGCTTCATCATCTTCGATAGCACGCCTTCTTCAGAATGCTCAGGGGCGATTTTTAGATAACCACCGACATGATGACTGACCAATTCTTTGACGTATTCAGGGTCTTTCACTGCCAAGTCATAACGCAGACCTGAGGCAATAAGGATTTTTTTCACGCCTTTGATATCACGCGCTTTGCGATATAGCTTGGTTAAATTACTGTGATCGGTAATCAAGTTTTCGCAGACATCAGGATAGACGCAAGAAGGCTTGCGGCAGTTCTTTTCAATCGTTTCATCTTTACAGCTGAGACGATACATATTAGCCGTTGGGCCACCAAGATCAGATATCACGCCAGTAAAGTTAGGTGCAGTATCACGAATCGCTTCCACTTCGCGCAAGATAGAGTCTTCTGAGCGGCTTTGAATAATGCGGCCTTCGTGCTCAGTAATCGAGCAGAATGTACAACCACCAAAACAGCCGCGCATGATATTGACCGAAAACTTAATCATGTCATAAGCAGGGATGCGCGCATCGCCATAGCTTGGATGTGGCAGGCGGGCATACGGCAAGTCAAACACGTAATCCATCTCTTCGGTTGAGAGTGGAATCGGTGGTGGATTCAGCCACACGTCAATCGAAGTGTGCGAGTTACCAGCACCGCTACTATGACGCTGTACCAGCGCACGAGCGTTCCCTGGATTGGTCTCAAGGTGCAAAATACGGCTGGCATGGGCATAAAGCACAGGGTCAGATTTGACATGTTCATAGTCAGGCAGGCGAATGACCGTTTGCTCGCGCGGTGGCATTTTGAGTTTATGTTTACGCGCCGTCATGGGCTTATTAAAGCCACGCATTTGTACCACTTGCGTTTCTTCATCGACTTGTTCAGCATTGATGACTTTATTGGCGACAGGCTCAGCGACAAAGCCTTGATACTGAGCAGACATTCCAGTCATCGCTTGCCCAACTGGCGAGTCGCTTGGTTTGTCTTGCTCAATTGAGCAGCTATCGATGTCTTCGGTCATGACATATGGATTAATAATCGGATCGACACGGCCGACGGTATCGACATCGTTACTGGCAACTTCGGTCATGCCAGCTTGCCAATGGCGGCGTGTCGGTGTCAATAGATATGACGTACCACGCAATTTACTCATTTGCTCAAAGCTATAGCCTTTTGATAAGCCATGCACCACATCGACGATAGCGCGTTCAGCATTACCATACAATAAGACGTCAGCACGGGCATCCAGCAAAATACTACGACGGACTTTGTCTGACCAATAGTCATAATGCGCGATACGGCGTAAGCTGCCTTCAATACCGCCTAGGATAATCGGTACATCAGGATAAGCTTCGCGGCAGCGCTGGCTATAAACGATAGCAGCACGGTCGGGACGTTTATTAGCGACATTACCTGGTGAGTAAGCATCATCACTACGGATTTTGCGATCTGCCGTATAGCGGTTGATCATGCTGTCCATGTTGCCAGCGGTCACGCCATAGGCATAGACAGGCTTGCCCAGTTCCATAAAGGCATCTTTGCTCTTCCAATCTGGCTGAGCAATGATACCGACGCGGAAGCCTTGTGCTTCTAACAAGCGACCAATAATCGCCATACCAAAGCTTGGATGATCGACATAAGCATCGCCCGAGATGATGATGACATCACACGCATCCCAGCCCAGATCGTCCATCTCTTTACGGCTCATCGGTAGATAAGGCGCAGGCTCGTAGCAGCTCGCCCAATGTTTGTCATAATCATAAAGTGGCTTGGTGCCTTGCTTAAAGGCAGTGCGGGCAATGGTATCGGCAGACATGGGCGGACCTGTTAATTAGAAAATGGCACTAAAAATACGTCCCTTATTACTCACTGATAATAAAGGCGAATTTAAAAGCGCTCATTTTAACATGAATTGCCTTCACTATGCGACCTATTCTATGAGGGGCAATTGGCGATAAGTTATTGATAGTGTAAGACAATCTATCAGCCTATCAACAAGAATGGTTTTGGGAAATGCAGAACCATTCTTGCTTTAGATTATGAGTCAGTATGAGTCAGGAGGTGATCAATGCATTGGCTGACAAGTTCTTTAATTGTCTAACAATTGCAATGGGAAAGTCACAACATCAAAGGCTAGGGCAAAGGGTAGTAATACCAGTTTTTGCGCCGTATTTGCGCCACTACGAATGACTTGGTCTTGCTGTGTTTCTGTATGAAAGCTAACCATATAAGGCTTGGTCAAGGCGCGATAGTTCGACTGAATTAGGCTTAAATTACTGACTTGCGGATAGATAGCGCCTTTGACAGGAACGCTAAAGCAAAAGCGCTGAGCATTGATACGTTGATCGCTTGCTGAGGTGCATTCGCGACCATTGTTTTGTAAAAAGAACTGGTAATCAGAACGTTTAAACTCATCTTTTAGTTTGGCGTAAGAAAGCTTCATTTCTCCCTGAAAATAGCCGTCATTATTGGGCACAGAAAAGCTCATGTCATTATCGACTTGGATGTTCTTTGGCGTCAGATTGGTGAGTAAATTGACCATTTCCGTCCCGCCTTGGGTCAGCACATAGCTGTTCTTTTCACCGACGATCACCATTGTCGCATTTGGCGTTTTTGGCAATGCCTGTGCAGGACGACCAAAAGCCACAATTTGATCTTCAGACAACACACTCTTAGTCGTTGTGGTGCTGACATGTTTGTTGTTTTCTAACAATGAACTGGTTGCACAGCCAGAGCTGACGAGCAATGCTGCGAGTGACGCCCCTGTTATCACTGTTTTGAAGCTTAATGCTTTTAATGCTGGATTATTACTTTCTTCTTTTTTAATGGCACGGGTATTTTTAGTCATGCTAAGGCTTCCTTGTCTACTATAGTCATTCCACTATAAAAGTATTACAGCGTTAACCTCGCTTGAAGTATCACATATACATCTACACTCGGTTGCCTTGTACTACTTTTAAATTGAATCGACTATACCGACGGGCTATTGATTTGGTATCTATTTTTTGCCAAACTTTCGTTGTTATCGTACCTTGTTTGAGCGCGACTTAGCTACTTTTAATTAACTCAATAAACCAATGCTTGTCGAGATTGCTAATCCAATAAAATCTTTGTACCACTTTTAGTGAAATTCATCACAAATTGGCTTTTAAAGTTGCGCACATTATTCTCATAGGTCAGCAAACCCGTCGTGAATCGATGGTAATCACTCATATTTTTGGCATTGACCATCAACATAAAATCCGCATCGCCCGACACTTCATAGCAGCTCATGACCTGTGGCTGTGTATTCATCAAGCGCTCAAATCGATGTTGCATCGAAGTATTTGAGCGCGCCATCTCTATCATCACCACGGCAGTCAGTCCGTAACCCACCTTATTTGGGTCAACGATAGCGACCTGCTTAGTAATCACGCCGTTGCTTATCAATGCTTGGATACGGCGCTGGGCAGTAGCGATAGACACATGCACTTGTTCTGCCACCGTTTTTAATGGCAAGGTCGCATCGTCCTGTAGCAAATTTAAAATCGCTTTATCGATATCATCTAAAATTTGGCTCATTATGTTCTCCCTTCTATGAAATGCTTTCATTATCCGTTTTTATCATTATTATCACTATAAATTAAAAGATAAGAAAATATTCAGTTTTGAGTGCTCAAAAAGATAAATTTATTTATAAATAGGTTGTTATAGCAATAATATCTCATCATTAATTCGTAAAATAGATGCTGTTAATCAAGATCAACAATCAAAGCTTAGCAATCAGAGCCTAGAGCTCAAAAAAGCTTATTCATGACAAATCAAAGCTAATAGCTGGTTTCCTAATATCTATTTAAATGTACGGTGCTTTTATGTCTACTTCCATCCTTTCTACTGTCTTTGCAAATACGCTCGCAACGACTGTTTCGCGCTTGCCACTGCCTACTATTTGGACAGCAGGTAGCGCACAGCAGCGCACATTAATGTTAGGCGTAGCATTGGCCGTGCTGTCGAATTTGTTATTTGGTGTACTTTATGCTTACAGCAGCTTTTTAGCGCCATTGTCAGGTACGCAAGTGTTTATCTGGCGTATGCTAGCGATGTGGGCGGCACTGATAGGATATTTGCTGATTAGTGGGCGCTTAGGTGTTCATATTGATAAGTTAAAAGCGCTAGGTACTGTGAAGCAATGGGTGTGGTTGTTATTACCAACGCCGATATTCTTAAGCCAGTTTTGGTTATTTATGTGGGCACCCGTGAATGGGCAAGGTGTACAAACCGCGATGGGTTATTTCTTATTCCCACTAATGATGGTTATATTTGGCTGTGTCTTTTTTGGCGAAAAGTTAAGCCGTCTGCAATGGCTGGCGGTTGGCTTTGCCGCATTAGGGGTCGGCAGTGAAATTATCCGTACGCAAAGTATCTCTTGGGCAACGCTTTGGGTCTGCGGCACGTATCCTATTTATTATATCTTGCGTCGTCTGCAAGGAATTGGTGCAGTGACTGGACTCTTGGTCGATTTGACGATATTCGCACCATTTGCTTTGGCTTATTTGTTTTTGGTAGCACCTAGTAGTTTAATGCTCGTTAGCGGCTCTGGATTTTTTATCATTATGCTGGCGGGACTCGGTGTCATGAGTGTGTTAGCCATGAAAACCAACGTGGATGCCAGTCAAATGCTGCCGGTAAATGTCTACGGTATGATGAGTTATTTGGAGCCTGCATTATTATTCATATTGGCAATCACCGTATTGGGCAACCCGTTTGAATCAGCGATGATTTATAGCTATGGTTTGATTTGGCTGGGTATTGCTTGTTTGGTCACTCATGGCATTCGCCAACTGCGCCGCGCTCGTAAAAACCTATCATCTTCGGTCAAAAAACAAGTTGCGTAGGAGTTACGATTGACAATATGGATAAGCGATAAAAAAGGACGGCTCAATTTACTGAGCCGTCCTTTTTACCTTAGATTAAAGTGAATCGTTTCATTCGCTCATTAATCTAAATGCTGTTTAAAGCCACGTTGCTTATCACGTTCCCAATCACGATCTTTAAGCGTTTTGCGTTTGTCGTGCTGCTTTTTACCCAATGCTAAGCCAATTTGACATTTCACCAGCGAGTTTTTCCAATAGCAGGATAAGGGCACACAGGCATAGCCTTTTTGGTTGACTGCACCCATCAATTTTTCGATTTCGCGGCGATTGAGCAGCAGTTTACGGGTACGGATACTATCAGGGCTGACATGCGTCGAGCTGGATAGTAGCGGCTGAATATGCGCACCAAATATAAAAGCCTCGTTATTACGGAAGATGATATAAGCTTCGGTAATGGTCATTTTGCCCGCGCGAATGGCTTTTACTTCCCAACCTTGTAACGACAATCCTGCCTCAAACGTTTCTTCAATGAAGTACTCGTGTCGAGCTTTTTTGTTCGCACAAATTTGATTTTCCGGTTTTTTTGATTTTTTTGACATAATTTCTCCATAAGAATCACTCAAAAGTATCGTGTTCTTATCTGACCAGTCCTACTAATTCCTCATCCTAACCCGTTTAATTGGATTATCTTACATTTGAATGATAAGACGGATGAGTCGAACCGCCTATTGTAGCAAAGCACCTCACAAAAATGTAAGTCAGCTGTTAGGACAAATGTAGCAGATAAGTATTAAGTTCGGGCAAAATTTGCTAGCATATGGCGTAATATTACCGACTATATTAGCCATGTTATGAGCCACTCTATTACTTCTAATTCTTCAAAGCTGCACACAAAAATTTTATATCCTGGCACCTTTGACCCGATTACCAATGGTCATGTGGACTTGGTCAAGCGCGCAACCAAGCTGTTTGATGAGGTCGTCATCGCCGTTGCCTCAGGGCATCATAAAAAACCGTTATTTAATTTCGAAGAACGCGTCACTTTAGTAGAGACCGTGTTTGAAGATTTACCCCAAGTCTCGGTCATTGGTTTCGAAGGCTTGCTGGTAGATTTTATGCGTGAAAAAAACGCCACTGCGGTATTGCGTGGTCTACGGGCGATGTCGGATTTTGAATATGAGTTTCAGCTCGCTAATATGAATCGCGAGCTCGATGAAAACTTTGAAGCGGTGTTTTTGACCCCTTCTCAGAACTATTCATTTATCTCGTCGACGATGATTCGCGAAATTGCCAGACTTGGCGGCGATGTCAATAAATTCGTCCCTCCGTGTGTGGCACAGGCTTTTACAAAAAAACTGGCTATTAAAGACAGCTAGCCCTTTAATAAGCTCATAGCTACAGCATATAGGCTAATAATAAACAATAAGGAGCAGTTTATGGCGCTATTAATTACTGATGAATGCATCAATTGTGATGTGTGTGAGCCTGCCTGCCCAAACGAAGCCATCTCAGAAGGCGATGATATCTATGTCATCGATCCTGATTTATGCACGGAATGCGTCGGTCATTTCGATGAGCCGCAATGCGTGGTTATTTGTCCGGTTGACTGTATTCCTCATGATCCTAACCATGTCGAAACTGAAAGTGATTTGATGTCTAAATACAAACGCATTACTGGTCAATAAGTGACTCATATACTATTGATAACATCTGGATTTAAAGCGCTTTAGGGACAATGTAATGACGATAAATGCAAGCCAGATAATGAGCGACTTTGACCAGCAGCACCTTTGGCACCCGTATGCCAGCCTACCACCGACCTATCCCAATATCGTTATTGATCGTGCTGAGGGCATTTATATCATCACCCAAGATGGCACGCGCCTGATCGATGGCATGTCGTCGTGGTGGGCGAGTGCACATGGCTATAATCATCCCAAACTAAATGCGGCGATGATTGAGCAGTTAGGCAAAATGGCGCATGTCATGTTTGGTGGTTTGACGCACCAGCCAGCGATAGATTTGGGCAAAAAACTGCTCGATATTGTGCCTACTGGTTTAGAGGCTATTTTCTATGCCGACAGCGGCAGTATTGCGGTAGAAGTTGCGCTTAAGATGGCATTGCAATATCAGATTGCCGCCAAGCGTCCACAAAAATGCCAGTTTGCTTCAACACACTCTGGTTATTATGGCGACACGTGGCACGCGATGAGTGTTTGCGACCCTATTAATGGTATGCACAGCTTGTATGGCAAACAATTACCTATGCAGCACTTCGTTCCTGCCCCACCATTAGGGTTTGAGCGTGTTTTAGTGAAAGAAGAACGCACCGCACTGACAACGTTTTTTGATGAGTATAGCGATAAGCTGGCAGGCTTTATTATCGAGCCGATTATCCAAGGCGCTGGTGGCATGCGTTTCTATAGTCCTGAATATCTGCAACTGTTACGTCAGCTATGTGATGAGCATGAGGTGCTGCTGATTGCTGATGAAATTGCCACTGGTTTTGGGCGTAGTGGCAAGTTATTTGCTTGTGAGCATGCGGGTATCAGCCCTGATATCATGACGATTGGTAAAGCCTTGACTGGCGGCTATATGACCTTTGCCGCGACTTTATGTACGCGCCATATTGCTGATACCATTAGCCAAAGCGATTATCCAGCTCTGATGCATGGCCCAACTTTTATGGGTAATCCGTTGGCATGTGCTGTTGCTTGTGCCTCAATTGATTTAATACTGTCCTATGATATCGAAGCGCGTACAGCCAATATGCAATCTGTCATGGAGCAACAGCTTGCTCCAGCTGCGAGTTTAAATGGTGTTGCCGAGGTGCGTTGTCTAGGCGCGGTAGCAGTGATTGAGCTGCAAGAAGCCGTTGATATGCCGACCTTTCAAACATTGCTGATTGAAAATGGTATTTGGGTCAGACCCTTTGGTAAGTTGGTCTATATTATGCCGCCTTACATCATCACTGATGATGAGCTGGTAACGTTATGCCAGTCATTACTAACCGTCGTCACTGCTTACTTGGGTCAAATTTCTACGACCGATAGAGTTATCCTATGAGCGTGCTATTTATCTCTGGTATCGATACCGATATTGGCAAAACCTATGCCACTGGAATGCTTGCAAAAGCCTTAATGGAGCAAGGCACAAGCGTTATCACTCAAAAGTTAGTCCAAACGGGCGTTAGTGTCAATCCAATGACCGGTGAAATGGGTATTGCTGACGATATTATCACGCACCGCGCGTTGATGGACATACCGCTACAGCCGTGTGATTTGGATTTTATTACTTGTCTTTATCGTTATAAAAAACCTGCTTCACCGCATCTTGCGAGTCGACTATCCAAACAAACACTCGATCCTGAGGTTATTACGAGCGCTACAAAAAGCTTACAAGCTGATTATGAAGTAGTGCTACTAGAAGGCGCAGGCGGACTGCTAGTGCCCATTACTGAGCAGCTATTCGTCTTAGATTACATTGCTGCTCAAGGCTATCCGATTATTTTAGTTACTTCGGGTCGCTTGGGTAGTATCAACCATACCTTACTTAGTCTCGAAGCTATTACCCAGCGCGGCTTACAGGTTCATACTGTTGTCTATAATCATATTCATGACGATACCGATAATACTGACGTCGAGATAGCTGATAGCACGATTGAGTTTTTACAGAACCATCTACAGCAACATTATCCAACGACACACTGGCTACAGTTACCCCAATTAGAAAACCATGCAATGTCTGATACTAAAACAGCGTTTAAGCATCAGACATTGTCTTTGCCAAAGGACTTTATTTAAGTAGTTTATGAATAATATCTTTGTGAATGCAAATAAGCGTAAAAGATATTCCTAGACGGCGATTAGATTTGCTATACTAGCGCGCTTGGTAGACTAGGCAATCGCCGCTGCACACTGGCAACAGATGAGTAGGGGAGGAAAGTCCGGGCTACATAGGGCAGCGTGCCAGCTAACGGCTGGGCAGGGTAACTTGACGACCAGTGCAGCAGAGAGTAGACCGCCTTTGGCTTATATGGGTATCGCAAGATATTCATGTCATCGGTAAGGGTGAAAGGGTGCGGTAAGAGCGCACCGCGTGGCTGGCAACAGTTCACGGCATGGTAAACTCCACGCGTAGCAAGACCAAATAGGCATCGGCATGGCGCGGCCCGCGTTCGATGCGGGTAGGTTGCTTGAGCGTACGAGCGATTGTACGCCTAGAGGAATGATTGTCCACGACAGAACCCGGCTTATCGGTTTACCAAACCTTTTTAATGGCTGAAATTGTATTTATAAAATGCTTACTGTGTGTTGGTGAGTACTTATTTGCAGAAAAAGCCATGTTTTTTCGAAAAAATGCCTTTTGGGGGTTGACGAGGTTAGTCAACTTGGGCATAATACCGAGCCTAAAATGGCGATGTAGCTCAGCTGGTTAGAGCGCATGACTCATAATCGTGAGGTCAAGAGTTCAAGTCTCTTCATCGCCACCATTTATAGCAAAACTAGTAACATTAAAAAAGCCAATCCTTTGTGATTGGTTTTTTTTTGCCTAAAATAAATCAGTGAAAACGGTAATTTGCACGAATGTAAATAGAATGCTTAATTATATTTACTTACTGTTTTCTTGCTAAATCATAGGTTTATCTGTCTAGACACAGATTAATTGTTGTAACTTATGTCGCGCTTACTTATCATAGGGGCTGTTTTCGGTAAAGTCCTGTAACGCCATGTCTGTACAATTACCTCCTTATCGTCCGATTAAGCATCGCAGTGGCCTTAAAGTCATGGGTGCAGCATTTCATGCATTATTGATGCGTGAGCTACAAACTCGCTTTGGTGGCTACCGTTTGGGTTATCTGTGGGCACCGCTTGAAGTTCTTTTTCAAGTATTGATATTTTTAGTGATTTTTGGTGCTATTCGTGAGCGTTTAGTGCCTGGAATGGATTTTTCCTTGTTCTTAGTAGCTGGGATGGTTCCCTTTCGCATGTTTCAGAAAATAGCGACGAGAGCATTAGGGGCTGTTGAGGCCAATAAAGGCTTGTTGATGTATCGTTCAATCAAGCATATCGATGTGATTATTGCGCGCTCATTTTTAGAGTTGGTTATTTATTTTTTTACGTCAATATTATTATTGCTTGGCTTAGCTTTCTTTGACATTTATGCCAGCTTAGAAAATTTACATATTGTGCTATTTTGTTGGATTACGCTTTTTATATTTAGCTTTGGTGTTGCTTTAATCATGATGGTTGTTGGCTATTATGGTGGCGAAATTAGCAAGGTAATAACTATATTTTTTACCATATTATACTTTGCATCGGGTATTGTTTTTCCTATTCACGTAGTGCCCGAACCATACTTTAGTTATTTATTATATAATCCTTTTATTCATAACATTGAACTTATAAGACACGCCTTCGCGCCCAATTATCCGGACACTCATATAAATATTTGGTATTTTTTAGAGTGGATGTTTGTTGTGAATTTTTTAGGACTTTTACTCTATAAGTATGCTGAGCGTGACATGATTCGTTCGCGTTAAATATGGCTATGTAAGACAGAAGAAAAGGTAAATAAGTGATTGAAATTAAGAATGTTTCTAAGTCATTTATGACCAAGCAAGGTCGGCATTATCTATTTAAAGATTTGAACCTGACTATTGGTGATAAACAGAATGTCGGATTGCTCGGTCGCAACGGTGCGGGAAAGTCAACTTTATTACGTATTATATGTGGACTAGATCAGCCTGATCACGGAGAAATCATAACTGACTCGACGATTTCATGGCCCGTAGGTGTGGCAGGTGGTTTTCAGGGTAGCTTGACCGGTCGTCAAAATGTCCGTTTCGTTTGTCGTCTTTATTCAAGTGGATCTTATATTGATGAAAAAATTCGTTTCGTAGAAGAGTTTGCTGATATTGGCAGCTATTTTGATATGCCAGTTAAGAGTTATTCGTCAGGAATGAAGTCACGTCTAACGTTCGGCTTAAGCTTAGCGTTTGATTTTGATTACTATATGCTCGATGAGGCAGGTGCGGTTGGTGATGCGGCTTTTCGTAAGCGTAGTGAAGAGATTTTGGCAGCGCGACGCGCACAAGCAGGGTTTTTAATAGTGTCACACAATATTGGTGATATTAAGCGTAATTGCGATATTGGCATTGTTTTAATGGATCAGACAGCACACGTGTTTGACGATACAACAGAAGCGATTGAGGTTTATGAAAAGCATATCCACAAAGCAAAAAAGTAAGATAGCTAACATCTCGTTATTTATCGGCTTAGTGATCATTCCTTGGGTGCTAGTGATATTTTATGTCATGACACTTGCACATCCGCGCTTCATCTCGACCGCTGACGTGGTTGTGAAACAAGTAAGCGAGTCTAGTGTGCCCTCTGGTGGCGGTTTATCGGCCTTATTGGGTGTGAATAGCACCAGTAAAGAAGATGCCACCTATCTGACTGAATATATCTTGTCTAACGATATGGTGAAGCGCCTCGATAACAAGTTCAAGTTCCGAGAAGCTTATCATGTTGATGGCTCAGATCCGCTCAATGAAATTGACCCTGACGCCTCGCAAGAAGATTTACTCGAATATTTTAAAAGTCGTGTCCATATCAATCTTGACGAACAAAGCTATGTGCTTTCGGTATCGACAGAAGCCTTTGATTCGGATTATGCTTTTGAGCTTAATAAAGCGATTTTGAGTGAGTCTGAGCAGTTCGTAAACCGTATCTCACAAGAAGTTGCTCGTGATCAGCTAGTATTTGCAGAGACGCAACTCGATGAGTCACAAGATCGCTTGAATGATGCCAAAGAGCAGCTACTTAACTATCAAAACGAAAATGAGATTTATGATCCGCAAGCCAATGCGCAAATTGTCAATCAGCTGATTGGTAGCTTACAAGCGCAGCTTAGCTCATTGCGCACAGAAGAGCGACAACTGCTCAGCTATTTGAATCCAGATGCACCGCAAGTGGTGTCATTAAGAAGTCAGATAAAAGCGGTTGAAGAACAAATCAATCAAGAGCAAACTAAATTGACGTCACCAAACACTACCAAATTGAACCGTCAAGCGGTACAGTTTGAGACGATTAAAGCCGACGTTGAGTTTGCCACTGAACTATACAAGTTGTCACTATCATCGCTTGAAAAGGCACGTTTAGAAGCCTTTAAAAAGATGAAAAACTTGATTGTGATTTCAACCCCTTATGAAGCTGAAGAGTCATCATATCCACGTCACATTTATATCATTTGGACATCGCTTGCATTGCTTTTGATGCTTTATGGCTTCGTACGTTTAGTGATGGCAGTGGTTCGTGACCATCGTAGCTAGATTTGATCAAGGCAGTTTTGACAAACCAGATACCAGTAATGATCGACAGATCTGCAAAGGAATACAACGCATGAACATGAAACCACGTCCTATCGTGACGATGATTAAGGTAATGAGCTTGACGATGGCTGCGACCAGCATCTCAGCACTCGCAGCGACCAGTTATGCGGATCAAATATCAGGATCTAGCTTTGGCACTAGTAGCAATAGCATGAGTCAAGACCAAAACCGCAGCAATATCAATGTCTCCACGCAAGCTTTTGCTGGCGGTGTGCCAGGTCAAGCAACGACTCAAGAGGCAGTCGCTGCAGCAAGCTTACCGAGTCAGTCGGTTATTAACACCACACGCCCTTATCAAGACATCAATACCCAAGATTTGATGTTTGGCGAACAGTTATTTCGTGGTGCGTTCTCGACGACTTCTGGCTCTACCTTTAACGACAGCTATGTGATCAACCCTGGTGATAATGTACAGGTGCGGATGTGGGGTGCCTATCAATATGCGGCAACGACAACTGTTGATCCGCAAGGCAATATCTTTTTGCCTAATGTTGGTCCAGTCCGTATTTCTGGTGTGCAAAATGGCAGTCTACAAAACGTGGTCAAGAGTGCTGTCAGTCGCATTTACCGCTCGAACGTTGGTGTTTATGCATCTTTAGAGCAAGCACAACCGGTTAAAGTTTTCGTGACTGGCTTTGTCAAACAACCTGGTTACTACGGTGGGCTTGCCGCAGATTCGGTGTTGTCTTATTTAGATCGTGCAGGTGGTGTCGACCCAACACGTGGTAGTTACATTGATATCCAAATCAAACGCAATGGTCAGATGCTACAGCAAGTCAATTTATATGATTTTTTATTAGCGGGCAAATTACAATCATTTGCGTTTCGTGACGGCGATGTGATTACGGTTGCGCCGCAGAAAAAAACGTTTGTAGTGGGTGGACAAGTTCAGAATGAATACACCTTTGAATTTGATGTGAATGATTTGACCATTGGTGACGTATTGCAAGTGGCCAGTCCAGCAGCGAATGCTACCAACGTTAGTATTACTCGCAGTGCAGGACGAGCGCAAACGGCAGAGTATTATTCTCTTGCAGAAGCGCAGAATGTCCCTGTCTATAATGGCGATCAAATGGTAGTGACCTCAGATCGCTATGCAGGCACAATTGCTGTACAGGTGAAAGGTGCGCATACGGGTAATGGCGCAATGGTTGTACCATACGGTGCTCGCCTAAAAGATATCGTCCCGCAATTGCAGCCGAGTCCACTGGCGAAACTGACGCATCTCACCATATATCGTCAATCTGTTGCTGAACAACAAAAACGCATGATTAATGAATCGCTTGATCGTTTGGAAGAGTTAACACTAGCCACTCAGTCAACGACTCGTGAAGAAGCGGCACTACGCCAAGATGATGCTGCACTGGTTAAGCAGTTCGTCGCTAAGGCTCGTAATGTACAGACTGATGGTCAGATTGTTGTTGTGCCAAACTCGTGGCAGGATATTATTCTGCAACAAGGCGATATTATTGAGATACCAGCGCAAACATCAGTCATTACAGTTAATGGTCAAGTACGAGCACAAGGCGCACTTACCTTTAATCCTGATTATACCGTTGGTGATTATGTTGCCAATTCTGGTGGTTTCTCTGATAATGCCGACGTTAAAGAAATTTTGATTATTCATCAAAATGGCGCCAGCGAAGTGGTCAACACTGCCTACCGTATTCAGCAGGGTGATGAGATTATGGTGCTCCCGAAAGTCAAAACCAAGCGTGTGGAAATTGCTCGTGGCTTATCGCAAATTATCTATCAATTGGCAATTGCGGCTAAGGTTGTATTAGATCTATAACGGTTCATACTGGCTAGGTAGATTGAGACATCAATGACTAATAAAGGTATCGAGAATGGCAAAAAGTGTAAAGCATAAGGATGAGATGCAAGGAATGTCTACCTTTGATGACGCACTATTTTCGCCATTATTGAAGCCTGAGGTATTGGAACCTGAGGCATTAAAACCCAAAGTACCAAAACGTCTGGCGGTAGTCGGTAAAGGTATGCGCCGTAATAACCTTTTATTATCGAGCGTCCTACGAGCAGACATTCAGCGATGGTATCCTTGGTCAAGCTTGCAACAACGTCTTAATATAGGCATTGAAACCCCTGATGCCTTTATCGGTTGGGGTCATAAAAAAAGCTATCAACGAGCAAAGCATGCTGCCAAACGCCAAGATATTCCTACATTAAGTATCGAGGATGGTTTTTTACGGTCGTTAGATTCAGGGCTCAGTAGCCGCTATGGGCTGAGCGTCGTCACTGATCATATTGGTATTTACTTTGATTTAACGCAGCACTCACGCCTTGAGCAACTGATTATTGAGCGTACTAAATATGCTATTACGACCAATAATAAAAGTATAGATGAAGAACGCGCTCGACAACTGATGGTACGTATATGCGACGAAAAGCTTAGCAAGTACAACTCAGTTATCGATTGTCCATCATTGGACAAGTTGGCTGATGAAGAAAATACAAATCCAAAAGAAAGCGCTTCAACATCGCATATTTTATTGATTGACCAAGTGGTTGGCGACGCGTCTATTAAAGGTGCTGGTGCGAACAAACGTCAGTTTAAGAAGATGTTAAAATCTGCATGCCGCAGTCATCCAAATGCTCATATTTGGATCAAGGCTCACCCTGCCTCAAAATCAGGATATCTAACCAATTTAAAGCTGCCAAAAAACGTCCGACTATTAATTCAAACGCTCAACCCTATCGAATTATTAACGCAAGTTAGCGATGTTTATACCGTTAGCTCGCATATGGGCTTTGAAGCATTGATGCTCGGTAAAACAGTGCATTGCTTTGGTGTTAATTGGTATAGTGGCTGGGGACTGACCGATGACAGCGGTGCACCCAAAAATCTGCTTAAAGCGGTCGAGAAACGTCGTCAAAAACTTGTCAGCAAACTGCTAGAGGCTCGGGAACATTCAAATCCTGCGTTGTTTCCTACATCATTTGCTAAAAAAACATCTGCGACGTTAGAAACGTTATTTTATAGCGGCTATATCGATTACAGCCGCTATGTAGATCCAGCCACCAAGCAAACCTGTGACATTGATACAGCGATAGAATGGCTAGTGACTAATCGCTATTGGCAAGGACGCCTTGAGGGTAATTTGACGGTATATGAGTTTAGCCGCTGGAAGCTGCCGTTTGTGAAGGCTTTCGTTCATCTGCCCCGTACCACTCTGTTTATAAAACCCAAACCACGCCTCAAGAATTTGCTGCATCCTGATCACTTACGCGTCAATTATCAGCAGCCGCTATTGGTATGGGGTCTAGCCAAGCGTCAACAGGTACAAAAAAAACTACAGACCAAGATTTCCAAGCAGCATTTACAGATGCCATCTATTTACTGTATGGAAGATGGGTTTATTCGCTCAAACGGTTTGGGTGCGACCTTGCTGGCGCCATTGTCAGTGGTTATAGACAAGCAAGGTATCTACTATGACGCGACGCAGCCGTCAGATTTGGAAACGTTATTACGTCATTGTCAGGCGATGAGCCCACAGCAAAGTAGGCGTATAAAACAACTTCAAGATAAGTTGCTTAATCAGCGGGTAAGTAAATACAATGTTGGGACCGATATCGGCAGTGCTGATAGCCAGCATACTTCTTGGGTACATAATGCAAAGGTATCTGGAAAACGCCGCATTCTTATCGTTGGACAAGTCGAAGATGATTTATCGGTGCAATATTGTGGTTCAGAAATTAAGACCAATAGCGGCTTGATTGAGCGTGTACAGCGAGACAATCCAGATGCTTATCTGATTTATAAACCTCATCCAGATGTTGAGGCGGGATTGCGTGTAGGTAAGGTAGGAGAGGCGCATCTAAAACAAGTTCAAGCGGTCGCTTATGATACAGCGATGCCGGACTGTTTAGAGGGTGTCGACGAGGTGCATACCATGAGTTCATTGACGGGATTTGAAGCCTTGTTGCGTGGTCTAAAAGTGACTTGCTACGGTTTACCATTTTATGCAGGCTGGGGCCTAACGACTGATATTGATGCACAGCTACCATTAAAAGCTGAGTATCTAAGCAGGCGTAAACGAGAAACAGCATTGACACTTGAACAACTGCTGCATTGCACGTTGATAGACTATCCTTTATATCGACTTCCCAATGGTTATGGGCTGGCGCAAGTTGAGCAAGTCATTGATTACTTGTACCCGCCAAAAAATAACGCTTTTGCCACAACTCAAAATGAAATAAATAATAATTCGGTCAAAACAATCTCTATTTCCAAAAAACTTTCAGCCGTACCCAGTCAGTTGAAGCGCCAAGCTGCCACCCGTTTTATGCAGCAGCGTCATCAATGGCAGCAGCGTCTACGTAGCGTGCTTCGTTAGTTTTCTTTGAACGCGTGATGTAAAACCACTGCGACAAGTATGGGCTTTTTCGGTATAATCATTGATAATTAATGTCTATTCACGCGGTCTAACGACCACTCTTGCTTTGATCTTTTATCCTTCAATTAATGGTAATTCAATACTATGGCAGCTTCGATGTCTCATTTGCTTACTCATCGACACGTTTTGCTGTTACAGGGAAAGATGGGCGGATTTTTTGACCGTTTTTCTACATTTTTGCAAACTCAAAATATTCAAGTGAGTAAAGTAAACTTTAATGCAGGCGATGCTTTTTTTTATAGCCACCCCAATACGCATGAATATACGGGTACTTTGGCGCACTTTTCATCTTGGTTGCAGGTTTTTATTACTGAGCATAATATTGATGCGATTGTATGTTTTGGTGACTGTCGCCCACATCATACGCAAGCGTCCTGTATCAGTGAAAAATTAGGCACCTCATTTTTCGTGTTCGAAGAAGGCTATTTACGACCCGATTATATTACCTTGCAAGAGTATGGTATTAATGGCTATTCACGCCTAAATACTGAAGATATTAAAGCGCTCAAAAAGGCCAATGACCATCCAATCTATACGCACAATCGCTTTTATCGGCTAAGTATTGCCGCTATTGTTTATTATGTTATCGCTTGGCTATACAAAAGCCGCTATCCGCATTATTCACATTACCGTGGCATGACGGCATGGCAAGAGGCAATCGCGTGGCTCAAAGCGCCATGGCGTAAATTGCGAGGGTATTTACCTGATAAACAACTACAAAAGAGGCTGACCAAACAAGAAAGTGATAATTATTTCTTGATCAGCTTACAAGTCCATAATGACTCGCAGATTACCCATCATAGTGATTATCATGACATAGTACAGTTTATTGATGAAGCCATTGCAAGCTTTGCAGGTCATGCGAATCAAACACAGCTATTGGTATTTAAACACCATCCCTTAGATCGTGGTCATCGAGACTATCGTGAATTGGTCTCCAGTTTAGCCACACGCTATCAGGTCAGTCACCGCGTCTTTTATGGCTGCGATATGCATCTACCAACCTTGATGAAGCATAGTATCGGCATGGTGACGATTAACAGTACAACAGGATTGCAGTCGGTATACCACAAAAAACCTACTAAGGTGATGGGTCGGGCGATTTACGACACCCCAAAACTGACCGACCCAAAGCCGCTTGATGATTTTTGGCAGCATCCTAAAGACCCAGATAATGAGTTCTATTTAAGATTCCGTGAGTATCTGATCGAGCAGACACAAATCAATGGGGCTTTTTATGGTCGATCGCCATGGATGTACAAATATCTAAAGCAAACAAATAGAGACACCAGCGCAATCTCTGATACGGCTAAATAGCTCATCAAGCAGGAGTTGGCTATCAATGTTCTTTGATTCATTACAGCGTTTAACGTTGCATTATAAAATGCTAAATTAAGCGCTTATTTAACCATTAACGCTATTCAGTCGTTAGTGTCAGCAGCCATTCTAATTCCTACTAATAAAATCGCCTTACTTTACAGTGGAAAACTGCTAGAATACCTGCATATATCGGTACGTCGCAGCAATGGATGTTATTGCCCTTTTTGCGAACCGATCATTATTCTATCACCCTTAATTTAGTAGGCGCTTTGTGACTGCATTAGCCAATATTCGTAACTTTTCTATCATTGCCCACATTGATCATGGCAAATCGACCCTTGCCGATCGTTTCATTCAAATGTGCGGTGCCTTGCAAGACCGTGAAATGCAGGCGCAAGTACTCGACTCAATGGATATTGAGCGTGAGCGCGGTATCACCATCAAAGCGCAGTCAGTGACTTTGTTCTATGACCACCCAAATGGCGAGCGCTATCAGCTCAACTTTATTGATACGCCAGGCCACGTTGATTTCTCTTACGAAGTCTCGCGTTCATTGGCTGCCTGTGAAGGGGCGCTATTGGTCGTAGATGCGGCGCAAGGCGTGGAAGCACAATCGGTCGCTAACTGCTATACCGCAGTCGATCAAGGCTTAGAGGTGATGGCAGTTTTAAACAAAATTGACCTACCACAAGTTGAGCCTGAGCGTGTTATTCAAGAGATTGAAGACATCATTGGTATCGATGCTGTCGATGCCCCACGTGTGTCAGCGAAATCCGGTCTTGGTGTGGATAAATTACTAGAGGCTTTGGTTGCTTTTATTCCTGCACCCACTGGCGACCGTGAAGCCCCGCTACAAGCGTTGATTATTGACTCATGGTTTGACAATTATTTGGGTGTGGTCTCTTTAGTACGCGTACGTCAAGGAACCATACGTAAAGGTGACAAGCTCTATATCAAGTCCACCAAAGAGGCGCACTTGGTCGGCTCTATTGGTGTTTTCACACCGAAACCTCTAGATACGGGTGTTTTGGAAGCCGGTGAAGTTGGCTTTATTATTGCTGGTATTAAAGATATTGCTGGTGCGCCCGTTGGTGATACGATTACCCACGCCAAAACGCCTGATGTCGATCGTATTCCTGGATTTAAGCAGGTAACGCCGCAAGTCTATGCTGGTATGTTCCCTGTCGAATCTACTGACTTCGAAAAATTTCGTGAAGCGTTGCAAAAATTGCAAATTAACGATGCCTCGTTGTTTTTTGAGCCAGATACCTCAGATGCGCTTGGTTTTGGTTTCCGTTGTGGCTTTTTGGGTATGCTACACATGGAAATTATCCAAGAGCGCCTAGAGCGTGAGTATGACTTGGATCTCATCACCACGGCACCGTCGGTTATTTATGAGATTGTAAAAAAAGATGGCAGTATTATTTATGTCGATAACCCATCAAGACTGCCTGAACCTAATAACATTGAAGAGTTTCGCGAGCCGATCGCCCGCTGTCAGATTTTAGTACCGCAAGATTATTTGGGTAACGTTATGACGCTATGTATTGAGCGTCGCGGCGTCCAAGTTGATATGCGCTTTATGGGACGTCAAGTTCAGCTGATATTTGATATTCCGATGGGCGAGGTGGTGATGGATTTCTTTGATCGCCTAAAGTCTGTATCACGTGGATTTGCCTCGCTTGATTATAATTTTGAACGTTACCAAGTCGACAAACTGGTTAAAATAGATGTGTTGATTAACGGCGACAAAGTCGACGCCCTAGCCATGATTGTGCACGAAACCCAGTCTCGTTACCGTGGTAATGCGCTTGTTACTAAAATGAAAGAATTGATACCACGCCAAATGTTTGACGTTGCGATTCAGGCTGCTATTGGCAGTCAAATCATTGGACGTAGCACTGTCAAAGCCATGCGTAAAGATGTATTGGCCAAGTGTTATGGTGGTGATGTTTCTCGTAAAAAGAAACTGCTGTCCAAACAAAAAGCAGGTAAAAAACGCATGAAGCAAGTGGGTAATGTGGAAATTCCACAAGAAGCCTTTTTAGCAGTATTGCAAGTCGATTAAGATATTGACATACGTATAATCATCGCTAGTCTTATAAATTAAAATAGTCAGATAAGCAGCTCGTTAATAGGCAATTTAGTATGGATTTCGATTTTAATTTGATTTTAGTGCCATTAACTATTGGCTTGGGTATTATTTGGCTATTAGATAAGCTAGCGTTTAAACAGCGCAAAACACGTGGTCGCGGTCAAGAGAGCTTATTGGTACGCTGGGCTTATGATTTTTTCCCTGTATTGGCAGTGGTATTAATAGTACGCTCGTTTTTGATTGAGCCTTTTAATATCCCATCATCTTCTATGGTGCCGACGTTATATACAGGCGATTTTATTGCGGTCAACAAGTATGCCTACGGCGTGCGTTTGCCACTGACTTATAATAAAGTATTGGATACAGGCGCACCTGAACATGGCGATGTGGCCGTATTTCGCTACCCAGAAAACCCAAGTATTTATTATATCAAGCGCGTCATTGGCTTACCGGGTGATACGGTCAGCTATGATCAAGGCACGCTTGCTATCAATGACGTACCGGTAGCAACCAAATCAATCGATTTTGATGCCAATGCTGAGCTCACTGCACAGCTGTATCCCCCAGGACAAATTGCACCAGGGCAAGTACTTACGGAAGAAAACGCTGCAGCAATGGGTCAACAAGAAGAAGGTGAGGCGCAGTATTTTCAAGAAACACAAGGTGAGCATGAGCATCTCGTTCGCTACTTGAAAGGTATGAATAGTTCGCAGTACGGGCCGTTTTTGCAGCAGCAGTCACCAGAAGTGGTTAGCTCAGAAGGGAACGAGTGGCGTATTACGGTTCCTGAAGGGAATTACTTTGTGATGGGTGATAACCGTGATCGCAGTGCTGACGGTCGCTTTTGGGGCTTTGTCCCTGATGAAAACCTAGCAGGCAAGGCCGTTTATATTTGGATGCATAAGCCACCTGGTCTCAACGTACCCACCTTTTCGCGTAATGGCTCTATTGATTAAAGTCATGGAACAACAGCGTGTTTATTTATGGACAATAGTTTCGTGCTACTATTATGATGATCCGATAATGTTAAATATCCAATCATTGTGACTGTCTAATGGTTTAATAAGTGGATACTTAGTGTTATTGAGGTATCTAATAAAAATATAGCAATTTACCCGTTGAGAGGTGTTATGGTGCAGCAGTTATCTGGTTTGTCTACCCAGCGCGGCGCTAGCGTGACTAGCATTGTATTATTTATCATTGTTCTCGGTATTGCCGTCAAGTTGATGATTGCTATTGTACCAGCACAGATCGGTGATTATCAGCTGACTAAGCTTTTAGGAATGGAGCTTAAAGAAGCCAATGACAAAGGTGAGACGGCCAAGCAATTCGTCGAGCGTGTGAATCGGCAGTTATCTATCAATGCTGATTATGATACCAATGCAGAAGACGTGTTTACTTTCACTAATAAAAAGACGGGTCAGTTGGCTATCTATAAGAAATACGAGCAAACCAATAATCTTTTCGGTAATGTCGATATTGTCAATCGCTTCGAAGGTGATATTGACGCAACCATGGCAGAGTAGCCTGAATGAGTGTATAGCTCATTTCTTATTTATTCGTCAAACATCATTTACGACCATATTTTTTATTAATTAATCGTTATTAACCAGTCATTATTAACCAATTACCTCAGTAAAACAAAAGGGATAACCACAAGCCACGCATGAAACCAACTTCGCAGCACTCTCAGGCGGTTCCTACTCCCCAAACAAATAACACGTCTGTCGACACGCTTATTGTTAGCTCAGAATTCATCCAACGCTTGGCCATATTAACGCGCAAACTGGGTTATGTGTTTAATAATCTAACACTTCCCAAGCTGGCACTGACTCATCGCTCGTTTGATAGCAAAAAAAACTACGAGCGCTTAGAGTTTTTGGGCGATGCATTATTGGGTATGATTGTGGGTGAGGCTTTATATCATCGTTATCCCAGTCAAAACGAAGGGCGTTTGACGCGTATGCGTGCCACTTTGGTACGCCAAGAATCGCTGGTCATCATTGCTCAAAATCTAGAGCTTTCCAATCATTTAATATTAGGGATAGGGGAGCGTAAAGGTGGTGGTCGTAATCGTGCTTCTATATTAGCAGATGCCGTAGAGTCGCTGATTGGTGCTATCTATTTAGACAGTCAGGATATGACTATTACTCGTGATTGCGTGCTCTCATGGTATGGAGACCTGATTGATAATGTCAATGACCAGAAAGCTCTAAAAGATGCTAAGAGCCGCTTGCAAGAATGGCTACAATCTAAGCAATTTGATTTGCCGCATTATGAGCTTATGGAAACCCGTGGCAATGCACCGCATCAAATTTTTGTGGTGCGCTGTCAGGTAAATATTAGTAACTGCCCTGATATTACTGAATCGGGTGAAAGTCGCCGTATTGCTGAACAAAAAGCAGCAGAGCTGATGATTAATCAGCTGCATAAACTGCCAAGCTTGCCTAAAACTCGCTCGTAATCTAGATATCCCAAGCATGTTCTAACCAAAAAATGAATTTATAATATTTTTTAAGTAAGGGTTATTTTTAAATAATACTTATTTTAAAACCGCAAATATTCTCAAGCCAAGCATGGTGCTGCTATCTTATTTGATACTACTTTATTTTAGATAGCAGTAGAACTGTTGAGCTGATGATAAACCCCACAGGATAAACCTATGAGCAATCATACTGACTTGCCATCAAACAATGAAGATAATACCAACGCTATGACCCAAAAAACAGACGTAAAACCAATACTAGAAAATGCTGAATTAAAAAGTGCTGACTTAAATTCCGAGCACTCAGAAAATAATGAAGCAGAAAGCAACGATGTAGAAAACGATCTGGCCATCGAAGAGTTTTTCTCGCCAAATAATAATGCGAGTATGGCTGATGATTTTAAAGCTGGCTATGTGGCAATCGTTGGACGTCCAAACGTGGGTAAGTCGACCTTGATGAACCATTTATTGGGTCAAAAATTATCTATTACGTCACGTAAGCCGCAAACAACCCGTCATCGTATCCACGGTATTTTGTCAAATCATGAAATGCAGGCAGTATTCGTTGACACACCAGGTATTCATCGCAATGAAGTACGTGCTATCAATGAGCGTATGAATAAAGCCGCAGTATCTGCATTAGTAGATGTTGATTTGGTATTATTCGTTGTTGATTCAGATCAATGGCGTGATGATGATTTGTTAGTTTTACAAAAGCTTGGCCATACTAATCTAACTGTAGTTTTAGTGATTAATAAAGCGGATACCTTAAAAGACAAAGGCAGCGTTTTACCGCTGATGGAAACCTTTAATGACAGCTTTGATTTTGCTGATATCGTACCAGTATCTGCTTTAAAAAACCAAAATCTAGATCGCCTGCAAGAAGTAATCGCCTCACATCTACCTATTGCTGCCCCTATTTATGATACCGAGCAAATCACTGATCGCTCAGAGCGTTTCTTAGCCAGTGAAATTATCCGCGAAAAAATCATGCGTAGCGCCGGTGACGAAGTGCCATATGACTTAACGGTACAGATTGACGGTTTCAAAGATGAACCTGCGCATACCGATCCAAAAACAGGTCGTCCACGTAAGGCTTGTACTTTCATCGATGCAACTATCTACGTCGAGCGTAGTGGTCAAAAAGCCATTGTCATCGGTGATAAAGGTCAGCGTATCAAGCAAGTGGGTATGGATGCTCGTAAAGATATGGAGCAGTTGTTTGATAAAAAAATTATGCTGACACTGTGGGTGAAAGTGAAACGTGGTTGGTCTGATGACGAACGTGCATTGACCAGTTTGGGCTATTAATAGCGATTAAAATTAGCCTTTTATAATCAGTGCTGAGGTAATGATAGATGCGTAATGAAGCATTGATTGGTTATTTGTTACACCAGCGCCCTTACCAAGAAAAACGTGCCTTATACTATTTATTTTCTCAGCAGCATGGTGTCATACATGGGATTGGTAAAAAAGGCGCGCCTTTATTTATGCCTTTACAACTGTTTGCCACGGGTAAGCGGGATTTAAAGACATTCAGTCAGATTAATATTGCACCTCAGCACGTCGTACAGACAGACGTGCTTCCAGAAGACGATGCCGCGAAAACGTTAAAAGCCGTTCCCTACGAAAACATCACTGGTCAACATCAATACGCTGCCTTATATCTAAACGAAATACTATGGCGCTTATTGCCCACCGAAGATCCGATGCCAAAACTATGGCAACATTACCAAGACAGTTTAGATAGGTTAAAACAGCCATTAACGGCTAATGAGCTGCGCTTGTGTTTGCGGCAGTTTGAGCAGTATCTATTTAACGAATTGGGTTTTGCCTTGACACTAACGCAGGATAATGTTCAAGATAGTATCGAGCCTCAGAGTATTTATCGATTCTTACCCGATGCCGGTTTGGTGCCGATTGTGCAAGGTGAGTTTTTAGAAAGTGCTGATATGGGGCGAGCAGTTTTTGAGGGTAGTGAGATAGTGATAATGGTGGAGCAAGGAATAAGCGATGTCACACTTAATGCTTGGTCGCGTTTGCATCGACAACTGATTGACCACCTCCTAGATTATCAGCCGCTACAAAGTCGCTTGCTTTGGCAGCAGCAACAGCGCTATCAGTTATAGCTAAAGTATGAAAAAATTTAAAAGCTTTAACCTCAAAGCATGTTAGTCACCACACCCAGTCGGATGGCTGTCATTAGGCTTAAAAGTAATATTGGCGCCTTGACTGAATGATATTTGATACATCACCTGGCTGTATGTAGAGTTTGCACAATACTTAAAATGCCCAAAATGCCCGCGTGGTTTACCGCTATCACCATAAAATTTGACGTAACGACGTTTTCCTGCACGCAGATGCAAAGTGCCATATTTAGGGTTTAAGGTTTGTTCTTCTAACAAATCGTCTGTCCCTTTATCAAAATTCTGGTTATCGTTGTTATCTACAAAGAGCAACAAGGTTTTATTACTGTTTTTATGACATAAACCATTGCCGTCCGACAAACACACTAATAAGTTTTGGCGACGAATGACACTTTCCGCTTTCGCTAATTTTAGCGTGTCTGTTATTCCGTACCTGATACGCTGAGCTTCCATGCGTGCCAATTGTGTCAAGATAGCGGGTGCGGCAATCATCATGATAATTGCTAATACTGCTACGGTCACCATGAGCTCTATTAATGTAAAGCCATTTTGATGTGAGTGTTTAAAAACGCGCTTATCGAGTGTGGATTTCTCGTTTAAGATAGTCTGTTCAGTGCTTATAGAGCAAATCTTTGGCGCTTGCATCATGACGGCTGGATTAGTAAGCTTATTTCTACCCAAAACCAATTTAAGTAAACTACATGCAGATAGTTGTTGGTAATTTGACGATATTTTATATACTATAGCCATAGGATTATTACTTGTAACAAATAATGTATTTGACACTTTGTCAGAATGAATGTGACCAATACCTGTGATTAAGCCTCATAAATATTTTTGTTAAGAATATTTAGGTTCCTGCGATATTAATCGCTCTATGTACTCATCATTTTAGCCAAATATAAAAAATTAGATTAATGTTTGCTATTACAATATAAACAGAATATATGTCTACTGTCAAAAAATGTTTCAATTAGTGAACAGGTAGTTTTAACAATAGAGAAAAAGTACCAGTTGTATTAAAATACCCTCAACCAAAAGAGACACTTCGGTTGAAAGTCTATTGCGAACTCATACACAAAAGGCAAAAAACGTAAGGTGTGTTTGTTCTCAGTAACTTAAGCTGGCTATTGTGTTTTAGTTACGACATTATCGTGTAATAATGTGTAGCTCGTTAACGAAAAAAGTTGTAAACTGAATCGATAATCGCTAAGCTACTTCTAAATTAGTTTTGCTTTGTCATTTAAAATTCGTAAAAGATGTCTATTCTGGAGCATCTTGAGAAGTGGTTTTGCTTAACGCATCACTAAAATTATCCTTTGGAGGAAGTCCATGAAATTGAATAAAATCGCTCTAGCTCTGGTTGCCGTAGCAGCTGCGCCTCTAGCAGCTAACGCTGGCGTTACTATTAGCCCATTGTTACTTGGTTATCACATGGTTGATGACGAATTCAGTGATACAGCTGACAAACAGCGTGAAATCCTACGTACCGGTAAGAACTTACAAGACAATACTGACCGTGTTGGCAATCCTAACGGTGGTGTAGCTAAAGAAAGTAGCCTATATACTGGTGCTGCGCTAGGTATTGAATTAACTCCTTCTACTCAGTTCCAAGTAGAGTACGGTGTATCTAATGCAAACGGCGAAGCATCTGAAGATTCTGCAAAGTCTGGTATCAACCGTTTTGACGTTGAACAAACCATGATCTCTGGTAACTTCTTAATCGGTACTGAAGAATTTACTGGTTATACTGATGGTGCACTTAAGCCTTATGTATTAGTTGGTGCTGGTCAGTCTAAGATCGAAGTAGAAAACCAAGAGCGTTACACTGCTTCTAATGGCGACATTGTTGACGCTGGTACTGAGGTATCAAGCTCAAAAGACACTATCGGTAACCTAGGTCTAGGTGCTATGTATCGCATCAACGACGCGTTAAGCCTACGTGGTGAAGCTCGTGCGATTCATAACTTCGACAACAACTGGTGGGAAGGCATGGCTCTAGCCGGTCTAGAAGTTGTACTTGGTGGCCATTTAGCACCTACAGTAGCTGTTCCTCCAATGGAAGAGCCTATGGTTGATACTGCACCAATCGTTGTTGTTGAATCTGATCTTGATTCTGACGGTGATGGCGTACCTGATAGCATCGATGCATGCCCAGGCACTCCAATGAATGTTGTTGTTGATGAACGTGGTTGCCCAGTACCAGTAGATATTACTGACGAACTGAAAATGGAACTTCGTGTATTCTTTGATAACGATAAATCAGCTATCAAAAACCAATACAAGCCTGAAATCGCTAAAGTAGCAGAGAAGATGCGTGAGTATCCTAATTCAACTGCACGCGTAGAAGGTCATGCTTCTAAAACTGGTCCTTCAGCACGTTATAACCAACGTCTGTCTGAAGCCCGTGCTGTTGCTGTGAAATCTATGTTGACTAACGAATTTGGTATTGCTCCAAACCGTCTATCAACAGTTGGTTATGGTTATGACCAACCAATCGCACCAAACGACACTGAAGAAGGTCGCGCTATGAACCGTCGTGTTTATGCCATCATTACTGGTGACAAAACTATGACTGTTGAACAAACTAAAGATATGGTTGTTCAGTAAATAATAGCTAGATAGTTATCTTCTAAGTTATATCGTTACAAAAAAAGCTACCCAATGGGTGGCTTTTTTTTATTTATGTACTGAGAAAAGTAAGTTATTACATAAATTGATCGTGCAATAATGTTATACTATCGACCCAAACACTTTGTAGATTGACAAAGTGTACATTAGCATAGCTATCTGTACGATGGATTTTCCAGCATAGGTATTTGATTTTACTACTATTAATTAAATGAATTCACCTATTGTGTACTCATTTACAAGTCCTGTAGTCATATCTCTCTGGTTGATGGTAAAAGTTTATCCAGCGGTGCTTACTGCTACTGCATTTTTTTTAAGACGAAAAGAGCATTTTATATGGCGAACGATATCAAACACCTGCGTAACATCGCAATTATTGCCCACGTTGATCACGGTAAGACAACTTTGGTTGATAAACTATTACATCAATCTGGCACTTTTGGCGATCGTGCAAACATTGCTGAACGTGCAATGGATTCAGGCGATATTGAGCAAGAACGTGGCATTACCATTTTGGCTAAAAACACAGCTATCCGCTGGACAGATAAATCTTCGGATACAGAGTATCGCATCAACATCGTTGACACCCCAGGTCACGCCGATTTTGGTGGTGAAGTTGAGCGTGTCATGTCGATGGTTGACTGCGTACTTCTAGTGGTTGATGCTGTTGATGGTCCAATGCCACAGACTCGTTTCGTAACGCAAAAAGCGTTCGAGCAAGGTCTAAAGCCTATTGTTGTTATCAACAAAATTGATCGTCCTGGTTCGCGTCCTGATTGGGTAATGGATCAAATTTTTGATTTGTTCGATAACCTAGGCGCAACTGATGAACAGCTTGATTTCCCAGTTGTTTATGCGTCAGCATTGAATGGTATTGCGGGTTTAGAAGCTGATGATTTAGCTGATGATATGACGCCACTGTTCAAAACTATCGTTGATGTCGTGCAGCCACCACAAGTGGATGCAGATGCACCGTTCCGCATGCAAATCTCAAGCCTTGACTTCAATAGCTTCGTTGGTGTTATCGGTATTGGTCGTATCCAGCGTGGTAAAGTTAAGCTTAATACGCAAGTAACAGTTATTGATAAGCATGGCAACACGCGTAATGGCCGTATTCTAAAAATCATGGGCTATCATGGTCTTGATCGTATTGATGTTGAAGATGCACAAGCTGGTGATATCGTTTGTATCACTGGTATTGATGCACTTAATATCTCAGATACGATTTGTGATCCAGCTAACGTTGAAGCATTACCAGCACTAACGGTTGATGAACCAACCGTATCAATGAACTTCCAAGTAAACAACTCACCGTTCGCTGGTCGTGATGGTAAGTTTGTGACTTCACGTAATATTCGTGAGCGTCTTGAGCGTGAATTGATTCATAACGTTGCACTACGTGTAGAAGACACAGAGTCTCCTGATAAATTTAAAGTATCAGGTCGTGGTGAGCTTCATTTATCTGTACTAATCGAAAACATGCGCCGTGAAGGTTTTGAGATGGGTGTTTCAGGCCCAGAAGTTATCGTTAAAGAAGTTGACGGTAAACTACAAGAGCCGTATGAAAACGTTGTGTTCGATATTGAAGATGAGCATCAAGGTTCTATCATGGAGCAGGTTGGTCTACGCAAAGGCGAGATGACTAACATGGAACTTGATGGCAAAGGTCGTATGCGTATTGAAGCAACGATGCCAGCACGTGGTTTGATCGGTTTCCGTTCTGAATTCTTGACCTTAACATCAGGTTCAGGAATCATGACGTCAAGCTTCTCACATTATGGTCCACAGAAAATTGGTGATGTTGGTGGCCGCTCTAATGGCGTACTCGTTTCTATGGCTAAAGGCGTTTGCCTAGGCTTTGCATTGTTTAACTTGCAAAAGCGCGGTAAATTATTCGCTGAGCCACAGCTTGAAGTATATGAAGGTATGATCGTTGGTCTTAACTCACGTAACGATGATATGGCTGTTAACCCAACGACTGCTAAACAGTTAACTAACGTTCGCGCTAGTGGTACTGATGAAGCATTGACGTTGACTCCAGCAGTTAAGTTTACGCTTGAACAAGCACTTGAGTTCATCCAAGATGACGAATTGGTTGAAGTAACACCTAAAGCAATTCGTCTACGTAAGCGTTACTTGACTGAAAGCGAGCGTAAGCGTCATGGTCGTAAGAAAGGTGCTTAGTAGCTTATATTAGTACCAATAAATTTCTAAAAAAAAGGCTAACATCATGTTAGCCTTTTTTATTGTCGGTCTATAAATAATTGTTAGGAGTAATTAGTTGGCAGTAAGTAGTAATTAGACAGTGTTGAAATAAATTTGAATATTTAGCAGATGCTCATCTTGTAGAATGATCGCTTGATGGAGTGATTGTCTTAAGGGGTAACTATCACATAATCATTTGTATTGATCAAAATCTCTGACGGTTGATCAACGACAATACGTACGATATTGTTATCGCTGACTTGTGACTTATAGTAGTTGTCTTCGGCAACCGTACAGCCTAAGCACCGTCCCATCGCATCCCAAGGCTCTACAAATAGCTTCTGCTGAGCTTGATCCGCGTTACCACCGATTAGAGAAAAAGGCAGGCTGACAATATAAGCTGCCGTACCAGCCACGGCAGTCACTAAACCCAGTGGCTTGCCAACGATAGTATCTACTGCCATAGTGCCATAAGAAGGCCCAAAGTCATCTTCATCAATTTCTATCGCTGCCAAAGCAGGTTGCATACTGGCCACAATCAAGCTTACGCTTGTAATCAGGGTAAAAATTTTGCGCTTGACGGTGCGTTGTGTATGGGCTTTAACAGTCATAATGATATCCTAAAACTCGTAAGCAGTATAATGGATGGCTGCTGCTATTTTCATACAGAGACAATTTCCCTATACAAGCAATGCGGCAACGATAAATAGATTAATTATTACAGATAAATAAATGGTTTGCACTATTTATGTAAGCTCTTTCACTATTAAAGCAAGACGTAGGCCAATAAGCAACAAAAATGCGTGTGATACAGCTACTGTAATCACAAAATTTACTAACCTTAAAAAATATTCTCTATTGTATCAGTGAGGCTTGATAACATTAATGCTTATCAAGTATGTCGTAGCATTTCACTTACTACGCTAGGGGCTGGCAGTTGGGGCAGTAAACGCTAGCACGTCCATTTAGCTTGATATTTTCTAGCGTCGTTTGACAGTGCGGACAAGCTTCACCCTGTCTACCATAGACATTTAGAGTCTGTTGAAAATATCCAGTTTGCCCGCTAGCGACCGTGAAATCTCGTAAGGTCGAGCCACCCAGCGCTATCGCTTTTTGTAGAATGGTTTTAATATGATCGACCAAAATAAAAATATCATCATACGATAATTGATGAGCAGGGGTCGCAGGATGAATCCCTGATAGATACAGACTTTCGGTCGCGTATATATTGCCAACGCCAACGACCACTTGCTGCTCCATAATGACAGATTTAATAGCTCGCGTGATTGGCCGCTTTTTCGATTTAGCTCTACTCGCTGTTTTTTTACCAGCCGTAGTTTTAATAGCGGTTTTATCAGATAGATCCGTGCGTTGGATGAGCTGATACAAGTAATCAGCAGTGAATTCCTCTGATAAAGGCTCGGCACCCAAGTGATCTAACAGCTTCGCAGCATAATCCTCATGCCACAGCACCGAGCCAAAGCGTCTAGGATCATGATAGTGTAATTGTATTTGCTTTTTATCAGTGCTACCAAATACCATCACTAAATGGTCATGTTTTCGCTTCTCTGTACCCTTACTGTGCTGCTGTAAACTACCGGACATACCCAAATGAATGAGAAGCTGCCGCGGTGCCAATGTAGCAAGCTCAGTAGTAGCGTTATTCTTAGATAAGGGCGGTAAGAAATTTAATATCAAATACTTCGCTCGTCGCTCGATGCTGCCTAAGGTATAACCATCCAAGGCATCTAAATCGTCAGGCATAGACCAGCGCAGTTTTGGCTGGAATACTTTTACATCAATCACTTGTTGCCCCAATAGAGGGGTTAAGCTGGTTTTGGTTGTTTCTACTTCAGGCAATTCAGGCATAGTGTTTTTGGTAATAACTCGATTATTAAATGGATAGGTTTGCACAAAGCCTTAGCATTTTACTTAAGCAACCGCACGCCGTGCATGTAATATGCCATGCTGCTGTTCAAGTTTGGCTAAGAGCTTGGACAAATGCGCCAATCCTGACACCTCAATATGAAACTTTAAAAAGGCAATATTGTCATCATTACTCAGGGTCTCAACTTGACGAATATTGACGTTTTCTTTGTCGATAATTTGAGTTAAATCACGTAATAATCCACGTCTATCATAAGCTTCTACATGAATGTCTACGGGTTGGTAACGACCTGATTTTACGCGCCAAGCAGCATCTATCTGGCGCTCAGGGTCACGTTCAATAAGGCGCAAATATTCTGGACAGCCCCGATTATGTACACTAACGCCGCGTGACAAAGTGATGTAACCTGCAATCGGCTCACCGTGTACAGGATGACAACAGCCTGCTAAGTTGACTTCGATATTGTCCAGACCGTCGATATGAATTTTATAGGCATCAATTTTGCCAGCATCTCTAGCATCGACACTGGGTGTGAAATCTTCCTCAGGTCTCTCTGGCTCTAAGTGTAGCTGACGAGAGATATGGCTGGTCAGCTGGTTTAGGCTGATATCACCTGTAACCAAACCAACAATGACGTCGTCTGTATTATTAACGTGAAAAAACTGAGTGTAATCATTTAAATCAATACTGTTAGGGTGGACGGATAAACGCTCCAGCTCTTTACTTAGCATGTGCCGACCGATCTCAATATTTTTGTCGCGGTCTTGCTTGTTAAACCATTGACGCAGTTTTGAGCGTGCTCGATTGGTATGAATATAACCGAGTGAGGCAACCAGCCAATCACGATTGGGCTCGCGAGAAGCTTTGGTAATAATCTCAACTTGCTCACCAGTTTTGAGCTGATAAGTCAGAGGCACATAGCGTTGATTGACCCGAGCGGCTTGCGCACGGTTACCGACCTGAGTATGTACATAGTAGGCAAAATCAAGGACGGTC
This sequence comes from Psychrobacter sp. ASPA161_6, assembly GCF_051970285.1. NCBI lineage: Bacteria > Pseudomonadati > Pseudomonadota > Gammaproteobacteria > Moraxellales > Moraxellaceae > Psychrobacter > Psychrobacter sp. ASPA161_6. The sequence continues at coordinate 646,864 of NZ_JBEFNJ010000002.1, forward strand.
GCGCCTTTCGGAAGTTCGGTAATATCACCATCACGACTAAAGATGTAAATGCGCTCAAGCTCATCAAAATCAACCAGTTGCTCTTCTTCGTCGAACTCTATTTCTTCTAGCTCATCACCAGTCAACATGGATGAGCGTGGCTGATTGCGTGTTTCATTATTGATAGAAAGCAGTTGACGCAGCGAGCTGATTCTCTGGTTGAGATAATTGTCTTTTTTGTTTTTTAGCCCTTCTTTATAATTGACATGCGCGCACATGCCAAGCTCAGCCTCAAAGTGCATCTCATGGGTACGAATCTGTACTTCAAGCGATTTGTTTTCGGCAATCACCGCCGTATGCAGCGAGCGATAGCCATTTGATTTAGGATTGGTAATATAGTCATCAAACTGTTCAGGGATATAGCGCCACAGACCGTGTACCAATCCTAAAACGTGATAACAGTCGGAAGGATTGGTCACTAACACACGCAGCGCACGAATATCGTAAAGCTGATCGAAGGATAAGCCTTTGAGCTTCATTTTTCGATAAATAGAATAGATGTGCTTGACGCGTCCTGACACTTCACCCGCGATATCTGCTTCCGCCAAGGCTTCATTGAGCTTATCTTGCACACGCTGAATATAAGACTCACGTTCGCTGCGTTTTTCTGACAATAGCTTGGCTATTTCTTTATAACGTTCAGGGGCGAGATATCGAAAGGCGAGGTCTTCAAGCTCCCATTTTAGTTGGGCGATACCCAATCTATGGGCCAGTGGCGCATAGATCGTCATGACCTCACGTGCCACTCGATTTTGCCGCTCTAAGTGAGAAAAGGTCAATTCGCGCATGGCGAAGGTACGTTCAGCCAGCTTAATAAGCACCACACGCACATCATTGGTGACGGAGATGAGCATGCTATAGATGTTTGATAATTGGTCACGCTGATTGTTTACGAAGTGATCTTCTAAGCGTTTGTTACTTTCGATAATTTCCGACAGTTTACCCATTGCCAAAGTATCTTTGACCAAGGTGGATATATCCTTGCCAAATTTTTGCTCAATTTCAGTCAGACTGATGATTGATTTGCGGGCACTGCGATAGAGCATCGCAGCAACCAGCGCATCTTCATCTTGATAAAGGTAGGTCAATATATCAGTCATACCGATACCAGTGACATAAGCACCGGAGCGTTCAGATTCGCTGGTATTCATATGACTACGAATAAAGTCACAGGCAGCGCTGAGGTTGGGGACAGACTCTTGGCCGATACGCTTGGCCACGTTATCTAACCACGCAGGGACATCAATATTGGCATTGTCTAGATCGATTGCTTCAAGCTCTTCTTCTGAGAGAATATGAGCATCATCTAAAAGCTGGTTGTCCAAATATTCATTTTCAAGATTTGGGTCATGACTGTGGTAAGCATGCTGTGCAGAGCGATCAAAAGTCGTATGCAGCTTGTGAGTGGCCAGTTGGTATTTGATATCGAGTGGAATTTGAGCATAGCTATTAGCAGACTGATGAGAGCGTTGACTCGCAACCAGTTGTGCCGCTAACGTCGCACTGTCGGCTTGTGTGGTCTGTCCATCTACCAACGGTAATCCTTCACGAATTTTTACCATAGCCGACTCCTCTTAGCTATTTCGAATTGATTATAACCTCATCTACTACGTACGAAACCCAAACTTATACAATATATAAGTGGGCAACTAGAAATCAATACAGCCGCTAAAAATCCATTTTTAGCAGCCATAGAGTTGTATGTAGAATATGTAAGATTATGAGTGTTAATAACTGCTGTATGCTGATTAAATAAGCATAGAAAGAACGACTATTATTATCTCATTTTAAGAGGACAAATCAAGAGAGGCTCTGTAATGCTCATGTCACTATGATTAACATATCGATTAACATATCGGCTACTTTAATAGCATACTTTGACCTAATTTATGAATAGGCAAAATGTGTTTATAGCATGCCTAGTAACTCATACAAGAAAATATGCGAAAAAAATCAATGTTAATTAGCGACCTTTTCAAAGCGCGCAATAGACTCAACATGTCCAGTATGGCAAAACATATCCATTACGCCAGCATGAGTCAGACGGTAGCCTTGCTCTAACAATGCTTTTGTATCACGGGCGAGCGTTGCAGGGTTGCAAGAGACATAGACAATACGCTCGGCGTTAAATTTCGGCAGATACTGCATAATCTCCCACGCACCAGAGCGAGGCGGATCGATCAATAGCGCATCAAAGCCTTGATTGGCCCAAGGCTTATCAGTACAGTCTTGCGTTAAGTCTTGGCTATAGAATTCAGTGTTATTGATACCATTACGACGTGCATTGTCAGCGGCGCGTGCGGTCATTGCTTCGCTACCTTCAACACCGACGACAGAGCCAGTCTCGCCAACCAATCGTGCCAATGGCAAGCTAAAGTTACCCAAACCACTGAATAAATCAAGTACGCGTTCACCGGCTTTTAGGTCTAATAAATCACAAGCAAGTTTGGTCATCTGACGATTTACTGATAAATTTACTTGAGTAAAGTCAGTAGGGATAAATTCAAAAGTAAGGTCGTATTCTGGCAGTTGGTAATACAAACGTCCAAATTTCTGACTCAGGTCATCAGCATCCGTCAAGGCGATACGCTGGATGCTGTCAACGCCTTTTGATTGTAAATACAGCTGCCAATTGCGCGCGGCAAAAAACACCTTTAGCTTCTCTACATCAGCATCAGATAACGGCGCTAAGTTGCGCACAATGAGGGCGACTGGCTGGTTGCCATCTGGTAGGTCTGGCATCTCTTCACCCATCGCCAATTCAAGCTGGGCAATCTTGTCACGGCTCTCTAGAGTGCTGATAAGGGTTTTTAAATTTTCAAGCTCAAAGCCAATACGGGGATCTAAGATATGACACTCATTTAGCTCAGCCAAAAAGTTACTTGAGCGTTCACGAAAGCCCACCAAGGCGGTTTCTTTTTTGGTCACATAACGCACACCCATTCTTGCTTTGGTGCGATAACCGAGGCGATCGCCGATTACAGGTGCTAGCCAATGATCAGGCTCGGCTTTGGCTTGATGCATCAGCATTTCAGCAAGGACAGACTGCTTAAAATTAATCTGGGCATCTGGCTGCCAATGCTGCAAGTTACAGCCACCACAGACACCGAAGTGCGGGCAGGGCGGTACCACACGTTCAGGATTTGGGTTGGCAGTGATGCTGATCGCGTCACCTTCCTCAAAGCTGGTTCGGCTATTGGTAAGCTTGACCAAAGCGCTTTCACCCGGCAAAGCAAAGCTGACAAAGACTTTTTTACCATGCTTGTCTACTGCATGACCTTCTGCTTCACCTAAACCATTGCCATATACTGCCACGCCGCGACCATCATGCGACAACCCATCAATATTAAACGGTAAGGGTTCAGCTTCTTTTAGACGGCGACGGGTCTTTGATGACGGTTTGGATTTTTTCTTGTTAGGCGGGATGGTAATGGTTTGGGTATCGTTCGCCTGCAGCGTTGCATCAGCTGCGGTAGATGTTTTTGAATCGGTGGGTTGCATAAACCTGCCTTAAATAAATAATGAATAACTAAAAAGGTGAGTACAGAAATTGGTATAAAGAATCATGCTTATACTGACGGCGTAAATGACCAATCAGCAATAAACTCTTGATGACGTGCACTGCCATCGGCTTGGGTGTATTTTGCTAGATAGTCATGGCTTTGCTGCTGCCAAGCATCAAAATCTTTTGAGGACAGTTGACCGGTCAAACGCAGCCAGCGCAGATAGATTAGCCAGGTATTCATCACGTCAGACTCGCAATAAATAGACAGCGTCTGCCAATCATCATTGCTGACAAGATCGCCAACCATACTGCCATCGACACTGGTTTTGCCGGGAAGTCCATACAAGCTTGCGACGATATCCATCGCTTCGCGGCGACTGGCACCGTATTGGCTAAATCTGTCCATCAAATCAAGATGGCGAGTATGGAAGCGATTGACATAATTATCAAAACGCATGTTTTTGATGCGTGCGCCTTCTTCAAATAGCCATGGTGCTGAAAGGTCATACTGCATGGCACGGTAAATCAATACCGGAATATCAAAACCTGAACCATTCCAGCTGATCAGCTGTGGCAATTTTTCAATGTCACTAAACGCTCGAAAGAATTTAACGAGAATGTCCTTTTCGCTGAATTTATCTGCAGTCAACGAAAATAACGACAACTTGCCATCTTTTATATATAACGCCGAAATACAAACAATACGTTGCAGCGGCAAACGCATAAAATCGTGCCCAGCCTCTTGTGTACGTAGCGCTGTCAATGCGCTCAGTGCGTCCGCATCATTTAGATCGGCCAGCTGCGGGTAAATACGGCGCGCGGCAGCTGTATCCGCGACAGTTTCAATATCAAAGACCAATATAGGGTCGGAGGGTAGGGCGTGTGACATAGATAAACCTAATTAATTTCGAGATTATGGTGCTGCATTGTCTACGCTGTCATCGATACTATACAGCCCCGTCGATAAATAACGGTCTCCACGATCACAGACAATAAAGGCGATAACGGCATCAGGGTTTTCTTTAGCCACCTGTACGGCAGCCCATGCAGCGGCGCCTGAAGATACACCCGCGAAGATACCTTCGGTTTTGGCCAGTTTTCGCATATAAACTTCAGCGATATGTTGTTCAATATCCATCACTTCATCGACCAAGTCTGCATCAAAAATACCCGGCATATAAGCGGCAGGCCAACGGCGGATACCGGCAATAGACGCTTCCTCGTCAGGTTGCAGCCCGATGATTTTGATCGCTGGGTTTTGTTCTTTTAGGTATTGCGAGACACCAGTAATGGTGCCAGTCGTGCCCATCGAGCTGATAAAATGGGTGATTTTACCCGCAGTTTGCGCCCATAGCTCAGGGCCAGTCGTTAGATAATGGGCTTGTCTGTTATCGAGGTTATTAAATTGATCTAAGACGATACCTTTGCCATCCGTTTGCATCTGTAATGCTAAATCACGCGCCGCTTCCATACCTTCGTCCACTTCAATCAACGTCGCACCATAAGCAATCATGGCGTCTTTGCGCTCTTGAGTCGAATTGGTCGGCATCAGTAGGGTGATCGGGTAGCCACGCATCGCAGCGACCATAGCCAAAGCAATGCCTGTATTGCCACTGGTGGCTTCAATCAGCATATCTCCAGGCTTTATGTCGCCGCGCTGTTCTGCTTGGTAAATCATATTAAAAGCAGGACGGTCTTTGACAGAGCCAGCAGGATTATTGCCCTCAAGTTTGGCGAGCAAAACCGCACCGTTTGTAATGTGCTCCTGCTCAGGTAGACGCTGAAGTTTCACCAATGGTGTTTGACCGACGCAATCGGCAAGGGCAGTCACTTGCGTGATAAAGTTGGCATTTGACGTGGTCGTCGTGGACATAAGGTATCCTTATTGGTTTTTTAGAGGACAATTTATTTAATGTTAGGTATTTTTTAGGGCGTTATTCATTTAACAGTCGTCTGAAGCACCGCGTTTTAAATAACGGCTTGCTGATTAACACACTGTTGTTATCGTCCAACAATCGCTTGAGACCATCCCTATAAATTCTGAGACTGCTACTATAAAGGTTGTTACTCAATCGTCAGCCAGTCAATCATCAGTGCGAGGGTCGTAATTACGCCGTTAATCTGGTCATATGACGAGGTATAAATGATGACAAATAAAAAGTTGCGTCATTATATCATTTTGTTTTCAGCCGCGCTGATGACATCAGGTATTATTGGTAAATGCATTGCTACTGATATTAAAGACTTGAACATGGATACTGTCAAAATTAGCAATGGATGAGGGTTCTCTTATCAGGATTATAAAGGTTAAGGTACGCGCTATGAATGTTTAACAGCCATTCATAAAATCCTGTTAAGATAATATCGAGCACCAGTTATTGGCTGCGGCATAAGACGTGAAAGCAGCATGAGTATTTATCACAAAAATATCAGTGGAGAGTAATCCCAGTATGGCATACAAGAAACGTTTTGATACCAGTAGCGCTTATGGTCAGCTGATTATATTGGTGTTTTTGCCGATCTGTTTATTAGCAGCGGTCGGTGGTATCTTGGTCTTTCACGAAACCATGCGTGCCAGCAACTCAGAGCAAGAAGCATTAGCAGAGGCAATGCTTATTCGTTATACACCCACGATTGCCGAGCGTATTCCCGAACTACTAGAGCAGCAGCGTCAGCAAGCGATAGATGAGGTCAATACAAGTGAGGCAAACGAGGCACCGCAAAAATCGGCTGTTACACTCAGCGGCCTCCAAGATAGGCTTGGGCGTATGCAGTCTGAGCAGCATGTACAGCGTATTGCGATTATTGACGAGGGCAATCAAGTACTGGTGACGGTAGGCTATGGGGCGAATGAAGCGTGGCCTCTGATCGCCACGACAGGGGAGTTTTTATCGCAAAAGCCAACACCTATCGGTACCGCCTATGGCAGTATGCTGGGTGATTTTGACGGTCAGCAACTGTGGTTGATGATTGATATGGACAACGAGCCGCTCTATATCGCCCGTTACCGTATCGCCATGGCACTGGTCATTACTGGCTTGTTTACTATTTTAATCTTGTTGCTGAGTTTGAATATTTATTCAAAACGTTGGATTGCACCAATTTATGAGTTGCGCCTGCAATTACAACGTACCCATGTCGACAATCTATACCAACCCGCTTCGGTCGAGTCAACTGGTGAGCTGAATTTATTACAACAGGATTTAATTAGGACTCTACGCCGTTTGCATGGTAGCTTTCAAGAGCTTAAGGACCACGCTGAGCAAACCGAAGATGACTTGCGTTTGGCCTTTGATGAGATGGAAATGCAAAACATTTCTATTAGAAATGCACGTGATGCCGCTATCTCAACAAGCCAAGCTAAATCTGCATTTTTGGCCAATATCAGCCATGAGCTGCGCACACCATTAAATAGTATTGACGGCTTTATTAATTTGCTGGCGCGTCATGGCGAGCTCAATCCTGAACAAGACTTGTATGTGCAGACCATACGCAAATCGTCAGCGCACTTGCTTGCTTTGGTCAATGATGTCTTGGATTTTTCCAAAATCGAAGCGGGCAAATTGGTGCTCGACCGCCATGAGTTTGATTTGTATGACACCATCTATGACGTGGTCGACATGCTGTCACCGGTATCCTCAGAAAAGGGGCTGCGCATGGCGGTGTTGTTTTATAATGATGTGCCGATGCGCGTCAATGGTGATGCCTTGCGCCTCAAACAAGTACTGACCAATATCGTGGGCAATGCCATTAAGTTCACAGACAGTGGCGATGTGGTGGTGCGTGTCAGCTTAGATGACCATCGCGACAATTACTTAATGATTAGCGTACAAGACAGTGGTAAAGGCATTTCTTTGGCCGATCAAAAAATGCTGTTCCAAAGCTTTAGCCAAGGCGATCCATCAATTACCCGCCAGTATGGTGGTACAGGTCTAGGCCTGGTTATCTCCAAGCAATTAACCCGTTTGATGGGCGGTGATATTGGTTTTTATGATAATGCACAAGAAAACATTGCCAATCAAGGCGCGACGTTTTGGTTTCGAATGCCAGCCCATGTCGATGTGCTAGAGGCGGCTACTGGGCAGACGATTGCGCTACCCGTGTTAGCACCGCTGGCAAGTGCCACGGATGAGTTCAATGTGTTGGTATGGATTAATCATCCTGCTTCGATACAGGTACTCAAAGCCAGCTTGCAGTACTTACCGATTAAGCTGACCCAAGCCAATTCGTTGCCAGGCGTGCTTGAGTCACTAAAAGAGCGCGGCAATTATTGGGATTGGGTCATCGTCGATGATGACACGCAAGACGATATGATGGCGCTGCTCAAACAGATTCGTCTGCATTATCAAGGCAAGCTGGCGGTGTTTGGTTATCAGGTCGCTGCCGATCAAGCACTGTTAAATCGTTATCATGCCAATATATTGTATGAGCCATTAGACAAACGCCAACTCTACGGTATGCTTGATACGCAGAAGCGCAGCGCACCCAAAAACATGCAAGAGCCGCGCTGGAAAGGCGTGACCGTGCTGGCAGTTGATGACCATCTGCCCAACCTACTGGTGCTCGATGCCTTACTCAGTGAGCTTGGCATTCAGGTTATTACGGCGAATAGTGGTTTTGAAGCCATAGAGCTTATCAGCAAGCAACAAACCAAAAACATCAAAACCGCCAAAGCTGATAAGCAAAGTTTGTCGAAAAAAACCCAGATTTCAAAAGCGGAAACGCGCGACGAAGTGGGTAAAGCCGCCAACAGTTCCCTATACTCTGAAGATAACAATAATGAAGACAAAAGCACTACTCAGAGTACAACCAATGCTCAGAGTAAAACCAGTAATCAAGATAAAAACAGCATCGACTTGATATTTATGGACATACAAATGCCGCGGATGTCAGGGCATGAAGCCGCTCGACAGATTCGTAATATCGAGAATGCTGATAATCGTATTCCCATTATTGCGTTGACGGCACATGGATTGGCTGACGAGCGCGACAAGCTCATGGCGAGTGGTATTAATGATTATGTGGGTAAGCCTATTAGCCAACCACAGTTGTTACAAGTGCTACAAAAATGGCTAGGACGCACAACGACAGTGCCGCAGTTAACCGCTGTGGCTGGAGTCAATGCAGAGCAAGAGGCTGGTACTCAAAATACTGGTACTCAAAATATCGGTACTGATGTCAGTACTAAAGATTTTGATGCAAAAGGTTTTGATGTACAAAGTGACCCCTTAACGAATACCGCTGTGGAAAAACCTTTAGGTTCGTATGTAGGCACTACAGCACCGGCTTATCCAATGGTTAAAGGTAGTGACGATTATCATGGTCAGGTGTCCGAAGCTATCAATCAGCAAAAAGTAACCCGACCTTTATCATTAAAAAAAATCCGTGATGACTATTTAAAGGATAGCCAGCCTCGTGAGGACTATAGACAAGGAACGCTGCGCGAAAGCCAGCCACGCTATGAAAGCTTGCGTTATCAACAGCAAAGACAAGCATCGCTACTGTACCCTCCGTACCAAATATCAGGCAGCAGCAACCCTGAGGTACTAGCAAGTACCGAGGATAAGTTAGACGAGCACACAAACCTCGACCTAAGCGCTAATGATACGAACACCTCCCATATCTTAGACTGGCAAGATGCGCTGACTCGCTCAGCGAATAAACCGGATCTCGCAGCCAAGCTCATAATTATGATGCTCGATACGATCAATGAGGAAAAACGCGCCCTCACTCAAGCGTGGGATGCCCGTGACCGTAGTGCTCTTGCACAAATTGCCCATCGTATCTTAGGCGGTAGTCGCTATACTGGTGTACCAGAGCTACGTCAGGCCAGCCAAGATTTGGAAGATAAGAGCTTGTTGAATATTCAGCACACTACGCCTGCACAGTTTGCGATGCTTGAGCCGTATTATGAAGCGTTATTAACGGCATTAAATAACTTACAAGCGCTGGATTTATCGTCTTATGCGCAGCTGAATTATCATCGTCTGAGTGAAAATGATATGACGTGGAAGATGATCTGAGGCAGATAATATATCAGATGGTTTTGTCTGCAAATTGGCTGGTTTTTATTGATAGATAGATGGCTGGTATCCTGACAGTCAGTTATTCATGCGATATGACAGATATAACCCTGTTATATTGGCATCATTAGCAGCATATTTATTTTATTTATTAATAAGGATTGTTATGAACGCGATTGCCACGTACCAGTATAAAACGTTACAAGTGAGTGTGACTGACCATATTTTAACCGTTACTTTAAACCGTCCTGAAAAAAAGAATGCCATGAGTTTTCAGATGATAGATGAGTTGATCAAAGTAGCAGGGCGCATTAGCAAAGATAAAACGATACGTGCGGTGATTTTGAATGGTGCTGGAGATACGTTTTGTGCAGGTATCGATTTGAGCGACTTAAACCATCCAAAAAACAAAGCTTTTGCACTTTGGGAGTTAATGAAACCTTGGCAGAGCCTCTTTCAGCGCGTCTGCTTGGTTTGGCGTGATGTGCCTGTCCCTGTGGTTGCGGTACTAGAAGGGTATTGTATTGGTGCAGGGCTACAACTGGCGCTGGCGTGTGATGTGCGCATCAGTCATCCTGATTGTAACTTGTCTATTATGGAAGCCAAGTGGGGGCTCGTGCCTGATATGGGATTGACCCAGTCGGCATTGGGCGTGGTTCGCGTCGATGTCTTAAAAGAGCTAGCGATGAGTGCCCGTACGATTGATGCAACCGAAGGCAAAGAGTTAGGTCTCGTCAGTCATTGTAGCGAGACACCCTTAGCACAAGCACAACAGCTTGCTGCTGAATTTGCAGAGCGCTCACCAGATGCCGTACTGGCCAGTAAGCGTGTCATCAATGCGATGTACGAACAATCAGCGTTGACGTTATATCAAGAAAAAGTCTGGCAGCTAAAGATGATGTTAGGTCGCAACCGTAAGCTTGCGCTCAGAAAAGCCAAGCAAGCCAGCACTGCATTTGCCAAGCGCCAATTCCGTTAGAAATATTAGGTACTTCGTGAAAGGTTGTTTTTGTTGTTAGTGTTTGTTTTATTAACATCATATGGCTATTGAAATACAAGCAGACAGTAAGATATAACACTGTCTGCTTGTGTATCTGTACATAAATATGCATTATTGATTTGCTGCCAGTTTTTTATTTTGAATACCTTTATCCTGAATAAAAACTGGCCACACGCAAAGCCTGAATAATAAAATAATAACCATTATACAAAACGGTCTCACTATGTCTGCTCCAAAGCCTTCTTTGCCCAATAAACCACTTGCCTCTGAACGAGTGCGCTCTGCCGATTTGCCTGTAGCATGGATCATGATGCTCGGACTCATAGTGGCAGTAGGGCCGCTGTCTATTGATATGTATTTGCCAGCATTACCATCGATGGCAGATGACTTTGGTGTATCCACTGCTTTTATGGCCAATTCTGTGCCAGCGTATTTTTTGGGCTTGGTGTTTGGTCAGCTGTTTTATGGTCCGTTTAGTGATCGTGTTGGTCGCGTCAAACCTCTATATATAGGTATGACATTGTATGTCATCGCATCAATCATCTGTGCAACCACGAACGATGAATATGTATTGTTTGTGGGACGCACCCTTCAGGCACTGGGTGCTTGCGTGGGGGCTGTGGTTACCCGTGCCGCGATTCGCGATCGCCTAACAGCCAAACAAACTGCCAAAGCCTTTTCTATCATGATATTGGTGATGGGTTTAGCGCCGATATTAGCGCCATCACTTGGTGCGGTATTTTTGCGTTTTTTTACATGGCACTCTATTTTTTGGTTTTTAGCGGCTTTTGGCACGCTCAACTTATTACTTACCAAATTTTTCTTTTTTGAAACACTGACTGAAGAAAACCGTAATGTGCGTCCTGCCAAAGAAGTCCTGAGTCAATACTGGGACTTACTGAAAGATCGCACCTTTAATTATCCTGCGATTGGTGGCGGTCTGTTGATGGGTGCGATGTTTGTTTATATCAGCTCAGCTTCTGAATTGATCATGGATACATATGGGGTATCGGCGACCCATTTTGGCTGGCTTTTTGGCATGAATGCGGCTGGTTTTGTCGCTTTAACGCAGCTGAACCAATGGCTCACCAATCGCTTTCGTATCCTGAGTATTCTGCGTTTTGGTGCGATGATGCAGGTTATTTCTGCAGGCGTGCTATTCGTGATAGGTCTGTTTTTGGGTACTGATGCGTGGCTACCACTAGTATTGGTCTGTATTTTCTTTTGTATTGCGGGTCTTGGTTTGACGCAGCCGAATGCCTCTGCGATTGCTTTAGCCTTCCAAAAACGCCGCGCAGGTATGGCAAGTGCATTGCAAGGTTCGCTTATGTTCTCAGTGGGTATTTTTGGCGGTTTATTGTTGAATCTATTTCCGGTCAATCCAGTACTTAAAATCGGTATTGCCATGTTTTCTTTAATGAGTCTCGGTTGCTTTTTGATTTGGCAGATAGATCGCAATTTAAATCTTGATGATGCCGAATAATCCCCAAAAGAGTCATTAAATGATCAATTAAATCACTCCTCACTTACTTATTAAAAAGCACTCAAGCGTCAAAGGCGTTGTGAGTGCTTTTTTGTGTGCTTTGTACTAAAAAATGTATATACATTTTTATTTTTTTAAATAAACAAATATCCGTTGTAAAATTAAAATAATGCTTATTATTAAGTCGTAAAATACGAAAAAGCATAAAAAATATACTTATGTTTAATAATAATATATGCAATCTTTGCTATATATAACAATTTGTATGTATTCTCTAAACATAATTATTGCAATCACAGAGTTGCTCAATTATCATCCTAAGTAACTTTCTGTAAGCAAATATTATTCAATGATTATTCGACCTTGCTAGATTGTTATTCACTAAAATTTAGAAAAACCTTAAACTTTAAGGATGGGATATGAAGCAAATATATCGGATGTTACCGATTGTATTAAGTGTTGGCTTATTCGGATGTGGTAATTCTTCTACACAAGAGAGCGCCAACTCGACTGGCAAGGCGATAGCAGCAGAAAGTAAAGATGAGTTTGTCAGTAAACTGCCTGATACTGCGCCAACCTTAAAAGTTGCGATGACCGGTGACTTACCACCTTTCTCTTTCCAAGATGACTATGGAAACATGCAAGGCACTGATGTTGATTCTATTCGTGCCATCGGAGAAGAGCAGGGGTTCAAAGTCGAATTCTATAAAGAAACTTGGCAAGATATGTTCGATAGTGTGGAGTCAGGAAAGCGTGATCTAGCTATCTCGGGTATTTCTTATAAAGATGATCGAGCAGTAAGGTATGGTTTATCAGAGCCTTATTTTTTCAATCCAGCGACTATTATGTATTTGGAAGGTAAATTCGATATTAAAGGTCTAGATGATATCAAAGGTTTGAAGACAGGTACGTTAGAGGGTTCTAAAGAAGAAGATACTCTAAAAGAAATGGGTGATTCGGTTGAGCTGATTTCAAGGTCTACTGCTTTTTTAGCGTATCAAGATTTGGTACAAGGTGATACTGATGTTTTTTTATATGACATGCCAGTCTTACAACATATTATAAAAGGTTATCCAGAGCATAAAGTTACGATTGTTCCTTATGAAGCTGCAGATGCGCCTTCAGCACAGCAAGTAGTGTTAATGGCAAAAGAAAATACTAAGCTCATTAAGACCGTGAACGAAGGTATTATCAAGCTTAAAGAGAAAGGAGTATTTAAAAACATTGAAGAGCGCTGGTTAGGGAAAGCCGAACCTACTGATAATGAAACCTCTGACACTACTAACAATTGAACTAAGGAATTCTGAAGATGGCAACCACATCTAACGTTGACAATAAACGCTATCAAGGTCTGATTGTTTCAATTGCACTGTTTTTATCTCTAATCGGTGCTTTGCTGGCCTTTACCTTTTACACCTCAAGTTTATTAGAAAGAAATACAGCTTTAATCGACCAAACCAACCAAGTCGCTAATAGCGCTCAAGCGGTGATCAAAGATTTATTTGACTTAGATAGCAGCTATGGTGAAGACACCAACTCTCCGCATATTCAACGAGTTTTAGAGCGTTTGGAACAAAACACTGCGCTTATTACCAACTCAATTGCGGCGATTGGGCAGGGTGGACAGGTTACAGATCTTGATGGTAATGACTACACGCTACCAAAGATTAATGAAAATTCGCAAGCCAAAATTTCTGCCGCCAATGAGCAGTGGCAGCTTTTAGAGCCAAAGATTCAAAGCTATCTCAAAGATGCTGATAACATCATGGTTGATTCTTCTGATGAGTTGATTCAAGCGGTTGAGCAGGCTAAAACCTCTAGTTTGTTTATTAACGAATCGTTAGATGAACTCACTGATGAAGTGTTTATCAACGCTGAGCGCCAAGCCGACACCATCCGTTTAATTCAGGTATTGGGTGTTGCAGCTATCTTTGCTTACTTCTTGATTTTCGTTTTCTTCTTCGTTCGTCGTCTGCGTGATACCGATGCAGAAGCTTTGGCCGCTCGTCGTGAAACCCAAGAAATTATGGAGACGGTGAATACGGGTCTCTTCTTGCTAGACAAAGATTTGAATATCGGTCAGCAGCATTCTCGCGCACTGACCAACATTATCGGTGCTGATACCTTAGCAGGAGAAAACTTTACCAATGTCTTGCGTGGTCGTATTTCTGATAAAGACCTAAATACCACTCGCCAATTCATTGAGCAGCTATATAATCCGCGTGTGAAAGAAAAGCTGGTCGATTCTTTAAACCCACTGAACAAAGTCATGTTGCACAATGCTCACGGAGCAGATGGTGCCGACAGTCGTTATTTAGACTTCAAGTTTTCGCGGGTTTATGAAAATAAAGATATCGCTCGTATTCTCGTCAACGTCAATGACGTCTCAGACGCCGTATATTTAGAACAGCGCCTAGAAAAAGAGCGTTCACAAAATGACATGCAGATTGAGATGTTAACAACCATCTTAAACGTCAATCCAAAAATCATTAACGAATTTATTACCAATACCAAAGCGCACATCGACAAGATGAATAACATTTTGAAAAACCCAGGTAGCTCACAATTTGAGCTCGAAGGTAAATTAAAAGCCATCTATCGTGAAATGCATAGCTTAAAAGGTGAAGCTTCTGCGCTGAAATTGCACAGCTTTACTAAGATTGCATCCGATGCGGAAGACAAGCTGGATGCGTTGCAAAATCAAGGCAAATTATCGGGTAATAACTTCTTGCCGTTAGCAGTGCATTTAGATGATTTGCTCAGCCTATCTAATACCATCGAAACATTGGGTGAGCGTATTAACCAAGCCACGCCAAAAAGTGTCAGTGCAACAAACAATACTCATGCGACCCAATCGGTAGCATCATCAGCCACGCCTGCATCAAATATTAAGACACCAGCCGCTAGCGAAAACCAATCAACGCATCAATCAACGTATCAGTCAGCCATGAGCATGCCTGTGGCAAGTGGTAATGATATTGATTTGAGTGATGAGTCGGATGATGATCAGTTGTCTTATTATCAAAGTTTTGCGCAAGACATCGCGGCAAGACAAGGTAAGCAAGTGCAGTTGAGCAGTCAGACGTTAGCGCACACGGCGATACCAGCCCATCTTAAAAATGTCGTCAAAGAAATAAGTATTCAGCTATTACGCAATGCTGTGGTACATGGTATTGAGACGCCTGCGGTACGTCAGTCAGCTGACAAACCAGCCGTTGGTACTATTGATCTAGAAATACAGAGTGATAGCCGCGATCTCATTATCACTTTGCAGGACGACGGACAGGGTATCGATTACGACAGCATTCGCCAAAAACTCATCGCCAAAGGTCGCTTTGATGCAGAAGCTACTGCTCAAATGAGTCAGGGTGAGCTATTAAAGCAGCTGTTTATGTCGGGGTTCTCGACCAAAGAACACGCTGATGAAGATGGTGGTCGCGGTGTTGGCTTGGATATTATCAAAGCACAAGTAAAAGAGTATGACGGTAAGCTCAACGTCAATAGTGAGCTTGGTAAAATGACTCGCTTTACCATTACCTTGCCTAAAGCTTAATTGAGGATAAGAAAGACGTTATGTATAAATTAATGATTGTTGATGATTCTAATATCATTCGAAACCGAATCCAGCGTGCGTACGATTCAGGAGAGTTTATGTTGGTGGCTACGGCGACCAGCGGTGTGCAAGCTATTGAGAAATTTAATGTGCATCGTCCTGATGTCATTACTATGGATTTGACCATGCCACAAATGGACGGTCTAGAGTGTATCGAAAAAATAATTGCGATCGATCCTGAAGTTCGTATTTTAGTGGTGTCAGCCTTATCTGATAAATCGACTGGTATTGAAGCATTATCGTTGGGTGCAAGTGGATTTTTATGTAAGCCTTTTTCAGAAGAAGAGCTTGTCGAAGCTTTACATGAGCTTATGCAAGACTAACTTCAGCCAACGATTTAAGCAGATGTCATTATGAAAGAACAACATTTACATATTTTTTTAAATATCATCACCAACTATTTTGATCAGTTCGGTAGTGAATCACTTATCGTTGATACGCCTTATTTGCTGGAAAATCAACAGCCAAAAGTCTACGACTATACCGGTGTCATTGGTATATCAGGGGTACAAAAAGGCGTGGTATATTTTTCGGCAACCCGTGATTTACTGTCTTCAATATTGGACAGCATGGGTGAAACGGATAAAAGCGATGAAAACTACATCGATTTGGCTGGTGAAGTTGCCAATACGATCGCGGGTAATGCGCGTAAAGAGTTTGGTTCAGAGTTTCATATTTCTGTGCCGTTTGTTTTTAAAGGCGCACCGCAAAGTATTGTGTTGCCGCACGATGAGCGCTCTTTTATCATTCCTGTTACTTGGCGCGGTCAAGTCGGTGAAATTGTGGTTTGTTTGCAAGATTAAACTAAGCACCCACACATCATCGATGTTAGCTATGGACAATACACTATTATGGTTAAAGTAGAAAAATTAGGCGTCTTTTTAAGCTCAATCAGCGCATTCTTTGCGCAGATTGATGATACGCCAGTGGCGATTGATACGCCATATTTGAACAGTAATAAAAGTGCCGTTGGTTATGATTATAGCGGCATCATTAAAATATCTGGACCTATCGAAGGCTGCGTCTATGTGAGCGCGCCAAGCGTAATGTTGCGAGAAGTCATAAAAGTGATGGGCGAGCCAGATTCATCGATTACGATGATGAAAGACTTGTTGGGTGAGATGACCAATACCATCTCGGGTAATGCACGTACGGAGTTTGGCTCAGATTTTATTATCTCACCGCCTAAGATTATTGAGGGCGCGCCAAGCATCGCTTATTTACCAAAAGACCGCCAAAGCTATGTGACTCCATTTACTTGGCGCGGTTACGAAGCGGTGATTGGTATTTGTATCGCTTAGAGCGTGTCTGATCCTTTGAGCATGGCACTGAACGTAGCTGTCTGTGGATCCAATGATAGTAATCAGCGAAAAAACGACGTTAAAGCGTCGTTTTTTTTATGGTTTTTATCCAAAGGTTTGTCCCATAGCTTGTTCATTTATTTGATATTTAGCTTGTGCGGCTCATGATAATAGCGCTAGCAGTAAGCTGTACTTTTATGATAAAATACAGCGCAGCTATTTTATAATTTAGTGTTTATCGCTAAGTTCAAATCATAGCTCATTTTTTAAACCAACCCATCAACCAATGACACACACATCATGGCAAAAAATTGCTGGGTGTTTGGCGACTTGATTAATTTGCAAAAAGTTAATGCGGTATTCATAAGCATTGACCCTCAGCAGATGCGTGTCGCTAGATAGGCAGTTTTTGTGATGTGGAGGCATAACCCAACCACTAGGAATTTCACATGGCTACAAAGAATCCAACCAAAATCGAAATGCGCGACTTACTACAAGCCGGCGCTCACTTTGGTCACCAAACACGTTTTTGGAACCCAAAAATGGGACCATACATCTTTGGTGCACGTAACAAGATTCACATCATCAACTTAGAGCACACTGTAAAAGCGTTTAACGAAGCATTGACTTACGTAAACGGCTTAGCTGCTAAGAAAAACAAAGTATTGTTCGTTGGTACTAAACGCGCTGCTAGCGGTATCATCCGTGAACAAGCTGCCCGTGCTGGCATGCCATACGTTGACCATCGCTGGTTAGGTGGTATGTTGACTAACTGGAAAACACTTCGCCAGTCAATCAACCGTCTAAAAGAGCTAGAAAAACAAGCAGAAGACGGTACTTTCGCTAAGCTTACTAAGCGTGAAGCGTTAGAGCGTACTCGCGACATGGAAAAACTTGAGCGTTCACTAGGCGGTATCAAAGACATGGGCGGCCTACCTGACGCAATCTTCGTTGTAGACGTAGATCATGAAGCGATTGCTATCAAAGAAGCCAAAAATCTAGGTATCCCAGTTATCGGTATCGTTGATACCAACTCAAACCCAGATAACGTTGATTACATCATCCCAGCAAACGATGATGCTATCCGTGCAGTGACTTTGTATGTAACTTCTATGGCTGATGCGATCATTGCTGGTAAAGAATACGCACAGACTCAAGCAGGCGGCAAAGCTGAGCAAGAAGCACCTGTTGCAGCTACTGAAGCAGCACCAGCTGAAGCGGCTACTGAAGAAGCAGCAACTCCAGCAGAATAAATAGCTGACCTAAAAGGTTTACCTTTGTAAGGATGTATTGATAGTTATGCTTTCAGCATCCATATAAAGGTATTAACAGCGTATACGTATAAGCTCACAATAGGCATGATGTAGTTTTACTCGTCATGCCTTATTGTTGATGGACTGTTTGTTAATAGGCGAGTATTATCGCTTATAGTTGCCCTCATGATACACAAGATCTGTTATCACAACGACTTCTGCTATCACAAGCAACGATGAGTACTTTCATCACAATAGCAATCATCACTACAAGAGCAATATAGTACTTATAAAGTATAGTACCTATAGATAGTTTCTATAATATAGATAGTATGAAAATATTGAATAGAAGTTAAGCACTCCCATACATAACAATATAAAAGGTAACTCTTATGTCAGAAGTAAAAGTATCTGCCAAAATGGTAAAAGAATTGCGTGACCGTACTGGTCTTGGCATGATGGAATGTAAAAAAGCGTTGGAAGAGTCAAACGGCGATGTCGAAACTGCCATTGATAACCTACGTAAATCTGGTCAAGCCAAAGCCGCTAAAAAAGCGGGTAACATCGCAGCTGACGGCGCTATCATCATCGCTCAAGGCGACAACAAAGCATTCTTGCTAGAAGTTAACTGCCAGACTGATTTCGTTGCAAAAGATGACAGCTTCAATGCATTTGCAGAAAAAGTGGCTAGCATTGCTCTAGAGAACAACGTGACTGACGTTGCTGCTATCTCTGAATTGCCTTATGGCGATGGTCAAACCGTTGAAGAAGCACGTGTATCTTTAGTACAAAAAATCGGTGAAAACATCCAAATCCGCCGTGTTGAAGTACTTGAAGGCGCTAACATTGCTGCATACCGTCATGGTCTACGTATCGGCGTAGTGGTATCTTATGAAGGCGGCAGTGCAGACACTGGCAAAAACCTTGCCATGCATATCGCTGCGTTCAACCCAGTTGCAGTAGATGACGAAGACGTCGCTGCTGACGTACTAGCGCGCGAAAAAGACATCATCGAAGCCAAAGCAAAAGAATCTGGCAAGCCTGACAATATCGTTGAAAAAATGATCGAAGGTGGCCTACGTAAGTACCTAGACGAAGTAACGTTATTGCGTCAGCCATACGTCATGGACAACGAGAAAAAAGTTGGTGACGTATTGAAAGCTGAAGGCGTAAAAGTACTTGGCTTCAAACGTCTAGAAGTTGGTGAAGGCATTGAGAAGAAGCAAGAAGATTTCGCTGCTGAAGTTGCTGCAACTCAAGCACTAGCTAATAAGTAAGTTTTAAAATGCAGTAAGTACTGAGTTTGTTTTTGCTCAGTACTTATAGATTGTTTGACATAAGAAGCAATCAAGCATAAAAAAGCCCGTTATTTATTAACGGGCTTTTTTGTGTCTGCTGATTTAGTTATATCATTAACAGTTATATTAACGTAATGCCGCATACGCTGAATTGGCATAACTGGCGCTATTGGTATTGCTGCTAGTGCCATAGCTGACGTTTTGTAGGCCATTACTAGCAGTGGTATTGCTGTTGCTGGCGCTCATGCTACTACCAGACAGACCTGAGTCATTTTTATATAAGCTGTGATAGCGGCTCATCACACTTTTGACGTAGTTGCGGGTTTCTTTAAACGGTGGGATGCCACCATATTTATCGACGTTGCCTTCACCAGCATTATAACCGGCCACCGCATGTTCGACGTTGTTATTAAAGCGACGCATCAACCAAGCGATATATTTAGCAGACCCTTCGATATTGTCAGCAGGATTCCAAGGGTTGCTCACTTTGAAGCGGCGGGCAGTGGCTGGCATTAGCTGCATCAGGCCTTGAGCACCTACAGGCGAGCGCGCGTTGGGATTGAATGCGGATTCCGTATGCATCATGGCTTTCATGAGGGCAGGATCTACGCCATTACGCTCGGCAGAGGCGCGAATATAACTGTCATAAGCATTGCGGCTACCGCTACTACTTGCTGTGCTGCTACCATAATCACTACCGCTGCTATTACTGCCATCATACATCTTAGAGTCTTTGTAGTAAGTCACCTTTACTTTTTTGGTGAATTTATCAAAGTTGCCGCTAGGATTGACATTGGTGAGCAGTACTTGTCCACCTTTGTCTTTATAGATATACATATTGCCTGCGTGAGCAGTCATCGAAAGCGTGGAGAGGGCAAGTGTACTAGCAATGGTGCTGAGTAAAAGCGGAGACAAACAGCGGGTAATCAAAGGGGAGATACTTATCATAGAGATATCACTTTTTATCGAATAATAGCAAATTGTTTTGCCTATAGGCGCGTCATGTTGCGCGTTAAAGCGGTTACCGTGTTTGCTGGATTTTACAGCTACATTGAAGATAGCTACCTAGCAATGGTCACGCTTAACAAGAAACCACTTGCGATAGATACAAAAAATAATAGTTGCTTACTATAACATATAATAACTTTTTAGCGCATAGGATTAGCAGAACAAAGCACAAAAGCCGCCTTTAATTTGTAAAAAAATCAACAGGCTAAGGCTTTTAAGCGCATCGATTGCATGTCTACTTCAGTGTTTTTAAGCTGATACAAACGCTTCAATATGCTCACTGCGACGGTAAATTATCAATAAAGACGAAAAGTTATTCAAGATAGTGATGGATTTTTAAAAGCTATTAAATGGAAAACGCACTGATAAAAATAGGCACCCACACGGCAGTGACCAAACCATTGACCGCCAGACCAAAGGCAGCATAACGACCAGCAGTGTGACTGATTTGCCAAGCTTCTACTGTGCCAAAAGCATGGGCTGCCAAGCCAAGTGCCAAACCTTTGGCACGATCATCATCGATACCGCGAAACAAAAATCGCGCTAAAGTGCCACCGATTATACCTGAGACAATAATAATCAAGTTGGCCATGGCCAGTGGCGCTTTAATCAAATCGGCGATGCTCAAGCCAATGGGTGTGGTCACTGAACGGGTGGCAAAGGCGAGTATCGTGTCGTGGCTTAAGGAAAATAGATAAGCCAATGACATAGGTAGTAATGCACCAATGACGCTGGCCATGGCTACGATCAAAGTCAGCTTTTTAACTGGCAAACCCTTGAAGTTCATTGCCGCGAGTGGCACGGCTAAAAGGACAGTGACATAGCCTAATAGATGGTCAAATACGGGTTTGGCAACGCTATAATAATTATTGTAATCCCATTGCAGGATAAACAAGAACAAAAGAACAAGAATCAACGCGGTAATCACCATTGGCAACCACGATAGCTTACGAGCCAAGACGCGGGCAATGACATGTGCTGTCAAGGTTAATAATATCGCTGCGAGGGTCGCCATCAATACGCTATCAAAAGTCATTACATTTCCTTGGTTATACAGCTCAAGGCTGCTGTTTTTGCTTATGAGTAGTATTGGTATTTGCGCTATCGCTTAGCCAGTGGTTGGCAAGAATGGCCAGTCCCCATAGTGGTATGAGCGTACTGATTAACATGGTCAGCATCACGCCCCACAGCTCATCACCTAAGGCGAATAATAGCAAGCCTGCACCAGCTGACACGGGCAAAAAAGCAAAGCCACTATCGACCAATAAGACATTACTGGCTTGGGTAAGCCAACTGGGCAGGCCTTTAAGTAAACGCCATGCCATCAAGATAAAGAACATCGCGATTAAACCGACGATATTGGCGGCTTTTTCGATACCCGCCCACTGACAGATAATAACGGCAGATTCACGGACAAAAATGATCATGACCAACGTTAGGATGACGGCCATCCATAGGGGCATACGCGAGGAATGAGTGGAGTTCATAAGCAGTGCTGGCCAAGTCAGAGATAGAGAGTATGTTCATAAAATCGGGTAAGAGCATAGCAATGAGGGATGCTTTTGCTAGATTATGTTTTCAACGTAGTCGATAACGTCCAAATGGGTTAAATATATAAAAGTTGATTATATAGAGAGCAAACCAACTAATAAAGCCTCTAAAACGCTAGGACTGGTTATTGATCTTCTAAGTTTTTAGTCGAAAAATCTAGTGACATATGATAGTGAAAAAATGGAGGTCAAAAAAATAGACGATATCGTTGATACCGTCCATTTATCATTTAACACTCTATAGTCAATCCAGAATAAAAGAGATACAGCCCATATCATGAAACAGTTTAGGCAAATTATTCTCCATCCATCCTTGGCGTAGAAACTTAGCTTGTGCCCATTTCTTTTCAATGGGATTAAGATCAGGGCTATAGGGTGGTAGCCAAAGGATACGATGACCATGCCTGTTCAGTAATTTTTGGATACGTCTGCTTTTATGAAACCGAGCGTTATCCATGACAATCACGCATTTAGTTTTAAGACTTGGAATTAGAGTGAACTTGCACCAGTCATAAAATATATGGCTGTTGATATTCTGTTCAAAGTAATCAAGCGCAAATAGCATTTTTTCATAAAGCGCACCGATGACATTGGTACGTTTTTTAGCTTGCCAATTGTAGCTATCAATACAAGGTTTACCTATCGGTGCATAGCCGTAAGGACGAATGGTTTCTGCCTCAAAGCCACTCTCATCCATATAAACAATGGGATAGCCTTGTTGTGTAAGCCTATTAAGCTTACTCTGATACGCCGCTCTTTTTATCGGACAGGCTTTTGGATGCTCCAAGGTCTTTTTTTTGACTGATACTCAAACGCTTTAAGGCAATCTCAATACCCGATTTGCTACAGCCTAAACGTTGAGCTCGCTCGTACATATAATCGTCTGGATACTGTTCAACGTCTTTTAATAGCGCTTCATTCAGTATTTTACTGGGTGGCTTATTCCGAGATTGCTTGATAGTTGGGTTTTTCAGCCAGCGTTGTAATGCAGTTTTGCTCACGTTATAGAAAATACAAGCTTGACGGATAGTCATATCTTGGTTTTTAACGCTCTTAATCACTTGCGCTCGGAAATCTGCTGAGTAGGTCATGGATTCTTCTGCCACTTTGCTTATTTTAAAAGCATTGTATCTTATTTATAAAAGACTGACTATATGTTAAGAAACCACTGATGAAAAGGCCTATTAATTAAGAAGCCAAGCGCTTTGGGAAGACGCTATTTGAATTTGTAAATCCAAATCAAATCTATACACCCAAATTTTACGCTTATTTTTCTTCTGATGTTTCTGAGTGCAATGTCTCAGAGCTCAACGTCTCAGAGTTAAGGGCATCAAAATCATCAAAAGCTTGTTCTTCTGCTTTCGTCATAAGTTGGTCTTCGTCTTCATCTTCATCAGGCTGCTCGAACTCTTCAAGGACTGGCATCAGTAGCGTGGCTTGTGCTAATGGCAATACATCTAGAGGATTCAAGTCGGCTTGACCAAGGAGCTGTCTGAGTCTGTCACTTGGCAAACGAATGGTCAAGCATTCATGACCTGTATCATCGTAGCTTTCTTCTAAAATGACGCCCAGCTCATACAAGGTACTTTTGAATTGACCTGCATTATAAGGAAGAGTCAAATCAAAGGTTGTTAAAGCACCAGTTAGCAGCTGTTGCACAGCAAGTGACAACCCTTCCATGCCTAGGTTCTCTCTAGAGGAAACATAGACACGGTTGGGTTGACCTTCGCTAGCATAACCAATATGAGCGGGCTCATCCGTCAAATCAATCTTATTGTAGACATTGAGTACCGGCACATCATTGTCAATCTCTGCCAGTACATCTTTGACTGCTTGAATTTGCTCGTGCATATCTTCACTAGAAGAGTCGATGACGTGTAGCAATAAATCGGCCTCTAATGTCTCTTCTAACGTTGCATGAAAAGACTCGACTAGCTCATGCGGTAGATGACGGACGAAACCAACCGTGTCGACCAAGACCACGCGCCCAACACCCTGCCAGTCTAAACGGCGCAAAGTTGGATCGAGCGTGGCAAATAATTTGTCCGCCGCATAGATGTTTTCATCGACTAAGCGATTAAACAATGTGGATTTACCCGCATTGGTATAACCGACGAGTGAAATAGTCGGCACGTCTGATTTTTGCCGACGTGCTCGACCTTGAGCGCGTGTTTGGCGCACTTTTTCCAGTTTGCTTTTTAGCTGATTCACACGAGTCTGTAATAAGCGACGATCGGTCTCAAGTTGGGTTTCACCGGGTCCGCGCAGACCGATACCACCTTTTTGACGTTCCAAATGCGTCCAACCACGTACCAAACGTGTCGATAAATGGTTCAGCTGCGCCAGCTCTACTTGTAGCTTACCTTCATAGGTACGCGCACGCTGTGCAAAAATGTCCAAAATCAGACCAGTACGATCCAGTACGCGACATTGCACCAAGGCTTCGATATTACGCTCTTGAGATGGCGATAAGCTGTGGTTAAAAAGGACGATATCAGCGTCATGCTCGCGCACCAATTCTGCTATTTCTGCTGCTTTGCCGCTACCGACGAAGTATTTGGCATCGGGTCTTTGGCGTGAGCCTGTGACCAACGCCAAACGATCAGCCCCTGCTGAGTCTGCTAATAGCTCAAATTCACCTAGATCGTCAGGATCTTGAATTTGGCGGATGTCTAAATGTACTATAATGGCGCGTTCGCCACCTTCATGTCTTTCAAAATAATCCAAAGAGTATCACCTATTAATAAAGTAAATAAATCGCTATTATCAATTTAGTAAGCTTTGATTCAGTAAGCTTTGATATAACGTTCAGATGGTTGTCTATATATGGTCTTATCACTTGATATTAAAGGGTATTGGCATAATTAGCGATGATTTTATGTTACAGCATTTATGGTGGCTGATTTTCTATAAATCTGCTTCATTACCCATTTGTATAAAAGTAAACACTCACTGAGTGAACAAGCTATCACTGAGTGACAGAACTTTGTTATACTTAGCTCGTTTTTTTAACTATCTAAAAACCAAACATTCAATCATGAGGGACGAAGATGAGCCAAGCTAAGTCAGGCTTTTCACTCAAACAACAATGGGGTCGCGGTAAACAAATCGCGGGAATGACCACGACGATCGCTGGTGGTCTTAGGGCTGCTCAGCGTATTGGCGCATTTAAGCAGCCACCACGCGAAAAACTGCCACGCTACATTCAAGTATTTTGTCGTAAGATGGCAGGCTCCTTTGGGGTAAAGGTCGTTGAAGTTGAGCCAGTGCAACAGCATCATGGTCTATGGGTATCCAATCATGTGTCATGGATGGATATTCCGGTCGTGGGCACGGTGAGTCCTGCCTTTTTCTTATCCAAAGCCGAAATCGGTGAGTGGCCAGTATTTGGCAAGCTGGCTCATGCGGCAGGTACGGTATTTATTGAGCGTGGTTCCGGTGATGCAGGCTCGGTGGCAGCGCAGATTGCTAGCTTTTTAGCAAAAGGATTTTCGGTGATATTTTTCCCAGAAGCGACGACTACCGATGGTAAAAAAATCAAACGTATTCATGGGACATTGCTACAAGCAGCGATAGAAGCAGACGTTCCGGTTCGCCCCATCGTTATCGCTTATGTCAATAAAGACGGTACATTAAGCGAAGCACTGCCATATTATGGCAAGCTGACGATGAAGGACAGCATGAAAAAAGTGCTTGATAGCAAAGACGTAACCGCTTATGTATTGCCATTAGCGCCGATAGATCCAGCAGGCTGTAGCAAAAGCGAGCTGACCAATGTATTGCAGTTACGTATGCAAGAGGGGTTGGCTGAACTACATTCAAGAGTACTTAACGTACCAGCTAAAGACTGAATATTTGCAGTTGAAGTAATAGTCAAAAAAAGGGCGCAAATCGCAGTGATAATGCTAGCGATTTGCGCCCTTTTTGGTGGGAGCTTCAATAGAGCGTACTTAATTTAATCCAATACGCTCTGATAGATGGCGGATTATGGTGACGGATTAGGCTGCTGTGTATGTACGGCTTCTATCGCCTCTAATACGTCTGCTGTCAGCTCTACATTGACACTATCGATGTTGGATTTGAGCTGCTCGGTGGTCGTTGCCCCAATGATATTGCTGGTGACAAAGTGACGAGAGTTGACGAAAGCCAATGACATCTGTGCCATGTCCAAACCTGCATCAGCGGCTATCTTGGCATATTGCTCAGTGGCTGATTTGGCTTGTTCGTTTACGTAGCGCCCAAAACGGTCGTACATCGTCAGACGTGCGCCAGTCGGACGTTTGCCATCGAGATATTTACCAGATAACACACCAAAACCAAGCGGCGAATAAGCAAGCAGACCTACATTTTCACGATGGGCAATCTCTGCCATATTGACTTCATATAAGCGGTTCAGCAGGCTATAGGGATTTTGCACAGTGATGGGGGCAATCAAGCCATTTTTGTCTGCTTCCCATAGGTAGCGCATCAATCCCCACGCAGTATCATTCGATAGCCCATAAGCACGAATACGGCCTTTTTTGATCTCATCATTTAACGCTTGAATGGTCTCTAAAAAAGGCGTTAAATCGTCTAGTGACTGCGCTGCCATCTCTTCAGTATAACCGCGCTGACCGAAGAAATTCGCTTGGCGTTCAGGCCAGTGCAGTTGATAAATATCAATATAGTCGGTTTGCAAACGCTCAAGATTGCCATCAATGGCGCTGCTGATTTGCTCAGCATTAAAGCGTGTTTGCCCGTCGCGTAAAAAATCCATCGGTGACATTTTGCTGGCAAGAATCACTTTGTCACGCTGTTTGGTTTTGTTAAACCATGTGCCCATAAAGCGTTCGGTATCGCCCTGCTTGTCTTTGTCCGGCGGCGATGGATACATCTCTGCCGTGTCCCAAAAGTTCACCCCTTCGCTTAGCGCCATGTCCATCTGCTCATGCGCTTGGGTCTCATCATTCTGTTGTCCCCAGGTCATCGTGCCTAGACAGATTTTGGAAACGTCTTCATTAATTTGTGGCAGTTTTTGATATTGCATTTTTTATCCTTATCGTTCATTTAACCTAGTATTTTTAAATGAGTATTTTTAAATGAATTGTTTTACATGAGCTTTATTCCCGTTACACCGGGCGGTGTCACTTTAAAGATTTTTACTTTAAACAATACGGCTTGCCCAGCGAGTGGATGATTGAAGTCCACTTCGACTTGATCATCATCGATCGCACTGATGGTACCGGGTAAGGTATTTTTGCCTTTATCTTCAAATTCTACCATCATGCCAATTTCTGGATTATCAGCGACCAGCGCGAACTGAGGGCGGCTAAAATGCTGAATATTGTCAGGATTCCAATCACCAAATGCTTGCTCTGGATCAAGGTGGGCAGAGCGTGTGTCACCCGCACGCAGGTTCATTAACACTTGCTCAAAACCGGGTAGTAAGCTCTCGTCACCAATGGTCAGCGTCACAGGTGCATCGCGGCTAAAGGTAGAGTCAATCATCGTGCCGTTCTCTAATGATACTTCAAAATGCAGCTTTACAAGACTGCCAAAAGTGATGCGTGTGTCTTCATTGGGATTGATAAATTGTGAGTCGGTCATAGTCAAAAGCCATCTGTTGCGGGATTAGAAGTTCAGGTCAAAAAATTAATATAAGAAATGATAAGCCATCTGAGAAAGGTTGTAAGCGTAAATAGTGTAACGCAAATAGTGTACTATATTTGGCAAGTCTAAATTGGGTTTGGAGGAACCATGGCAAATAAGCAACGAGGCCACATTAAAAAGTGGCAAGATGATAAAGGCTTTGGCTTTATCGACACTGAGCAGGGTGATTCAGTATTCTTTCATATCAATGAATTTAAAGTGCGCCGTCGCCCTGAAGTGGGTGAGCAAGTCGTCTTTACGCTTGGGCAAGATAGCCAAGGACGGATGCAGGCAAAAGACGTGCAAGAGCTGAGCTTTGTGCAACAGAAAATGGCACAAAAGAATCAGCAAATCCGTCAGCGTAATGCCAAACGCAGTCATCAAGCGGAGTTTGAAGCAGGACAGAAAAAACGCTTGTTCCTTGGTATGGGATTTTATGGGGTATTAATCTTATTAGCGGCCATGAATAAGCTAAGTTGGCTAGTGGTCGGTTGGTATGCGGCACTAGGGCTGATTACTTATGTGTTTTATGCCAAAGACAAAGCCGCTGCGCAAAATGGCGCTTGGCGCACGCCTGAGTCAACGTTGCATCTACTCAGTGCGTTGGGTGGTTGGGTAGGAGCAATGGTCGCACAGACTTACTTGCGGCATAAATCACAAAAACCTGAGTTTCGTATGGCGTATTATTTGACCGTGGTGATTAACATGGCAGGGTTATTGTTTTTATTGGCAGGTGGGGGTTTGGAGACTTTGGCAGAGTTGCTATAAAAATGGACTTCACGGAAATAAAATTAACGGAGATATAAATGTCTAAAATATTTACTAGTATCGACGACATTAGACGTGATAACGTCAGAAGACTTATGCAACAATATAAAACAAAGAGGATGGATCTATCACAAGGGACAAAGATCAATTACGCATTGCTAGGTCATTATATAGGTAAGAACCCCATCAAAGCTATTGGTGACGAAACGGCAAGTAAGATTGAAGTGTTTTTTAATAAGCCGTCTAACTGGCTAGACCATGAACACAATGATTTAGCTCAGGAAGTAGTTAATAATCTTTCTAAAGAGATAATTGATAGTCTAATTGAGATACCAGTTTATAAATACTTTTCTTTTAATAAAGAAAAAAAGAGTTGTGATTTTGAAGACGTCAAAGATATATGTAGCTTTCATCTTAGTTTCTTTGAGAGCAAAGATATAGAGCCTGATTATTTTAGAATGACTTTTGCGACAGATAATAGTATGCAGCCATACATAAATATTCAAGATAGAGTGGGGTTAACCATAGATTCTACTTTTATAGAAGATGGTAGTATATATGCCATAATATTGAATGGTAAACATGCGATGTTTAAACAGATATTTATAGAAACGGACAATATGCTGCGGCTACATAGCTTGAATAAAGACTATCCAGATAAGTTAGTCAAATCAGATAAAACGGAAAATCTAATCATTGTTGGTAAGCAAATATACAGAGCTGGATAACTTATCAAATAATAAATAATGACGGTGATTTTGGTATTTATGATGTAAGTCATTTAAAAGCCCCACTATAGATAGCTATAGTGGGGCTTTTAAATGACATATTTTAGTATAAGTACTACGATTTAACTTCACGCTTCTTTTCTAAAAATAGCATGTCGATGACAATCATCGCGACACCAATACTGATGCCCATATCCGCGATGTTAAAAATCGGATAATGCCAAACGTCAGCATTGTGTACATGGATGAAGTCGATCACGTGACCATGTAGCAGACGATCTATTAAGTTACCAACTGCACCGCCAAGCACTAAAGCCAGGCCGAGCGATAATAGCGTGGCTTTACGAGGTGCTTTAATCAGATAAATGATTAAAAACAGCGACATAATTAGAGCAAGTCCCGAAAAAAACCACTTCTGCCAACCGCCTGCATCCGCCAAAAAGCTAAAAGCAGCGCCATAATTGTATGCTAAAGTCCAATTAAGAAACGGTTCGATAACGGGAACTGGCTCATGGAAAGTCAGGTTGGTTTCAGCCAGCCACTTCGTCCACTGATCAATGATAAGTACAACCAGTGACAGCAGATACCACATAAAAGCACGACTGCCATTAGCAACAATCTTTGGCGCTTTAGTTAAGCGACTTCTCGGTGTCGTTGAACTGCCCGTTGTTGCATGGGCAGGGGTTGGCGAGTGGTCGACCTTAGACTGCGGCTGCTTGTCTTCAGGTGACTCTGATTGGTTGGGCGCTGAGTTAGGTGTCGGATTAGGCATAGTGGCGCACCTCGCCGTTACCCGTGACATTAGTGACGCAGCGGGCACATAGTTCAGGGTGTGCGGCATCTGTACCAATGTCGTTACGGATATGCCAGCAACGCACGCATTTGGTGCCCGTTGCTGCGCTAACATTGATTACTAAGTCGGCCGTTTCTTTAGTGCTGCTTTCGGCTTGCTCTGTGGCATTATCTTTATTAGCAGCAGGAGCATCACTCATCGGTTTTAAGGTTGCGCTACTAGTAATTAGTACAAAACGCAGCTCTTCACCAAGCTTGGCTAAGCTTTCATGCATCGCACCGTCGGCATACAAGTCAACGTCAGCAGATAAGTTAGCATTGATGATTTTTTCACCGCGTGCGGTTTCGATATGCTTATTCACCATATCTTTGGCTAGCATGATACGTTGCCAATCATCAGTACTGATCGCACTTAGCTCAAACTCTGGGAAGGTATACCATTCTTCGGTAAACACATAGCCTGCTTCATTGCCGTTTTTACCTTCTAACACTTCCCACGCTTCTTGGGCGGTGAACGACAAAATCGGCGTAATCCAGCGAATCAACGCTTGGGCGATATGATAAATAGCCGTCTGTGCAGAGCGACGCGGCTGTCCATCAGTCTGGGTGGTGTACTGACGGTCTTTGATAATATCTAAATAGAAACTGCCCAAGTCTTGCGAGCAAAACGCGGCAATAAGTTGCGTGACTTGGTGGAAGTCCATCGCATCATAGGCGTCGATGATTTGTGCTTGCACCGTTTGCGTACGCTCAATGATAAACTTATCAAGGCTGACCAGCTCATTAATATCAATGCTATTGGTTGCTGGATCGAAGTCATCGGTATTGGCAAGCAAGAAACGCAAGGTATTACGGATACGGCGATACATGTCGATTGCGCCTTTAAAGACCGTTTTGCCTGCGCTCATCTCATAACGATAATCGCTCGACGCAATCCACAAGCGCAGCATGTCTGCACCTGTTTTGTTAATCTCTTCTTGTGGCGTGATGATATTGCCCAATGATTTACTCATCTTGCGACCGTTTTCATCGACCACAAAACCATGAGTCAATACTTGCTTAAACGGAGGACGCTCGTACATGGCCTCAGAGGTTAATAACGACGTCTGGAACCAACCACGATGTTGGTCAGAGCCTTCTAAGTACAGATCAGCAGGATTCGTCAATTCATCGCGTTGCTCCAGTAAGGCAAAATGCGTCGTACCTGAGTCAAACCAAACATCTAATGTGTCAGTCGCTTTGTCATAGTCAGCCGCTTCCGCACCTAAGAAGTCTTCACAGCTGGCATCAAACCAAGCTTCCACACCGCCTGCATCAATTTTTTGCGCGGCAGTTTCCATGAGTTCAAGCGTGTTTGGATGTAGTTCACCCGTTTCTTTATGAGTAAAAAAGGCAATCGGTACGCCCCATGTACGCTGGCGCGAAATACACCAATCTGGGCGACCCGTCATCATTGATTCAATGCGGTTCTGTCCCCATGCTGGCGTCCAATTGACCGCTGGAATATCAGCAAGCGCGCGCTCACGTAAACCTTTGGTTTCCATATTGATAAACCACTGCGGCGTGGCGCGGAAGATAATCGGTGATTTATGACGCCAGCAATGCGGATAGCTGTGCTCAATCTTGGTATGGCTAACGAGATGACCGTTGTCATGTAGGGCAGCGATGATTTTTGGATTGGCTTTATAAATATGCTCGCCTGCAAATACCGCTGCGCTGTCTAAATAGACGCCCGTACCGCTCACTGGGTTTTCAACTGGTAAATCATATTTCAGACCAACGATATAATCGTCGAGACCGTGACCCGGTGCGGTATGGACTAAGCCAGTACCGCTATCCGTGGTTACGTGATCGCCTAAGATAAGTGGCACTTGACGGTCTACAATCAGTGGATGCTGGGCGCGTAGACCTTCAAGCTCACGTCCGGATACAGTTGCCAATACACCTTCATTGCTAAGTTTAAACTCAGTCAGTGCGCTTTCAACCAAATCAGTCGCTAATAAGAAGTTGCCTTTTTCAGTCGCCACCACACTATAGTCATGCTCAGGATGTACGGCGATGGCTTGGTTAGCTGGTAATGTCCAAGGCGTCGTCGTCCAAATGACCGCTGCGATATTACCGTCGATTTCGCTCAATGCGGCAACCTTTTGCGTGTCAAGCACATTAAAACTGACATAGATTGCATCAGAGACTTTGTCTTGATATTCCACTTCGGCCTCAGCCAGCGCAGAGCTACAGTCCAAGCACCAGTTAACGGGTTTCATACCGCGAGTGACATGACCATTGTCATGGATTTTGGCCAGTGCGCGCACGATGTTGGCTTCTTGATGGAAGTTCATCGTTAAATAAGGATTGTCCCAATCACCAAACACACCCAGACGTTTAAAGTCTGCCTTCTGTAGCTCAATCTGCGTGCTTGCATATTCGCGGCACAGACCACGGAATTCAGTCGCAGAGACTTTTTGACCGACTTTGCCGACCTTGGCTTCGACCTTTTGCTCGATAGGCAGACCATGACAATCCCAACCGGGCACATAAGGTGCATCAAAGCCTGATAAGGTTTTTGACTTTACGATAATGTCTTTGAGTACTTTATTGACCGCATGACCCAAGTGAATTTGACCGTTGGCGTAAGGAGGGCCATCGTGCAAAATGTACTTGGTCGCACCTGTACGCGCCTTGCGAATTTTGCCGTATACGTCATCCGCTTCCCACGCAGCCAACCAATCTGGCTCACGTTTGGCAAGGTTTGCGCGCATGGCAAAGGGCGTATCGGCAAGATTTAGCGTGTCTTTATAGTCTTGGCTTGGCGTATCAGTACTTTTATCAGTCATAGAAGGTGTCTTTTTAAAAAGTAGGTTAAAAGATGGGTTAAAAAGCGATTAAAAAATTGATGTAGAGTCAGGTGTGAAATTTAAGCTTAACGTTAAATATAATATGGGGTCAAATATTTGATAATCGATACTCGTTTTTTGTCTTAGAAAACGTTGCTTATAATAGGTTGCTTGTGAATAGTTACGTCCATAATAAATACTAACGGGACGATTGCAACAAAAAATGCATTTATCAGAATAATTAGTCTAGCACCGATGATAACGGCAGCTATTATATGACAAAACGGGAAGGGTAAAAAGAGCTGGTCAGTATCGTCCTGTTTTTAGCCAAAACCAATTATTTATGTCAGCATAAATACTTTGCTCATTCAATCATAGGTCTGGCAAGTTTGAATGTTCAACAGACCCTAGATGATACCTAATTGGCGTAGGTCTAAAAAACGGAGGATAACCACAAGCGCAATTTAAGCGACCAGAGTGGTTGAATACCTGTCAATCCTTGCGTCATCTCGCCATCTTTTAAGATGACATAAGAAGGCGTGACTTGCCCTTGCCAATCAGCAAATATCTCTCCTTCTTGATCATTGACCGTGGTAAAGCGATAACTGTTTTCATTAAGGTAGCGGTGCAGCTCTTGATCAGTGCCTGATTTAATGGCGACCGTAACGACTGGATAATTATTTGCGGCGGCAAGTTTGTTTATGGTTGGCGAGGTGAAACTACAGACTGAACACCACGTACCCCAAAAATATACCAGTGTCGGCTTCTCCTGACTCAGTGCCGCTAAATCAACCGTTTGTCCTTGGTAGTCTATCAATTGCAATTGTGGGTTGGCTGGCATGACGGGTTGTCGCCACCAATTAACGGCAGTATAAATGACGGCAAACATCAAACCATATATCAGCAAGGTTTTAACTATAGAAAGCACTTTTTGCTTTGGTGTCTTCTTGAGAGTATCTTTTTTATTTGTGAGATCAATCGTCATAATGGCTACATTTTTGCTCTAAATGTGTTTGATAGATAAAAATAAACGGCTGAAATGTCAGCCGTATTACTCATCAATTTTATGTAACTGTTTTTAGTGGTTACTTTTTAAGTTAACCGATTAAGGCTTTTGTGCACGATTTTGTAACGGATTACCAATGAGCACACTGCCTGAGTTTTCAAGGCGCTCTTCGTCGGTTAATTTACTCGCTGGAATTTTTGCTTTTCGTTTCCATTTTAAGCTAAACAAATCATCACGGCGGTCAATCAGGTTATGTACCGAGCCTTCGTTACGGACGTGAGTCAGCTTATCTAAGTTCACATCTGAGAAAAAGATCATCTCAGTGTTTGCTGTGGTTTCGGCCATAATCGCATCATGCGGAAAAGCAAAGTCTGACGGTGAAAAAATCGACGACTGTGCGTACTGAATATCTAAGCTTTCAACTTGCGGTAAGTTGCCTACTGAACCACAAATCATCACATAACACTCGTTTTCAATGGCTCGCGCTTGGGCACAGTGGCGCACACGTAAATAGCCGTTTTTGGTATCTGTCCAAAAAGGCACAAACAAAATATCCATATCGTCAAGTGCCAGTAAGCGGGCAAGCTCAGGAAACTCAACGTCATAACAGACCAAGATGCCAATACGACCGGCATCCGTGTCAAATACTTTGACCTCATCACCACCTTCGATCACCCAAGCGCTACGCTCATGCGGCGTAATATGGATTTTGCGCTGCTCTTCCACCGTACCATCGCGGCGACACAAATAGCTGACATTGTACAACGTATCGTTTTCGTCTATTAATGGCATGGAGCCGACAATAACGTTGACGTTATAACTGACTGCCAGATGCGAGACTTCGTTTTTGAACCACTCGGTATAACCGGCCAAAAAGCGAATGGCGATGTTTTGATCGGTGGATTCACACAGACCCATTAATGGCGCGTTAAAGAACTCTGGTAAGCAAGCAAAATCTGAGTTGTAATCGGCCATGACATCGACAAAGAATTCTACTTGTTGCAAGAGCTCCTCAGGCGATTCAACTTCACGCATTTGCCACTGGATACCACCGATACGCACTTCTGACTTACGGGTATTCGGCTTATAATCTTGCGGCTCATAATAAATATTGGCCCACTCAAGTAGAGTGGCAAAGCCTTTAGACTGAGCGTCATCTGGCAGATAAGCGGTCAAAATACGCTTAACGATAAAACCGTTGGATAGCTGAAAGGAAAGGGCAGAGTCATGTATTTCACGCGATTCGACCGCATCGATGTACTCACCAGGGGTTAAATCTTTGTGATTGTAGTAATTAGGAATGCGACCTCCAGCCAAGATAGCTCGGAAGTTCAGCTGGCGGCACAGCTCTTTGCGCGCATCATAAAGACGACGACCCAAACGGTAGCCACGATATTCAGGGTCAATCAGCGCATCCAAGCCATAAATAGCATCACCTTCTGGATTGTCTCTAATGATTTCTTTGTGCCCGATCAAATCATCATAGGTATGCGGATTCGAGAACTTGGCATAGTCCACGCGCATAGAGAGAACGATACCGATCAGCTGATCATGATCAAACATGGCAATCTGCCCTTCAGGAAAGGCATCAATCAAGGTATGAATAGTGGTCTTTGACCATGCGCCGCCCAAATTCACATAAACACGGTCCATCAAGGCTTTTAACTGCGGATAATCTTTTTTCTTGATCTCAGCAATCGTGAGGTGAAAGTCGTCTATTTTTTCGATTTTACTCATAAGGTTCCTGTCTGCGGTGTTAATGAATATCGTAAAATTAATGCGTTGTGCGGTGTAGTATCTGATGTAGTGTCTATAGCTATATATAGACCTAAATATTTTTGTGTAACAAAAGCGATAAAAATATTCCAATACGCTTATATAATCGTTACAATAATTTATCTTTTTATTTACAATGAGTTATACGAATTACATATCATATAAAAGTTTTAATGAGGGCTTTAACAGGTTTGCAAGTGTCTACATTTAAGAAGACTGACCTTGTTAGTAGCTGAATCAATCGTACTTGCATGAATAGCATCTGTTCTAATAGTACCTAGTCTGGTAGTTAGTATCTAATCTAACAGTCTCTATTTTAACAGTACCTAATCTAACAGCATCGAAATTCTGTAGCGTCTCCTATTACTTTTGGCTTCGCTTATTCATCACGACTTGGCTTATTACTTTATATTTCGATAGTTATCATACCAATGTAGCGGGTCAATGACAGTCCTGCGTAGTAAATATTTGCTACGTTTTTGTGAATCGATGTCCCTGTCTTTGCTTGGTCTGAACGTGTTTTTTGTTCTACTTACTTCATTTTGCGGTCTATAGGCGGCTTTTTAGGATTATTTTATGGCACCCTTGACACATACGGTCGACCCTCTAGAAACAGTAGAGGATTCAGCATTGGTTCAATTGGTGTATGTCAGTAGTATCACCCTCAGTACGCGCTTAAAAGCCTCAATATTTGATGAAGTAGAAGGTCATGCTCGGGACTATAATGAGCAGCATGGCATTACGGGTACTTTATGTTATGGCAATGGTCATTTCTTACAATGTATTGAAGGTAAAAAATCAAACGTGCTGGCTTTGCAAAAGCGTATTTTTGCCGATAATCGTCACAAAAATGTGCAAGTCTTGCTATTACAAGTTATCGATCAGCGTAGCTTTGCTGATTGGCGTATGCGCCTGCTATTTTTGGAGCGTTGGTTGTGGTCGCCAGCGACCAAGAAGCAAGCCATGCAGTTGTCGCCTTTTTTACCGTTTGCCCCGCATGGCTGGACCTCGAAGCGTACGGAGCAATTTTTGCAGATTATCAAAACGTTTGATAGCCCGCCACATATAAAAGCCGCTGGCATTACTTATAATGCACTGGGCAATATGTTTCGTCATATCGCGGCACCGCATCAGGCCTTTTTGATCGTTCAAGGCTTTTTGAGTATATTGCTGGTAGTAGCGCTGATACTGCTATATTTATAAATTATAAGTTTTATAGCTGAGCTAAAAAAGACGCTAACTTTTGAGTTTAGCGTCTTTTTGTTTGAGGTAAGCGATTAAAATACAAATCACATATCAAAAATCTTACCACGGTTCATAATGTTATTGGGATCAAAGACTTTTTTGACCTCTCGTAAGTAATCAATCTCAGTCTCGCTGCGGCTGTAGTGTAAGTAAGGCTTCTTGGTCATGCCCACGCCATGTTCGGCAGAGACTGAGCCGCCATACTTCTGTACCGTCTCAAACACGTGTTTGTTGACGATCTGACACTCTGCAAAGAAATCATCTTTGCTCATGTTTTCAGGTTTTAGAATATTCAGATGCAAATTACCGTCGCCGATATGACCGAACCAGCACACTTCAAAGTCAGGATAGTTACTGCTGACAATATGATCAATCTTGGTGATAAATTCAGGAACATGGCTTATCAGTACAGAGACATCATTTTTATAAGGGGTAAATACTGAGATGGTCTCAGAGATATATTCGCGCAATTTCCACAGCTCTTCAGCCTGCGCGAGGCTTTGACTCATCACCCCATCGATGACCCAACCTTGCTCCATACAATGCTCAAATATCGCCATCGCCTTATCCATGATCGGCTCGTATGGTGCTTCAAACTCTAATAGCGTATAAAACTTGGTACGCGACTCAAACGGCTCTTGTACTTGACCATGTGCCATTAACTTGTTAATCGCCACGTCATCAAAGAACTCAAAAGCTGTTAAGTCAATTTGTGCTTGAAAGGCAGACAATACATTCATAACATCGTTAAAGCTGTCCATGCCTAAGACCATGACATTTAAGTCTTGCGGCTGACGCTCAAGCTTGATTTGTGCATGGGTGACAAACCCTAGTGTCCCTTCGCTACCGATAAATAATTGGCGCAGATCATAACCCGTGGCGTTCTTTACCATACCGCGGTTGAGATGCAATATGTCACCTTTACCAGTGACCACAGTCAGCCCCATAATCCATTGACGGGTCATGCCGTAACGAATGACTTTGATACCGCCAGCATTGGTGCCGATATTGCCACCTATTTGACTTGAGCCTGCTGAGGCAAAGTCGACAGGGTAATATAGGTCTTTTGATTCTGCGAACTGTTGCAACTGCTGAGTGACAACACCTGCTTCAATCTCGATCATGCGATCCGCAGGATAAAACTGTCCGATACGGTTCATTTTATCCATACTAACGACGATTTCACCATTGGCAGCGACCGCGCCAGCAGACAGTCCAGTACGACCACCACTTGGAGTCAGAACAACATTGTGCTCGTTGGCAAGGAGTACGATAGATTGCACTTGTTCGGTGGTCTTTGGAAAGACGATGGCGGCAGCGGCAGGCGCAAAATGCTTGGTCCAGTCCTTGCCCCAATGTTCTAAGCTCTCAGCGTCGGTTTTGATTTGGCTCGCATCAAAGTCATGAGTATCAATTAAAGTACTCAAAATAGCTTGGACGGCAGCTGTATTGGTTTCGGGTGTAGGCTGAGCGGTAGTTGGCGTCATGATAAAATCTCAATATTAGCGTAAACACGATGCTGGGGTTGACTATTATATAACGAAATATCTCTAAATTCAGTGATCAGTCAGCTCGTGATGGCAATAAGTAGGTGATAATCTGTCTATATGGCAGGCTGTAAATCACAAAAAAATGGTCTGGTCAGTTTCAAACAGAATGATTCACTATAGCATAAAAATTTTTCAGGCTTGATAACCAATAATTCATCTAATCTCCTAACATCGACGTCGAATTTTGTGTAAGATATCGGGACTGTTTTCGTTTCATCCCTCAGACTTATCCCACTGATGATTTTTATAAGACAATTATAGGACAGTTCTCATATGGCGTTATCACTACAGAAAGACAAAATACGTTTTTTATTGCTTGAAGGTCTACATGCCAATGCTCTAAAAGTATTGGAAGGTGCTGGCTATCATAACATCGAAAATATCAGTCACGCGCTGGATCAAGATGAGCTGATCGAAAAGATTAAAGACGCTCACTTTGTTGGTATTCGCTCGCGCACGCAGCTGACTCGTGAAGTACTTGAGCATGCGCACAAGCTGATCGGTATTGGTTGCTTCTGTATCGGTACCAACCAAGTAGACTTAGAAGCCGCTCGTGAACTGGGTATTCCAGTCTTTAACGCGCCATACTCAAATACCCGCTCGGTGGCTGAACTGGTATTGGCCGAAGCTATTATGCTGTATCGCGGCATTCCTGAAAAGAATGCGACTGTGCATCGCGGCGGTTGGGGTAAGTCTGCCACCAACTCACATGAAGTGCGTGGTAAGACCATCGGTATCGTCGGTTACGGCTCTATCGGCTCACAACTGTCAGTATTGGCAGAAAGCTTCGGTATGAAAGTCATTTATCATGATGCTGTCACCAAGTTGCCATTAGGTAATGCGGTACAAGTGGGAAGTTTAGAGGAGCTGTTATCAACGGCTGACATCGTGACCTTGCATGTACCTGATGTGCCAAGCACGCGCTATATGATGAAAGCTGAACAGTTCGCACAAATGAAAGAAGGCAGTTACTTTATCAATGCTGCACGCGGTACGTGCGTCGAAATTGACGACCTAGCTGCTGTGCTTGAGTCTGGTAAAATCTTGGGCGCGGCGATTGATGTGTTTCCGAAAGAGCCAAAATCTGCTGACCAAGAGTTTGAGTCACCACTACGTAAATTTGACAATGTTATTTTGACGCCGCACATTGGTGGTTCAACTCAAGAAGCGCAGGCTAATATTGGTTTAGAAGTGGCGGATAAATTCGTCAGATACTCTGATCAAGGTGATACGGCGACCGCTGTCAATTTCCCAGAAGTGTCTGTTCCATTCAAAGAAAACTCGCATCGTCTGCTGCACATTCACAAGAACGTACCGGGCGTACTGTCACAGATTAACCGCTTGTTTGCTGAAGCGCATATCAACATCTTGGCACAGAGCTTAATGACGGAAGGCGATGTCGGCTATCTGGTCATGGATGTCGATTACAATGATTCGACTGCTGCGTTAGATCAGCTGAAAGACGTAGAAGAGACTATCCGCGTACGTATCTTATTCTAGTATAGTCAATCCACTATAAAAGAGTTACAGCGTTAACCTCGCTTGAAGTATTTGATATACATCTGCACTCGGTTGCCTTGTACCACTTTCAAATTGGATCAACTATATCAGCGTTGATTGTTGCGATAAGCACTGACAATTTGTCATAAAAAAAGAGAGTGCTCAATTAAATGAGCACTCTCTTTTTTGTTTAGCTTGAAGTAAGACTGTTTATCTATTTTTGGCTTGATTTGCTGCATCGGCTAATCGTTGTGCTTCAACCTTAGCGGCTTTGCGTTTCTCTATCACATCTATCACGTCGCTGCCGATATGCGCTTCACCACGTTTTTTCGCTAGCTGCATTTGATGCTCGCGTTCACGAAAGCGCGCCTTTTGTTCATCAGTTGCTTTATCGATACAATGTGGGCATGACTCGCCTTTAATGTAAGCACTGCTTTGCATCTCTTCTTGAGTAATCGGCATACGGCAAGCGAAGCATTGCTCATAGCTG
Source organism: Psychrobacter sp. ASPA161_6 (assembly GCF_051970285.1). NCBI lineage: Bacteria > Pseudomonadati > Pseudomonadota > Gammaproteobacteria > Moraxellales > Moraxellaceae > Psychrobacter > Psychrobacter sp. ASPA161_6. The sequence continues at coordinate 687,254 of NZ_JBEFNJ010000002.1, forward strand.
CCTTTTTCTAAATTGTGATTGACCGACACGCGATTGTCAAAGACGAAGCAATCGCCTTGCCACATAGAGTCGCTGGCAGGTACTTCTTCTAGATATTTTAGGATGCCGCCTTCTAGATGATAAACCTCTTCAAATCCTTGCTCTCGTAAGTAGGCAGTAGATTTCTCACAGCGGATACCACCCGTACAGAACATCGCGACTTTTTTATGCTTCGCCGGATCCATTTCTTTTGCCACGTATTCTGGGAACTCGCGGAACGTTTCCGTATTCGGGTTGACCGCATTTTGAAACGTACCGATTTTTACCTCATAATCGTTACGCGTATCGATGAGCATAACCTCAGGATCAGAGATTAGCGCATTCCACTCGCTTGGTTTTACATAGCGACCGACCGATTGCAAAGGATCGATATTTTCGACACCCATCGTGACGATTTCTTTTTTGAGCTTCACTTTAGTACGATAAAAAGGCTGAGCATCAGTATAAGATTCTTTAAAGGTAAAACTGCCAATCGCTTCGATACTACGCAGGTAGTCAAGGACGGTGTCAATACTTTGGCGTGTACCAGAAATCGTCCCGTTAATGCCTTCAGCGGCAATCAACAAAGTGCCTTTGACGTCATTATCGAGCATGGTATTTAAGATTGGCTCACGATGTTGCTCAAAGTCAGCGAAGCGCGTGAACTTATAAAGAGCGGCAACGACGATATTGTTGGTGACGCTATCGTAAATGGGGGCTGACTTGTTATCAGTTACCGTGTTGTCTTGGATGCTACTGTTTTTGGTAACGCTATCTTGAGTGGTGCTCATGTGTTTCTCCTGCTGGCTAGGTCGCAAACCTAGTGCGTTGGGTTAACAGTCTGGTTCAAATAAACACGCTATTGTGTCATCCTCGCTTGATGTACTTTGGGTACAATCTGCGCTCGGCTTTCTTATATCGCAATCATTTGAAATAGACTTGGTTGGTTTAGAATGAGGTATAACACTAGCCCTATTGTGGGATTAGCTAATGCGCGGGTAGTGTAGCAAATTTTGGTAAGATTTTGAATAGTTTAATAGCGAATGGCATCACCCTGCGCAAAAACTTGCTGAAAAATACTTATTGCTCTGTTTAATGCGGTATCAAAATATACAGTGTTCAATTCTGTTCTAGATTCACTCCAAGTATTGATAGTAGGTAAACCAATCTCAAACCTTAATCCAAACTCATTATTATAAAAAAGAGGGCTTTCTAAATTTAGATCTTCGATACTCAATTATTAGTTCTTGCTCGTAATTCATCAATAGATTCACTTGGCATTACACACAACCAAAACACGTAAGCACAAAATGCGCCAAAGCAGCCTAATATTAAGCTCATAGATAGTAGAGGTTGAGGCGACTGTAGTTCTAGGAAAGTGCTTATAAACAATAGAACTGTAGGTGATATAAAGCCAATAAATATGTAGGCAAAGCCATTTTTAATATTTAACTTTTTTAAAACTAGATGAGTAGGAATACCGATTAATATTGAGCTTACAAAGCTTATAGAAAAAACTATCAAAACTACTGATAGTAACGAGTAGATATTTAAACCAAAAATTAATAAAGTCATTATGATAATGGATGGGGCAAGTGAACTGTAGATAACCGCTTTTATAATATCCATCATGACTTCTCCGAAACATTTAATTCCGATGTAATCTTGACAAAGTCTTGTTTTTCCATAGTTACTACAGGTACTAACTCAGCTCGATAAGCTAAATCCTCTGGTAATTTAATATTCCCAACCAGTCCTAAATGCTCTAGCACTTTTAATACCCAAAAGCCCGGATCAGATTGTCCTTTGTATAGTCCTAGACGTGCAGAGCCAGGGTAGGCATGATGGTTATTGTGCCAAGACTCACCCATCGAGAGAAGCCCTGCAAACTTGATATTATAACCCTGTGCAGCTGCACCTTCGATATGCCAGTCTCTATGACCTTGGTTATGGGCAAAATGACCGACTAACCAGTGTCCGGTTACCGATACAAAGATACGCATGGATATCCCCCAAACCACCCATGCTATGCCACCAAAATAAAATAGTAATAGAGCATAGGGCAGTTGTTGCCACATCCATGTCTTTTCCATTAGTAGATAGACTTTGCTATTTTTGACACGTGGTTCAGGTATGAACTTTGGGGGATTATCTAAGACTAAATCACAGTTTAATTGCTGCCAACCATCTCTTGCAAAGCTATTACCATGTCTTAGATAAGTGTGACACTTAGCCTGACGCTGTGCCCAATCTCGCAGATCATGCTGATGCATCATGCCGAGTGGTCCTGCCATACCGACCAAAACGCCAAAATGGACGAATAAATATTCTATCCACAGTGGACACTCATAGCTGTTATGAATTAAACGTCGATGCATGCCTAATGAGTGACCTAGGCATAAGGTGATACCTGTCAATAAGACGAAAACCAGTAATGCGCTCCATGAAAAAGTCAGAAACCCTGCAACTATAGCGATTGATGTATGGAATAGATACCAAGTTGATTTTAGCGGTGACCAAACCATTCGGCCTTTTTCAGCATTGGTTAAACCGCTCTCAACCATTCTAGGTGTGCCTTCTATTACTACTGTCTTATTAATATCAATCATCGCACTGTTCCTTAGTCATGACTTTTCGAGTATGATAATAACTAGGTAATGAAGAGTTAATTAGTTATTTAACTCATTAGTTAAATAGTTTAATGTTATTTAGGATAAATGCAAGAATTTATTCAATCAGCAAAATAGAATGACAATGATTAAAAGTATGATGATTAGAACATAAGTATCAAAAAATGGAGCACGTTATGGCTGAAAAAGAAGATTCTGCAAAAGTGTTTGAGGCATTATCCTCAACGCCTCGGCGTCAAATCTTAAGTTATTTATCTAGTACAGAGCTGACATCAGGTGAGATTGCCGATAGATTTGAGATGAGTAAGCCTGCGCTTTCAAAGCATTTAAAAGTATTAGAAAATGCAGGGTTAGTAAAAAGTGATAAACGTGGTCAGTACGTTCACTATTCTATCGTAGAGGATAATTTGGTCACGACTTTAGTCAATTTTACGGCGAGCTTTTGCCCAGTCGGGAGTCCATTAAAGAAGGAAAGCAAAAGAATAGCTCAAGAGAAGAAAGAGTTAACTAGTAGCCAATAGCTACAACAGCATTGACCGTGTAAACACAAAAAATCCAGCTCAAAGGCTGGATTTTTTATTGTTTTGAAATCTATAGGCTAAAGTTTTTTATAACTAAATTCACAGCCATTAATTGAAATACTACGCCTCAGTGGCGTCTTCAGCTGCAGAAATACCCGCTTGGAATAACAAATAACCCACTAACATCTCAATATACGCTGAAAACTTCCAGATAATCTCAGGCAATTGTATACCCAAAACGCCACCCCAAAGGTCAATCTCCATAAAGCTACTGACCAAATCGGCTAAACCGAATAAGCATAAGATGCCACCGACAATAATAAGTGCAATTTTCATGTGTTAATCCTTTAAGCTTCCAAGAACATTGGCTGCTATGTCTTTGATAATATGATGATGAAGTAGGGTTAAGCTTATAAAAGGAAGCGCAAAATAAGCCTAAAACCACACTCCAAACTAAGTTTGGGTTTTTAAAAAATATTATATATAAACATTTGTTTCATTACAATTGTAAAGACACATAAATAACTGAGGTAGGGAGCATTTCAATTCGATACTAATGAAGGTTTTGCTTTAAGCGGATGATTCCCAGTGTTTTAAAGAAGTGATAGATCATTTTAACTCAAGCAAAGAACTTGATGATATTACAAACACAAAAAATCCAGCTCAAAGGCTGGATTTTTATTTTTAAACTAAAACTGTATGTTGCTAGATTTACTTGCTCTGAAACCAAGTATCCGCTTTGCTGCGAGCGCTAGCGATATCTGAGCTTGATAAGTTCAATGCCAATTGGCCGATTTTACCACGAGCCTTGTTACGGACTTTTTCATCTAGCATGCCATCACGGGCAGCCAAGTCGTACCATTTATAAGCATCGACCAAATTCTTTTGCTTCTCATCTAACAAAGCAAGCGTATAGCTGGCACGGTTATCGCCACGCATCGCGGCTTTCTCTAACCAAACTTTCGCTTGTTGTAGGTTAGGCTGCACACCTTCACCGCGCAAGTACATGATGGCAAGATTCAACTGAGCAGGGGCAACGCCTTGCTGAGCAGCTTTGGTATACCATTGGATGGCTTGCTGGGTGTTTTGGGCAATGCCTTCACCTTTTTGCAAACGTTTGGCTAAATAAAACTGAGCGTGATCGTTGCCTTGGGCAGCACGATTAGACAATTCACTGACAGGCATTAGCTCAAAACGTGAGGTATCAAGTGGCACGTTTGATATTAACTCAGCGTTGGCAAGGCCGGCACAAGAAAACAAGGCAGTGAACAACGCAGCTTTTAATAATTTCATAGCAGCTCCAAAATTAGGCAGTTAATAGGCAAAAAGAGTTGTACCGCTAAACATTGTCTCGCTAAAGACAGTTAGACGGTGATAACAATTAGGTGAAATCTTGCGATATAAACCTACCTAATTATTAGCAATATAATTAATCGTTGAGTGTCGCAATCACCGTTAGTCGGACCGATAAACGGTCGAAATCAGGGTGCGGTTGACACTATTTTGCTAGCTTAACACCCAAACTTACGAAACTCAAATACTAATTACACGATTTAATCCTCAATACTACCTTAGCGTCCTCAACAAAATCATAGAGTTACTAAGAGGTAATAAAGAATTAACAATGTATTAAGGTTAAAAAGGTGTTTATTAGCCATCATTAAATAGCTTAAAAGGAAGTAGAATTGCCTATGACTATACGGGTTTTTGTTTGGTCACGCGGTAAATAGCGACGTCTGCCAGCAGATTTGGCGCTTGGCGTATCAATGCTTTCATGAGCGGTGTGTGACCTTTTTCTGAATCACTAACGGCAAAGCGGTTAATAATATGAATGTCATGCTTGGCACAAAGCTGCTCAAAATCTTTGAAGGTACATAGATGAATATTTGGTGTGTTATACCATTCATAAGGCAGCGCTTCTGAAACGGGCATCATGCCTTTAAGCCCTAAATGCAGACGGTTTTGCCAATGGGCAAAGTTAGGGAAGGTGATAACTGCTTCGCGGGCAACTCGCAGCATATCGAGCAAGAGCACATCTGGTGACTTGACTGCTTGCAGGGCACGCGCCATGACGACGGTATCGAAGCTATCATCAGCGAAACGCGCGAGACCATCGTTCAGATCTTGCTCGATAATGGACAACCCTTTGGCGATACCATCATTGATTTTTTCTTCGTCGATCTCAAGCCCATATCCCGTTACGCCGCGATTTTGTTGCAAATGCGCGAGCAATTCGCCATTGCCACAGCCTAAGTCTAGTACATGGGACTGCGGGGCAATCCAACGCTCAGCCAATTGATGATCCATTCTCATGAGTGCTCTCCAGTTTTCTGATGGCTGTTTTTCGACTGACTGTTTTTTGACTGGCTGTCCGTGATGAATGGCGCGGTCAAAAATCCTCTGACGGCACCCATATAACGTGGGATGTCGAATAAGAAAGAATCATGACCATGCGGTGCATCTACATTGATATAGTTGACGGGTTTGCCAGTCGCCATTAAGGCATCGACAATCTCTTGCGAACGCTCAGGGGCAAAGCGCCAGTCGGTGGTAAACGACACCACTAAGTACTGACACTGAGTGTGGGCGAAGGCCGCTTTGAGCGCCGCTAATTCTTGCTGACGATCAATTTCATTGTCAGTTTGAGCATCATTGTCATTGTCGGTTTCATTATCAGTTTTTAAGTTTTCAGTGGCTACATTGTCAGTGACTAAGTCATCTGCAAGCTCATATTTAGCGGATTTTTCGGTCGCATTTTTGGTCGTTTCGACAGACGCCGCGATTGAGGCCTCAAGTAGCGCTCCAGACTCCGACGGATTTGTAGAGTCTACTGATGGTGTTGATGACTGTGCTGATGGCTGTACTGACAGATAGCCACGCGTTGGGTCAAAGTAGTCTAAGGCTTTGGTCATAAGCAAATAAGTATTGGCATCGAAGTTTTCGCTAAAGCGCTCGCCTTGGTAGCGTAGATAGCTTTCAACCTGAAACTCGACATCATAGCCATACATAAATTTGCCAGATTTTAAATCACGACCGAATTTAGCTTTCATCGCATCATCGGTCAAATAGGTGATATGACCAACCATGCGAGCCAATATCAGTCCGCGACGAGGGTAGGTGCCAGCTTGTAAATAGCGTCCGTCCTTAAAGTCAGGATCCGATAAAATCGACTGACGTGCGACCTCATTAAAGGCAATGTTTTGTGCGGAAAGCTTCGGTGTGCTGGCGATGACCACGCAGCGTTTCAGCCTCTCAGGGTAATCGACCGACCATTGCAGCGCCTGCATACCGCCCATAGAGCCACCGACGATAGCATGCCAAACATTGATACCGAGACGGTCTGAGAGCATGGCTTGGGTTTTGACCCAGTCTTTGATGGTGACTAACGGAAAGTCAGGGCCGTAAACTTCTGATGCGCTAGCGTCGTCTGCTTTTTCTGAATCGACGTTATTTGAATCCATACTGTCTGGATTAATCGTCGTTGGACCTGTCGAGCCAAAGCAGCTGCCGATATTATTGAGGCACACCACATAAAATTGATTGGTATCGATGGCTTTATTGGGGCCAATCATATTGTCCCACCAGCCTGCCTTTTTATCATCGGCACTGTACCTGCCTGCCGCATGATGGTTACCAGATAAGGCGTGACAAATTAATATCGCATTTGATTTATCGCTATTGAGGGTGCCATAAGTCTCTACCATCAAGTCAAACGAGGGCAAGGTTCGATTGCACTCCAAGGTCAAGGGTTCAGCGAAATGGAAGTTCTGTGGTGTGACGATTCCAACTGAGCCAACGGTATCGACTGAGCTATCCACATGAGCGTGATCCTTTGGGGAGTGGTCACTGGTAGTACTATCAGGACGTGCGTTCAAAGCTACCTCGCAAGACGACAATTATCAATAAAAAATAGGACGGCAATATGCTTGCCTATTGTATGGCGATGCGTGGATGAGCACAACCTTCGAGTTGAGTCTTTCGCGCACAGTAAAAACTCAGTGCGTATCAAATTGTAGGGTTGCTACTTTTACCATGCGTTATCGCGCTATAAAATGCTACACTAATAATCGTTTATCCTATATTCTTTTTTAATCAACCTAATAATAAAATAGTACTTTATGAAACCAAAACTGCCCCCACGTATTGCTGTTCTATTGGTCAACCTTGGTACGCCTGATGAGCCGACAGCGCCTGCCGTGCGTCGCTATCTAAAGCAGTTTTTATCAGACCCGCGTGTGATTGAAATCCCAAAATTCCTGTGGGCGATTATCCTGAATCTGTTTGTGTTGCCAAGCCGTCCTAAACGCGTGGCAGAAGCTTATGCCAGTATTTGGGATGGTGACTCGCCAATGCGCAATATCCTGAACCAACAAGTAGCGATGTTAGATACGCGTTTGGCTGAGCAGGCTGCACCATTTCGCGTTTCTGTCCATTCTGCAATGAGCTATGGTAATCCAGGTTTGCCCGATGTGATGGACAAACTGCGTAGCGAAGGCGTTGACCACTTTGTGATGTTACCCGTATTTCCACAGTATTCAGCGACTTCAACGGGCGCAGTGTACGATGCCATTACTAAATGGTCTCTAAAGCAGCGTAACTTGCCTAATATTACGATAGTTAAAGACTACTTCGCGCATCCTTTATATATCAAAGCATTAGCGGATAGTATTCGTCGCTTTCAAGCGGTACATGGCAAACCTGACAAGCTTATGTTTAGCTTCCACGGTATTCCGCAGCCGTATATGGATAAAGGCGACCCTTATCCTAGACGCTGTAAATGTACCGCAGCGCAAGTGGCACAAGCGCTTGGCCTAAAAGATGATGAATGGATTATCAGCTTTCAGTCACGCTTTGGTAAGCAAGAATGGGTTAAGCCTTATACCGATGTCATACTCGATGAATGGGCTAAATCAGGTGTAAAATCAGTACAAATTCTCAGTCCAGCGTTCTCAGCGGATTGTCTAGAAACCTTAGAAGAATTGGCGATTGAGAACCGGGAGAACTTTCTTCATGCTGGCGGGCAAGAATATCACTATATCCCAGCGCTGAATGCCGATGAGGCACATATTGATTTATTAGAAGCCATGAGTGCGCCATTGGTCAAAGGTTGGGCAGGCACTTTGGATGGTTGGGCTTAATTGATTAAATTTGCAAATCAAAAAATACCGGACATAACATCCGGTATTTTTTTGCCTAAATGGTTTTAATTGAATTGACTAGAATGAAATAAAGTTGGGGTATTCGTTATCAATGTGTGAGAATATGCCAAATAACTATTTAAAACCTTTGCTAATTTTATATTTGCTTAACTTTGTCTTTAAGGATGACTATGTCTAGCTCTAACCATTCACAATCCAATGTGTCTCTACAAAAACCTAACGGACAACCACCAAATTTACCACCAACTGATGAGTATGGCGGCCTATTACCGCAGTTATTGGCAAGTCCAAGAAAATGTGATGCAGCGGCTGGCATGAGCTGGATTGTTAAAGCGTTTGGACTGTTTAAAGATCAACCATTATTATGGTTTGGCATGAGTGTGACATTTCTAGTGATCGTTGGCATTGCTTCTTCAATACCTTTATTAAATATCCTGATCATACCGACCGTGTTTATGTTTCTTGGGGGCTTTATTAAAGGTGCAGCAGCTCAATCGGCAGGGGCAGAGCTGCGTTTTGACCATTTATTTTCAGCATTTAAAAGTCATTGGCAGCCCTTGCTAATCCTTGGCTTATTATATTTAGTGGGTATTATTATTTGTATGATTCCGCTGTTTATCGCTATGGGTAGTATGATGTTTTCTATGATGACAGGCGGTATGGGTAGTAGTTACGGAATGATGAATGATATCTCTTTAGGAAGTATTTTCCTTGGTTATCTGTTGTCTATGCTACTGATAATCCCCCTTTATATGGCACTGTGGTTTGCGCCAGCGTTAGTGGTACTACATAACCTCGAACCCATTGCCGCCATGAAAAAAAGCTTTGAAGCAGGCAAAGTTAATGTTGTGCCTATTTTAGTGTATGGTTTAATATCGGTGTTGTTATTACCTATCCTGACTATGCTGACCTTGGGACTGGGTGTATTGTTGATACTGCCAATTATGTTGCTCACTTACTACACCAGCTACCGAGATGTTTGGACCGATCAGCCAGTGTCAGCAGTGTAGTTTTTGAATTTGATAAAACCTTAAAATTTAAATACCTTCTAAGAAACAAAAAATCCCGCTCAATGCTATCGAGCGGGATTTTTTATGACTAAATAGTTGTTCTAAAAAGCATCATCGTTACTACGTTCTGCTGCTTCTCTATCAGCGATATCCATTGCATCTGGATAATCACTGTCATCTAGATTGTCTTGAACCAAGACTTCATCGACACGTGATTCGTCGATATTTTGGCGATGCATGGGCGTTAGTCCTTGCGTGGCATCTGTACCGACTTCTGAATTATCAAACCCAGCACTATTGTCAATCACGTCATCATTATCAATCGTGTGCAGCATAGGATTGTCTAGATTCACTTCTTGACTGTTATCATTGATGTTTGTATCACCTTCAATGTGATCCATATTTTCTGGTAGCGGACTCTTTGAATTGTCCATAGTGGTTTCCTTATTATTGGTGGTTATTATTAGATCGGCGGTTATTAAATAATTATCAGCTGTTATTGTTGATTTTGTTTATCAAGATTCATTTATCAAAGTTAGTGTGACGCGTTATGATAGCTACTGATAGTAGTAAGGTGTCACAGGATGTTCAAAAAATGTAAGACGGACAATAAATAAGAGGTGCTTAATGGTAGCCAGCAAGAAGGGTTTACTCACATTCTCGTTAATAACAGCCTCATTGATGGGTGTCACGGTAGGCATGACAGCTTGCGAACGTTTGCCTTTTATTAATCCTGAGGGTATGAGAGAAACGAGTCATGTACAGCCGCCGCTTATAATCGATGCCAAGCTACCAAAAGCTACGACGATAATAAATTGTGCACCATTGAAACCTAAGCAGACAGTGACGGTAAAAGGTCATAGCGCACTCAGTAACGGCTGTGATTTGACAGGCAAGTCGATACGCTTTGAGCTGAACCACTCAAACAGCTCACTCGACTGTCGAGGCGCACGGCTTAGTACCACGGCTGATGACCCATCAAAGACCAGTGCGATTACCATTAAGCCTAAAGCGGATGTGGCTATCGACAATATTGCCGTTGCCAATTGTCATGTGGAGGGCTACGGTCATGCGCTGCACATTCGCCAATATAGCAATCCCAATCAGCGTTACGCGCGTGGCTTTACCAAGCCTGCTGCCAACCGTGCTCTTGCGCCAAGTAATATCCGCGTCATTAATGTCAGCAGTCGCAATAGTATCAATAGTGGGATGTTCGTCGGCGATCATGTGCATGACATCACTTTTGATAAAGTGCATATCCAAAACGCAGGCACCGTTGGGCTCTATCTAGAGTTTGGTAGTCGCGATAACGTGATTAAAAACTCTGTGTTCGTCGGGAATGGTTTTCGTACGTTTAAACCCAATCGTGAAGCCATCGCCGTCGATTCATCGAGCAACAATCGTATCGAAAACAACCAATTTATCCATAATGGCGCAGGCAGTATATTGTTATATCGCAATTGCTTTGAGCATGCCGATGACCCGACGCGGGGCAACCATTTTAAACGTACTGAATCGAGCCGTGACAATATTGTCGCTAACAATATTTTTGAAGATGAGCCAGTTGGTGTATGGGTGGCATCAAGACAGTCACGCAATCTAAAAGGTTTTGAATGCGGTGCTTATTTGGTTAAGCAAACGCCATTTGCCAGCTATCATTTAGACAGTGCTAAAGACAATCAGATCATTAATAACCGTTTTGAGCAAGTCGAGCAGGGGATTATCGTAGAGGATGACGGCACGCTGATTAAGGGCAATAAGTTTGCAGCAAACGTCCGCTTACCTATCAGTGTTGGTTCTGAGATTCGTGAACAAAGCGCAGCAGGGGTGATAAAAGGGACGGTTATCAGCAACAATGTTTTTATCGATAAGACCACTGAGCAAGCCATAAAGATTCGTGAGGCAAGCAAAACGGCTACTCATATTGAGTAGCCGTAGATATTTAAGCAATATTGATAGACCATAAACACCGCACTGACGGTTTTAGTGATTGGCGTGGCTCAATCCATCATTTAACTTGTGCAACAGGCAGGATTCAAAGTCGCTTAATGTAAACTTCCATAAATACAGCAAGGCAATCAAATAAATAAGGGTTTCAGCCAGCTCTTCAACTATCCCACCAAAAGTGTGAGGGAACACGATAGCGTTCTCTCCCATATATTGTAATATCGCCAATGTGGCGACGCCAAGATAGAGCGACACATCAACATTTTTTAGTACTGCCCAAAGATAACGCCTCGAGTAAATCAGCAAACCGACACTCGTCAGGTACAGGGTCAAAAGAGCTGCGTCCTCCCACCAGTCATAAGACTGATTGAGAAATGAAAAATCACTGGGAACCAGTAAATCTGGTAGATAGTTCAACTCTCGACGAATAACAGCGACAAAAACCAGCACTGTTGCCAACCAAAAAGCCTTAATTTTTCTGACATGGCTCTGTATAACATACTGTGAGCTGCGCAATAAACATGCTATCAACAGTATAATGCCAGGGGCTTCAATGATGCCATCTGAACTCAAAATAAATGACTCCCGATTTTTTAAAAACAAAAAAGTGAGCGCAAAGGCTCACTTCAAAGCAAAAAATAATGAATGAATAATTATGATTTAATGTGCCACCATTATAACGCCTATACTGAGATATTACCGTTATAAAATATAACCAACTGGTCATAAGTTATTGTTAATATGAATAATAGTTAGGGCGTGTCTTCAATTCACTCGATAGTCATCTGAATGGGCTAAAAATGGCTAAATCTTGCCAAACATCGTCAAATAGCTGGTTAATATCCCGATATTATCTGCACTATTTTTCTTGTTTGACGGCAATTTATCTCATTTTTATCACCATTTTTGAAATGAAGACACGCCCTAATCATTCATTGTAGTCTTGGTTATTAGAAATTTTTACTTTTTCTAAGCATCTAAAGACCACTTATCTCAGGTCTAAGCGAGTGACAGTCTGTAATTAATGCGCCTCATCCCAGTTTTGACCACTATCAGTCTCGACCAATAATGGCACTGCAAAATTGACGTTCCAGCCTTTTTCCACGGCTGTCGTCCTTAAGACATCTTGCATTGCATCGGTAATCAACTGGCTAATCTCATCGACCTTATCGGCATCGACTTCGAACACCAGTTCATCATGGACTTGTAGCAGCATCTTAGCTTGCTCTTTTGGCAATATCTTATCGACGGCAATCATAGCAAGCTTAATTAGATCTGCCGCTGAGCCTTGTAGTGGCGCATTAATCGCCGCACGTTCAGCGCCTTGCTTGACCATGCGGTTGCTATGGGTGATATCAGGGGTATAGAGTTTACGACCTAATATCGTCTCGACATAGCCTTGCTCATGAGCGCTGGCGCGCGTATTGATCATATAGTTTTTCACACCCGGATAGCGATCAAAGTACATATCGATATAGTCTTGCGCCTCATTTCGGCTCATCTGCAATTGCTTAGCCAGACCAAAGGCGCTCATACCGTATAGCAGACCAAAGTTAATGGCTTTGGCATTACGGCGCTCAGTTGGCGTGACATCTACGACGTCTTTGCCAAGCACTTCGGCGGCAGTCGCAGCGTGAATATCTAACCCTTCGTTAAAGGCGTCAGTTAAGTTCTTATCACCTGAGAAATGTGCCATGAGACGCAATTCAATTTGTGAATAATCCGCTGCTAAAATCACGCGACCTTCTGGTGCGATAAAGGCTTGGCGAATTAGGCGACCAGTTGCCGTACGAATAGGAATATTTTGTAAATTGGGGTCAGTTGAAGATAAACGACCTGTGCTGGTCAATGCCTGATGATAGCTGGTATGCACACGATCAGTCTCGCTATCTGCGACATTATCAAGCGCATCGGTATAAGTGCTCTTTAGTTTAGATAGTCCGCGATATTCTAAGGTGATATCGACCAATGGGTGATCTATTTTTGATAATACCGCTTCACCAGTAGAGTATTGACCGGATTTGGTTTTTTTGCCACCCGGAACACCGAGTTTCTCAAATAACATTTCGCCCAATTGTTTGGGTGAGCCTAAGTTAAATTCTTCGCCAGCGATTTCATAAGCCTGTTTTTCAAGCGCGATAATTTCTTCATCGAAGCGCTTAGATAATTCGTTTAAGAATGGACGCTTGATGAGAATGCCATTTGCTTCCATTTGACAAAGTATCTCTGCCGTTGGAATCTCTAACTCATGTAGCAGCTTGGTATTATTGGCATCGTTCGCCAGCTCAACGCTAAACACTTCAAATAACTGATAGGTGATGTCAGCATCTTCACAAGCATAGTCGCTAGCTATATCGATGGCGACTTGGTCAAAGGTGACTTGCTTAGCGCCTTTGCCAGCGACGTCTTCATAGCTGATAGTTTGCGTTTGTAAATAATGACGTGCTAAATCGTCCATGCCATGGCGAGTAATCGCAGCATTAATCACGTAGCTGGCAAGCATGGTATCCATCGCCCAATTATTAGGATTGGCATGAATGCTACCTAACAAGTCGATATCATAATGACTGAGGATATGCGCATCGTATTTTAGGTGTTGTCCGATTTTACCAATGTTTGGATTTTCCAAAACTGGCTTTAAGCGCGTCAAAACGGTATCACGGTCGAGCTGTTTAGCCGTCAGCTCGTCACCCTCTAGCGCATGTGTCAGCGGAATATAATAGGCTTCATTCGCTTGTACGGCAAAAGATAAGCCGACGATTTCAGCTTGACGCCAATAAACGCTAGTGGTCTCGGTATCAATGACAAAATGCGGCGCAGCCTCTAGTAGTTGGACCAGACTTTCAAAAGCTGGCTCATCTAAAACAGTATGCCACGCTCGATCAGAATTTTGGCTGTCTTTGATATTATCCATCTTGTTTGATTGTAGCGACTTAGCGATTTGCGCTTGTGATTCCGTGTTTGCTTGACTGTCAGCGACACTCTGCGAGCCATTTGCAGGATGATTTGGGTGGTCAAGAGACGCTAGCTCGTTTCTAAACTCAAGCTCATTATACAATTCGCGTAATTCGTCTATATGAGCACAAGGATCGGTATTGATTTTTAGATCGTTCCAATCTTGACCGATAGCTAAGTCTGTCACGATGGTGGCAAGCTTCCTATTAAAAGGAATGTCATCAGCGTGTTCAATCAAACCTTTGGCACCGCGACCTTTGATAAAACCAATATGCTTTAACATATTGCCGATATCGCCATACTCAACGAGTAAGTCTTTTGCTGTTTTTTTACCAATACCAGGCACGCCTTTGATACCGTCTGAGGCATCGCCCATCAATGTCAAAAAATCAATCATTTGGTTTGGCATAATACCAAGTTTGTCTACGACCGCTTGAGTGTCCGTGACTTTGCCAGTAAAGCTGTCTTCCAATATGACGCAGTCATTAACCAGCTGCATCATGTCTTTATCGCCAGTTGAGATAACCACATGATGGCCTTGTTCAACTGCACGATGCGCCAGTGTCCCGATGATATCATCGGCTTCTGCACCTTCGATACGTAACAGCGGAATACCTAATGCGGTCACCAAGCGATGGATATAAGGAATCTGCTCTAGCAGTTCGATATCGATGGGCGGGCGAGCGGCCTTGTAATCAGCAGACATATGGTGGCGAAAAGTCGGTGACTTGGTATCGAAACAGACGGCCATATGAGTGGGATGATAACGACGCATCAGCTTGAGTAACGCATTGAGCGTGCCACGGATGGCATTAGTTATCAGGCCTTGCGAGTTTTGCATGGTCTTTGGTAAGGCATGATAAGTGCGAAACAGATAGTAAGAGCCATCAACCAAAATAAAAGGGGGCTGATTGCTGTCCACATGACTGGTGTCCATGGTCGCTACATTGGGCATGGTATCAAAGTTTGGCAAAGCGGCAGGATCAATCGCTTGATGGGAGTTGTGGTCACTGTCGGTAATGGAGTCGGTCATAGAGGTCACTTATCAGCTATTAGATAGAAATATGTGCTTATTATAACGATAAAAATGATGTGTGCCGAACTGCTTAAAAGTTATGATAGGTTCTATAGTTAAAACATTATAAAAACGCGACGGTATGGCTGATATCAATTTTCCTTGCTTGCTGCTATCACAGAGGCTACGAAAAATTCATCCCAGTCGCACTGTATCTGTTTTAAAGTGAATCCACTATAGCGTTATTGTTTTTTGACCAAAATTTAAGAAAAAAAAGAACCCAGCGTTAACTGAGCTCTTTTATATCTATTACTGATACTGTCATTGATCAGGAATTATTTTACTTCTGACGTCACTTCACTATCGATATTACCGTGTGTGGCTTTCGAGTATGGGCAAACTTTATTGGCTTTTTCGACCAGCTTTTGAAATTCATCAGCAGATAGCCCAGTGTTTTCAGCAGCCACATGAATTTTCACCGCCAATTGAAAGTCTAGACCTTCACCTTTACGTAAATCTACCGATACTTGAGTGGTCGAGTCAAATTTTGCTTTTTCTTCGCCTTTGACTGCCGCAAGTGCGCCATCGAAGCAAGCCGCATAACCCATGGCAAATAATTGCTCTGGATTATTACCGTCTTTACCTGAACCCGGTGCGACCATATTAATGGTCAAATCACTATCTTGCAAACTAGCTTTACCAGAACGACCGCCAGTGACGGTTGCTTGAGTAGAGTATAGAGTTTTCATAACAAATCCTTTGTAATTGGTTTATTTATATAATTGTTAAATTCAATCAGCCATTAAGCATAACAAACTATGCGCCTAGCTCCATAGGTCAGTCGTAACTATATGCTACGACTTTGTAAGTGAGCATTTGCATGGATAATGAGAATATTTTTAACATTCACCAATAAGCCCTGCTACACAATTAATGGCTTTAGATATATAAGTCATGGCGACATTGATGTAAACTAGTAACATGGTTTTCATACCAATTTCATACGCACATTATCAGCAGAGATGTGCAAAACATCCTAACCGTAAGGACACCTTATTATGAAAGCAACAGTATTTTTGCCTATGACCTTATCTTTGCTCGCGATGGCACTCGTGGGATGTGGCGAAGACGATGACGGTGTCTACGGTTCAGGCGGCAATAAAATTACGCTGACGAGCTTTTCTAATAGCTATGACAACCAAGCCAACGCGAGCGCCATTGCGCGAATCGAACAGACCTACCGTACTGGTGGACGTGAAATAAAAATAAAAAATCTGGTCAACAGTTACAACAACCAAAGTCTTAATAACTTAGACAGAACCGTGCTGGCAGATGATTTTGAAGGCAGGCTGGAAAATAACGATATTGAAGTCAATGGTCGCACGGTTAAACGTCCTATTTATGAGACAAACAGCAACAATAAATTGAACTATGAGACCACCTATAAAACCCTTGATTTAGCAGGTTTGAACGCTGGTAGTTATAGTTCTGGCACCAATATAGACAACAGCCGCGGCATCATTACTGATTTGAACAACTATCCTGATATTCCAGCCAATGTGACGTTCCCAGCTGGCTCGGTTTGTTATATTCCAGTTGTCACTAGCGAGCGCTCGTTTTTAGCCTTTAGTGACAGTAATAAAACGGGCTATAGTACGCTAAACAGATGGATTGACGCGGCCGAAGAACGTTTTAATGACGATAGAGACTTTAGCACCTCGCGCTTTGGAGTGGGTTTTGACAACGACCAAAAAGCGGCGCAAGTGACGTTTTTTGAGTTTAACAACCAGCCTGCTTATCGATACAATGGTGTTGAATATGATAATGATATTTATGAAGCCGATTATGTGGCGCAAGGCCGCATTGACCCGAATACCAACAGTGTGCGCGGTGTCGTTGACTGTACGCTAGTCAATGAGGTGGCAGGGGACTTCTTGGCAGCGCAAATCACGCGCTATTATTAAATTCCAAAAAATGACTGACACTCTCTATTTAACGATCTAGAGAGTGTTTTTTTATGCGCTAATTCTGCACCCTCACGCTAAATCCGCTACAATACGCCCATTATTTATTTTATTTATTGAAATTAATACCCAAAAGAAAGTTACTGTCTAAGAGACAGCCTTTTTGAAGTTAAGGTTGAAGCCAAAAATTATGAGCGTAGATCCAAAGAAATTGAACAAAGAAGTGGCCAAACGCCGCACCTTTGCCATTATCTCGCATCCCGATGCGGGTAAGACCACCATGACCGAAAAGCTGCTGCTATGGGGTCAAGCGATTCAGGTGGTTGGCGAAGTAAAAGGCCGAAAAACTGACCGTCATGCCACTTCCGATTGGATGAGTATGGAGCAGGAGCGTGGTATTTCTATCACCACTTCAGTCATGCAGTTCCCTTATCAAGACCATATGGTCAATCTACTAGACACTCCGGGTCACGCCGATTTTAGTGAAGATACCTATCGTACGTTGACCGCTGTCGATAGCGCGCTAATGATGGTTGATGGTGCGAAAGGTGTCGAGGAACGAACCATCAAATTGATGGAAGTTTGCCGCATGCGTGACACACCGATTATCTCATTTGTGAACAAGCTAGATCGTCAAATTCGCGAGCCGCTTGAGCTGCTGAGTGAAATTGAAACGGTGCTTAAAATTAAATGTATTCCGTTGACGTGGCCGATTGGTATGGGGCAGGATTTCGTTGGTGTCTATCATTTGACCGAAAATAAGACTTACCTTTACGAAAAAGGTAATGGCGGCAAGATGACGGTCTCTGAGACCCGTGACGGTTATGATTATCCGGATATACGCGAGCGTCTTGGGAAGCTGATGTTTGATGCTTTCGAAGAGTCGCTTGAGCTGGTACAAATGGCGCTAGAAGACTTTAGCGAAGAGGCATTTTTAGCGGGTGAGATGACGCCAGTATTGTTCGGTACGGCACTGGGTAACTTTGGTGTCAATATGGTACTCGATACCCTTGTGAAATATGCACCGCCCCCAAAAGCCCATCCGACTACTGAGCGTGAAGTCTCAGCCTCTGAGACAGACTTTACAGGTTTTGTCTTTAAGATTCAGGCAAATATGGATCCGCGTCATCGTGACCGCATTGCGTTCTTACGCGTGTGCTCAGGTAAGTACGAAAAGGGCATGAAGCTGAAGCATGTACGCTTGGGTAAAGACGTGCGTATTGCGGATGCACTGACCTTTCTCGCCGGTGACCGTGAAGCGCTAGAAGAGGCTTATCCGGGTGATATTATTGGTCTGCATAATCATGGGACGATTTCTATTGGTGATAGCTTTACCGAAGGCGAAGAGCTAAACTTTACCGGTATCCCTCATTTTGCGCCTGAATTGTTTCGCCGTGTCGTTCTAAAAGATCCTCTGAAGTCCAAGGCTCTACAAAAAGGTCTACAGCAGTTAAGTGAAGAGGGCGCTACACAGGTCTTTATGCCGCAGATTAACAATGATTTAATCTTGGGCGCGGTGGGTGTGCTACAGTTTGAAGTGGTCGCGCATCGTCTCAAAGAAGAATACAAGGTTCAATGTATTTTTGAGCCAGTATCGATTGCAACGGTACGTTGGATCCATTGCGATGATGATGTGGCCTTGGCTAAGTTTAAGAAAAAAGCCCACGATCAGTTATCAATCGATGGCGGTGGTTATCTGACCTATCTTGCGCCATCGCGAGTCAACTTGCAGCTGATGCAAGATCGTTATCCAGAAGTGACTTTTAGCAATACTCGCGAGCATTAATATCTGTTATTTAAGTATGAGTAAATGGTCAAAACCTATTTTCTATTTTTTAAAAGACACGCTAGCCGTGTCTTTTTTATTGCCTGTCGTTTAGTCCATTATTAAATCGCTACTTCTCATAAACATCGATACATCAATACTTTGGAACTAGCACCTTGACACTGGCACTTTGAAACCAGTCTTTTGAAACTGGCACTTCAAAAGATTAATACCTCAAAAACACAAACAGTGTTTCAACAATACATCACAGTAGTTACGGTAGAATATTATTAACCATTATATTATTAACCATTGTTTTTTTATGGAAAAAATTATGACAGTCATGCCTCAATCTAGTAGCGCCACACCAAAAGCCAACCAATCGTTAGTACTGAGAAAGACCAGTCTACGCCGAGTTGGTACGTTAGTGACTGGCCTACTATTTGGGGCAATAGGGTTGTCAGCTAATGCGGGTAATCTCATTAGCAGTACCGATTATTTGGATTATGAGTTGCCCAACGATGTGCAAGAGAAATGTGCCGAACGACAAAATTGTCCAGAGATCGAGATTAAGTATCTCAAAACCAATCATGATTGGATAAACGATATTACCAATGCCCGTATCAATCATTTCGTCGTCAATAGTAAACCGACTGAGTCAGCATCCATTAACACTAGAGCGACGCCAGCCATTGTCAAGGCAGCTATCGATGACTTTGCGAGCTCACAATTTATAGATATGCCAAACGACAGTTCAGGGTCGTATAATTTGATGGTCACGCCTGATTATTTGGGGCATGTGAGTGATTTTGAATTGTTTGAGATCAACTCGTATGTGTTTACAGGTGGCGCGCATGGCATGTCCTATAGTGAGTATTTAATATTCGATGCCAGCAGCAAAAAACAAATCCAACTGGCAGATATGTTGCAGACAGGCAAAAAATCACGTTTTGAGGCGCAAGCTTACGCCGCCTATAAAACATGGGTAAAAACGGTCGACAATGACCTAAGCAGCTATGAGAAGAACTGGCCATTTACCCTGAGTGATAACGTCACATTGACGGATAAAGGCGTCGATATTCGCTATCAACATTATTCTATTGGACCTTATGCTTATGGGATGCCAGTCTTAAGTATCCCTTACAGTAAGCTTGGTGGTGTGATCAAGCCGCGTTTTATGCCCAAATAACCGTTTTATCCCGAAATAATATGAGTCATAAATTTTAGAGAACCATTGAACATTTAATAATAAATTAAGGAGCGATGTTATGACGAGCGATATAGAAAACACAGTAGCGACAACAGAGTCAACAGTTACAGATACTTGGCGTCTCAACGCCTTAACAGTAGCGCTGGGTGATCTGGCACTAACTGTGAGCGACAGCTTGTCTGTGGGGCGTGGTAGTGATAATGACGTCGTACTTGGCAGCAAGGAAGTATCACGCAATCACGCGGTGCTGAGCGTACTAAACGGTAAGCTGTACGTCAAAGATCTGGACTCATCTAACGGGACGTTTATTAATGAGCAACGTATTGATAGCAATAAGTCTAAGCACCTTGAGGCCAATGATACGCTTGGCTTTGCCAGTTTTGCCTTCACAGTAACGCCGTTGAGTGTCGTAAATGAAGCTGTAGTGGATGAAGCTGTAGAGCAGCCAGTCATCGCTGAAGAACCGATAGTCGACCACGAACCTGTCGTTGATGTTACTGCTGCGCCAGTGCTCGCATCAGATTCTACTAATGCCCATGATGCTGAGTCTAGCGTTGCCGATTCGAGCAGTGTTGATTCTGAAACTGTTGCTTCCAAAACCATTGACTCTGAGATTAGTCCTTCTCCTATCGTAGAAGAGCAGGTAGCACCGACTGTTGCTGCTGACAAACCAGAGATGGCTACTGATACACCAGAAGTGAATCCTGAGCCGCCTGTAGAGGTTGAGCCTATCGTGAAAGAAACCATCATTGCAGATGTGTTGTCATCAGTGAATAGCTCAGATAGCACACCTGTTCAACCAGCTGATATTACCGAAAGCAAGGTTGATAAGACTAATGAGGCAGCTACTCCAGTCGTTAAAGAAACGATGATCGAAGAAGTCTTGACCGCCAAAGACACTGTGGATACTACACCTGTGCAAGCGACTCCAGTTGCCGCAGCCGCAGTAGATGAGCCGACGCCCATTACTGAGCAAGAGAATGCCATGTCTAAAGAGGTCATGGCTAAAGAAACAATAACTGAGACGCCTGTTGCTGAGAAGCCTTTAGCCAAACAGCCTGTTGTCGAGCAACCAGCATTAGACAGTACAGAGCATGACAAAACCACCAAAACCGAACTACAGGAAGAGGCTGATCCGGATGTCTTACGTGCTAAGCAAGCAGCAACTGCTCAGTTTTCAGGTACGGCCAATCTAGGACAGGATCACGATCTCGGTACCGAAGGCAACAATGCCATGGATCAAGCCGTTGATAACCCTGCCAATGCTGGATACGTAGAGAAGAAGCCCAGCGGTGGTTGGTTTATATGGGTGTTTGCCGTCATTCTTATCATTGGCTTAGCGCTATGGCTGTTCAATATGGGCGGTGTATAAGCCAAGCTTTGTCATGTCCATCATGTCATGCTGAGATGCATTAAGGCTAACGTCTTTGTACTTATAACTAGCGTTCTATAGCGTCAACGTTCATGAGAGTGTTGACGCTATATTTTAATTATACTTTTACTCTCTTTTTAAGATTGCTTTTAAATTTATGGCCTTTTGCCAATACTGTGTTAAGAGACAGCTACTATGATGACCTTTGTAGAATATCAAGCTTTCAAAAATCAAGGCTTTAGTCATGCCCCTTTGGTAAAAAAGCGTTTGATGGATGCGCAAACGCCCGTGTCGGTATTCTCTAAAGTACGTGATCTGAATGGTTCTGCTTATCTGTTTGAGTCCGTGGTAGGTGGTGAGCGCTGGGCACGATACTCTATGATAGGCTTGGGCAGTGATCTGATTGTACAGTATGCCGACGGTAGTATGACGACCAAAAAAAACGATCATACGGACACCGAGTCAGTAGAAAATCCATTTGAATATATTCGTCAGTTAATGGCTCAGTACCAGATGCCAACAGTTAAGGATATTCCCACATTACCGAGCTTCAGTGGCGGTTTGGTGGGTTACTTTGGCTATGACATGGTGCGGGTCATTGAGCCTAGTGTAGGCCTGTCTGATACGCCTAATCCGATGTTAATGCCAGATATGTGGCTGATGCTCTCGATGAGCGTCATTGTCTTTGACAATTTAGAAAATACTTTATCAATTATTGTTTATGCTGATTGTCAGGCTGAGGATGGTTATAGCATGGCCATACGTGAGCTAGAAAAAATCGAAGAGAAGTTGGCAGAGCCGTCAAATTTATCTGCGCCAGTTATGCCGACTCCAGCTTTTACCTCGCAGACAAGTGTAGAAAAGTATGTTGGCGACGTCAAAAAGATAAAAGCTCACATCGAAGAAGGCGCTGTGACGCAAGTGGTCGCATCACAGCGTTTGACGGCAGATTATACAGGTGACTCACTGGCTGTTTATCGTGCGCTACGATACCTTAATCCATCACCTTATTTATTTTTGGTACATGGCTATACGCTTGATGATCACAAGCGTTTTGATATCATTGGCGCTTCTCCTGAAAGCCTGTCACGTATCGAAAACGGCAAAGTGACGGTGCGTCCACTGGCTGGTACCCGTAAGCGTGGCCGAGATAAAGCAGAAGATCTAGCACTCGAGCAAGAGCTACTCAACGATGAAAAAGAGACTGCCGAGCATTTAAGGTTCATTGATTTAAGCTGCGAGGATATTGGCCGTGTCTGTACAGATGGCAGTGTGAAAATCACTGAAAAGATGTCTATCGAGCGTTATTCACAAGTCATGCATATTGTGTCCAATATTGAGGGCAAGGTGCTGCCTGATAAAGATACGCTAGATGTGTTTTGCGCTACCTTTCCTGCTGGTACATTATCAGGTGCACCTAAAATTCGTGCCATGCAAATCATTGACAAAATAGAACCGGTGCGTCGAACAGTGTTCGGTGGCTCAGTAGGATATCTGGGCTGGAATGGGAATATGGATACGGCTATCGCTATCCGAACAGCGGTGATGCGCCGTGGCCAAATACATATCCAAGCAGGGGCAGGGATCAATGCCGACTCTGTACCAGAGGCGAAGTGGGATGAAACCAATAAAAAAGCACTTATATTGGTAAAAGCGGTAAAAATGGCTTGTAATGGATTGTATATTCGTTAGCGATATTGTCAGTTGTATCGCAAAAATAAGAGTCGCAAGCATAAAGAGCCATCAAGCTTGAATTTTTATCTGAAAAAAATAGCAATACAATCAATGCCTTGAATATTATTATTAAAATAATTGGAAAAAACATGAAAAAGAGCTTGCGTCTGTCCAAATATTTGATAGAATAGCCACCACTTTGAGAGAACAAGCCGACTTAGCTCAGTTGGTAGAGCAACTGACTTGTAATCAGTAGGTCGCCAGTTCGATCCCGGCAGTCGGCACCATCTCTCTCAAAGTAGCTTTTTATGAATATGTCTTGAATTAAAGCCATTTTTATTCAAAGCAACCTAAGGTGGGATTGGGGAGCGGTCAAACCCAACAGACTGTAAATCTGTCGCGAAAGCTTCGAAGGTTCGAATCCTTCTCCCACCACCATATTTTCTAAGTTTGTCATAGCGCCAAGCATACTCGATATATAACCACTCTTTACTAGAGTGAGCTTACAGAAGAGTAAATGCGGGTGTGGTATAATGGTAACACCTTAGCCTTCCAAGCTAATGACGCGGGTTCGATTCCCGCCACCCGCTCCATATAGGCACAATCGCAAAAACTATTAAACATTCATCACGACAGTCAGTATATTATTGCTGTATCGTGATATTTTTTTTAGTGCAACCCACTGGTTGGCTACTGTAGTTGTTAAAAGCATGCTCATATAGCTCAGCGGTAGAGCACTCCCTTGGTAAGGGAGAGGTCTCGAGTTCAATTCTCGATATGAGCTCCATTTATTATTTAGCCTTTTATGTTTGCTTTGCTACTTTAACACACCGCTTTATGTCGATATCGAAATTATAGAATATTGAAAACAATAAAAAATTGGTACGGTAAATAAAAATTTAAGGGTGACACTGAGGTGTTGCCTTTTAGTGCTGTCAATTTCTAAATCAATTGCATTCACAAAAAAATACTGTAATGACAATGTTGTATAATACAGTGTAATGCTTGAAAAGCTAGTGATTGAAAAGTAGGTATAATGCCTGCATATAAAAGTATGGTGTTTACATTGTACTAAAGCATTTAACAGCAACACGATAAAGTAATTTTTAGTAGATAAGCCATAGCGTCAACGGTTTGATGGTTTTATACGCATCATAAGCCGTCAAACAGCTATTCATCGATCTTTGACTGATAAAGATTCACCAAAAAAAGAGGAAATACCCATGGCAAAGGCCAAGTTTGAACGCAGCAAGCCACACGTCAACGTCGGTACCATCGGACACGTTGACCATGGTAAAACAACCCTAACAGCCGCTATCGCAACCGTAGCAGCAATCACCTCAGGTGGCGAAGCCAAAGACTACGCGTCTATTGACTCAGCTCCAGAAGAAAAAGCACGTGGCATCACCATCAACACCTCACACGTAGAATATGACACCCCAGCACGTCACTACGCTCACGTTGATTGCCCAGGTCACGCCGATTATGTTAAAAACATGATCACCGGTGCAGCCCAGATGGACGGCGCAATCCTAGTCGTATCTGCAACTGACGGCCCTATGCCACAAACACGTGAGCACATCCTGCTTTCACGTCAGGTTGGCGTACCGTACATCGTCGTATTCATGAACAAATGCGACGTTGTTGATGACGAAGAATTGCTTGAACTAGTAGAAATGGAAGTTCGTGAATTATTAAGCGACTATGACTTCCCAGGTGATGACACCCCAATCATCCATGGTTCAGCCACTGAAGCCCTAAAAGGCTCACAAGAAAAATATGGCCAACCAGCTGTCGTAGAACTACTAAACGTTCTTGACACCTACATCCCAGAGCCAGAGCGTGACATCGACAAAGCATTCCTAATGCCAATCGAAGACGTATTCTCAATCTCAGGCCGTGGTACTGTTGTAACTGGCCGTGTTGAATCTGGTATCGTTAAAGTTGGTGACGAAATCGAAATCGTCGGTATCCGTGACACTCAAAAAACCACCTGTACTGGTGTAGAGATGTTCCGTAAACTGCTTGACGAAGGTCGTGCAGGCGAAAACTGTGGCGTACTACTACGTGGTACTAAGCGTGAAGACGTACAACGTGGCCAAGTACTTGCTAAGCCAGGTTCAATCACCCCGCATACCAAGTTTGACGCTGAAGTATATGTGCTTAGCAAAGAAGAGGGTGGTCGTCACACACCATTCCTAAACGGCTATCGTCCACAGTTCTACTTCCGTACTACTGACGTAACTGGCGCAATCCAATTACAAGACGGTACTGAAATGGTAATGCCTGGTGATAACGTTGAGATGGGCGTAGAGCTTATCCACCCAATCGCTATGGACAAAGGTCTTCGCTTCGCTATTCGTGAAGGCGGCCGTACTGTAGGCGCTGGTGTTGTTGCTAACGTATTGAACTAAGCATTAACCTGTCAGAGTAATCTGATAGTCGTTAAGCAGTTCGTGAAAAGCCGCTCTCTTCATTGAGGGTGGCTTTTTTTTGGGTGATAGAAGTTGATTGAGGGATATAGTCAGTAAAAAGTAATATCGATACATCACGCACTGCTGATATCAATTTTTCTTGCTTGCTGTGCCTGTGCAGACAGAGGCTACAAAAAATTGATATCAGCAGTATCGTAGCGTTTTTGGGGTATTTTGATTATATGAGCAAATAAAAATCAGTATTTACGATAAAATAGACCCTAATAAGAATAAAGGATAGGCCATGTTCACTATAGAAAATATAGAAGAGCTGCTAATTGATACAATAGAGTTTGGACACGTGATTCAAGCAGTAGCAAATATTGAAACTATGGTACAGCCGCAAGATGCTTGGGGTTATCAGACAATAATAGAATTGCTTGAGCAAGATAGTATTGATTTATTGGTCGTTTATCAAATTGATAAAGTCGTTGGCTACTGTCTCTATCAAGTTATCTTTGAGCAAGCAGAGATACTGCGCATCGGCACGCATCCTGATTACCAACGCCAAGGTATTGCCTCGCAAGTTTTTGCTAAATTGAATACTGAATTGATGAATAATAAGGTGGAAAATTTACTATTAGAAGTACGCGCAGATAATTTTTCAGCGATTGCTTTGTACGAGCAGCAAGGGTTGGCAGTGATTCATCGGCGTAAAGGCTACTACCAAATGCCTCATCGCCCAGCCATTGATGCGTTGATTATGCAGCGTGTGCATCTTTAATAGCCATAAATAGCACAGATGCTATTGAATTGATAAACGTTAGGAATGAAGACAGGCTCTAGATTACTCGGGGATTGTCTTTTTGCAGACTTCAATATCGAGCTCATAGTCACTATCTGCTTGCATGCGTTCTAATATTTCGATGCGCTCGCTTAAGAGCTCTACCATGACATTGATATTGGCCTGCTGTTTTTTGACTTGAGCCAGTTTTTGCTGAGTGAGACTTAGCTGTAAATCAATATCGAGCTGCCCATCATAATAGTCATTAAGACTGTCTTTGATTTCAGTGAGTGTAAAGCCAATAGCTTGTGCGCTCTTAATCAATTCAATGCGCTCAATGCATTCAGGATGAAACTCAGTATAGAGCCGTGAGCCTGCTTGCCGCTTACGCGACTTAAGTAGCCCTAGCTCATCATAATGACGCACGGTGTCTTTGGTGGTATTGGCTTCGCTCGCCAGCTTTCCAATTAATAAAAATGATGTATCAGGTGCCATAATAACCTCGTTGTTTTGTCGCTGTCACAACTATCATGATTTGAGCTGCCAAGATTCCTTGCTATCAAGGAGCGATACACTTAGGGACTTGTGAGAGTTCTTTTGCCATTTGACTGAATGAGTGGCTATTAGCGTATCCAATTGGGAAAGAAATTCAGCACGTGGTAGGGTGGTCGCGCCTAAGCTCATGAGATGCTCATTGGGTAATTGGCAGTCTACGAGCGCAACGTTGCTCTGCTCACATAAGCGCATCAAACCCCAAAATGCTAACTTAGAGGCGTTGGATGCACGGTGAAACATCGACTCGCCAAAATAGATATTGCCTATTTTTAATCCGTACAATCCACCAATGAGTGTGCCTGCGTCATCCCAAACTTCGATACTATGTGCAAATCCATAAGCATGTAGTTTGGTATAAGCCTCGATCATCTCATCATGAATCCACGTGTGCTCGCCCTCAGGTAGGTCAGTATTGAGACCATCACTGCGCGGTAAACTACAGGCGTGAATGACGTCATCAAAAGCTTGATTGAGTGTCACTTGCCAACGCGCGCGGCTTGCTTGCTTGCGCAGAGATTTGCTGGGTTGATAGTCGGTCGGCACAATCACGCAGCGCGGTTCAGGGCACCACCAAGCGATAGGCTCATCTTCATTAAACCAAGGAAACAAGCCTTGCGCATAAGCAGAGATGAGCGTCTCGGGCGCTAAGTCACCGCCCATGGCGACGATACCGACTCCATCAGGATCAATAGAAATAGGCTCAGGAAAGTCATAACGCCCAAGACTTTTTAAGGTCTCAGGCGTGATAAGCTGCTCGTTGGTATTGGCGTTATATTGTGAGAAGCTGTTCATTTAGTCTTCTTGATCAGCAGTCAGCGTTGACGCATAAGTATGGTCTAACGCAGTGGCTTCGCCAATCGCATCCAAGTATTTTTCAGCATCAAGTGCGGCCATACAGCCAGTGCCAGCAGAAGTGATGGCTTGACGATAGACGTGATCAGCCACGTCGCCTGCTGCAAACACACCCTCGATACTGGTTTGTGTGGCATTACCATTTAGGCCACTGTTAACGATAAGATAGCCGTCTTTCATGTCGAGCTGACCTTTGAATAGATCGGTATTAGGCTTGTGACCAATGGCGACAAACATACCAAATACATCTAGTTGCTTGGTACTGCCATCAATCATAGATTCAATAACGACACCATTGACGCCCATGTCATCACCGACGACTTCTTTTACTTGATGGTTCCATTCGATTTTGACGTTGCCATTCTTAGCTTTTTCGAACAATTTATCTTGTAAGATTTTTTCAGAGCGTAAACCATCACGGCGATGCACTAACGTGACTTCAGAGGCAATGTTAGATAAATATAGTGCTTCTTCGACTGCTGTGTTACCACCGCCAATCACCGCGACTTTTTGGTCTTTATAAAAGAACCCATCGCAAGTGGCACAAGCTGACACGCCTAAGCCTTTAAATTTGGTTTCTGACTCTAGCCCCAAATACTGTGCAGACGCACCCGTTGAGATAATCAAGGCATCACAAGTATAAGTGCCATTGTTACCTGTCAATTGAAAAGGGCGTTCACTCAGATTGACATCATTGATATGATCATAAACCAATTCTGTACCAAAACGTTCAGCATGAGCTTTCATGCGTTCCATCAGTGCAGGGCCTGTCAAATCATGCGCATCGCCTGGCCAGTTGTCGACTTCGGTGGTGGTCGTTAATTGTCCACCCACTTCCATACCAGTGACCATAACGGGCTTGAGGTTAGCGCGCGCAGCATAGACCGCGGCAGAGTAACCCGCAGGTCCTGAGCCTAAAATAATGAGCTTTTCGTGACGTGGAGCAGTAGTATCAGTTGCCATGAGTGGTTCCTTGCAAAATATACGAATTAAAAATGTGAGTGATAAATGTAATAAAAAGACAAACGTCAAAAGGTGCGACTAATATAGTTTTTCTAATTGCTATGAGATAATAACATAAGGGCACAGCGCACAAAGTGCAAGTTTGCTAAAACAAACACAGGTATCATTAGAATCAAAGAATAAATAGCTTTGGAATATAAGTGCAAAAAACAGAGGCTATTTTATAGAATTTAGGCAATACAGTGAGCAATATTTTGCCACTAGTGTTTCGCTAACCAGCTGTTTTCTTGCGCAAAGTATCTATTGATTTACTTTCTTACACGCTTTCTTTATAAGACTGTCGCCACTGCACCTATGTATTTGTTATTATAAGAAGTTATGCCAAGTGTAGTAGGAGCCAAGCGATAACGGTTGTTTAAAGTCTCTATGATCGGCACATGCCATACAAACACTTCGCTCGGTACATTTATGTCAACACTTTATGTCAGCATGATTAGGCTTAGTCATGCACTGGCGACCATTTAGTATTAATAACAAGGCAGATTTTACGTGATATCAGCACCGCTTATTGAGTATTTAAAAAAGGGAATATTTACCCTCCTTGGGTTAATACTGGCCGTTTATCTGTTTGTCATTTTGATGACCTATACAGGCAACGATCCTAGTTGGTCGCACATTAGTAGTGACATGACCACCATTAATAATATGGGTGGCGAGATGGGGGCGTGGTTGTCTGACCTGCTTTATAGCTTTTTTGGTTTTGGCGCATGGTGGTTGTTGGCGTTTGTGGTCTATGAGTCTATTCTTATTTGGTGGGACAATAAGCCGACGTTTTGGTTGCTACGTGTAGTCGCTTACGTGTTTTTGATTCTAAGTGCCAGCGCCTTATTTGCACAGTTGGTCGCTTTAGTGCAGCAAATAGCAGATCCAGTTACCACAGGTCTGACAGGGGTCGCAGGTGGTATCATCGGTCTCGAACTGCAAGCGCGTTTGGCTCAATTGTTGTCGCAGTGGGGGAGTGTGGTCTTTTTAACGGTATTCGTAATTATTACGGCGACCTTTGCTTTTAATATTCATTGGCTCGCGATATACCGAAAAATCATGACCCTGTCATGGCTTGGTTCTGGTGTAAAAAACCAAGATAGTCAGTATGAGAGTGTGCAGGCCGCTGAAAAGAGTCATCAGCAGCATGATGAAACCCTAACCGACGAAAAGGCATCGCACGCTGTTCCAGAGTATGACCAGCTACCCCTTGAGCTGCAAGCAACTGAGCATGAGGATAATACGCAACAATCCGATACCAGTGGTCGCTTTAATCATGTACTCACCGAATTTTTAGCGAGTTCTGGCTTGGGTGCCAGTGTGAAAGCTTCTATGGCAGCAGCGGGTGAGAGCGAGCATTTACAAAGCGTACCTGCCACGCCTAGTAGCGCTGGCGTAAGCAACTTTAGTGATAACAAGGTATCTGCTACCCCAAGCCCTATCACGACTCCTAGCCGTAAAGTAGAGCCGAGCTTTGCTTGGAATGATGCCAATACTGTTGATGACTTATTGGCAAGCGATATGGCTATTTACGATCAGAGCATCCACAGCGCCACTCATGATTCTGCTACTCCTGCTTATATCAATAATGCTGAGTCGCCAAAAGAGACAGCAGTGTCTACAAACACGGCAACAGATACGTCAACAGACATGGCAACGCTAGAGCTGGAGACACCAAGCGCGAGCTCTACTGTCAATCCTAATAAAGAAGAGGTCGAGCAAGGAATTACAGAGACAGCAAGCAAGCAAATCGCGCCTAATTTTGCCGATGCGCCTCAGACTATGGCATCAGATGACAGCCACGCAACAGATGAAACGAACGAAACGGTTGATACATTGGCAGAATCTTGGTTGTCAGAACATGCGCCTGTTTCACCTTCTCAAGAAACAGAAGAAGATACTAATGAACCCGATCAGCCAGCACTAAAGACGGCAGCAGATAATACTTATGACGCCTCTGCTGGATCATCAAACAAGTTATCAAATGAAGAGCAATGGGAAAGCTCATTGTCAATACAAAGTCCTGCTCCAGAAGAGGATGAGGTAAGTATCGTCGCACCAGTCGCTGATATGACCCCGACCAATACGCCACCGACCAACCCAACATTACCTCCTAAGGTAGAAACTAACGTTTCAGCGCCAGCTGCTGAACCGATAGCCGCATCTAAGCCAACGGTCAGCTTTGCGGTGCCAGAGGGTGATAGCGGCAACCATATTACGGATATGATGCCTGAGGATGACAGCCGCGATGATAATAGCGATACGCCCGTTATGCCGCATATCAGTGACGATGGCGCTTTTAGTCAAAAATCACGCTCGATGCAAACCGCCGCCTATCGCAGCAGCTTAACGCCTATCCCAGAGATCTCTATTTTAGATAAGCCAGATCCTGATCGTAAGCCAAGCTATACCATCGCTGAGCTTGATAAGTTGTCTGAGCTATTAGAGATTAAATTACAAGAATTCAATGTTAAGGCCGCAGTAGTCAATGCCATTCCGGGGCCAGTCGTTACACGCTTTGAAGTCGAGCTTGCTGCTGGGGTAAAAGCCAGTAAAGTCACCGGTATTTCACGTGATTTGGCACGGTCATTATCAATGGCATCTTTGCGTGTGGTTGAGGTCATTCCGGGCAAGCCTTATATCGGTATCGAAGTGCCGAACAAACAACGCGAAATGGTGCGTTTGATTGAGCTGTTGAATACCGAAAAATTCCAAGATCCTAAAGCCCAAATCAGCATGGCAATGGGTAAAGATATCGGTGGTAATGCTATTATTACTGACCTTGCGCGCGCGCCGCATATGTTGGTTGCGGGTACCACAGGCTCTGGTAAATCGGTATTGGTCAACTCAATGCTACTCTCTATGTTACTCAAATATACACCGAACGAGCTGCGCCTGATTTTGATTGATCCAAAGCAGCTTGAGCTGGCAAACTACAATGATATCCCGCATCTACTGACGCCAGTCGTCACAGATATGACTGAAGCCGCCAGTGCCTTGTCATGGTGTGTGGCAGAAATGGAGCGCCGTTATCAGCTGATGAGCTTATTAAAGGTACGTAAGCTTAACGAGTTCAATAAAAAGGTCATCGCTGCTGAAAAATCGGGCAATCCAATGCTCGATCCATTGTGGCGACCTAATGATAGCGTGAGCATCAGCCAAGCACCAAAGCTCAAAACCTTGCCGATGATTGTCATTGTCGCGGATGAGTTTGCCGATATGATTATGCAAGTCGGTAAACAAGCTGAAGAATTGATCACGCGCTTGGCACAAAAATCACGCGCGGCAGGCATCCATTTAATGCTTGCCACTCAGCGTCCATCAGTCGATGTCATTACCGGTCTAATTAAAGCCAATATCCCTGTTCGTGCAGCGTTACGAGTGAACTCAAAAGTGGATTCACGGACGATTCTAGACAGTGGCGGTGCAGAAGACATGCTGGGTAATGGTGATATGCTGTTTTTAGGCCCAGGGCAAATTGAGCCAGACCGTGTACATGGGGCGTATGTCAGCGATGAAGAGGTCAATCGTGTCTGTGATGCTTGGCGTGAGCGCGGTGCGCCTGATTATATTGATAACATGGCAGGCAACTTTGAATTGTCTAGTCCTGGCGGTGGTGGTAGTGGCGGCAACGCTTCTGGTGAGGACGATGACTTATATAATGATGCCGTGGCTTTCATCATGGAGACGCGAAAAGTATCAGCGTCTAGTATCCAGCGTAAATTTAGTATCGGCTACAACCGTGCCGCTCGTATCGTTGATTCAATGGAAGAGGCTGGATTGGTCAGCTCGATGGGTAAAAGCGGCAAGCGTGAGTTATTGATGTAAAAGATGATAAGTTTGATGAATTATAAAAAGCGAGTCACGAGAGTGGCTCGTTTTTTTATTAGGAATATATGGTAGCGCTATTGCTTAAATGACTAGTGAGTTTGTTTATCGATTATCAGCAGTGTTTTTTTATACTAAACTGACAGAAGGTTATGGGATAAATATCACTTAATTTCAAAAATGCTTAGTCCAATTACTCTCCAAGGAAGGTTAGTTATGTTTAAAGAATACACCCAATACGATGCCCTAGGTTTAGCCAAGCTCGTCAATTTAGGTGAGGTCAGTGCCAAAGAGCTATTAGACGCTGCGACTCATCAAGCCAACACACTGAATCCTAAGTTAAACGCAATCATTCATCGCTTTGATGAGCGTGCTTATAATGCTGCGCAAGCAGGATTGCCAGCAGGTGCATTTAATGGTGTGCCGTACTTACTCAAAGACCTATCATTTTATTTTGCTGACGAACCCATCACAATGGGCAGTCGTAGCGTGAATGTCGTGCCAGAAAACGACAGCGAAATCGTTAAACGTATGAAAGCGACGGGTGTCAGTACTTTCGGCAAGACCAATACGCCAGAGTTTGGTTTAATCATCACCACTGAACCCAAAGCACACGGTGCCACCCACAATCCATTCAAAAAAGGCTATAGCTCTGGTGGCTCATCAGGTGGTAGCGCGGCAGCGGTGGCGAGCGGTATCGTACCGATGGCAGGTGCTGGCGATGGTGGCGGTTCGATACGTTTTCCGGCAGCATGGTGTGGGGCGTTTGGACTCAAACCCAGTCGTGGACGTAACCCAATGGGCCCGTCATTTGGTGAAGGTTGGGAAGGCGCGGTCGCTGATCACGTGATTACCCGTAGTGTGCGTGATAGTGCTGCGATGCTCGATGCCACGAGTGGCGCTGAGATTGGCGCGCCTTATGTGATTGCGCCACCTGATGGGACATTTTTGCAAGCAGCGATGCGTGCCCCTCGGCAATTAACGATAGCTTTGCACCAGCAGCCATTAGTCGCCAATACAATAGTGGACAAAGAAGTACTGGCTGTACTAGAGCAGACGGCAAAGCAATTAGAAAGTATGGGTCATCGTGTGGTGCCTGCTGAGCCGAATATTAATATCGAACAATTTTGGCATGATTTTTTAGTGGTGGTTTGTACCCATACAGCCTTTACCATTGATAATATCGAACGCAAATTTGGTGCAGAACATATAAAGAACCTAGAGCCGCAAACGTATAATATGGCGATGCTAGGACGCTCGCTCTCTGCCGTTGACTTGGCACACGCTAAGCATGGCTGGCATGATAGCCAATATCAAACGGGTCTATTATTAGAGACCTACGATATGATTCTGTGCCCGACCATACCGACGCCTGCGGTTAAACATGGCGTGCTGCCACCAAGTCGTATGGATGAAATGCTCATGCGCAGCGCGGGCTTACTAAATAAAGGCATTGATATGGGGAAATATGCCTTTAGCTCAGGCATGATCGAAAAGCTTAGTCAGCCGGTACTGGGAAAAATGGCCTTTACCTTGCTGGGGAATGTCACTGGGCTGCCTGCCATGTCATTGCCAGTAGGCATGAGCAAAAAGGGTTTGCCGATTGGCATGCAGCTGATTGGGCGTATGAATGACGAGACTACTTTATTTAGTATCGCTGGCGAAATGGAGCGCGCAGGGTTGTTTACCAAGGCAGCTTTTGAGAAGTAGTTTTATTTTTGCTATCGCTTGATTAAAAGTTGCCTAATCGAAGCGATAGATATCCATTCCCAAGCTATGATGTGCCATGCTCTGATGCACGACGGAGACGCGTTGACCGGCTCCTAGGGCAAAAAACAGCGGTAGTAAATGCTCGTCGCTTGGGTGTATGTCGCGAAAGTTGGGATACTGCTGCCAGTCTAATGCCGCTGGGATGTCTGTTTTGAGCTGCTGTAGCAACCAGAGCTTAAAGTCTTGTGCGGTCTCATCTATGCTCTCGGCTTCCCAGCGTAGGGCTTGTAGATTATGAGTGATATTGCCTGAGCCAACGACGAGTATTTGTTCCTCGCGCAGTTGCGCCAGTTGCGCGCCCAGCTGATAGCAGGCAGCACTGTCATAGTGCCGTGGCAACGATATTTGTACGATAGGCACATCGGCCTGCGGATAGAGATGTCTGAGCGGTGCCCAGACACCATGGTCGCTGACGCGCATCGGATTGACGCTACAGGTAATACCGCGTGCCGTTAACTGCTGTGCTAGCGATTCAGCGAGTGCCGGATGACCGGCAGCAGGATATTGTAGCTCATACAGTTCAGGTGCAAAACCTGAAAAATCATGCCACGTCTTTGGTTGTGGGTTGCTGCTGATTTCTAGCTTCGCCGACTGCCAATGCGCCGACATAATAACGACGGCACGTGGCTTGGGTAGGTTTTGCCCGATACGAGCCAGTGCACTGGTTGTGGCCGATTGCTCAATCGCCAGCGTTGGGGCACCATGCGAGATAAATACCGCTGGTAGCTTGGCTAAATTAGGCGTAATCGAGCGTTCAGCTTGGGCGTTTGCCAAAGCTGCTGTGGTCGTAATGGGCGTATGCGTCTCTTGGTGAAGTTGCTCACGTTGCTGATGCGCATAAGGGGCGTTAGGTGTCGCTCGTTTTGGATATTTCATGTTCCGTTTATTAGGGCATGTGCTCGTTTTTCAATCGTTTTGATGAGGTATAACCAGTTCAAAATAAAAACGGTATGCTAAAAACAGCGTTCTGCTGGCATGAGTTTTCCTTGCTTGCTGTGCGCTTTGCCCTTCAGAGGTTTCGAAAAACTCATCGCAGCAGCACTGTATTCTTTTTAAATTGAATCGACTATATCTGTCTTAAGCAAACAGTCATTCGTTAACACATCTGCTCATGCTATTTCTAGTTGCCGCGATGATAAGGGTGGTTGTGATTGACACTCATCGCCCGATATAGTTGCTCCATCAAGACCACACGTACTAATGGGTGCGGCAACGTCAGCGCGGATAACGACCATTTCACATCGGCTTTTGCCAATACTTCTGGTGATACGCCGTCAGCGCCACCAATCACTAGGGCGATATCATCGCCTTGCTGCATGGCATCGGCCAACTTATCTGCCAACCCTTCTGTCGAGAGCATTTTTCCTTTGACATCCAATACCCATAATTGCTCACGTCCCGCTGCATTGTGAGCGGCCAATATCGCCTGACCTTCTTGCTCGCGATACTGAGCAAGATTGGCATCCGAAGGGTTTTTGGCACGTTTGGCGGCAGCAAGTTCAACAATTTCTGTACTGAGCATCGGTTGGATACGTTTGAAATATTCATCAAAGCCAGTCTGTACCCAGCTCGGCATCTTGTTACCAACGGTCAAAATTCTTACTTTCATAATACCTACCCTGTCAATACGTGAGAAAATGTAACAAAAAAAATCTAAGCTTAAGTTGCCGTAACAAAGACCTCTTTTACAAAGCTTTTTTTTATGCTTTACTAGCATTCGACAAACAGTTGTTCTTTAGTTCGCAATCATCTTGAGAAGTGATGAGCAATTATACAATGTCTTTATGCAATATTTTTATGCTAATTTTTTGATGTACCATAAGTTCAATTGAAAGTTTTTTTAACGAAAGGAGTCGTTCATGAGTCGTACTATATCTATTGCACTTACCCTTACTGCTGGTGCTCTGCTGTCTACCTCTGTCTTTGCTGCCTCTTTAAACGGCACACAATGGCAAACCATTGATGATAAAACTGGTGAAAAAAAGGCCATCATTCAGCTGAATGAAAGCAACGGTAAAGTCTCAGGAAAAATCATCAAAGTACTCAATAAGGAAGAGGCTAAAGCTGTTTGTACCAAATGTCCTGGCAGCCTCAAAAACAAGCCAATCGAAGGTTTACAGATTCTATCGGGCTTAAAGGCTGACGGTAACAATAAATGGAGCGATGGCAAGTTAGTAGACCCTGAATCCGGCAAGACGTATTCTGGCAAACTCACGTTAAGTGACAACGGTCAAAGCCTAGATCTACGAGGTTATGTCGGTTCGCCACTCTTTGGTCGTTCGCAAACGTGGCAACGTATCAAGTAACGTGTGTAATGCCTGTTGGATAGACTATTGACCAAGACTGTCATTTCAGCAAGCTTGCCATTGAAGCAAGCGTATCATTGAGATATAAATTAACCAGAAAGGATAGCCGATTAGATTGGCTATCCTTTTTTATGTCTGTTTGTTCAACAGACCCTAACCAATTGCTATTACTCTCTAATGACATTATACAAGTGACATTATACAAGTGACATTATACAAGTGACATTATACAAGTGACATTACATAAGTGAAGCAATGGTTTGCGAGACTTTGTCTTCTGTATTTTGGCTATCAGTATTATCGCTTGGTTTTGGAATAATGGTCAGCTTAGCATCAGATTCAAAGACAATGGCTTCAATATCATCGAAGCTGTTCATGCCTTCAGAGCGCATGGCACATTCGATTTCTTGACGGGTCAGCCGCTCATCTCGCATAGCATCGGGCAAAAACTGCCCTTGATAAAAGACAATACGCGGCTCAGATAAAATAAAATTGCTAAATTGCGGTGAGATGGAAGCGTATTTGGTGACCAAAAATTGTAGTAGGTATAGCACCAAGATAGAGGCCACGCCTTCGATAAAAGGGATGTCTTTGAGCAAAATAGTGCTAGCGCCCAATGAGCCGATCATTACGGTGACGATCCAATCAAAGTTATTGAGCTGTGATGTGGAGCGCTTACCCGAGATTTTGGTGGTCAGCACGACTAAGACGTAAACCATGACGGTCGTTAAGACGATGCGTCCAAGCTTGTCTATACTGTCAAAAAATAGCATGTCCATAATATTGACTCCTATCAATAGCACAAAGTAATTCAATGTTTAAAGGTCAGCTGCTAAATATCACACCAGCTAAAACCAGCGTAACGGAATTCACGCCCTAATGGTGAATAAACTTTGTAGTACGTTGTAGACAGCAGCGCGTGTTCACCCTGTTTTACGTTTGGGGTTAAGGAGATGATTCAGCGCCAAAATACTGATGCGGGCACTGATAAAAGTCAGTACCAATATCATGACTAAGGCAGAAATGAGCGGGAGAGGTTGTTGCATAGCCATCTCAATCAATACTTCGCGATTCACTGCATCAAACAAAAAGAACCATATGCCTAAGAAATAAATAGCAGTGAGTAACCAAACTACTGCGACCCCGCCAAACATTAAACGATTGATTTCACTTTTACTAAGGGCGCGCTGTTGATGCTTAATAAATTTACTGACCGCAATATAAGCACCGATAATGATAGAGAGCACCGTCACCAGTTGCGAATTCAGAGCAAGTTTGGTTTGAATCATCATAAATATTGCGCTGGCAAGAATATAGCCCACCGCAAAAAATCCCACATATTGTGCCAGTTGGGATTGAGCTGACTCATGATTTTTCGGTAGCGCACTGCGGTCTGAATGAGTCTTGGGTTTATTGAGATTGGTTGTCTTGCGTGACATGAGCGACCCTTTATAAAGGTGAAAAATAGGATGTTAAAAACACTTAATGTTGCGCTGTCCAATCAAGCATCGCATCTAACACGGGTCTAGCCGTATAAGCGTTTAATGCTTGCTCACTATTAATGAGTCCAACAACGACATAATCTTGTCCCGACAACCCTTTGACATAGCCTGCCATTGAGGTGACATTATTTAGAGTGCCTGTTTTTATCCATGCGCGCCCTGTGGCGGCTGAATCGGGTAAGCGTGCGCCATGAGCAGCAATGGTACCACTGACTCCAGCAATGCCTAACGAATTGACATAAGCATCGAAGCTTGGATGGCTATAAGCGTAAGTTAATAGCTCGCTTAAGTTGGCAGCCGTTATCGTACAATCACGGCAGAGTCCTGAGCCATTGGTTAGATACGGTGCTGGGGTGTTCAGATGGCTCTGCCACCACTGATTTATCGTTTGTAAGGCAGCAGAATAGTCCGTAACAGCAGGTTTGCCAAATTGATATAAGCTGGTTGTCTGCTTATTTATGGGTTTATTATTTGCGGCTTTGACATTGCTTGGTGTATCGCTATTTGCACTAGTTATATCAGATTCTGCGTTGCTTTTAATATTAATGGCTTCAATGCTATTTGCTTCAATGCCACCTGCTTTGGTTTTATTTTTCACCATAGTGGATTGGCTATAAGCGCCAATCGATAGCGCTACTTGTTCAGTCATGACATTGTTTGAGAAGTGATTGATATCATAAATCTGCTTAGTCAAATTCAAGGACGGATAGCTGGCAATAGGCAGCGGGGACATAGACAGTGCTGACAAACCATGCGTGGGTTTAGTACTTTTTGCTGTAGTGTAAGGCGTTTCTTGGGTGATGACATCGCCACTTAAGGTATTGCCTAGCTCTTGCCATTTTGCGGCGACAACACGTGCCGAAAAATCTTTGGCATCAGGATAAGCGACATAAAAAGCGTGTTCTTGGCAGCTATTGGGCAAACCGGTATTTAACACAAGCTTTTTTGTTTGCCACTGCGGTGCGAGACTATAACGCGCTTGTCCACAAGCAGCTGAGCGCGTATCTATTATGCTGGGCAAATCATAATTTGCTAATTGCGGTGTATAAGTCAGGCTTGCTTGGTCATCGTTTAACGGATAGCTTTTAATGCCAATGGTACTGAAATTAACCAAAAAGCCATCGGGACTGGCGTTATAAGGGCGCAGTGGTGAGTTATCAAAGGCGGCAGGATCTTTAGTGACATTTTTAAAGACGGCACTGTCGACAATAATATCACCCTCGATATGACGAATACCTGATGATTTTACTTTATAGAGAAGCTGTTTTAAACGCTCGTGGGTCATTTTTGGGTCACCACTGCCTTGAATAATCAGATCACCATGTAAGCGGTCACCGATGACAAGGCCTGTATGATAGACACGGGTATGCCAGACAAAATCAGCGCCTAGGGTGTCTAAAGCAATAAAGCTGGGAACGAGCTTCATGGTGCTGGCAGGCGTGCGAGCGATATCGGATTGGTGATTCAATATTGGTGAAAATGAAATCTTTATGGATGCAGCATCAGTATTAATGTTACTGGTTTTATCGCTATTTTCTGTAATATTGGCATTACTACCATCGTTGTTAATGATGGTTGTTTTTGTCTTATCGCCCAATATCGTTGGGATACTTTCTAAGCTTTGATAAGTGTAAGGATCATCGGTGTAAGCATGCAATTTTTGCTCATGTCTTTCAATGGTTCGCCGCTCAATGGTAACCAATGTACTCTGTTGGAGCAGGTGGCTGTTCTCATTGAGTTTGTCATTATTATTTTGCGTGGCTGTCTGGGCGTTACCCTTTATATCAGCATTTACGTTAGCGGTTTGTTTCGGTTGAGAAACCCTTTTAGAGGAGCTATCCGAGCTGCTATCGATGACCTGAATCGGAGCGGGCAGGTGACTGGCGTTTTTATCACCGACTGGTGTGATGATGATACTAATATCAGCTTCTGTTAAGTCAGCTCGTGATAATGCCGCTTGAATAGCTTTGGGCAATGCTGCTTGCGCATACAGCGGGGCTGCCACTAATGTCAGCGCAACCAACCATTTATGAGTCTGATTAAACGATCGCAAATGACTAAAAACAGGCGATAATTTGGCGGTAAGCACGGAGGAATGACAGAGTCTAGAAGTAGGTCGCATGAGCATCTTTTATTCGGTAGCAAAAGCCGCCTATACTAACATGAGTTACTGTTTTCGCGTAGATGGCAGGCGTGGTTGAAAACTTTTTTTAGCTTGATTCTCAAAATAAGAATACGCCCTAGCGTACATGTAAAAACGCCATGGCGGTCATGATCGCATCGTTATAAGCATCGTGAGCGCCCAGATCAGGGATATTATAGTGCGCTAAAATATTGCGCAGCTGTTGTGATTGGTTGGGGACACCCTGAGTGCGATCACCCATGCGCCGACTATATAAGTGGCGCAAATCGATGATTTCGTTGGGTAGTGCCGTGCCCATATAGCGTTTGACTAGAGGGTTTAAAAACGCTGTGTCTAAACTCGTACAAAACCCCACAATCGGTCGATTACCTATAAATGGCAGCAATCGCGCCAGCATCTCATCGTAGCTCATACCATGCTCAACGTCGGCAGTACGTAGACCGTGAATCACAATGGTGTCACGGTCTGGCATCACTGGAGGCTTGCATATGATATGCATGCCATTACCGGTGTCAATCGTATTGCCATTGATATGAATCGCGGCGACAGACAATAAGTGGTGCTTTTTTGGATTGAGTCCCGTCATTTCGCAGTCAATCGCTACCCACTGCTTAGCCAAGGGTTTGGTAAACATCGATGCCAATTCTGGACGCTGTAGCTGTTTTTTTTGCCAAGCGCAGGATAACTGTGTTAGCCAACTCATATTTGTCATTCATCCATTGATGCGAGTTCTATACTTATACGATTTTCATGCTTATGCAATTTCTAATTGATAATGCTGACGTAGCTGGTTTTTAAAGCTTTTTACGACAGCCAAACACTCTTTTAATAAGTCGCGCTCAAGCGCGGTCAAGGTCATTGGGTTGACTTGCCGCGCATGTTTATCATCGGTTGATAGGGCGACTGATAAGCGCTGTGCCATAAAAAATTCCAAGGCTTCTAGTAAAGTATCCGCTCGCTCTTGGGTCAAGGCGCGCGCTTGTACCAAAGCTTTAAGACGATTTTTACTACTGGGCACGTCTAAGATATCGTTTTCTAACGCTAAGGTACGAATACCATGAACCAGTGGAAAGATACCGGCTTTCTTTAGATCAATGTCTTCTGACCCGGATTTACCACCGAGCAAAGGCACGAACTTTTGCCACCACTGATTGACATCACCGAACTGTAGCGCGGCACGTGCAAACTGGCGTACAAACATAGGGTCTGACTGTCTGTGGGCGACCTTTAAATGTTGACGCACCTGAGTCAATAATGACTCATTTCCGCAGACGTATTCGCCATCAAGTATGGCGGACAAATAAATACCATGCATAGGATTGGTGTTTTTAAACCATAAACCAATCTGAGCATTAAACTGTTTTAGCGGCTGTCGCCACATCGGGTTGGTCATCATGATATTGCCATCGCACAGCGGATAACCGAGGTCTGCTAAATGGTGATTAAAAGTATCCGCAAATTGCGCCAGATCAGGATGAGTATAGCCATCACGTAAGATGAGTGCATTGTCTTGGTCAGTACGCATGATTTGCTCACCTCGACCTTCTGACCCCATCACGATTAAGCAGGTATTATTCATGACTTCAGCAGGCACGATAAGTTGCCAAAGCTTGGTAAATACTTGTGCATTCAAGGTCTGTACCATACGGCTGATATTACCGATTTTGACGCCGTTTTGATGTTGTGCGCGAATGTAACGACCGATAAGCTCGACGGCGGTATCTAAGCTCGATAAGTCTTTTGCTTGCTCGATTTGGATACTAATGAGCTGAGAGTGATGGCCAATATGCGCAAGCATATCGCTTTGTCCGAGTATACCGACGACATCCCCATTTCGATCAATCACTGGTAGCCGATGGATGCGATAGCGGGTCATGGTCAATAATGCATCGCCAATCTCATCACTGGCTTTGATGGTACGCAGGTTAAAGTTAGCATAGCGCTGGCATGTAGTCGTGGCAGGGTTTTGCTGGTCACTCACGGCGCGGCAAATATCGGTGTCGGTTAAAATACCTAACAGATGACCAGTACCATGTCGCGTTTCTTTCCTATGCTCTAGATGGTTCAATGGACGTACTAGTACATGTTTTAGCCCCGCTTTCGTCATGATAGAAGCGGCTTCGTATAAACTATTATTGGCATCGACGATATGGACTGGCAATAGATTGACGTCAATGACAGGCTGCAACATGATCTGTTGCACTTCTTGTTGGTCATTGTAGCTGGCAAGGTCTATGGTTTTATTGTGACGGCGTTGCTGTAATGCTTTTAGCCGTTCGGGCAGCTTATCTGACAGCATTTGACGGACTAGATGGTTTTGGGCGCTGATTTTATCCACTGCGCTACCAGCGACTTGGAGCAGCAACGTATCTTCAGCGGCTCGAAACTGATAGGTTTGTGATGCTCCAGTATTAGGGCTGTTCTCAGTCAATGATTCAGGCAGACGACGGCTGTCGAACCAGTCGTTATTATTGAGCTGGTCGGAGTGGTTACTACCCAAATAAGAGGCCACAAACTCACCGTCAAGCAATTGCTCAATCTGTCCTTTGATGACGACATACAGATACTGCAATTCTTCGGCAGTTAGATGCTCATTTTTGGCAAGGTAGCGAATTTGAGTGTTTTTTCTAATGCTTTGGCGTTCAGCCAGACTCAACACATCAAAGGGCGGCTGGGTAAAATCAAGATGGGGCATGGCATCATCCTTGATGGCATATTTGATAAAAGCCACTTTACTATAGCATTATTAAAGCAAAAAACCTCTAATAGCCACAGTTAAATTGTGGTTATTAGAGGTTAATATCTCGCTTAATACTTTTAAATAGACTGCCTACGCACCCAGTAGTTTACGAATACGGCTGATCGCTTCACGGCTCTCATCGACACTAGCGACAAGCGCAATGCGTACATAACCTTGCCCAGGATTTTTGCCATTGACTTCACGTGACAGGTAACGCCCAGCCAGTGCATGGATATTGGCCTGCTCGTATAAGGCTTTGACAAATAGTTCATCATCACCATCGAACTGTTCAGGCGCTTTGATCCAAAAGTAAAATCCAGCTTCTGGCATCCGCAATTCTAGTAGCTCACCAAGCTCAGACATCCATAAGGCAAACTTTTCTCGATACAGCGCACGGTTATGCTCAACATGCTTTTCATCCTGCCAAGCCGCGATAGAGGCAAGCTGATGGGGTATTGGCATTGCGCAGCCTTGATAGGTACGATATTGCAAATAAGCCTGCAAGATTTTGGCATCGCCTGCCACAAATCCAGAGCGTAAACCCGGCAAGTTTGAGCGCTTGGACAACGAGTGGAATACCACGCAGTTTTTAAAGTCATGGCGTCCAAAAGCAGCGCAGGCTTGCAATAGACCAATCGGCACCGTATCAAAATATAGCTCGCTATAGCATTCGTCACTAGCAATAATAAAGTCGTATTGATCTGATAGGCGAATGAGATATTCCCAATCATCCATTGTCATGACCGAACCTGTTGGATTGTTCGGACTACAAACGAATAGTAACTGCGTG
Organism: Psychrobacter sp. ASPA161_6; assembly: GCF_051970285.1. NCBI lineage: Bacteria > Pseudomonadati > Pseudomonadota > Gammaproteobacteria > Moraxellales > Moraxellaceae > Psychrobacter > Psychrobacter sp. ASPA161_6. The sequence continues at coordinate 731,183 of NZ_JBEFNJ010000002.1, forward strand.
CGCATCCATACTTCTTTTGGTACCGCGCGATAGTCACCTTTAAAATCATCGTCTAGTGTACAAGGCACAAAGTAAGGCGTTGCTTGTGCCAGTATCGCCGCACCTTCGTATATTTGATAAAACGGATTGGGCATGACCACGGTAGGAGATAGACTGCTCTCCGGATTCGCTACGTCATGATCAACAACCGCTTGTACAAAACTAAAAATCGCCTCGCGCGTGCCCATGACTGGCAATACTTCCGTGTTGGCATCGACATGATTTAAGAAAAATCGCTTTTCTAGCCAATGGGCGATGGTTTGACGTAGCTCAAAAGTACCATTAGTGGTGGGATAACGGCTTATTTTGTCCAAGTTTTCACGTAATACGTCCAGTACAAATTCAGGTGGTTCATGTTTTGGTTCACCAATGCCGAGCTTGATTGCACTGTGGTTATGGGCTGGCGTGCTATCAGCAAGTAACGTTGCCATTTTAGCGAAAGGGTAAGGATGCAGAGAGGTTAAGTTGTGATTCATAAGTAGGGTAACTATAATAGACAATTAATAATAAAGTTATAAAGAAAATTTACATTCAAGCAGTGTAGCACTTCTCTTATTTTTTGTCTTTTGCTTATCTTGGCTAATTTATCTCCTCTCAAATAGAGGCTCACAGCAAAATTGTGACGTGATAAGTAAATCTAAGACGTTGGCATAAGTTTGGTGCTTTATAACTGATAATAATATAAAAGTGACTGTCAGCGGTAACGACAGATTATGGTAAGGATAATTTGACATGGCTAGTGTCTCAAAAACTGATGATCTCAATGCCAAAAATATCCAGAATAAAAATTTGGGTAACAGTACGCCGCGCGCAGAGTTATACAAACAATTGAAACAGCGTGAGAATCATTGGTGGCAGGCGCGCCATCATTTGATTCGCCTGCAAGAGCGGCAGATGTTTTGGTTCGGTGACAACAGCTTTATGATGTGGCTACTGTGGCAGTTGGTCAGCTATGTGGTCGTGGCTACGGTACTTATGTTACTTAGTAGGCTATTTAGCATATCGCTACCTTTGTGGCAGTATGTCGCTTTATTTGTGCTACAAACGCTGATTTTCATCATTATGCTGGCTTTCAAAGGTCGATTGGCCAACAACTTGCAACGCCGAATTAATGAACAGGAAGTACTGCGTGAAGAGGCGCTAAACGAGATGATTATCTTGGCAGATGACAGTCTCTATCTCGATGTTCATGCCAAAGCACCTATTTCCTTGCAAGCGCTTTATGAGCATTATGATGCCAAGTTCCATCTTTCAAGTTTGCAGTGCTTGCTAAAAAAAGAGGTCGATGCTGGACGGTTACTGTTAGGTGAACAACAGGTAGAGGCAAATATCTTGCCACCAGATTTGGCTGATGACGAGCTCAACGCTCATGCCAGCGAGATGATATATAGAAGTATCCTATAAACTCTGCTATCTATTCCGATAACTTTTTATTATGAAAGTGAGATTTTTACTGTATGAAAAATAGGTTGATGCTAAATGGCATGACTTGCTTATCTAGCACCAATCTACTTTGTACGTTAAAGCACCAATCCCAATCCACGATATTCGTTACTCGTTAAACTTCTTAATAGACCATACTGCTTAAGTTGCAGCACTATCACTATGTAAGCTCAGACTCGTTGTCAATGCCGTTTTTAACGTTTCTAGCTTGTCGGCAGACAAAGGCTCGTCATTTTGATCACTGATATAAAACATATCCTCTGCACGCTCGCCTAGTGTGGTAATGCGAGCCGCATGTACCTCAATTTTCTCCTGCAAGAATACTTGTCCCACCCGTGCCAGTAGCCCTGGCTGATCGAGGGTTTCTAAGCTCATAATGTGCTGACCTGATGCTTCATTAAACTCAAAATTAATCACCGTCTTCACCTCAAAATGTCTGAGCTGACGCGGCATTCGTTTATTCGTAAGCTTCAGTACGGTGGGGTCTTTAAAGGCATTGATTAAGCGCTGCTTAAGCTCTTGCTGACTGTCTTCATCGACCAATAATGTGCCACTAGGATCTAGCAGTACATAAGAATCCAAGGCAAAATCACGAGTGGCAGTGATGATGCGTGCGTCTAAAACATCTAGATTCATTTGATCAAATACGGCCATAGTGACGGCAAATAGGTTTGTCTGATCTTGGGTGTAAACGAAGACTTGCACAGCATCCAGTGCCAGCTCACGATGCTCTCGCAGTACCACCAATGGTGGGCTATCGGCATTAGAGGCAAGCCCAATCGGTGGATGGTTCAAAATGGCTTCGGTATGCCATAAAATATCTTCAGCAATCTCACGCAAGAAGTACTCATCACCTAAGTCATCCCACAGTCTAAGTACCTCACTGCGGTTCATGTGCTGATTATCGACGTTATCCAACATGACCATTGCTTGCTTGTGCGTGGCACTGATCATGTCTTGACGATTGGTTGGCGCATCGATATCAGCACGTAAAATACGACGCGTTTGCGAGTATAACTGTTTCATCAAGGTCGCCCGCCAGCTGTTCCACAACTGTGGATTGGTCGCGTTCATATCGGCGACGGTCAGTACGTACAGATGATTCAAGTGGGTGACGTTGCCAACCAAATCAGCGAAAAGTGTCACCACTTCTGGATCTGAAATGTCTTTTTTCTGCGCGGTCATCGACATCAATAAATGGTAGCGGGTCAGCCAACCAACCAAATTGGCATCTGCTTTACTCATGCCATGTGCCAAGCAAAATTCAATCGACTCAGTCTCACCAAGCAAGCTATGATTGCCACCGCGACCTTTCGCAATATCATGAAACATGGCTGCTAATACTAAAATTTCTTTGCGCTCAATACGCTGAAAGAGGGAACTGACCAGTGGAAAGTCTTCATAAAAATTCGGATCGGTAAAGCGGTGCAAGATGCGGATCAAAAACAACGTATGGGCATCAACGGTATAACGATGGAATAAATCATACTGCATCAGACCGGTGACTTGGGAAAAAGCAGGAATATAATTGCCCAAAACGCCATAGCGATTCATGGTACGCAGGCGATGAAACAGGTAGTTTTGTTCTTTTAAATTGGCCAAAAATAGCGTTTGGTGATTAGGGTTGTCGCGGTAAGTTTGATCGATACCGCGCGCAGCGATTTTTAGCGCTCGTAATGTATGCGTCCGGACGTTTTTGATACCGTACTGACCCATGAGTAAAAACATCTCTAGAATTGATTCAGGATGCTGAGCAAAAACGCGATGATGCGCCATAGCGATTTGGTCGCCAACTTGGTTGAAACGCGCATTAATCGGCTGCTTTTTTGGGCGCTCATCATCAGGTAGATTGGGCTCTATGATTGTCTCATAGTAGTGATTGGTCAGCATCTCAGACAGCGTTGATATCTGCATGGCACAGCGATAATAGTCGCGCATAAAGCGCTCAACAGCGGCATTGGGTTGATCATCCGGCTGTGCCTCATAACCCATCAGCTGGGCAATGTCACGCTGATAATCAAACAGTAGCTTGTTTTCGTTACGTCCAGTCAATTCGTGCAAGTGATGCCGTATTTGCCATAAATAACCTTCGGCAAAGCTCAGCTCGTCGAACTCTTTTTCGGTCAAAAAGTTCTGCTGTACCAGATCATAGAGCTTAGTGACCCGAAAATAACGTTTGGTTACCCAGCCGATAATATGGATGTCACGCAGGCCGCCAGGCGCTGTTTTGATATTCGGTTCTAGATTATATTCCGTCGCATTATGCTGCAAGTAACGCGCTCTGGCTTCCTCGGTTTTTACCTCAAAAAAAGCGCGCGGCGACCATTGCTTATTGACAATTTGAGCCGGAAAATCTTGCAAAACGTCATTACCAATCAGGAGCCGAGCTTCTAACTGCGCACTAGCAATCGTATGATCGAGCGCAGCTTCCAAAGCATCATTCACGCTACGTACAGAGAGGGCGGGCTCCAGCCCTATATCCCACAACAGCGCCACCAACCGATCGATTTTCCCACTGGCATCAGTGCCAACCTCATCAGGAGAGAGTAGTAAAATATCAATATCTGAATAAAGCGACAGCTCACCGCGACCATAACCACCGGTGGCGAATAATGCCAAATCGGTCTTATCCAGCTCAAACCATTTAAACAAGGCGATGAGTAAGCCATCAATAGCACACGCGCGTGCTGCCACTAATTGACGAATATTGACACCACGCTCAAGCGCGCGGCTGATATCCAAATTTATTTGGGTTAACCATTCAGGAATACCGAGTAGGGTTTTTTCCGTTGCATTCGTCGCCGGTTGCAAGGAGTCGACAGTCGCGGTCTTAGATGAAAATGAAGGGAGCGGTGTCAGATCAATCGATGCGGCATCACAAGTAAACATGAGTGTTATCCCGTTAAGAGTTTAAAAATAAAACGTTTCAGCTGAAAAGCGTAGAATCACCAATGTGCTGGTAGCTGATAAAAGCCACAAATAGAAGTTACTAATATAAGTTATTAATATAAGTTATTAAGTCATCAGAGTATAAAGATAAAAAGTAGGTAAGCACAATACTCAATATGACCTAATTGTTGGCCAAAAAAAAGACCGCCTAGGCGATCTTTTATGATGTTACTGTGTTAAAAAGCTTAAGTCTTCTTCGGGACGAGTGGTAAACACTTCACAGCCATTGTCTGTGACGACCATGGTGTGCTCCCACTGTGCAGACAGTTTGCGGTCTTTGGTGATTGCCGTCCATTCATCAGGTAAGATTTTGGTCTGCCACTTACCTTCATTAATCATGGGTTCGATGGTGAAGGTCATACCTGTTTTTAGCTCGAACCCTGTGCCTTTTTTGCCATAGTGCATGACTTGTGGCTCGTGATGGAATTCATTACTGATACCATGCCCACAGAACTCACGAACGATACTGAAACGCTCAGGCTCGACCACTTCTTGAATCGCAGCACCTACATCGCCTAGGCGTGCGCCATCTTTGACAACACTCATGCCAGCATAGAGGGCATCTTGTGCCACTTTACAGATACGCTTTGCCATAATGGAGCCATTGCCCACGATCCACATTTTTGACGTATCGCCATAATAGCCATCTTTGATAACCGTCACATCGATATTAATGATGTCGCCATCTTTTAGCAGTTTCTTTTCACTTGGGATACCATGACAAACCACATGATTGACCGAGGTGCAGATTGATTTTGGAAAGCCATTGTAGTTGAGAGGCGCTGGGATAGCACCTTGTACATTGACAATATAGTCATGAGCAATTTGATTCAATGCTTCGGTGCTGACGCCCACTTTAACGTGCTCGTCTAACATTACCAGCAAATCGCTAGCAAGTTTACCGGCCACGCGCATTTTTTCTATGGCTTCTGGGGACTGGATAAGAGATTTTTTAATCATCATCATCTATCTTATAATTATGGGTTTAATGTGAGTAGATTATACCATAAATGGGTTGATGACAGTTTTACGTTAAGTGATAGCTAACCTATCATTGTGATTGATAATAATTGCTTTACAGCCAAATAAGGGCGGTTATGACTGTTCAGTCACGGTAATATATTCATATTTTGACAAATTAGTTGAATGTTACAGAATATATAAGTAATGTAATTTTGTCTGCTAAAGGGATTAGCAGCAATCTTTTCTCCTTTTGGGAGGTAAAGATAACCAAAATTATTGATGACAAGGATGTTGTTATGACTCTAAAGACCTCTTTTGCTGCAGCTGTTACGCCCAGCGCATTTTTACCTTCACTCGGTGCTATCGCTGCCGGCATCCTCCTGATGACCTTGCAAACCACATCTGCTCAAGCAGCTGGACAGTATTATAACTGTGCTAATGCCAACGGTTGCAAGCTGGTTGATAGTAAGTACTTCACCTCGAGCTACACTAAAACTCAGTATCCGGTCGTCATGGCTCATGGACTTGGTGGCTTCACTACGATGTTTGGGCTCGTTGATTACTTTAATGGAATACCTGGAGAATTGATGAAAGGTGGCTCAGAGGTATATACCACCAAAACATCAGCCGTCAATAACAGTGAGATTCGTGGAGAGCAGCTGCTACAACAGGTCAAGACCATCACTGCCATTTCAGGCAAATCTAAAGTCAATCTATTTGGGCACAGTCAAGGCGGTATAGACATCCGTTATGTCGCTGGTGTTGCGCCAAAATATGTGGCGTCAGTGACAGCAGTATCAAGTCCAGAGCAAGGGTCAAAAACGGCAGATTTTGTCAAAAACACGCTTGAGCCAAATAACAATACTGGAAGCCCGTCAAACATCACCACAGAGTTAGTATCAGGGCTGTTTAATTTGATTGGTGGCTTTACAGATATCGGCTCTGGTATCAGCTTCTCAGAGATTCAAGAACAAGATGGCTGGCAAACATTGATGGCGCTATCGACCGATGGTGCTGCTCAATTTAACGCTAAATTCCCTGCTGCCATGCCAACCAGTTATTGTGGCCAGCCGACTAGCACTGCTGCCAATGGCATCAAATACTATTCATTTAGTGGTGTTGGACAAATAACGAGCGTACTTGATCCTAGTGATTATATATTGGCAGTAACGGGTGTACCGTTTGCAGGCGAGTCTAACGATGGTTTGGTATCTGCCTGCTCAAGTCGTCTTGGTTATGTGATTCGTGATAATTATAGAATGAATCACTTAGATTCAGCCGATCAAGTGCTAAGTTTGACAGCATGGGGAGAGTCTGAGCCAAAATCTATTTATCGTACTCAGGTTAATCGTCTTAAAAATGCCAACCTTTAAGCTGACTTATAAGATAAGAACTCTCATTTATGTCGAATAATCGCCGTCCAGCCTATTTATCAATCGTTATAATTGCCGTGGTCACCATAGTCGTGACGGCGGCGGTTATTATGTGGTTCAAACCTGATCATACGAGTATGGCTCTAGCGCAACCAGCATCCAATGCTCTGGGCGAGGAGGCTGAGGGTACTCTATCAACTGCGCTGGCGGCGGGTCAAATGCTACCAACGACTGCGACCCAAAATCAGTCTTTATTTGTCACAGGATTGGAGCGTTTGCCGCGTTCCTTAAAGGGTACTCAAATTGATGGCGAAATCATCATTGATGAAAACAAACAGTTGGTCGTCACTCAAGGATTACGGCGTTTATTTGATTATTTTTTATCCGCACTAGGAGAGGAGGACGAAGCCGTTATATTTGCGCGTGTTGAGAGTTACATTCGTCATCACACCCCAGAGCCTGCGGCCAGTCAAGCGGTCGCTATATTTGGCAAGTATGTTGCGTATCTCAAAGCACTCCCAGAGATAGAAAAGCGTTATGGCAATCTACAACTACAAGCGACAAAAAGTGGTGAACTAGATTTAAACGCTGTGGCACAGCAACAACAAGATGTAACCAAGCTACGTCAGCAATATTTTGCAAAGGACACCATTAGTGCGTTTTTTGGTACAGAAGATGACTATGATGACTATAGTGTAGAGATGGTCAGAATCAACCAAAACAAACAAACCTCTGAGGCACAAAAAGAAGCCGCCAGACAAGACTATATCAGCCGCTTGCCAGATAGTGTCACCAAAGCCAATATCGTGCAGCAAGCCAATCTTGGTGAGCTTATGGCTCGTACTGAACAAATGAAAGCTCGTGGCGCGACGCCTGAAGCACTATACAATATGCGCCGAGAGCTAGTAGGTGCGCCAGCAGCAAAGAGACTGGCGCAAGTAGACCAAGAGGATGCCAGTTTTGACCAGCGCTTTACTCAATATCAAACACAAAAACAGCGTTTGTTAAGCCAAAGTGCAGATCAAGCTCAAGCGCAAATTCAAGTAAACCAACTTGAGCAGCAGCTATTTGACGATGCTGAGCGTAAACGCTTGTCAGGTTATGCGGCTCTACAAGAGACGAAGACTCAATAAGCGTATTTCATTAACATTAATTAACTTACAGTGATGTAAGAGACAAGTATGCTAAAAGTGCAAATAAGTTATGGTCATTGGGAGAAGGACAGCCCACTATCTATAGCTTTAGTACAATGATATTTGTACTTCATTTGAACCAAAAGTGTTTTAAAACTATTCTAGGAGCTTATATGAAAAACATGACCAAAGCATTGATGACAGGTATTTTAATGGTGACAGTATTGGTAGGTTGCCAATCTATGTCAAGTATGACGGCACCCGCTACTGATCAGCCAAATATAACTGGTACAGACGTTATCTAAAGTGGTGGCTAATAATTTTACTGAAACCCAGATTGATTATTTAAGGTATCAGTAAGCGGCACTAGCAGTCATATGCAGTGCCACATTATAGTTATACGACATAAAAAAACCTCACTATTTAGTGGGGTTTTTTTATGTCAGCGCTCACCTGACACCATAGTCAGAGCACTTTTAAACCGCTACGGTGTTACCCGTCCTAGATGTACTCAGTGTACTATCTGCGGTCGGTCGCCTTGTAGCGATTCTAAAATTCCTTGACTATAAGGTGTATCATCATTTTAAGAACACTAACTATATCAATGTGCTAATTGAGGACACGTCCTAGCTGCTTTAGACAAGACATCAGTAAGGTGTTAGCATCGTTAGTGAATAAGGTCAATAGCAAACATCCGGTCGACTTCGCATTGCAACAAAACCTCCTTCAAGCAACCACTCAATTCATAATGACAGCTCATTGTGAGTCATACAAAATATCGCCATTGTTTAAAACAATGAATAAGACAATAAACGAATCATAATAAAACCAAAATTTTCACTAGGTCTGTAAAGGGTGCATCCAGTGCAAGATTTATAAGTAGTGAAAATTTTAGGTTCAATAAGACGAGGAACTTATATGAAAAGTATGACTAAAGTAATGATGGTAGCTATCTTGGCCGTTGGTACGCTTGCCGCTGGTTGCCAGACTACCGCCAATCTACCTGCGCCAGTCAGTCAGCCAATCACTTCAGATATTTTACAAGCTCATCACTGGCAGCTTGTTGATGCCAAACGCAGCAATGGTGATAAGGTAACTCAGCTATTTTTTAATCCAGCAAAACCCTTAACTTTGAATTTCATGAATGACAACGGTAGAGATTACGTGGCATTTATGAACACCTGCAACAACATGAGTGCTGGATATAGCGTTGTCAATGGCAATGTAGAGATCAAAAACGGCATCAGTACTATGATGGCGTGTCCTGAGCCACAAGCAAGTTTCGATACGGCAACCATAGCAACCGTACAAGGTAAGTATAGTATCAATAACAATGCGAATAATGTGCCTATCTTGACTATCCGCAATGACGATCAAGTTGCGTATTTCAAAGCTATTTCTAAATAATTTGATGATTGAGTAAAAAATCAGATATTTCGGCTGAATTTAATAATGCCTCACTAATCAGTGGGGCATTTTTTTATCCAAAATTTAGTCCGGTTTAGGATACACTAGAGTAATGTTTCTGTAATATATTTTATCATCAGGTTCTATTGGATATCACTTTATGTTTAAAACAGTTATGTCAAAACCAGTCATGTCAAAACTAGCCATGAATAGGCTCACAGCAACAGGCGCTATGACGATAGCCATAGCTATGGTACTCACAGGCTGTCAGACATTGAACAGCACATCAGTCAATAAGCCTATTAGTACAGTTGAGACCAATCCGTTGACGGCTCGAATGCCTGTGATTGACCGTCAAGGGCGCATAGCCTACGTGGATGAGCAGGGCACAGGTGCCGCAAAAATATCGACACTGTATAGCATCCGTCCTGATGGTAGCGATCGTCAATTGATTGATCAGTTGAAGGGTTATATTTATGCGCCTGCGTGGTCAGCTGATGGTAAATGGCTCGCCTATAGTAAACAAGCACCACGTCAAAACCCCAAAATTTATATTTATGATCGTAGCAGCGATACGCGCAATCTAGTGGTAAATTCTGAAGGCAGTAACATGTCAGCGTCGTTCTCACCTGATGGTCAAAAACTCCTCTATAGCTCAACCGTCGGCGGCAACGCAGATATTTATGAGATGCGTCTGAACGATGGCAATACCAAACAGTTGACTACACTATCAAGTACTGAGGTACAGCCAAGCTATGCGTCTGATGGCAAAAGCTTTGTCTATACCAGTGATAAAGTCCGTGCTGGACGCCCAAGCATCTATCGCTATGACTTTGCCACTGGCAATGCGACGCCTATGCCGACTAGTGGCTATGTCGCGAGTCCTCAACTCAGTGCAGACGGTCAGCAGTTAGCGTATCTCAACGGTCGCAAGGCTGCGGTTATGACATTGGCTACTCGTCAAACCATCGATCTCGCAGAAACAGGACTCGATGAGCCTGCACGGTTATCACCGTCTGGACAGTATGCGGTTTATCCAATGCGCAGCTCGCAAGTGAGCAGCCAAGGCACTAGAAATATAGGCAGCCTCGTTATCCGCTCGTTATCTGCCAACACAAGCTACAGTATTAATAGTGACGCTGGCGGGATGGTGCGTTCACCGATTTGGGGACGCTAATGGCGAAATCTATGTATTATAGGGTGAGATGTCTATATAATTAATAAAGAAACATAAGTTGATTCTATAGCTTAAGTTTTCATGAACATCATATAAATTTTATAAATGGCTCATCAAGATTCTGCGTATCAAAACACTATATATAAACATACTGTATATAGAGATACTGGATTGGGTGAGCAAAAGGAGAAAGTACGTAATGCAAGAGTCGTTTTTGATATTCATCACCAAAATCAGCTTGTACCCGACGATAGTCTTTACAGGATTGGTGATGTTTGTGACCTTGTATTGGATGGTTTCTCTACTTGGTATGGCAGATATGGATACAGTAGATATTGGCGATGCAAGTGGCGAGGGTAGCAATTTGACCTCATCAGGGTTTGTGTCGGGTCTGCTGCTCAAATTCGGTTTGTATGGCGTGCCGCTTATCGTTATTCTTAGCTTAATCAGTTTAATTGGTTGGTTGTTAAGTTACTTCTATACCAGTTTTTTACATCAAAATTTTGACTCAGGCATTTTATATTACCTATTCGGCACCGGAGCGCTAATCTTTGTATTGGTCATCTCCATGTGGCTGACAGGTATCATCATCTCTCCCATCCGCAACAAAATAGCCAAAATACCTAGACGCAATGCCGCTAGCAATATCGGCAAAATCGCGGTTGTGCGTACCCTTAGTGTCACGGACAAACACGGCGAAGTGGAATTGAATGATGGTGGTGCAGGATTGATACTCAAAATTCGCTCAGACGTCAATGATGGCTCGCTGAAACAAGGCGATCGAGTGATGTTAGTGGAGTATTTAGAGGCAGCCAATACCTATCGCGTCGCCGCTGTAAAAGACAAGTAACTCTCATCAATGATTTGACCATTAGGGCTCTTTATCATTATTTTCAGCACATCATTATCGCTATTAGCACAGAATAAGTTCACAGAATGAACAGCGATTTAGTCAGAGGTTTTAGAAGAATCTCTGGTTTAGGCATAATATTTTTAGCAATGATTTAAACGGTTTTAAATTTGGTTATAGTCGATTCAGAATAATGCAGATATAAGAATGGTGCGTGACAGGGCTACAAAGCACACGTGCTATAAAAGGTGTTATAAACAGTAAATTTAACAAACCTGATAGCGTATCTGATTTATATAGAATTGATTATGGAATGTTTTAATTAAAGGAATGGATATGGACACACTCATTATCGTCGGCGTGGTTGTAGTGCTGGCGTTTGTTTTTATGATGGTCGCACTACTGATGCTCAAGGCCTTTTACTTTAAGGTCGAGCAGGGCAAAGCACTCATTATCAACGGTGTGAGTAAAATTGCCGTACGTTTTGATGGTGGTTTTGTTTGGCCGGTTATCAACAAAAAAGAGTTGATGAGAATCTCACTTATCACTTTAGAAGTCGATAGACGCGGTAAAGAAGGGCTTATTTGCGCCGATAACATGCGTGCTGATATCACAGTCGCGTTTTATCTACGCGTCAATGAAACCGAAGAAGATGTATTAAAAGTTGCCAAATCGGTTGGGGTTGAAAGAGCCTCAGATAAAGTCGCCGTCAATGAGCTGTTTAATGCCAAGTTCTCAGAAGCCCTAAAAACAGTCGGTAAGCAGATTGATTTCGTCAAACTGTTTGAAAATCGCAGCGAGTTTCGCGACAGTATCGTTCAAGAGATCGGCAACGATCTGAATGGCTATGTCTTAGAAGATGTGGCGATTGATTACTTAGAGCAAACGCCAAAAGCGTCATTAGATTCAAGTAATATTTTAGATGCTGAAGGTATCAAAAAGATTACTCAGCTAACGGCTTTCCAAAACGTCATTACCAACGAGCTTGAGCGTGACGAAGAGCTGGCTGTTAAGAAAAAGAACGTTGAAACCAGAGAGGCAATGCTAGAGCTAGAGCGTCAGCAAGCCGATGCCGAAGCCAAACAGCAACGTGAAATCTCGTCAGTGATTGCACGCGAAACGGCTGAAACCCGCAAAATTGAAGAAGAAGAGCGTAAAAAATCTGAAACAGCTGTCATCTCGGTTGAGCAGGATTTGGCCATTCAGCGTGAGAATCAGCAGCGTGAAATCGAAGTAGCAGGTCAAAATCGTTTGCGTGCAGTCGTCATCGAAGAAGAAAAAGTGACGCGTGCTCGTGATCTAGAAATTGTCTCTCGTGAGCGTGAAGTTGACTTGCAACGTATCGAAGCTGAACGTGCGATTGAGCTTGAGAAAAAAGAAATTGCCAACGTCATTCGTGAGCGTATCGCGGTAGATAAAACGGTCGCGCAAGAAGAAGAGCGTATCAAAGAAGTTCGCGAAATTAGCGAAGCTGAGCGTTCTAAGCAGACACGCGTCCTAGCAGCAGAAGCCGATGCGGAAGAAATCAAAGTACGTCAGGTGAAAAAAGCCGAAGCAGAAGAGCTGTCTGCCAAGCACAAAGCCGTAGAAATCACCACGTTGGCTGCCGCGAATCTTGAAGCATCTGCCAAAGATTCAGAAGCCAAAATTAAAATGGCCGAAGGTACTAAAGCAGAAGAGTCAGCACATGGCTTCGCTGAAGCGGCTATCCAAGAAGTCAAAGCGGCTTCGTTGGAAAAAGAAGGCATTGCGAAAGCTAATGTTATTAGAGCGACTGGACAAGCTGAAGCGCAATCAAATCGTGAAAAAGGCATGGCAGATGCTGAGATTATTGCCGCTCGTGGCGAATCTACCGCTAAAGCTGAGCGTGATATTGGTATGGCAGATGCTCAAGTCATCGCGGCTCGCGGTGAGTCAAATGCCAGAGCTGAGCGTGAAGTTGGATTGGCAAAAGCCGAAGTTACTCGCGCACATTTCCAAGCCGAAGCAGATGGTCTGGTTGAGAAATTCAATGCCATGGGTAGCATGAGTAAAGAGGCACGTGAGCACGAAGAGTTCCGCATGAGCCTTGAGACGGCATTGCAAGAAGCATTGGCATCGATTGATGCTGGTAAAGAGATTGCGAAAGAAAATGCTGAAGTATTGGCAGTCGCGCTACAGAAAGCCAAAATCGATATTGTTGGCGGCGAAGCGCATTTCTTTGATAACTTTGCCAAGTCTCTGTCTATCGGTAAAGCCATCGATGGCCTAGCGGGTAAGTCAGACACATTGAGCGGTATCATCAATGGTGTGATGGCCAGTCAAGCCATGAAGTCAAACCAGAAAAATGATGATAAAACGGTTTAATTCTATATCAGGTCGAATTGACTGATATTTATATATCTAGCATTAGTAAGCAACATTAATATCAGTAAATTATCTGTCGTGTAGGCGGCAGATTTTTTTGGCTAACTCATGGTGACTCAGAACGACGAATCATGATGAGTTGGCTAATCTAAAAAAAATAGCAGTGACCACTCGTTTTTTTAGATTAGCCAAGTGCTTCTTTACTTTCAATGATTCTTTATTGCCCAAAATTCTCTTATAGTGGATTCAGTTTAAAAGAGATACCAGGCAACCGAGTGCAGATGTATATGTGATACTTCAAGCGAGGTTAACGCTGTAGCTCTTTTATAAAGGATTGACTATATTACGTAAAAACAGAAACGGACGAGCAACGATGGCGGACACGCAAAACTCAACAAATTCAGACAGCAACGATAACGCTAATCAAGCCAACCAAACCGATCAGGCAGTTGCTTCAGGCAATGCTTATGAGCTCATCAAAAAACGTCTGACGGAACAAGGCGGCCGTTTAGAGACGCAAACGCAGACGCTAAATAATGCGCGTCTCGAAGAGTTTGGCAGCACTCAAATGCAAGTCATCGCCCGTACCCGTATTCGTACCGAATACAACTGTGTGGCACAAGACATGGTGCAGGTCGGTGATTATTTGCTGTTTGGCTACAACGTTTTTATGGGGCTCAAACGCGCGAGCAATATTAAAGACGTATTGTCGTTATATCGTCTGAACGAGCCAGTTGGTAATGAAGAAGAGTATCAGCTCGAAGAAGTCGATTTAAAAGGAACGTTTTTAGATCAAGATGCCTTTGTTCAAGATTTCAATGAGTTGTATCGATATTACAAGCAAACGCGCCTGATTCAAATAACGGTGAAAGACAGCAAATTGCTATTGGCGTTTCAGATTGGCGAGCGTATCACCGATATTCGAGTGTTTCGTTTTGCGCTAGATTTTAGCCAAGGCACACCAGAGTCAGCGCAAGTCGCTTATGTGGACAATCGAGGCGAGCGTGATATTGAGCTGCCGCCTGCTTATGATTTTGACTGGATTGAGACCACACGCGATCAAATGGTGAATGGCAAATATCCCCATATGAATATCTTGGATACGATATTTGTGGAAACCGTCGGTGGTGATTTGACCATTAAAATTGAGGATAATACGCAGTCAGGGCAAGGTATTTATAGTGAACCAGTCAATGACCGTACCCAGTCGCTGACCGATGCTGAGATTGCGTATGCCAAAGTGGGCAGTTTAATACTGCTCAAAATATTGCCTTATCGTGAAGAGGACTACCGTTATTTCGTTTATAACACCTTGACCGAAGCGGTGCTACGATTGGATGCGATTGGACAGTCGTGTGTTCAGCTACCAGAAGACCACGGCATCATGTTCCCGGGTGGTTATTATCTACAGACAGGTGAGTATAAGCTGTTCGAGGCCAATAATGTTGGTGCTACTGACTTACGGTTTAAGCGTAAAATTGTATCGCCGAATGGGGAAGATGTTTTATTCTTATTTTACGACCGAGACTTGGGCGTCACGGGGCTGTTTCCTTATAACTTGATTAAAAAGCAATTGGCAAATCCTATTTATTGCAACGGTATGGCTTTGGCAGAGAATGGCCGTTTGGTGCTGTTTAGCGACCAAAGCGAGCCGTCTCGTATTCACCCAATGCAGATATGGCACACGCCTTACGCCTCGCATGAGTATGTGAGTGAACTGCCAGAGAGCACGAGTTTCTATGGCAAGATTGGCAATAAAGAGTTGGTGCGTGGTATCTCAGACCTGTATAGCATTACTCGCCTGATTGATAATCAAAGCGTGTCACAGAAGCTCTATGAAGAGCTTACCAATAATACCAGCCGACTCTTTGACAGCTATTACTGGTTGTCTGAACCTGAGCTGAGCGAAGTCGCCAGTAGTATTAAAGAAGTGACGGCAACGGCTGAGCTGGTCATTGATGAGTTCGCTAAAGTACAAAGTATCCAGAAACAAACCCAAACTGCGCTAGCCGATGCTGATACGCAGCAAAGTGAGATTTTGCGGCAGATACGCGTCACTAGTTTTGAGTCGGCCAGTGATTATGTCGATCAGTTGTCAGCATTAAGACGCCAAAAAGGCCGTTTGGTCAGCTTGGAGGATTTGCGTTATCTAGATGCTGATAAGCTACAAGCGCTGCAAAAGCAATTAGAAGAGGCCGAAAGCGAGCTTGCCGAAAAAACGGTGCTGTTTTTAAGTGGTGAAGAGGCACTATCAAGCTACGAAGGCATATTGGTCGATGTCAGTGAGCGCTTAAACACCGCTGAAACCAATGCTGAACTAAAACCCGTACTAGAAAAAATCGATGAGACAGCGCAAGGGTTAGATTTATTGACCGAGTTGTTAGGCACATTAGATGTGGCCGATGCCACCGTGCGTACGCAAATCATCGATGACATATCGACCATTTATGCGAGTCTAAATCAGAGCAAAGCCAAGCTCAATCATAAACGCAAAAATCTAGGCTCAGCTGAGGCCGTCGCGCAATTTGGCGCTCAGTTTAAGCTGTTTGGTCAATCTATTGCCAATGCGTTATCCATTGCCAATACCCCTGAGAAATCAGATGAGCAAATGGCGAAATTATTGGTGCAGCTAGAAGAGTTAGAGAGCCAATTCGCTGATCCAGAGACCAATAGTGGCGATCAGTTTTTAGCCGATATCATCAGTAAGCGTGAAGAAATTTACGAGACCTTTGAAAACCATAAGCAGCAATTGCTCGATGCCCGTAACCGTAAAGCGCAAAACTTAGGTGATGGCGCGCTGCGAATGCTCGAAAGTATCAAGAAACGCACGCAAAGTACTGGTGTTACCGGCTTTACAGAAGAGGAAGCGCTCAACACCTACTTTGCGGCTGATGGTCTGGTGCAAAAAGTCCGCAACATCGCAAAAGAGTTGCAAGCGATGGGCTTTAGTGTCAAAGCCGATGATATCGATGCCCGTCTAAAAGCCATTCAAATCGAGAGCTATAAGAGTCTAAAAGACAAGTCGGACTTGTTTGAAGATGGTGGTCAAATCATCAAACTGGGCAAGCATCGTTTTTCGGTTAATACTCAGCCACTGGATTTGACCTTATTGAGCCGTCAACAGTCAGATGGCAAGCGTGTGCTGAACTTGCATCTAACGGGTACCGACTATTATGAAGTGCTTAATAACACTGAGCTAAACGCCTTGCGCCCGTATTGGGACATGAATATTGCCTCCGAGTCTGACAAGGTGTACCGCGCCGAGTACTTGGCGTATAGCATTATTGAAAGTGCTAAGAACAGCCAAGATGGACTGACCGAAGCCCGTTTATATCAAGCATATGATGCGACTATCATTACCCTCGATGTTAATGGTGACATTGATAATGACAGTCCATTGTCTAAACTGGTCAAAGCTTACGCCACCCCTCGCTATCAGCTTGGCTATGACAAAGGCATTCATGACCATGATGCCACGCTATTACTGATGCAAATCCTGCCAACATTGCGTGAAGCAGGGCTACTGATTTATACCCCGCAAGTACGTGCCCTGGCTCAGTTGTTTTATTGGCAACTAAACATCGTACAAGCGCTTGGTCTAGACAGCTTGCGTCAATTTGGTTATGACGCTTGGTTGAATGAATCAGTGCTGACACGTGCAAATAACTGGACGGATAGAGCCGCTACCGCCGAGCAACTGCGCCGTGCATTGGGCAGTGATACGGCTAAATCTTTACTGGTCGAGGACATGAGCCAAGTGATGCGTCATTTTGTTATGGCTCATAATGACGACAGTCTTAGCGCTGATAACGGTGCTGGCAAGCAGTTAACATCAAAACCAGAGTCAGATGCAAATACCAGTGATGTTCATAATGCCAATATTTTCAAACCAAGCTATGTGCAGCTTGCCTGTGAATACTTGGTGAGCGTCATGGGGCAGTCGACTGAATTGAATGCAGGTGCATATAACACAATAAACTGGCAAACCAGCCAACAAGCCCAGCAGTTGTGTGAGCAGCTAAGCCAAACGTTGAATAGTGCTGCAGGTAGCACGCAAAATACCGCCAGTTTTGACCAACTACAGTCTTCTATCAGTAAGCTTGGATTCCAACCCAAATCAGCCTATGAGCTACTGGCAACTTGGTTCCATGCATTGCTTGAGAAAACTTATGGTGGAAATGAATCGGCTAACGTAGTGACTGATGGCACCAACGAAGCAGGTGAAGCACTCAGCGAAGCTCAGCTTGCCGAGATTGAAACACAAAATGCGCTACGCAAGCAGCACTTAGAAAGTGGCCGTCATTATGTGCCCGAAGCCATTGCTGTCTTACTGACGCAGTTAAATGATGCTCAGCGTGAAGCTTTGGTACAGCGCCTCATTGATTCAGGTGCGACTTTCGATAAAGGATTAGGTGTTAAAGGGCTAGGTAATAAAAATCTGAGTAATCAAGGTTTAAGCAATCAAGGCGCAAGTGCCACACCATCGGCCTTGTCATTTTCCTCAATCACCTCGTCAACGCCTTCATTGAACAGTATTAATAATCCGCTCAATCAAGTGCAAAGCTTTGAGCGTAGCACGGGTAAGGTATCGCTTGAGAGTCAGGTTAATAATTTGCTAGGTGAGCATATACGTATTCATCAGCAGACGTTAACCTTTGCCGTAGATGATTTCTTAAATCGTTTGCATCATCATGATACGCAAGTCATCCCTGCCTATAGACGTTATCTGGCCATGCGCTCAGAGATATTGCATGACTCAAAAGAGACGTTACGACTGGACGAGTTTATGCCGCGTCCATTGTCCTCATTTGTGCGTAACCGTCTGATTAACGAGAGCTATCTGCCACTTATCGGTGACAACCTCGCCAAACAGATGGGCACGGTCGGCGAGGATAAGCGTACCGATTTGATGGGTATCCTTATGATGATATCGCCACCAGGGTATGGTAAAACCACCTTAATGGAATACGTGGCAAATCGTCTTGGCCTTATCTTTATGAAGATTAACTGTCCGTCACTTGGTCATGACGTCACCTCATTAGATCCCGAAAAAGCCCCGAATGCCACTGCGCGAGAAGAGTTAAATAAAATCAACTTAGCCTTTGAGATGGGCAATAATGTCATGCTTTATCTTGATGATATTCAGCATACGCATGCGGAATTTTTGCAGAAATTTATCTCACTCGGCGATGGCACACGCCGTATCGATGGTGTCTGGCAAGGAAAAACCAAGACCTATGACATGCGTGGCAAAAAGTTCTGCGTGGTCATGGCAGGTAACCCATATACCGAAAGCGGCGAGGCCTTTAAAGTCCCTGATATGCTTGCCAACCGTGCCGATATCTACAACTTAGGCGATATCATGAGCGGCATGGAAGAGGTGTTTGCACTTAGTTATATCGAAAACTCGCTGACCTCTAATACCGTCCTCGCACCAATGGCTAATCGTGACTTAAGCGATGTTCATCGTTTGATTAAAATGGCGAAGACGGACAATGCAAATCTTGCTCAAGCACAAAGCAGCGATCTAACGTATCCGTATAGCACCTCAGAAGTTAACGAGATTATCGCTATTTTGCGTCATATGTTTAGGGTGCAAGAAGTCATTTTGGATGTCAACCAAGCCTATATTGCCTCCGCCTCGCAAGATGATAAGTATCGTGTTGAGCCGATATTTAAGCTACAGGGCAGTTATCGTAATATGAACAAGATGACCGAAAAACTATCGGCGGTTATGAATGAAAGCGAGCTGAACCAGCTGATAGATGATCATTATCTAGGCGAGTCACAGCTGTTGACCCAAGGCGCAGAGAGCAACTTGCTCAAGCTTGGTGAGATGCGTGGTGTCTTGACCGAAGCAGAAACAGAGCGTTGGGCGCAAATCAAAGCCGACTTCCTACGTAACAAAGCCATGGGCGGAGAAGACGGCGACACAGGTGCACGTATCGTCGCCCAGTTGGTCGACTTGGCCAGTGGTTTCAATGCCATCAGTAGCCAGTTTGAGACATACTTAACCAAAAATGACCCAGAGCAAATCGCTCGCTTACGAGAGGCAGGACAGCAAGCGCAACTCGATGCCCAGCTAAACGCCCAATTAGAAGCACAGAAAATACTTGCCGATAGCGTCATTAACAATGCCAAAGTCGTCAGCGACAGTATCGATAATGGCTTTGAAAAAAGCGTGAGCCAATTGCTGCAAATATATAAGCACGATCATAAGTCAGAAGGCGAGTATCTCAAGCAAAACCAAGACGTGCAAAAAGCACTTATGGTGCAGCTGGTCAATGCCGTTGAACAACTGGCACAAAAAATGGCGGATAGCTTGTCTAATAGTTTAACTGAGAGCCTAGCTAAGAGTGATGAGAATCAAGCGGCAGATAGTGATATCCCTGATATTCATCAGCAGACCGCATTGATGGCAACTGCCCTCAAGCAAGCGCTAGAGCCACTGACGATGCGTATGGATGAGAAGCTAGCGATTGATAGCAGTACCGATCAATCAGGCAAGTTAATCGTCAATAGTCTAAATAGACTTAATAAAATTTTTGACGACTATGATTAGTAGCTGACGATTAACAACTAATGATTGATTATTAACGCTTATGAGCAATGCTGATGATTAGCACTTATGAATAGCACTATAAATAGGGCTTATGATTAAGAGACAGTGGTAATATAGTCGGCAACAGCTGCTTCGGATACAATGACGGCGAGTAAGAGTGCTACAAACAGTAGGTTAAGCAAGACTGACACCGTATCCGAAGGTAGTGAATCGACTATATCAAACCAATGAGAAAACTATGGCGCACAAAAAAAAGAACGTCCGCAAAAAACTTTGCCCTGTCTGCGAGCGTGAATTCAGTTGGACTAAAAAGTTGGATAAAAACTGGGAGAGCATGGTCTATTGCTCCGACCAATGCCGACGGGTGAAAAAGTACGAAGGGTTAGATCATCAAAAAGAAGATAAGTAGTCTTTAGTAGTGAAGTAGAGTTATATAGGAACAAAGGAGCAGACGATGGCACACAAAAAAGTAAATTTACCGCAAAAAATCTGCCCCGTCTGCCTGCGCCCGTTTACGTGGCGCAAGAAGTGGGAGAAAGACTGGGAGCAGGTGATTTATTGTTCTGAGCGGTGTCGCAGCACCAAAGGGAGCGGCAAATAACTCATTCGATACTTATATAATCTATTATATGAATGTTATTAGTATCCGTATTTCCACGTACCAAATAAATTATAGTTCATTAATTCAGCAGCAATTTGCTTTAAGTATGTGTCTGAGTGATATTCAGAATGGTCTTTGAGGTTTTCGAAATACTCTTCTGCAACTTTTTTTGAATCATCAACTTTATTCAAGTATATCAGATAATTAATATGTCCTTTAGATAAAGTAACGATAGGGTAACTATCATTTTTAAAGGAGCCAGCTTCAACTTTTGAGAGTCTAACTAATGCTATTTTTGCTTCGTTGAATAAATTTTCACGGCTCAAGTTATGAATACCTTTGTTCTCTGAAGCTAATATAAGTTTTTGATGAGCTAGAGCATGTTCAATATGTGGAGAACTTGGATAAGCATTTAATGCAACCCTAAGCTTTTCAAAAGCCTCAAATGTATGTCCAAAATGTCGAAGTGCAAGACCATATTGAAGTAGAAAAAGACCTTCATTCTCTAAAGACTTTTCAAAATTATTATATATCTCTAATATCTCTTCTTTATTGTTGTCAAGAAATCTGATGAGAAATTTATAATTTACTAAATGTTTGTATATATTAGCTTCTTTTTTAGATAAATTTTGAACAATGGGAAATCTATAGTTAATAAAAGCATTGATGTAAGATATGAGTAGGATTTTCTTAAGCTCACTATTTTTATCAATATTAAAGACTTTCTCACTATAAACTCTGTGTCGTGTTGTTATATCTCCATGATTGTACTTTAATATGCCTCTCATATTATCCGTAAGATATTTTACACTGGTATTAAAATCAGGATTTAAATAAGTTAAAGCCCGACTTAAAGTTTCTTCGTTGCTAGGATAGTTTTCTAGAGCTGCTATACTTGAAAGAAGTAATAAGTTTCTTTCATCAATAGAGCCTAGAGCTTTAAAGTCCTTAGTTATTATCTCTTGATAGCCAAGACCTGAAGTAGTTTCAAGTAAGCCGATTAGAAGTTGTCTTGAGGCTTTACCAGCTAATTCTCTACGTCTTTCTGCCTTAGACATTTTCTCAAGTCTTGTCCAGTTTCCAAACTCCTTTAATTTAATAAGTATCTCATCTACATCCTCTGGTTCAATAGTAGATATATTTAATATCTTAGTGGTTACTGGATCAAGAAAAGCCTTAGCTTTACGTTCCCATAAAGCTGTATTTTCAGTAATAATGAATATAGCTTTGGTTTTATTTTTGACTATAATATCTAACAGTTCTCGGTAATTGTTATTTATAATCCTATCAATACATATATAGTATGGCTTGCTCCTAATGCTATCTAAATAATTAACAATATCATTGAGGTTTTCATATGCGTTATCGATAAAATATACAGAATTTTCTTTTTTATTAGATAAATGTAATGAGATTTGTTTTAAGGCTGTGGATTTACCACATCCTGCTACGCCGTGTATGACGAAGAGCTCACATGGATTATTAGGTTCAGAAAAGGTTTCATCAGAAAAATCCTTTGTCTTTTTCAAAGTGGCTGGAACATTATCTATTATATCTTGCCATGTTGGTTTAAAACCTCTATAGAAATCTCTAATATTATCAATGGGATTTAAATTTTGAGTTTTAGATACTATATTGCTAAGGCTTACAGGCGTTATTTTACTAACAACTTCTAACTGTTTATCGTCTGTTATCATGTAAGGGTTAAGGTTTTCTACAACGTTCATATAGGTTGGTAGTGTATTTCCAAACTCACTATTGATGTAAGCTACAAAATCAGACAGTTTGCCCTTAATGTGTTCTAAGTTATGTTTCAGTAATGAGATTCTTTCAATCTCTGTAGCATCTGGAGTTATTACATAACTCTTAGTTGATGTAGCAACGTTATTATTTTTTTTAAAAAGTTCTAAGTAATATTCAAGAAGCGGTTCATCTAACTTTGTTCCTATAAATAAAAATGTGTATGTGTGCATATCCTTTGCAAGTTCACTATACCAGTTTATAGTTTTAGTTAAATTTCGAGCGTATTCTTGAGCTGAAAAAATAAAATCTAGATCTGGACGATTCACATCGCCATTAAGTTTAATTAAAGTGGTTTTGTTATTTAAATAAGTGTATTCGCTAATGAAGTCGTTTCTATTTTTAACTTCTAATTTTCGATCTGTAATATTTCTATAGAACGCTTGCTCAATACAATCATCAATATTAAGCGAGTAAATTCTTTTAAACGGAAGACTTACCAAAGTTTTATATTCGTCCGAAGGTTGGCAGTATTTAAAATTATCTTCGAGAAAATCTGATAATCTCTTCTCGCCCATTATTTCTTCAGCAACACCATACACCTTAGATAATGACTCTCCATTGTAATCTAATTCAATTTTCGCACATAAAGATTTTGCTAGGTTGTAACCATCTGGAATAGGGTCTCCTCTTTGAGTTAGTGAACCTTTAGAGACTCCCGCACCAATGAATAATATTAATTCACCATTCAACATTGAGTTTTTTAAATAGTTATTCATAGATAAAGTTCTCTTAATATTATATTTGATGAGTATAGTCTCATAAAAATTAATAAGCTTTCTATCAATTTAAGATAATTTTTAAAATGAATTACTTATTATGATTTTCAGCTTTGATAGATTAAAATGGAAAATTTGTTGCTCAGAGGTTTGGAGTTCGACTTATTAATATCAGTAACACTCAGTCTATATCTATGTAAATCCAGATTTAGCCACTTCTCAGCAGCCTTTACGCTCAGGATAGTTTTCTGACTGATCGTGACTATTTCATTAATCCCAAAACGCCCATAACCAAGACACAAGCAATAAAACCCTTACTTATTTAGCATCTCTCTTAGCAAAAATATTCGCAACCAACGCACCACTAAAGTTATGCCACACACTAAATATTGCACTAGGTAAGGCAGCGACAGGGTTAAAATAAGTTGCCGCAAGGGCAGCGCCCAGACCAGAGTTTTGCATGCCCACTTCTATCATAATCGCGCGGCGTTGTCTCTCCGTAAAGCCAGACAAGCGAGCGATGACATATCCCAAGGTATAACCCGTCATATTATGTAAGGCAACCACGATAAATACGATAGCACCGCTGTCTAGAATAGTCGCTTTAGACACGGCAACCACCGCCGCGATGATAATAGAGATACCCAATACCGACACCATCGGTAATACCTCGGTGACGAACTCGATCTTTTTACCCAAAAATTTATGAAAGATAACACCCAGTAATATGGGCAAGATTACAATTTTTGTAATGGTTATCATCATACTGGCCAAATCGATATCAATCAGCTGCCCCGCAAAAATACTGAGCAGAATAGGGGTTAGAAAAGGCGCAAGTAGGGTCGAGATAGAGGTAATCGCCACACTCAATGCCACATCACCTTTGGCTAAGAACGTAATCACGTTACTAGAAGTACCGCCCGGGCAACAACCAACCAAAATAACACCGACTGCTATTAAAGGATCAAGGTTGAAAATGACCGTTAATAAGTAAGCAATGAGAGGCATTAGCGTGAACTGTGCCAATAGCCCAACCAGTACAGGCTTAGGGCGTTTGACAATCTCTAGGAAATCTTCTGTTTTGAGCGTCATGCCCATCCCAAACATAATAATACCAAGTATGGGAACGATCAAAAAAGCCAACGAGGCAAAAAGTTCAGGAAAAATAAATCCCAAAACAGCACTGACCAATGCCCAGATTGCAAAGGTTTTGCCAATCCAACTAGAAAGTAATGCAATCTGATTCATAGCCTATCTCACAAAGATAAAAATAATAGAATAGACAATAATCTAGCATGGTTATTGTTAGCAAATGATGAAAGTATTTTGCTATGAACGTAGCGATAAGTTTGCTGATGATAGGCAAGAGAAAGCGCCATAAAAAATGGCTTACTTATGTTAAATAAGTAAGCCAAAAAATAATTATCAGGTTTCTATAACTTGATTAGCCAATCCACTATAAATTCGGATTTAACCACTTCTCAGCAGTCTTTATATCCCAGCCTTTACGCTCAGCATAACTCTCTAACTGATCACGGCTAATTTTACCCACGTTGAAATACTCACTATCAGGGTGCGAATAATAGAATCCGCTCACTGATGACGCAGGCCACATCGCATAGCTTTCGGTCAAGGTCGTACCGATAGCATCTACTGTACCGAGCCAATCAAACAATTTGCCTTTTTCGGTGTGCTCAGGGCAGGCAGGGTAGCCAGGTGCAGGGCGAATACCCACGTATTTCTCTTTAATCATCTCATCATTGGTGAGTGACTCAGTCGGCTGATAGCCCCAGTATTCTTTACGGATGAGTTCATGCAGATGTTCAGCAAACGCTTCTGCTAAACGGTCAGACAGCGCCTGTACCATGATGGCATTATAGTCATCGCCTGCCGCTTTATATTGCTCAGCAAGTGCTTCTGTACCGACGACGGAGACAGTAAAGCCGCCCAAGTGATCGGTATGCGTCTCTGATGGCGAGATAAAGTCTGCCAAGCTAAAGTTCGGCTTGCCACTGGCTTTGTCGCTTTGCTGACGTAAGTGCTCAAACTGATAGGTTGGTTTGCCGCCATCAGCAGGTGCATTGTCATACACAGTCACGGTATCCGCACCAGTACGGCGGGCAGGCATAAGTTTAAACACACCTTTGGCCACGAGTGATTTCTCATCGATCATCTTTTGCATCAGCTCATTGGCATTATCAAATAAATCACGAGCCGCTTCGCCGACTACATCGTCTTGCAAGATTTTCGGATACTTACCGACCAGTCCCCAAGAGATAAAGAACGGCGTCCAATCGATATATGGCAGTAGGTTGGTGATAGGGTAATCATCCAATATCACTTGGCCTAACTTATTAGGCACTGGTGGCACATAGTTTTCCCAATCGTACTGAAATCCAATCTTGACCGAGTTCGCATAAGAGATCTTGGCCGCTTTTGGTTGACGCTTGGCCAGACGCTCACGTACTTTGACGTACTCTTCACGTGTCTCATCGATCAGCGCTTGACGATGCTCTTTTGATAGCAGCTTGGTGACCACACCGACGGAGCGTGAGGCATCAGTGACGTAGATGACGCCATCATTTTGATACTGCGGCTCAACCTTGACGGCAGTATGTGCTTTAGAGGTGGTGGCACCGCCAATCATGAGTGGTAGCGTCATGCCACGCTCTTGCATTTGTTTGGCAACATAGACCATTTCATCGAGGCTTGGGGTAATCAAGCCAGACAGTCCGATGATATCGACTTTTTCTGCAATGGCGGTATCGAGGATTTTTTCACAAGGTACCATGACGCCCAAGTCGACGATGTCATAACCGTTACAGCCCAGCACCACGCCCACGATGTTTTTACCGATATCATGTACGTCGCCTTTGACGGTCGCCATCAGAATTTTACCTTTGGTTTCGCCTTCTACTTTTTCGGCTTCGATATACGGGTTTAGCCACGCGACTGACTGCTTCATCACGCGTGCAGATTTGACCACTTGCGGTAGGAACATTTTACCGGCACCGAATAAGTCACCGACGATATTCATACCGTCCATGAGTGGGCCTTCGATGACTTCTAGCGGTTTGGGGTATTTCTCCCACGCTTCTTTGGTATCGGCTTCGATAAAGGTGGTAATACCTTTGACCAGTGCATGGGCAATACGGGCTTCGACGGTGCCTTCACGCCAACTCATATCGACCGTACTTTCTTTTTTCTTGCCGCCGTCTTGATAGTTTTCGGCAGCTGTCATTAGGCGTTCAGTTGCGTCCTGACCTGTTTCGCCTTGATTGCGGTTGAGCATGACATCTTCGATAGCGTCACGCGCTTCCTTTGGAATGTCATCGTATAGCTCAAGCATGGCTGGGTTGACGATACCCATGGTCAGGCCATTGGTAATCGCATGATATAAGAATACCGAGTTAATGGCTTCACGAATCGGGTTACCACGGAAACTAAACGACACGTTAGACACACCGCCCGATACCATGGCATTGGGCAAGTTATCCGTAATCCACTTAGTGGCATTGATGAAATCAGCACCGTAGTTGTTATGCTCAGTGATACCAGTAGCAACGGCAAAAATGTTCGGATCAAAGATAATATCTTCAGAAGGGAAGCCGACTTCGTTAACCAACACATCATAGCTGCGCTGACAGATTTGAATTTTACGCTCATAAGTATCAGCTTGACCATCTTCATCAAATGCCATGACGATAACGGCGGCACCATAGCGCATACAGAGTTTGGCGCGCTCGACGAACTCAGCATGACCTTCTTTTAGCGAGATAGAGTTGACGACAGATTTGCCCTGCGTGCGCTTTAGGCCTTCTTCGATGATGTCCCATTTAGAGGAGTCAATCATGAGCGGTACGCGGCTGATATCAGGCTCACCAGAAACTAGATTGATGAAATGAATCATCGCCTGCTTGGAGTCGAGCATGCCCTCATCCATGTTGATATCGACGATTTGCGCGCCGCCTTCTACCTGATCGCGAGCGACATCGAGCGCTTCGGTATAGGCTTCTGTTTTAATCAAGCGTAAGAACTTTTTAGAGCCTGTCACATTGGTACGCTCACCGACATTGACAAACAAGCTGTCAGCATTAATGGTAAATGGCTCAAGTCCAGACAAGCGGCAGGCAGGGGCGATTTCAGGAATCACGCGCGGTGCATAGTTTTTTACCATATTCGCGATTTGACGAATATGTTCTGGTGTCGTACCACAGCAGCCGCCCACGATGTTTAAGATACCTGCCTTTACAAAACCTTCAAGCAATGCGGTGGTTTCATCAGCGGTTTCGTCATATTCACCAAACTCATTGGGCAGGCCCGCATTTGGATGCGCTGACACATAAGTATTGGCGATATTAGATAACGTTTGAATGTGTGGACGCAGCGCATCGGCACCAAGCGCACAGTTGAAGCCAACCGATAATGGTTTGGCGTGGCGAATTGAGTTATAAAACGCTTCCGCCGTTTGCCCTGATAAGGTACGACCTGACGCATCAGTAATCGTACCCGAAATCATAATCGGTAATTCAAAACCAATGTCATCAAACACGCCAGTAATGGCAAATATCGCCGCTTTCGCATTCAGCGTATCAAAAATAGTTTCGATTAGGATAAGGTCGACACCGCCTTCTATCAAGCACAAGGTCGCTTCACGGTAGTTTAATACCAATTCATCAAAGGTAATATTACGAAAGGCTGGATCATTGACATCAGGTGATAGCGAGCAAGTGCGTGAAGTAGGGCCCACGACACCAGCGACGAAACGTGGCTTGTCAGGTGTCTTGGCGGTGAACGCATCTGCTGCACTGCGGGCAAGTTGGGCTGCCGTTTTATTTAGCTCAGGTACCAGATATTCCATGTCGTAGTCGGCCATGGATAAACGCGTACCGTTGAAGCTATTGGTCTCGATGATATCCGCACCAGCAGTCAAATGATCGTTATGGATGTCTATAATCATTTGTGGTTGCGAGAGTACGAGCAAATCATTATTGCCGCGCACGTCTTGGTCTATATCCGCAAAGCGCTCACCACGATAATCCGCTTCTTCTAATTTATAGGTTTGAATCTGCGTACCCATTGCGCCGTCTAACATCAAAATTCGTGACGCCATTTGCTCGGTGATACGGGCACGTGCGGTCAGTTGTTGTTTCTTGTAAGGAAACACGGCAGGTGGCGTGAGGATGAAATCATCAGCAGATTGCGCTGAGCTAGAGGTGGCGTCATGTTGAGAAGTAATCGTTTGAGTCATAGGAGCGCTGCTTATATCGTCAATGTCATAAAAGGAAGGAATAACAGATAGGGTGCAAAATTTTATAAAAGGAATAGGCAAATCCGCATTATTTTAGCATGAAAATAATATCCCACGCGGGATAGTGCTTATTCCTCTTTGGCAATATGGCAAATACAAAATCTGCTTTTTGAGCCATCAAGTTTGGAGTTTATTGCATAAAATAAATAGGCACAAATGACTATCATTTCGTTTAAAGATTACATAAAGCTTTGTTTTTAAGGTTAAAACCTATCAAGACTATTAAAAGTCCGACAGAACTTACATGCCTACGACAAAAAGTAGCGTAAAAGTGAATTCATAAGGCTTTTCTATATGTTAATTTAATTTCAGAAGAATTGGCTGTTGGTAAGAAAAACTTACAAGCAAGTGTTCATTGTTATTACTATTTGGTAAATATTATCAATAGCGCAATCAACACATTCTAAAGCCAATTATCTACTTTGTAAGTCAGTAATACAATAATCAAGAATGATTCAATCATGAAGGGATATATTATGAAAATTACTAAAATTGCTACTATCGGTACACTTGCTCTTTCAATCGCAGGTCTAAGCGCCTGTAATAATATAATGCCAGCCAAAAGCGCTGATATGAAAGCACCAATGCATAGCCAATCTATGGCAAAAATGAACATTGTACAAGTGGCGCAGAGCAACCCTGATTTTTCAGTGTTAGTAGAAGCAGTACAAGCAGCAGGTCTAGCAGGCATGTTGTCTGATCCTAATGCTCATTACACCGTATTTGCACCGACCAATGCTGCCTTTATGCAAGCATTACAAGAAACAGGTATGACCAAAGCGCAGTTGTTCGCCAACAAGCCTTTGTTAACTAAGGTATTAGGTTATCACGTCGTGAGTGGTGATATGGCCATGTACGCTAAAGACGTTAAGCCTGGTAATGTCATGACAGCCAGCAAAGATACCTTGATGGTAACTAAAGAAGGTAAGTTGATGGATGAAAATGGCCGCACAGCTAACATCTTGAAAACTGACATCGCTGCCAACAATGGTGTGGTACACGTGATCGATAAAGTATTGTTACCTAAATAAGAATAATTAAAACCTGATATCTCTACTTTCTATGAGGTAGAGATTGAACCAATAACAGCTGTTATCTGTATGAGTCAACAATCAGATAATGGCGTTTTTAGATATATGGCATGTCAAATAGTGCTACTTCAAAATAGCGTATTAGCAATTATAAAGCAGTTATATTGTCAATACGCCATATCCAGAATAAAAGTCAACAACAGCGTACACGTGATTGATACAGTGTTGCTACCTAAGTAAGTACCAATTAAAAATTAAACCGTTAGAATTATAGTTATCGATATAGCGAATTTGATATCAGGACTGGATAATAAGTAGTCGGTACTGTCTGCAAGATATCAGTCACTTTTATCTTTATTTAAAATGAATATTTGTTAATCACATTATTTAATTAATTATCTACAAGGAAATACCTATGTTAAAGAAAAACTTACTATCTATCGCCGTAGTTACAGCCGCCATGTCACTAGCTGCTTGTAGTGACAAAGAAGCCGCTACTGATCCAGTTGAGCCTGAAGTTACCACCGAAGAAATGGCAGTTGAGCCAGTTGCTGAAGCTGATCCAATGGTTGAAGCAGAGCCAATGACTGACATGGAAGCTACACAGACTATCGCTGAAATAGCGGCAGGCAATGAGAACCTAACTATCCTTACAGCAGCGCTTCAAGCCGCTGGTCTTGATACTATGTTGATGGAAGATACCAAATACACAGTATTTGCCCCAACTGACGATGCTTTTGCTCCAGTACTAGAGAAGTTAGGCGTGACTAAAGAAGAGTTATTGGCCAACACTGATCTACTTAAGAAAGTACTTCCTTACCATGTAGTACCTATGGAAGTTAAAGCTGCTGATATCCCTTACGCTACTGATATCAAAACCGCTAACGGCGCAACGATTTCTATTAGCGATGCTAACGTCATTACAGATGCTACTGGTGGAACGGCTAACATCACTGGTACTGACATAATGGCAACCAATGGTGTGGTACACACTATCGATGCAGTATTAATGCCTGAGTAATTTTTTACAGACTACTGGTCATGACTTATCAGTAGTTGACGTGTAGATAATACTGAAAGAGCCTAGCCATTGAGCTGGGCTTTTTTGTGCCAATATATTTATCTTGGTATTTTTTACGACGGTCTATAAGGGTATCGGCACAAAAAAGCCCGAGACAATAGTCTCGGGCTTTTTATACGCAATGAGTAGGGTGTAGCAGTACTAAACTAAAGAAGATTATACGTTGTCTTTACGTAGTGGGTCTGCGTTCATTCTTTTTTGTTCAGCTAGATGACGCTCTTCCCAATAAGGTGCGTTTTTGATACCAAATTTGGCAGGATCAAAACTATAGCGTTTCACGCCAGCTTTACGCTGAGCTTCATAATCTTTTAGCATAGTCAATGTTGGACGAGCCACAATGAAGATGACCAAAATACCAACAATATTGAGCCAAGCCATGAGGCCAACACCAATATCACCAATAGCCCAGATATAACCAGCTGAATTCAAGCCACCGTAGGCAACCATCACCATGATTAGAATTTTGACTAAGAATAGACCAGTTTTATTGGCACCGCGACCGAGGAAGCGAGTCAAGTAAGCCACGTTTACTTCAGCGATGTAGTAGTAAGCCAAAATCGTAGTAAAGGCAAAGAAGAATACTGCGATGGCAATAAAGGTATTACCATAGGTGCCATAGACAGATTCCATTGCCATTTGCGTAAAGGCAGGTGAGTTAATCTCAACACCAGCAGCAACATTCTGTACGATGAACTGACCATCTGGAAGCGTACCTTGAATGTTATACATGCCTGTAGATAAAATCATAAAGGCGGTAGCAGAACAGACTAGCAACGTATCGACATATACTGAGAATGCCTGTACTAAACCTTGCTGTGATGGATGCTCAACTTCAGCAGCAGCAGCAGCGTGAGGGCCAGTACCTTGTCCAGCTTCGTTAGAGTAAATACCACGTTTTACACCCCAACCAATAGCAGCACCGAAACCTGCTTGTGCAGTGAATGCATCACCAATGATCATACCAAATACATCTGGGATCAAGCTGACGTTAGAGAACATAATAATTAAGGCTAAAACGATATAACCTAGTGCCATAAAAGGTACAGCAAACTCGGTAAAAGTTGCAATACGCTTAATACCACCAAAGATGATGATACCTAGAACGACTAGAATGATACCTAGTGCCACTAAACGCATAGAGCCAACTTCTAGGCCTCCGACGTTCATGATAGTACCTTCACCCATCACCTGTGCGAACGCACTGATAACACCGTTTGCCTGTACGCCTGGTAAGAACATACCGCAAGCTAAGATAGAAGCGATGGCGAAGAGGATGCCGTACCACTTTTGACCAAGGGCACGCTCAAAGTAATAAGCTGGGCCACCGCGATATTCGCCAGTGATCACATCTTTTTCTTTATAAATCTGTGCAAGGGTAGACTCGACGTAGGCAGTAGATGCCCCTAAGAAGGCCACAACCCACATCCAAAATACTGCACCTGGACCACCGAAGCCGATAGCAGCAGCTACCCCAGCGATGTTACCCATACCCACGCGTCCTGCGAGTGAGACGGCAAGTGCCTGAAATGATGAAATACCTTGTGCGCTAGATTTACCGGTGAATAGTAACTTTATCATTTCACCGAATAGACGTACTTGTACGAAGCGCGTCATAATGGAATAAAACAGACCCGCACCCAGACACAGATAGATCAGTGCAGGGCTCCAGATAATTCCGTTTACTAAATTGACTAAACCTTCCATATGTATATTCCTAATACTGTCTCAAAGTGGCTATTAATATAATACTAATACCGGCGTCAACCAATTGCTCTAGTGGCTCACTTAGTTTGCCTGCATAGACTTACACATCTCGTTAAGTCTTATATGTACTTAGCCACTCAGAATGGACTGTAGTTGTCTGTATTTATCCGCTTGGCCTATTCGCAACACTGACCATGTGTATACCGCTCATCAGAGTCAATTTCAAAATGAGCTGCAGTTGCAATCCTTTGCTGTCTTCATTATGCGGTACATCCAGTCATTACGTTATCGACGCAATAGCTGTTATAAATGGACCAGCGGATAAAACAGGCGGTTATATAATTAAATACTTATCAGTAAAGTGATAGCATTCAACTTGCTATGAGTCGTATCGATTGGCTACACTGGTAAAAGCTTGTCGATTTGTAAGTTGAGGCTTTGGCGATCCCTGAACAGAGTTAACCAGACGTTCGTAATCCTCTAATACTAAACAAACGATAAGTCCACTACCAAATGTATTCAAACCGTACGGCTACGTAACTGCAATTTGCCATATTTTTGGCACAATTACTAGAAATTTCTTTAAGAGTAGCAGGATATCTCGATGTTTGAGACGACAGACCCCACAATAAATAGCGATGAAACAAAGGAGTTTTGTAACTGCTACATTATTGTTTTACCCGCAGTCCGGAGCGAAATGGCTTATTAGTCAACATAATTAGGCTTTTGGATAAATATAACCATAGTGTAAGCAAGTATAAATGCCAATATGATTAGGCGTGGCGGTTGTGTTTTGGTAACGATGAATTGTAAATAGTGGGTTATATCGCCATTATTGGCAGAATGTCTTGTAGGCTATAAAATGTAACCGTTACTGACGACTATCATTCTATTGAATAAAGTAGTAGTGGATGGACTGGATAAATAGACGTACAAGATGGTTGAACAAGTGGTTATATCAGCTGTAAAAAACGTGTTACTAGGTATTTGTTATTTATCATTATTAGGAGAGACAACGATGACGCGTAAATCCATTGTAAAACCCATGTTGCTATCAGCAGTATTAGCGACTTCTACCGTTGGTTTGACGGGTTGTGGTTATAACAATCTGCAAGCACAAGATGAGCAGGTAACGGCTTCGTGGTCAGAAGTAGTCAACCAATACCAACGCCGCTCAGACCTAGTGCCAAACTTGGTCAAAGTTGTACAGCAATACGCAGAGCAAGAGCAAGAGGTGTTTACCCAAGTTGCTGAAGCGCGCTCACGTGCTGGTGGTATCACCGTGACCCCTGAGGTGCTCAACGACCCTGAAGCGATGGAGCGTTATGCGGCTGCGCAAGAGCAGATGACTGGCGCTTTATCGCGTCTAATGGCCGTCTCTGAGCGCTATCCTGAGCTAAAGTCAGATGCCTTGTTCCAAGATTTGCAAGCACAGCTAGAAGGCACGGAAAACCGTATCGCCGTTGCTCGTAACCGCTATATTCAAGAAGTACAAAGCTATAATACGACGGTGCGTCAATTTCCAACCAATATCACTGCCAAAGTATTTGGTCTAGATACCAAGCCAAACTTTACGGTAGCCAATGAAGATGCCATTTCAACAGCACCCAGTGTTGACTTTGGCGACGACGATGCAGCAGCTGCTCAGTAAAGTATGGTGCATAAAAAATACGGTGCACAAAAAGTACGATGCATAATAAGGCTTGATGCTTAAAAGATAAACGAAGCTCATAGTTATTGCAGTAGTCGCTATTCATTCAGCACAGACGTCATTTGAGGTGGTATAGATTAGATGAATCATTCAAAAGCAATCTTATCAGTATTACTATTCACACTGAGCATCAGTAGTGCGCCAGTGCTGTATGCGGCACCTAATGATACGGCAGTGGCTACCGATAGTGGCTCAAACAGCCCCTCGAATCTGCAAAACCGCAGTGTCGAGGATTTGGTAGCGATTGCCAAAGCAGGCGAGTCCAACGAAGCCATAAATGATGCGGTATTGGGTAACGAGGCAATTAACGAAGCCATACTGGGCAACGATGCGATCAACCCTAATGCGGCTGACAATGACACGGCTAATAGTGAAAATCCAGCAACACGAGCGCCTGCTAAGCCAGCTGTTCAATCAAATGCTGAAAGTGTCGATGCCGACAAGCTCATATTAAACAGCCCTGTTATTGACCAAGCCAATATTTTAAACCCGCAAGAAAAGCAGCGCTTAGAGGCGCAGCTCAGAAGTATCTATCAACAAGGTTTGGCGCAGGCAGCCGTTGTCATTGTGCCGACTACCAATGGTTTGCCTATCTTTGACTATGCTTTGCAGGTTGCAGAGAAATGGCAGTTGGGTGATAAAGATATCGATGATGGTTTGCTGATTGTCGTCGCAGTTAATGACCGTGATATGTATGTCCTAACGGGTTATGGGCTAGAGGGTGTGCTACCAGATGCCGCGGTCAACCGTATCATTCGTGAAGACATCACGCCATTGTTTAAGCAAGACAACTATGGTGCGGGGATACTAGCAGGTGTCGATGCACTCAAAACGCGCCTGACTGCTGATCCTGACGTATTGGCCCGTGCCGATGCTCAAGCTGCGGAACGTAACGTTCAACAAGGCTCAGATGAGCTACCATCACCTATTTTCTTATTTATTATGGCAATGATATTTGGTAGTTTTATCACCAACATTTTAGGCCGAGTATTTGGTTCTATCATTACCGCAGGTGGGTTTTTTGCTGGCTCGCTGGCACTGGGCGGCGGGTTCTTCATGACATTGATTATGGCAATATTTATATGGCTGTTTTTGATCTCACGCGGCGGCGGTGGTGGCAAAGGTGGTGGCGGTAAAGGTGGCAGACGACGCGGCGGTATGATTTTCTTACCCGGTATGGGTGGCGGAAGTGGTGGCGGCTTTGGCGGTGGGGGCTTCGGAGGCGGCGGCTTTGGTGGCGGCGGTGGTGGATTTGGCGGTGGCGGTGCTGGTGGCTCATGGTAAGTAACTATTAAAAATTGGTTAGTAAAAACCAAGCAAATGAAGCCGCAGTAAAAAAACGCAAACAACCTGCAAAAATGATGTCTGTGAGGAAACAATTAAATGTCAGAAAACAATGCTCCAAAAGCCAGTTTTGCCCGCTGGTGGCGTCAGGTCTTATTCGTGCCTTTGCTGCACAGCAAATGGCTGACAGCAGAAGCCAAAGCCCGTTTGACAGATGAGGTCACTAGCGCAGAGCGTGGCCATCGTGGAGAAGTGTTTTTAATTATAGAAAACCACCTGCCGACTCAGGATGCTTATCATATCGACTGCCGCGAACGTGCGGTGGATTTGTTCAGCGAGTATCGAGTGTGGGACACTGAAGAAAACACGGGTGTCTTGGTTTATGTCAATATCTGTGAGCATAAATTAGAGATAGTCGCGGATCGCGGTATCAGCGCTCATGTGAGCCCCACAGTCTGGCGGGCGATGTGTGAAAAAGCCGTGTCGGGTATCGCCAATAAAAACACCGAAGAGAGCTTGGCTGAATTATTAGACGAAGTTGGGCAGGTATTGCGTCAGTACTATCATCTTGAGAATAACCCAGCAGGTAATGAGCTGTCCGATACCGTGGTATTTTTGAAATAGCGTTTATGAAGTAGCATTTATGAAGTGATGCTTATAATAAGGTAGGACGTTTTGATCTTAATCTATAGGGTTTTAGGCGAAATCCAAATATAATAGACTTTTAAACAAGAGGGCGCTTCCAAATGCATCTATAGCCAGACGCATTTATAGAGATCAAGCCTTAGAAAAAAGCCTTAGAAAAAAGCCTTTATCAAAAACCATTACTGGAACACTATGATCGAGTTAATAAAAAAGCTACCAAAAGCGGAACTTCATCTACATATTGAAGGCTCGCTAGAACCTGAGCTGATGTTTAGATTGGCGAAAAAAAACCAAGTAGAGATTCCTTATACAGACATAGAAGATGTACGCAATGCTTATAACTTCACCAACTTGCAGACCTTTTTAGATATCTACTATGCGGGTGCCAATGTCCTGCTCACAAAAGATGATTTTTATGATTTGACGTGGGAATATATTCTTAAATGTGTTGAAGACAACGTCATTCACACAGAAATATTTTTTGACCCACAGACGCATACCGAACGTGGTGTACCTTTTGAAGCCGTAATCACTGGTATCAAAGAAGCGCTCGTAGATGCTAAAGAAAAGCATGGTATTACGTCTTGCATCATTATGTGCTTCTTAAGACATTTATCACAAGAAGAGGCGTTTGAAACCTTAGAGCAAGCATTGGCGTACAAAGACGATATCATCGGTGTTGGTCTTGATTCATCAGAACTGGGCAATCCGCCATCGAAATTTAAAGAAGTCTTCCAAAAAGCCAAAGAAGAAG
This sequence comes from Psychrobacter sp. ASPA161_6, assembly GCF_051970285.1. Taxonomy (NCBI): domain Bacteria; kingdom Pseudomonadati; phylum Pseudomonadota; class Gammaproteobacteria; order Moraxellales; family Moraxellaceae; genus Psychrobacter; species Psychrobacter sp. ASPA161_6. The sequence continues at coordinate 768,066 of NZ_JBEFNJ010000002.1, forward strand.
GCTTTAAATTGGTCGCTCATGCTGGTGAAGAGGCAGATTTTTCGTATATCTATGAAGCTTTGGATTTGTTAGAGATTAATAGAATCGATCATGGTGTGCAGTCTATAAAAAGCCCAGAATTGATGCAAAGGCTCAAAGACGAGCAAATGCCGCTGACAGTTTGTCCGAACTCAAATATCGAACTCAAGGTCTTTGAAAATTATAAAGAACACAATATCAAAGAGCTGCTGGATTATGGTTTAAACATTAGTGTCAATTCAGACGATCCAGCATATTTCAAAGGCTATATGAATCAGAACTTTATAAATATATGCGAAAACTTACCGCTAACGGAAGACGATGTTGTTACTTTAGTAAAGAACTCCTTTAACTCCTCATTTATCAGTGATGAGTTAAAAGAATCCTACTTAGCGAAGGTTGATCTTGCGTTGAAATAAGCTTTAATGCGTTTATTTTTTAGTAGTGAAGGCTTAACGACTGGTATCAACCGTTAAGCCTTTTTTATTGTTCATTTTATATCCATACTTATAAAGCAGTAATTTCTTCTATAAGTAACGGCAAAATGACGCCAGCCTTTTCTGCTAAAGTGATATCAACGATGGTGTTTGGCGTTGGGTCGGGGTTTATCTCTATAATCTTGGCACCATTTTGCTTGGCTAGCTGTGCGAGACCTGCGGCAGGGTAAACAAGACTTGATGTGCCAATACTGATAAATACCTCGCAATTAGCCGCTGCTGCTTCTGCAATCTGCCATGCTTGTATGGGTAAGGCTTCTCCAAACCAAACAATATCCGGTCGGATATAGCCACCACAATGCGGGCAGGTCAGCAGTGCCTCATCGAAGCTCATGGTGTTTCGGTTATCGTATGAAGTTCTTGGTTGATCTTGATAGAGTGTCTGACATTGACCACAGCAGTTGCGCCACAGATGACCATGTAAATGAGTCACCGAGCTACCAGCTTGCTCATGCAAATCATCGACATTCTGAGTGATGAGAGTCACTTGCTGATCGGAAGTTTGCGCATGGTATTGCCACTGAGCCAACGCATGATGGGCTGGATTTGGCGCTTTATCTGCCACCAGCTGTCTGCGCCACTGATACCATGACCACACCAGCTTTGGATCACGAACGAACGCTTCAGGTGTGGCCAAATCCTCAACGCCGTAGTTCTCCCACAATCCTGTCTGCTTGTCTCGGAACGTTGGAATGCCGCTTTCTGCTGAAATGCCAGCGCCAGTCAAAATGCAAATATGCTGTTTCGCTGCCAACAGTTTTGCCGCAAGTTTTACTTCTGCTATTAACGCTGGTGATAATTCTGCTAACATGAGCCAACCCTTGCTAATAATGGATATTTTTTCTTATGATAGACGGAATTTGGTGGCTTGTCATATTGTTCGCTGTCATCGCAGCCTTATGGTTCGCGGCAAAATCGCGCGGGGCAAAAGTAGGAGAAAAACATAGTGGCGCAAAATCAAAAAATGCCACACCTAATGATGCTCTGCAAAAAACATCAGCGCTATTAAAGCAGTACTTTCCTGATTATCGAGTCACACGTAAGGTAAATCATTTACTCGTTAGCAAACAAGGCAAGAAAGTCGCGATGATTACGATTGATAAGAAGATTGCTGCAAGTCAGCGCCGTCTAGGTGAGATACCAGTGATTAATTACCACCGAGTCCCCAGCCGCGCTCAGCTGACTGCAAATTTGCAAGAGGCAGAGTAAATTTTGCTATACAGTCAATTCTCTATAAATTGGGTACGGTGTCAGTCTCGCTCAGTCTACTATTTGTAGTACTTTCACTCTGCTTCCTTGTATCCAAATTATACCGAACTGACTATAGGAGAGAGCCTCAGAAGTATACGGGCACAGAAAAACCGCAAAAATTTTGAAGTGTAGGTTTGATAGGTATAGACAGTTTATTTAGGGTAGTGCTAAGGAAGTGATGGAGCGAGGTTGTAAACATCATAATTGGTGCGCTCGGCGGGAATCGAACCCACGACCCTCGGCTTCGGAGGCTAGAACCACCATATTTCATTAAGTTATATTAATGTATAACAACCTACCATACTATACAAATAAAGAGGTGTAAAGGATTTATCGGTGTGACGTTTAGCGTCTTTTAAAGAATTTTATAGCAACATGAATATCAATTTTGGTCACTAGTTAAGTATAGAATTCAATCATTTTTTATGGTTTTAATGTACGTATTTTATACTTAAATTTTTCAGAAATTACTGATTAAGCGAATTATTAACTCATCAAAGTAATATCGGAATAAATTACTGTAGAAATGGGGTGCTATAATTTCGAAAAAATAGTCAGGCATTTCAGCCGTAGTTTAGATCTTAACGATTTTTCGAATGCATTGAAGAAACGGTTCTGGACTACACTTGCAAATACTCCGATATTGAGTTTTTGACAACAACGTTTTGAGTTTATCTTCTTTTGATTTACCTTGTTAAGCCATCAATAATCTTACAGTAACCTCAAAAAAATACTCATCTTTGATAGTGATACCAACCGTACCTTTATGTGCATTAGCGATAGCCTGCACGATAGATAATCCCAACCCTGTACCTGCATACTTATGGCTAGTTTTATCATGACGATAAAATCGCTCGAATAATTTATCGGCTTGACTCTGATCTAACGGTTTGTCTAAACGATTGGTTATCGTTAGTCTCAACCATGGCTGCTTTGAGGGTCGAACCTCGTCTTCTGCTACATTAAGTGAGGTGGTTGAGGTGAAGACGGTAGCGGATATCATGATAGTACTATCA